>CAZNHL010000037.1:28029-43980 GCA_964572965.1 uncultured Bifidobacteriaceae bacterium
TAGTTACTAACTTCCTGTAGAGTGTCTCTATGCAATGATGCTGTAGACAAAGATTTTCCATCGCTTCATAACTTATAACTGTTATGGTAGTGTTTTCTAATGCAATCAGATTAAGGTTAGAGCTTGTCTGGGTCGTAAAACTGTCATATAATGAAAACATTGAGTCTTCGGTTAAGAATCCTAATACGAATTCTTTTTCAATACTCTTATTAAAGAAAAAGCATTTTACAAGTCCTTCATCAATAAAGTAAAAGTGTTCACAGATTTTTCCCTGCTGAAATATATAGTCACCTTTTGAATAGTATTTTGTTGTAGAGTTCTGCAATAGGTCTGCTGCAGCTTTGTCGGTAAGTTGAGAAAACAGTTTACAATATTCAATTATGTTGGCCATTTATGTTGAATTTTTGTACAGACAATTTTAAATTTTCAAGTGTTTAGGTTTTTGTAGGTTGTCGAAGTCCGCTATTCTATCTCCCAAAACAGATCTCTCAGCCCTGCTTAATAAAAAGTGATGGGAAAATAGGGGCAGGGCCCTGAAAAGAATAAATAATACCCGCCTGGTGGTGGTTTTAAAATTCTCTGAATGTCATGTTGGCTTGATTTTTATTAAATATTCTTATTAAATCATCTTTAGTAAAAGCAAACTTAAAGTTATCAGGGATTTTGTTTTGATTTGAAATTCTGTCATGTTTTTGTAATTGCTGAATCTTTATTGCATCTATTGTCTTTTGAGAATTACTTAAGACAATGTTTGAGTTTAATACGGAGAAATTTTCATATAAATCCATCTCAATCCAGTCTGTGTAAGGATTGCCGTTTAAACCACAAATCATTCCATGTTGGATGGCTTTTGTATTATCGCTATTTAATGATGCTTCATCAGCTATGGTTTTATAAATATAGAGAAGGCCGTCTTCTTTTTGGTTATTTATTAGGATGGGTTTGTAGTGAGCATTGACTCTGTATCGAATGTTATTCTGCTTTAGGTTTAATGCAAATAATTCTTTTTGATTTTTATCTAATACTGCAAATTGAGAATGGTTTTTCCTTATAATTAAAAAGTATCCCTCAATCTGAGGTAAGTCTGATGATATTCCTGATACTCCCAAATGGTCATATTCGACACCGGCTAAAACATTGTTTCCGGAAGTATCAATAAGTATATTTTTCGGATCTGCTAAAGATAAGGCTACAGAAGCCATTCCGTTGTTGAAAGCTGTCGCATACGCATAAGACGATTTGTTTACAGGAAGAACTTTATTCCCTTTTGAATCAACGTATATGTGCCTGTTGTGATCGGATTTTACTAATGCTCTGTTAGTGTAAAACAAATACTTTGATATACCGGATGAAAACATGTCGTTATCACATTTATATTGTGGTTCAACCAATATGTGACCTGTTTTTGAAATGAATCCGTATACTCCGTTGCTTTCCGGTTTAGCATGACCATAGTCGCAAGGAAAAAGGTAGAGAATACCAATATTTGATGTATCAAAGTCAACTGAAAAACAAACGTTTGTTTTATCAAACTCCATTATTACATCTCCGGAAGGGTTTAAAACTTTATAAGCAGAATTTCTTGTGTATTGTGTGATCTCTTCCTCTGTTTGGAAAGTCAGGGTATTGGTCTGGGCTTTAGATGAATTAAAAAATAGTGTAACTAAAACAATAAGCAGAAGTCTGGCCATAATGATTTTATTGCTGTGAATCATGATATAATATTAAAACGCGGAATTATTCCGGATTATCACTAACGAACAGAGCTTTGTGCAGGTTGGGGAAATAGTGTTTCACTTCACTTCTCTTTTTTAATGATTTCATAGAGTAAATTTAGTTCGTTTATTGTCCGTTCTTCAAGCTCATAGTCGCCTAATATTATTTTTTCTATTCGTGTTTCAAAAATCTCCTTTGTTTTTTCATTTTCCAGCCAATTACTCAAAACACGACATAAGCCTTTGTCTCCAAAGCTGCTAAAAAGCTCACTTCTGTCATGTTCATTAAATCCTTGGAAATAAAGGTCGTTGAAGTGTAAAACGCTTTCAGGCGTGTCAGTCTGTTCCCAGGTTTTTAAAAGTATTTCTATATTAAAATGACCAAGCCAAAACATTATTAAGATAGTGTCAATTCTATCACAGAAAGAAGGTATCGGATACGTATTTAATGTCAGCTTGAAGAAGTCGGTTGCAAACGTTGCTAAAAGCTCAAGTTCGGTTTCTTGCCACTCATTTTTGTCAAACGGAGTTAGTCTTGAAAATGTAAGTTCAGCTGAGTGTGAAGGAAACCTGAATTGCGAAACCGAGTCTAAATATCTAGGCAGGAAATGCTTTACTTCTTCAATTTCTGTCTTGGCAGGCTTTGCACTATCGTTATATTCTGTCAAAAGTTCAATAGGGATTTGTCTTACAGGCAAACTGGCAAGCCGGCCTGCGTTTTCTACTGTCATACAACAGTCTGTGCAAACGTCAAGTGGCAGATTAGCCCGGTATTTTGAAAAAACATCGTATGCTTTGTCAATGATTTCTTTCATTATATGCTGTCGTCCTGAAATGTCCTATAAAGATTTTGTACTTGACTAAGTGGCAGACTAAGAAGCATTAAACAGCAGTGTTTTTCGGCTTATCTTCTTTGAAATACCTTATTAAAAGTATCAATAATTTCTCGGAGAGTAAAGTGTTACTTTAGTGCCTTTGATATGGATATGCATTTTGTTGGAATCGATATCGGCGAGGTTAGTGAGTTCTTTTATTCATTATGTACTTTAACACTAAGACACCTTAAGCACATTTCCCTATCTTTGCGGCATGACCCCAGTGTTACCGCAAATAGACCTCAATTTATATCGCTATCATTTACCCGATGACCGTATCCCTGACAAGCCGCTGGATGACCGGGATGCCAGTAAGTTATTAGTATATGAACAGGGTAATATCACAGAAAACACATTCAGGAATGTTAGCCGGTACTTGCCAAAAGAATCCCTATTGGTATTTAATAACTCACGCGTATTTCCGGCGCGTCTTCATTTTCAAACACCAAACGGACATATTGTTGAAATTTTCTGTCTGAAGCAAACAGGAAATCTGCGTCAGGACACCCATAGTCGTAGTGCCAGGTGGGAGTGTATGGTCGGCAATGCCAGGAAATGGAAACCTGAAGTTTTGTTGGAAAGAGAGATTATAACCGGACAAGAGGTAGTATTACTGAAAGTGGCAAAGCTGGAAAATCATGCCGGTACTTTTACGGTGGAGTTTACATGGAATGGCCAGGTGAATTTCTTTGAATTATTGGAAATAATAGGAGAATTACCCTTGCCTCCATACATGAACCGTAAAGCTGATGATAGCGATAGGCTACGGTATCAGACGGTTTATGCTGATCCTACAGGCTCGGTTGCTGCTCCTACAGCAGGTTTGCATTTTACCGAAAGGGTAATGAAAGAAATTAACCAAAAGAAAATTGAGACTGATTTTTTGACTTTGCATGTTGGAGCAGGCACTTTCAAACCTATCAAAACAGACGACATCCGTGAGCATGTGATGCACAATGAACAGTTTGTGATTAATAAGTCCCTGCTCGAAAATCTGATTAACAATGAGGTCATTATTTCTGTAGGTACCACTTCTACAAGAGTATTGGAAAGCTTGTATTGGCTTGGGGTAAATCTGATCAGGACCGGAGATTATCTTGATAAAATCCCACAATGGAGTGGCTTTGGAGAACCTTCCGGCTTTACTAAAAAGGAAAGTCTTACTGCAATCATGGATTATATGTTAGCCAATCAGTTAACAGAGATTAGCGGTTCAACAGAGATATTCATTGTCCCTGGTTTTAAATTCAGAATTATTACGGGCATTGTGACTAATTTTCATCAGCCGGAAAGTACGCTTATCCTGCTTGTTGCTGCCTTATTGGGTGACGATTGGCAGAAGGTGTATCAGTATGCCTTAGCGCATGATTTCAGGTTTCTTAGCTATGGTGACAGTTCTTTGTTGTTGCCAGCCAATAGGGATTAGTAAAAAGTTTTATAAGTGAATAGGGGACAATGGATTATTGAGTGTCTGTTGTCAGAAATCTAATGTCTATTATCTGACTTCTAATCAAAATATTAGCAGAACTCAGGTAATCAGTTTTTCTATCAATCATAAATTTTCGTAGTTTAGCGTATTATTAGCCCTAGTACATGGATCAAACAGAACTTCCGGAAGATTCTATAGACAATACGAATAAAGACGAGAGCCTGCAAGGTGTCATTCCTGTTTCGGGGATGTACGAAAACTGGTTTCTCGATTATGCCTCTTATGTAATTCTTGAGCGTGCTGTACCTGCCATTGAAGATGGTTTGAAGCCTGTACAGAGACGTATTCTGCATGCGATGTATGAACTTGATGACGGACGCTTTAATAAAGTGGCCAACATCATCGGTACAACTATGCAATTTCACCCGCACGGCGATGCTTCTATTGGCGATGCAATTGTAGCACTGGGTCAGAAAGATTTATTGATTGAAACTCAGGGAAACTGGGGTGACGTACGTACCGGTGACAGTGCAGCGGCTCCTCGTTATATTGAAGCAAGGCTTTCAAAGTTTGCCCTGGATGTAGTTTTTAACCCCGATACAACTGAATGGCAGGCATCTTATGATGGTCGTAAGCGCGAACCGGTAACCTTGCCAGTAAAGTTTCCTTTGTTGCTGGCGCAAGGGGTTGAAGGGATTGCGGTAGGTCTCTCTACCAAGATCATGCCTCATAATTTTATCGAGCTCATCAACGCTTCTATTGGTATACTGAAAGGAGAGGAACCTAATGTATATCCAGACTTCCCGACAGGTGGTATGGTGGATGTGTCCAACTATAATGGTGGCCAGCGCGGGGGTAAAATAAGAGTTCGTGCAAAGATTGAGGAGTTAGATAAAAAAACGCTGGTTATCAAAGATATACCATTCGGAACAACTACAACTTCTTTAATGGAAAGTATCGTAAAAGCAAACGATGCCGGAAAGATTAAAATTAAGAAAGTAGTTGATAATACAGCGAAAGATGTAGAGATACAGATACAGCTACAGCCGGGTGTTTCTCCAGACATTACAATTGATGCACTCTATGCTTTTACTGATTGTGAAAGCTCTATTTCGCCGAATGCATGTGTGATCGTAGGTGAGAAGCCTCGTTTCATGAATGTAAATGACATTCTGAAAGTTTGCACATTCAACACTAAGGATCTTCTCAAAAGAGAGCTTGAAATAAAGTTAAATGAACTTAAAGAAAGAATTTTCTTTAGTTCATTACTAAAGATTTTCATTCAGGAAGGTATGTACAAACATCCTGATTACGAAACATCAGGAAATTTTGAGGTTGTGGTTGAGGTATTAAACAAATTGTTTACACCTTTCTTTCCTCAGTTTTACAGAGAAATCCTTCCGGAAGATTATAAGAAGCTGATTGATAAACCAATGAGCAGCATTACGCGCTTCGATGTGAAGAAGGCGGATGAAATCATGAAGCAACTGGAAGATGAGATCAAGACTGTTTTATACAATCTTAAACATCTGACAGAATACGCTATCGGCTATTATCAGCGCCTGCTTGATAAATATGGAAAAGGGCGTGAGCGCAAAACAGAAATCCGTGCATTCGAGACAATTTCTGCCACTGTAGTTGCTGCTGCTAACGAAAAATTGTACATCAACCGAAAAGAAGGTTTTATCGGTTATGGCCTGAAAAAGGACGAATACATCTGCGATTGCTCAGACATTGACGATATCATCGTTTTCCGTGGAGACGGGGTTTGTAAAGTGGTCAAAATAGGCGATAAGGTTTTTGTCGGTAAAGATATTATCCATGCCGGAGTTTTCAAGAAAACCGACGACAGGATGGTCTATAACCTGATCTATCTGGACAATAAGTCGGGCAGATCAATGGTGAAGCGTTTCCAGGTAACAGCTATTACCCGCGATAAGGAATACGACCTGACTATGGGCAATAAAGGTTCTAAGGTGCTTTACTTCACCGCGAATGCTAATGGAGAAGCAGAGATTGTTGCTATACAGCTTACCCCTTCGTCAACGGCAAGAGTGAAGTTGTTTGATTTTAACTTTGCTAACATCGAAATCAAAGGGCGTGCTTCACAAGGGAATATCCTGACAAAATATCCTGTCAGAAAGATCACTTTCAAAACAGCCGGCATATCAACACTTGGCGGCATTGATATTTATTATGATATAGTAATCGGCCGTTTGAATACTGATAAGCGAGGTAAGCATATCGGTAACTTCAATGGAGAAGATAAAATCCTGGTCATTGATAAAGCCGGTAATTATGAATTGACTTCTTTTGAGCTAACAAACAGATATGAAGCAAATAACATTGCTCATATTGGCAAGTTTGACCAGGAGAAAATTATTTCAGCAATCCACTTTGACGGTACTAACCATTTAGTGAAACGTTTTAAAGTTGAAACAGCTACATTAGGGAAGAAATTCAGCTTTATCAGCGATGCTAAAGGAGCAAAACTGATACTGGTTTCTACACTTGACAACCCACAGGTTGAGCTGGAAGTTGAAAAAGGCAAGGAGAAGGAGAAATCTGTACTTGATTTGTCAGAAGTAATAGATGTAAAAGGCTGGAAAGCTCTGGGGAATAGGTTATCTCTGAATCGTGTAGTAAGTGTCAATCTGATTGAACCTGTGGCTGCAGAAGAGGATAATGGAGAACTGGAAGTGGGTGATACCATTGACTTTGACGTAAAAAATGGTAATCAGGACCAATTAGGCATATTTTAATTGAACAAGCACATTTTTATTAAATCTCTTTTTACAGCTCTTACTATGGTAATGACAGTTTGTGCTTATGGGCAACAGACTGTCATTACCGGTAAAGTGACTGATGGTGGTACCGGTGAGGTATTACCTTTTGTGAATGTCTTTTTTAAAGGCACTTCAATCGGCGCTCAGACAGACTTTGACGGGATGTATGAGATCAGGACTGACAAAGCTAAAGATACGCTGGTATGTATGGCAATGGGTTATCAGCGTCGTGAGAAAATTGTTAAAAAAGGACAATCCCAGCGAATCGATTTCCAGCTTGCAGGCGATGAAGGCCATAAGTTAGACGAAGTAGTAATCAAGGCAGGAGAGAATCCGGCCTATGCTATTATCAGAAAAGCAGTAGCCAATAAGTCAAAAAATGACAAACGTAATCTGACAGCTTATGAGTACGAATCTTATAATAAGATTGAGCTGGATATTGATCAGATTTCAAATAAGTTAAAGAAAAGAAAGTTGTTTCGCCAGATCGGACAGCTAATGGACAGCCTTCAGAAGATTGCCGGTGAAGATGGGAGACCAATTTTACCTTTATTCATTTCTGAGAGTTACTCTAAAATTTACAAGACCAACAACCCTGACCGTACGCGGGAGGAAGTGCAGGCAACACATATTACAGGTGTTGGGATGGACGATGCTTCAGTACTTTCACAAATTGTAGGTGGTACATTCCAGGAATATAATTTTTATAAAAACTATCTGAGCATTCTTAATAAAGATGTTGTATCCCCAATTTCTGATAATTGGAAAGTGTATTATGAGTTCTTTTTAATAGATAGTTCATTTGTTGATAATTACTGGTGTTACCGAATTGATATGCAGCCAAAGAATCCTTTGGATCTTGCATTTACAGGCAGCATCTGGATCACTGATTCGAGCTGGGCAATCAAACGTATTGATGCTGCTATTGATAAAAGAGCCAATGTCAATTTTATAGACAAAATCAGGATCCAGCAGGAATTGGAGCCAACTGCTGCCGGCCCATGGCTTCCTGTTAAAAACAGGGTACTGGTTGATGTGGCAGAACTTGCAGACAGCACTGCCGGTATGCTTGCCAAGTTTTATTCAGCCAATAAGAAGTTTTATATAAACAGGCCGCGGTCTGCCGATTTTTACGAGGAGCAGATTAGTGTGGCAGAAGACTCCAAAATACAGGATAAGAGTTTTTGGGCAGCACATAGGCCAGATACGCTTACGGATGCTGAAAAGAGTGTATTCATGATGATAGACACATTAAGGAAGCTGCCGGTTGTTAACGCCTATGTGGAAATTGTTGAAACCTCTATCAGTGGTTATTATAAAGTCGGAAAACTTGATATCGGTCATTACCTGGCACTTTTTGCATATAACACACGTGAAGGGCTGCGCTTAAGGATTGGCGGAAAAACCAATAGTGATTTCAGTAAGAAAGTTACCCTGGCCGGCTACCTGGCTTATGGTTTTCGGGACGAAACAGCGAAGTATGGCTTTCAGGCAAAATACCTGTTTTCACGGAGGCACTGGACAGAAGCAGCTGTGTACCACCTTTATGACATAGGGCAGCTTGCCTATAGCTTCGATGACTTAAGAAGTAATGCATTACTGGAAGCCTTCTCAAGGTGGTCAAGGTACCGCAGAGCATATTATGCAACTTATTCAGGAGGGTATATCGGGCGTGAGTTTACCAATGGACTGACGGGTAGGATAAGGATGAATTCCATGTATTTTGAACCACTTTTTAATTTTGGTTATTATAATGATCCTGAACGGGGAGTCGCAGGAGGTACTTCAACTAATTTCAGAAATACAGAAATAACATTTGAAGGCCGCTTTGCATTTAAGGAATTACTTTTGCAATCAGGTAACGAGCGCATCAGTTTGGGTACAAAAAAGTTTCCGATTATAACTGCAGGGGTAACAGTGGCGTCAAAAGGCATGCTGGAGGGAGATTTTACTTATCAGCGTTTGAATCTTGATTTAAAACAGACTTTGAGATTGGGTGTTTTTGGAAAAGGAACTTACCATTTCAGTACGGGAGCATATTTGGAAGGGGCTCCTTATCCATTGCTGAAGCTGCATCAGGGTAACCAGAGTTTTTTCTACAACTCTGCCGCTTATAACACCATGAATTATTTTGAATTTGTGAGTGACAGATGGGCTTCTGTAAACTACATGCATCAGTTTGAAGGCTTTTTCTTTAACCGTGTACCTTTGTTAAAGAGATTGAAAATCAGAGAACTGGCAGGGTTCAATGTACTTGAAGGTGCTGTCAGTTCCCGAAACCTGGATTATATTCCTGTACAGTACCGGACTGTTGATGGCCGGCCGGCTTACCAGGGTTTAGGTGCCGACCCCTACGTGGAAGTTTTTTATGGTGTTGAAAATATTCTTAAGTTTATACGTGTTGCCTTTGTACATAGAATGACTTATTTAGATCAGCCTTATGGCTTTGATCGCTTCGGGATAAAGCTTTCTGCTTACTTTACCCTGTAATATCGTTTGTGTGGCTTTATGCAAAAGCGTAAATTTGGTTTTATTGTTCAGATGGGTCTACGTCTTATAATAGCTTTGTTATTTACTGGTGTTTTATTGTCATGCGGTTCCGGCGACAATAAAAGCGACCGTATGCAAGCTTTACCAAGCAGTAAAAACTTTAATACCGCTACAACACTGCGTATGCTGTCTGATGCCATTAAAGAAGACGATGAAGACGATCATCTTTATTATTTAAGGTCAAAAATTTTTTTTGATGCCAGTTATGAATTGTCTGCTCTCAATGACATTAATAAAGCAATAGAACTGAATGATGAAAGGGCAGATTATTATTTCTGGAAGGCATTTTTATTGACAAATGCAGGTAACTACAGGCTGGCTCAGAATGAATTGGCAGAAGCTGAGAAACTGGGTATGGAAGGTTATGAGTTTTATAATCTACGCGGTCTTATATATCTGAAACTGAATATGTATAAGCAGGCTTTTGATGCTTTGAACATAAGTATCAATAAAGCTCCTTTTTATGCAAGCTCATATATTTACAGAGGCATTGTGTACAACGTGATGGGCGATACTGTGAGAGCAATTGCGAACTTTGAAAAAGCTATCTACTATCAGGTTAATCTGCCGGAAACGTACTTTTATCTTTCAGAGACTTTTCTTGCACAGAAACGCATAAAGGAATCAATTGAGATGCTTAACAAAGGTATTCGTTATGACTCTACCAATTACCTGTTAAACTATCAGAAAGGAAATATTTTGTATTCACAACATTTACCTGACAGTGCTGCACGGTATTATAAGATTGCTGTAGAACAGAAACCATCTCTGTATGAAGCAGAATATGGCCTGGGCATGATTGCCTTAAATAATAAGAATTATCCTGAAGCAGAGCAATATTTTCAGCGGGTATTGAAATTCAAGGAAAACTATAAAGACAGTTATTATAACCTGGCAGTTTGTTACGAAAAAACAGGTAAAATGAATTTCGCGATTGACCTCTTAGATAAAGTGATAAAAAAAGATTCTACAGCTTTTGATGCACAAAAAATGCTGGAAAGAATAAATTTGCAAATGAAGCGCGATTCAATTGCACACAGTCATTACAAAAACGATACATTATGATTAGAATTACCTTGCCTGACGGTTTGGTGCGTGAGTACCAGGAGGGGGTTAGTGGCTATGACATCGCTATGAGTATCAGCGAAGGTCTTGCCAGAAATTCCCTGGCGATTAAAGTGAATGGAGATGTTTGGGATTTGGCTCGTCCGATTACTACGCATTCATCTATTCAGATCCTCACCTGGAACGACACTGAAGGAAAGGCAACATTCTGGCACTCTTCAGCCCACTTAATGGCCGAAGCGCTGGAATCATTATACCCTGGTATTAAATTTGGTATAGGCCCTGCTATTGAGCATGGTTACTATTATGACGTTGATTTGGGGGGACGCGATTTTTCTCAGGAAGAGTTTGAAGCCATCGAAAAGAAAATACTCGAATTAGCAAAACAGAAGCTGGAATTTGTCCGCAAGGATGTTTCTAAGACAGATGCTATTGCTTATTTCAAAGAAAAAGGAGACGAGTATAAGCTGGAGTTACTGGAAGGCCTTGAAGACGGAAAGATTACTTTTTATACGCAGGGTAATTTTACAGACCTTTGCCGCGGGCCGCATATTCCGAATACCGGTTTCATCAAAGCTGCTAAGTTATTGAATGTCGCAGGAGCTTACTGGAGAGGAGACGAGAAAAATAAAATGCTGACCCGTATCTATGCAATTACCTTCCCTAAAGCGAAAGAGCTGGAAGAGTACCTGCACATGATCGAAGAAGCCAAGAAGCGTGATCACCGTAAGCTTGGCCGTGAGTTAGAACTGTTTACTTTCTCTGAGCGTGTTGGCGGTGGTTTACCATTGTGGTTACCAAAAGGAAATATGCTTCGTGACCGTCTGGTTGCGTTTATGCGTAAACTTTTGATCAAAAGCGGTTACCAGTTGGTAACTACGCCCCATATTGGGATGAAGGAACTTTATGTTACTTCAGGTCACTATGAAAAGTATGGTAAAGATTCTTTTCAGCCAATCAGAACACCTGATGTGGATGAAGAATTCTTACTGAAGCCGATGAACTGTCCGCACCATTGCGAGATTTATAAATTCAAACCACACTCTTACAAAGAATTACCTTTGCGTATTGCTGAGTTCGGAACAGTGTACCGTTATGAACAAAGCGGAGAATTGCATGGATTGACCCGTGTACGTGGCTTTACTCAGGATGATGCACATATTTTCTGTACACGTGACCAGGTAAAAGAAGAATTCATCAAAATGATTGATCTTGTTTTGTATGTATTCAAATCTTTAGGTTTCCACGATTACGTAGCTCAGATTTCTTTACGTGACCCTGAAAACAAAACTAAGTATTTCGGTACTGACGAGGAGTGGGCTTTGGCAGAAATGGCCATTATTGAAGCTTCAGCAGAAAAAGGGCTGAATACTGTTACAGAATTGGGAGAAGCTGCCTTTTATGGTCCGAAACTGGATTTTATGGTGAAAGATGCTTTGGGTAGAAAATGGCAGCTTGGTACAATCCAGGTTGATTACCAATTACCTAAGCGTTTTGAATTGGAATACATCGGTGCAGATAACCAGAAACATACTCCGGTAATGATACACCGTGCGCCATTCGGTTCCTTGGAGCGTTTTATTGCGGTATTGACTGAACATACAGCAGGTAATTTCCCGTTGTGGTTGTCACCTGTACAGATCGCGGTATTGCCAATTTCTGAGAAATTCCACGATTATGCACAGAAGGTTTTCAAAGAACTGGAAGCAGAAGATATTCTGGGCTTTATGGATCAGCGCGACGAGAAGATCGGTCGTAAGATTCGTGATGCCGAAGTTCAGAAGGTACCGTTTATGCTGATTGTAGGTGAAAAAGAACAGGAAGAAGGAAAAATCTCCGTTCGTCGCCATGGCCAGGGCGATGTAGGTTCTATCACCGTTGAAGAGTTCATTGCTCATTTCAGAAGTGAGGTAAATAAAGACCTGAACCATTAATAAACCGAAAGGCTCCGCAAAATCTGCGGAGCCTTTCATTTTATGGCGCCAGCCGGTCTAATTGCCAGCCTTGTGCTGTTTTGGTATAGAGAATTCTGTCATGGAGACGTGATGCTCTTCCTTGCCAGAATTCTATTTTAGCAGGTACGATACAATAACCACCCCAGTGAGCCGGTCTTGGAATAGCCATTCCTTTAAATTTACCGGTAAAGTTTTTCTCCTGTTCTTCCAGAAACTCTCTGCTTTCAATTACTTTACTTTGCGGAGAAGCCCATGCACCAATCCTGCTGCTTTCCGGACGACTGTTATAATAAGTATCAGACGATTCTGCCGATACTTTTACTACTTTTCCTTCTATTCTTACTTGCCTTTCCAGTTCTTTCCAGAAAAAATTAATAGCAGCATAAGGATGGTTTGCTATTTCTGCACCTTTATTGCTTTCATAATTCGTAAAGAAAACAAAACCCTCGTCTGTCAGTTCTTTCAGAAGAACTACTCTTGAAGAAGGGTGTCCTTCCTTGTTTAAAGTCGAAAGGACAAAAGCGTTTACTTCATCGGCTTTAGCATTGACAACATCTTCAAACCATTTTTTGAATTGTTTCAGAGGATCAGGGTTTACATCTGTAATGTCCAGACTGGCCTTTGTATAGTCTTGTCGTATTGCTGAAATATTAATGTTCATGGTTTTTTGCAGCGCAATTTTATGGCACAAAATTAATGATGTTCGTATATTAAAAGTAAAGGTATTTTGTTTCTTTCTGCGTCATAATCAGTTTTTGTTTTTTATTTAACAAAAGAATACCAGAAAAATGTTTCTATTTCTAGGTTGATTTTATATACTTGCTGATAATCGCTGCACATTGGATGCTACAAATAACATATCGCTTGGCAAAGGACTCTTATTAGTGTCAGAACCATTTTTGACTGATCCTAATTTTGAACGTTCTGTCGTTTTATTGTGTGAACACAATGAAGAAGGCTCTGTTGGTTTTGTACTGAACCATTCATCAAATCTGGTTTTAAGCGATGTGATTGATATTGATGCAGGAACGCCCGACTATGAGCTTTTTGTAGGAGGGCCTGTAGAGCATCAGACTTTACATTTTCTACATAGTTTAGGAGAGGAGCTGGAGGGAAGTACGTTTGTTTGTGAGGGTGTTTATTGGGGAGGGAGTTTTGATCAATTGAAGACAATGATGCGTGATGGTTTGGTTGATCCTGACCAGATACGCTTTTTTATAGGTTATTCGGGCTGGTCCAACGGACAATTGGAAAAAGAAGCCAACTGGAATTCCTGGTTTGCAACACCTGCGAATGAGGAGTATGTTTTTAAAATATCCGAAGATGAACTTTGGAGAACTGTTTTGAAACAAATGGGGGGTAAATATAAAATGTATGCTAATTATCCGCTTGATCCTCGAATGAATTAAGCAAATGCCCTTTTTTTGATTTTTTAAAGAAATTACTTATATATTTACAAGATAATTATAATTGTTTTTTAGATGAAAGCGCTACTCACTGTTTTCTTTTCTGACGCGACTGAAGAAATACATGCAAATCAAGAGGCTGTAAATGCAACTCCTGAGGAGCATGACGAGGAAAATCAGATAGAAGAAACAGATTACTCCCGTTCCAGCAAACAAGATCTGGAAAAATCACTGAAACATCTGTTGTCAGAATCGAATGTCTCTACAGCCTTTAATACGGCTAAAAAGATAAAGTCTCACCTTGATTTACTTCTTGAAGAGGAGAAGAATGAAGCATTGCAGAAGTTTATTGCAAACGGTGGTGAGGAAGATGATTTCGAGTTTACTTATTCTCAACAGGATAAAGAAGCAGAAAGTGCTTTCAGACAACTTAGAGAACGTTTTAGTAAACACCTGAATGAATTAAACAGCCAGAAAGATGTGAACCTCCGTAAAAAGCAAACTTTGCTGGAGACTTTGCGTGAGCTTGTTAATAACGAAGAAACAAACCTGAGTTTTAACAAGTTGAAGGAAATTCAGGAAGAATGGAAAAAAATAGGTCAGGTACCGGCCGATAAAAATCAGGCACTTTGGGATAATTACCATGCGCTCATAAATCGTTTCTATGATAAGAAAACAATTTTTGATGAGCTTAAGGAACTTGACAGACGTAAAAACCTGGAATTAAAAGCAGAGTTATGCGATAAAGCAGAAAAACTTGCTGATGAGCAGTCTTTGAACAAAGCGTTACGGGACCTGAATGAGTTGCATCAGGAATTCAAACATTTAGGCCCGATCCCTAAAGAAAGCCAGGAAGAAATCTGGAACCGTTTCAAAGCTGCTTCTGATAAAATATATGAACGAAAGAAGGAATATCTTCTGAAACAGGACGAGCAACAAAAGTTAAACGAACAGGTTAAAGAAGCACTTTTGGCAAAGCTTCAGGAGCTGGTTGATTTCTCTTCTGACCGTATTGATGCCTGGAACAAAAGGTCTGATGAAATTATTGCAATCAGAGAAGAATGGAACAAGATAGGTTTCATTGCAAAAGAGAAAGCAAAAGATGTTAACAAGCAGTTCTGGACTGCCTTCAAACATTTCTTCAATAGTAAAAAGAGCTTCTACAGACAGATTGATGCCGTGCGGGATGCCAACCTCAAAGCCAAAGAAGATTTGGTGACACAGGTAGAACAATTACTTATCCAGGAAACAGTAACTGATGCTTTAACCGAAGAAGTTAAAAACCTTCAGAAAAAATGGAAAGAGATAGGAGCTGTTCCTAACAAGAAAAGCAACGAAATATTCGAGCGTTTCAAAAAAGCATGTGATGCTTTCTTCGATAAAAAACGTGGTGCTAACGCTGTAAAAGAGGAAGAATTCAAAGAAAACCTTGATAAGAAGCTGGCAATATGTGAGAAGGTTGAAAAAGCAACTACCGCATTAGATCTGGATGAAGTTCAGAGCGAGTGGGACGCTATCGGTTTTGTGCCTAAAAATGAGGTGAACAAGATCAAAGCCCGTTTCATGGAGGCTGTTGAGAAGTACCTGGACAAGTTTGTGAAGGATGAAGATGAAAGAACCCGCCATAAGCTGATTTTTGAAGTAGCTTCAGTAAAAGGAGTTCCGGATGCACGCTTGAAACTTCAGAAGAAAGAGCAGGTTATTAAGAATAAGATCAAACAGGTTGAAAATGATATCGCCATTTGGGTGAATAACATGGAATTCTTTGCGAAATCAAAAAATGCAGAAAGCCTGAAAGCAGAATTGGTTGGTAAAATTGATGAAGCTAAAGTCGAATTAAAAAAATTGAAAGACCAGCTTTATATCCTGAAATCGGTATAAAGTTCAAACAAAAGAATAAAGAAAAGGGCTACGATTTAACTTGTAGCCCTTTTTATTTGCAAAGGTCAGTAAGTGCGAAGCAGGCTATACATTATGGGATTAAAATAACCTGAAAAAAGTAAGTGACAAACGTGCTGATAATGAGTTATATGTCGTTTAATGGCATATTTTTTGGAATATTTTATCGTTAAGCGTTTGCATATTCACATATTATTTCTACTTTTGCATCACAATAAAGCAGCCTCCTTAGCTCAGCTGGTAGAGCAACTGACTTGTAATCAGTAGGTCG
>CAZNHL010000038.1:0-33004 GCA_964572965.1 uncultured Bifidobacteriaceae bacterium
TTAGCGGGACTCAATTCTCAATTACTTCCAGTGTTTACTTATCAGATCGATCATTTCACGGTGTATTGCACCAGCGGCAAGGATTTCTATCTGATCTACTCTATTGGTGTTTATGTTTCCTGTAAAGTCAGTGGCTTTACCTCCGGCTTCCTGCAAAAGCGCAATACCTCCGGCAATATCCCAAAGTTTGATGTTAAACTCAAAATAGGCGTCAAATCTTCCGCAGGCCACGTAAGCCATGTCTGTTGCTGCTGACCCTATCCTTCTTACACCATGGCAGGTTTCCTGAAAACTTCGGATGATGTCCATATATTGGCGGGCTTTATCATCCATGCTATAAGGAAAGCCTGTTGCAATTAATGAATCAGAAAGCTTGTTGACATTAGAAATACGAATATTTTTTCCGTTGCAATAAGCACCACCACCATCCCAGGCATAAAAACATTCGTCTCGGTTAAGTTCATGTACTACACCGGAAATGATGCGGTCTCCTTGTTTCAAACCTATGGAAATGGCATAAGTCGGAACCCTGTGCATGAAATTGGTAGTGCCGTCTAAAGGGTCAACAACCCAGCTCAGCTTGCTGTTTACTTTATCAATTGTGCCCTCTTCAGTTATGAAACCCGCTTCGGGTAAAATGGCTTCTAAACCTTTTACTAATTTCCGTTCAGCTTCTTTGTCTACATAAGAAACCAATTCGTTCGAGCCTTTTTGTTCAATTTTGAACCAGTCAAACTGTACAGCTTCAGCTTGTATAAAAGCCCCTACTTCTTTTGTAAGTTCGGTAACCTGGCGTGTAATTTCGTCTAAACGGTTCATAAAATAGCTTTAAGCTAAAAATGGATGATCAAATGCAAACGTTAAGATGTTACTGTTTCTTGTTTCAGTTGGTTATTTAATCGATACCAATGCAAGAAACTTCTGGCAATAATACTTAATAATATGGGAAGTACAGCAGGATGAAGCTTTTGAGGGAAAAAACCGAAAGTTGCTATCATCATTGCAGTAAATATGAAAACAAAAAGGAAATAGTTTCTCAGAAAAGCCTGATATTTTGGTTTCCTAAAAAGGAAAACAACAACAAAATGGAGTGGAAAAGCCCATATTATATTCAGATTATTCTTAGTAGTAGCATGATCAGTACCGAACCAAAGGAATAAAATGAAAAATCCGAATAAGCCCAAAGAACCAAAAAGCAGATGATCTGATAAATTAAAACCAGTATTTGATTTAAAATTAAACCAGCTAATAACGGCAATGATTACAAAAATACTCCAGAATACAACTGCAGGTGTAATAGGTGAAGGTTTTTCAATTTCAGCGGGCAATGCCTTAAAAATTTCACGGGTTTGAGTAACCAATGGCTTTCCTCCCATTTGTGCATGGTCAGTTGCATGCATTAAAAACTTGGGCAGAAACATTCTTTCTTCATAAGTAGCGCTTCTGTCGGTAACGCTCCCCAGCCCCAGGTAAAAACCAAATTGTGTCCACGGCATATTATTTACACCCGGGTCGAGTAAAACCCTTAAAGTACTGTCAGGCTGTTGAAATGGTTTAAACTCTAATTGACTGTCTGTAGCTTTGCGCAGAATATCGCGGATGCGTGTTGAGCAGTTGTCAAAAAAGAAGTCGTACTTATAAAATTTATTCTCAGGTTTAATGTTTTCTTCCAGCAGATCATATAACCTTTGAGCCTGTGCCTGACTGTAGTTTAAGGTCTGCTGATATACGCTTCTGTTTTCCCAGATGTATTCCTGAACAAAATCATTATACGGAGAACTGTCCAGCATATAAGGTAATTGTCCTCGTGTAAACTTTACATAAAAATTAGGTGTGTTGAAGTCAAAAGTGCCGTAGTTGTAGACAATATCTGTTCCGCTCAGAGGGTCACTGATCCAGATAGCAGAATGCCCAAAAGTAGAATATAGCTCTGTACCAGCCCCACAGGTAAGGAGACTTACCTTAACATCAGGGGAAAGCGATTTCCCGAACAACTGTGTGCAGCTTAAAAAACCTATTATATATAGTAATAACCTTTTCATTGAAACAATTATAATTAAAGACAAATGTAAAGGAATTTCCGATTCCAGCTTTCTGTCATCATTTAATAATATTCTCAGATGTTTAAAATAAAGAACTCTGTTCTTTCACTATTTATTGCTTCCGTTAAGCATACCAAAACAGTATAGAAAGCTTTGTTAATTCAATGTTAACAGGAAACCGTTCTGGCTTATTCTAATGCATGTTACAAGAATTTATCATTAACATAATGTAAAAGACTAATAACGATTGCTTAACACTGGCTTAATAGACCACAGCTAATTTTGTAGCTGTAAATTGAAACAGAATATGTTCAAAAATCTATTAACAGCAGTTTTCCTTTTAATCGGTATCAGTGCTTTTGCACAAACAGGATCCATCAAGGGGATAGTAAAAGATTCATTGTCTAAAGAAGACATTATCGGCGCAAGTGTATTTCTTGAAGGAACAACACAAGGTGCAGCGACAGACATCGACGGAAGCTTCGAAATCAGAAATGTGAAACCAGGCACTTATAACCTGATCATCAATTTCATTTCATATAGCAAGAAAACAATCAGCGCTACGGTAGAAGCCGGCAAAGCAACAGACCTGGGTCTTATTGATATCAAGGAGATAGTAGTACAAGGGGAAGAGGTTGTGATTGTAGGTGTAAAAGAAACACATACTGAATCTGCCGTGATCATGGAGATCAAAGAAAGCGAGCAGGTAGTAAGTGGTATTTCCAGCGAGCAGATTTCCAAGTCGCAGGACAGAGATGCAGCACAGGTTTTGTCTCGTGTACCGGGTGTAACAATTCAGGACAACAAATTTGTACTGGTGCGTGGTTTGAACCAACGTTATAATGGTGTAATGCTAAATGGTGTAAACTCACCAAGTACAGAAACCGATTCAAGAGCTTTCGCTTTTGACGTGATACCAAGTAGTATGATTGACAGGGTGTTGGTCTATAAATCAGGAGCTCCTGAATTGATCGGAGATATGACAGGTTCTTTGGTAAAAGTTTATACAAAAAACTCAGTATCAGAAAACTATACAAATGTAAATATTGGTTTGGGCTACAGATCTGGAACAACTTTTACAACACACCAGTCACAAACAACTTATGGTGCTGATGTACTGGGTCTGGGAAATCTTAACCGTCAATTACCAAGTTCGTTTCCAACAAATCTTAACGACAAGTCTATTCAGTTTGACAGGCCGACACAAGAATCAGCAGCTAAGTCATTGAACCCTGATTGGGGGCTAACGAATGTTAATAGTTTGCCTGATATGCGTCTGGGTATAGATTTAGGAAGGGTAAATAAGTTTGGTTCAAAAAGGTTGAGTACGATAATCGCTGTAAACTATTCTAAAACGTCTCAGTTTATATCGGCAGAAAGAAAGAGGTATAATTATGATTATACGCAATCGGTAACACCTAACAATTTAGTCTTTAATTATAAAACGGAGCAACTTGAACAAACATCTCGTTTAGGAGCATTGGCAAATTTTAGTCTGGCGTTAAATCACAGAAATAAAATTGAACTTAGAAATATGTTCAATCAAAGTGGTATTGCTCAAACGACAATTAAGACAGGAACAGATAATGCAGATAATACCGATGTACTTGGCCGTGGTTTATATTATCAACAACGAAGTATAATTTCGAGTCAGTTAGGCGGAGAGCATGAATTGAAAAATGGAAAAACCAAACTTGACTGGACATTGGGTTTTTCAAACATCAGCAAAAAAGAACCGAACTACAGAAGAGCCGGTTATTTAAGACAAATGGGAACTAATGAACCATTCATAGTATCAATACCTTCACAGGCAACCGATAATGATGCTTCTACTTTTGATTCTAAACTGAATGAAAATATTCTTGGTGCGGCAATTAATGCTGAACATCAACTGACTCCTAAGACAGACAAAAATGAAGGTATTAAGCTGAGAGCCGGAATCTACCTGGAACAAAGGTCAAGAAAGTTTGAATCAAGATGGATGTCTTATGTAGGTGCAAAATATTATGATGCACAATATAAAAACGATCCTCTGGAAACTATTTTTTCTCCGGATCACATCGACTTAGATAATGGGTTTTATCTGAGTGAAGGAACTGACGGTACTAACAAATATACAGCTTCAAACACGATGGCTGCCGGTTATGTAGGGGCTACTATACCTTTGGGTAAATTCAATATTGCTACAGGTGTCAGAATTGAGCATAATACGCAAAAACTTGATTCAAAACGACAGGATAATTCAACTCCGGTTATTGTAAACAACCCGCTTACAAGCGTATTGCCATCAATAAACGTCGCTTATAATTTAACAAAACGAATGTTGGTGAGAGCTGCTTTTGCTCAAACGCTGAACAGACCGGAATTTAGAGAAATTGCACCATTCGGTTTCTATGATTTCGAAAATAGCTGGAAAATAAAAGGAAACCCTTTGTTGAAAATAGCTACGGTTAACAATTATGATGTACGTTGGGAATATTACCCGACTCCGAACGAATCAATCTCTTTTGGCGCTTTTTATAAAGATATTACTAATGCAATTGAGATGGCTGTTGAACCGGGAGCTGGTAATGACCTGGCTTTCTACTATACTAATGCCGCTAAAGCAACTTGTTACGGGTTAGAAGCCGAACTGAGAAAGTCATTGAGCTTTGTGGCTCCGGGTACCGTTTTGGATAAATTCTCTGTTTTATTCAATGGTTCATTAATTAAAAGTGAAGTAAATCTGAACCCTACACCTGGACAGGTAAATGAGGTGTTGAGAAGACCGCTACAAGGACAGTCTCCATATGTAGTGAATACGGGTCTGTATTTCAATGATGAGAAGTCAAGATTACAGGTAAACGTACTGTATAATGTTTTCGGTCCACGTTATGTTGGTATTGGTTCATCATCTCTGGCGTCTATTTATCTGGTTCAGCGTAACGTAATAGATTTGACTATTACTAAGGCTGTTGGTAAACACCTTGAAGTTAAAGCTGGTATTCAGGATATATTGAACCAATCGTTTATTTTGAAAGAAGATAGTGACAGAGACTATAAAAGTAGTGCAGCAGATCAGACTGTAACTACCTATAAAAAAGGGTCATATTTCACATTAGGTTTTGGGTATAAATTCTAATCCGAAATAGAAAGAAAAAGGGGATTTCCGCCAAGGGAATCCCCTTTTTTATTTTAAAACAAATATTAAAAACCGCTTTATGATGTTTCTGTTAAATAGCGCCCAAACAGCCCCGTTAATGTAAACATTTGCTAATTGGCTGCTAACACTGACTTAACATTGGGATTATACTTTTGTATCGAACCGAAAAGGGTAAAAAACTTTAATAAGAAAACTTACAAAAAATGAAAAAGTATTCAAAGTTAGTGTTGGCATTAGCATTCCTTGGTGCTGTTGCTTGTAAAAAATCTGATGATGCTTCATCACCAAATGTTCAAAAAATAAACGTATTATCAGGTAATCTTGAAACTCAGACATTAGATCCTACTAAGCAATATACACTGCAAGGTTTGGTTTATGTGCAAAGCGGAAAAGTATTGACAATTCCTGCAGGTACTGTTATTTTGGCTGATAAAGGATCAAAAGCAGCTTTAGTTGTTAACCGTGGCGGTCAGCTGATTGCTAACGGAACAGAAACAAGCCCAATCGTTTTCACATCTAATGCACCGGCTGGTTTCAGAAATACAGGAGACTGGGGTGGTATCATCATTTGTGGAAAAGCTCCAAACAATCAAGGTGATAAAATCGCAATGGAAGGTCCTACAGACTTCTCTGTAAGTTCTGGTACTGATAATGGATTGTATGGCGGTAATGTTGAAGCAGACAACTCAGGTTCATTGAAATATGTACGTGTTGAGTATGCTGGTATTGCTTATGCTCCAAACAAAGAAATCAATTCTATAACTTTCTGCTCAGTTGGTTCTGGTACAACTGTTGAACACGTTCAGGCTTCTTTCGGTGGAGATGATTCTTTCGAGTGGTTTGGTGGTTCAGTAAACGCTAAATACCTGGTTGCTTACAAAGGATGGGATGACGATTTCGATACAGATTTCGGTTACCGTGGTAAAGTTCAGTTTGGTGTTGCTTTAAGAGGTGCTACTCTTGCAGATCAGTCTGGTTCAAACGGTTTCGAATCTGATAACGATGCTGCAGGTTCTTCACTTACTCCACAAACTACTGCACAGTTCTCTAACATTTCAATCTTAGGACCATTCTTGTTCGTAAGCAGAGATGATAAAACAGGAGCTCTTGTTAAAGGTAATATCAACGCTAATTTCCAGCATGCTGCTCATATCAGAAGAAATTCTGGTTTGGTTGTTGCTAACTCTGTAATCCTTGGCTATCCAATTGGTGTTAACTTTGACAAAACAGGTGGTGCTTTGAAATTCACTAACAACGTAGTAGGTGTTGTCCAGACTCGTGCAGCTTTCACGGCAGGTAACAATAATGATACAACTGGTTTTGTTGCTAAAAACGTATTCTCTAGCGCTACAAACGGTACTGATGTATTGGCTAATGACAATTCTTCATCTACTGACTACAATCCTGCTAACGATTTTAAAGCAGGTTACTTAGCTGCTAACTCTCCTGCCAAAACTGGTGCAGACTTTACAAATACAGGTTTGACTGATGCTTCTTTCTGGACTGTTACTACTTACAGAGGAGCATTCGATACAGCTCCTGCTCCTGCTTGGAACTGGGAATCTGGTTGGTTGAATTTTGACCCACAAAGCAAAGTATACTAATTATAACATTTTTTATTTAATTGGTTAAATTTAAGGCAAGCTTAATGGCTTGCCTTATTTTATTAGAAGTACATGAAAAAAATATTCGTATTTATTGTTATTGCTGTTTTCTTCAACGCTTGTCAATCTAACAAGTATGAGCCGGTTAAAGTTATTAGTGAAAAGGACGCTCATTTGATTAAAATGGAGCTTTCCCGGTTCATGGATAAATTGCCAAGCAGGACAAAAATGGAAGATCGTTGGGACACAACATTAACTTCCCGTAATGCATATTACTCTCTGAAAGCTGATTCGATGAAACTGCTGTGCTTTTATGAAGGAAAAGACGGCTACAAATATTTCTTTATCACTCGTATAGTGCCTAGTATTCATGAAGGAGACAGACGTGGCTCTTCTGGCAGATTCCGCTGGGACAGCACGACAAATCGTGTAAGTGATCTGGAAGAGTATTTATTAACAAATATTATGCAGCCTGCCAAAATTGAAGAAGTGGCTCCGTCTTTGTTTGAGATAACTCTTGAGAAAGATACACTTCCTGAAAATTTTGCTAACAAAGACTTTATTGAATGGCCAAATGGTTACTTTGCTTACGATAAGAAAAATCATAATTGGGATAGAAGAGTGTTTTTCCGGGTAAGACCGGATTCTACATCAGAAAAATAAAATAAGCCCCGAAGCCGGGGCTTATTCTTTATACCTCCTTCGTCAGATCCCACGAAAATACGAAGGCTTTCGGCTAGAAAGTTGAGGTATTTCATGTCGGCTTCACCGGTTTGAAAATAGAAAACATGAAAAACTTTCATGTTTTCGTTCCTTATAAATTGATTTGGGAATAGCTACATTGTCTGACCGCATAGACTATGTAGCATGATGGCGATAACCTGCTTCTAAAGCCCATCTCGCGGTATTTTCTACACATTTACCGTCTTTTACAGGCCACAGCCCTAAGCCTGTATGCGCCATTGTTCAACAGAATATATGCTTGGTCTATCGTAAAAATGTTTTCATTGCAGTTAAAATATAAGAAAGAATTAGTCGCTAATTTTTAATTTTACCGTTTGAATGTCGTTCTTGTAAAAGGACAGTGTCTGTACCCTATCTAAACGAATTAATATATAAGAAGTGAGTCATAATCCAGAAAAAGAACGAACCTACATGGCCCGTCACAATCGTGACTGGAAACGTTGGGGGCCATACATGTCAGAGCGCCAGTGGGGAACAGTGAGAGAAGATTACAGTGCTGATGGATCTGCCTGGGAATATTTACCGCATGATGCTGCACGGAGCCGCGCCTACAGATGGGGAGAAGACGGAATTAACGGTTGGTGTGATGTAAAACAACATTTGTGTTTTGCCCTTGGCATGTGGAATGGCAAGGATCCGATTATCAAAGAACGCCTTTTTGGTCTAACAGGTAATCAGGGAAACCATGGCGAAGATGTGAAGGAATACTACTATTATCTTGATAGTACCCCTACACACTCTTATGTGAAAATGCTCTATAAATATCCGCAGACAGAGTATCCATATTCACAACTGATTTTTGAAAATGAAATGCGCGGTAAAAAAGAGCCGGAATTCAACCTGGTTGATACCGGTGTTTTTGATAAAAACCGCTATTTCGATGTTTTCACAGAATATGTAAAAGCAGAGGAAGACGATATCCTGATTACCCTGCGCGTAATCAACCGTGGGCCTGACATGGCAACAATTCAGTTACTGCCTCAGCTTTGGTTTAGAAATAACTGGTCTTGGGTAACAGACCCCTATCGCCCTAAAATTTCCAAAGTAAAAGAAAATGAATTACTGGTTGAACACAAAGACCTGGGTGTTTTCCATTTTTACTATGAGGGAGAAGGCGAAGCCTTATTCTGTGAAAATGACACAAATGAAGGGAAACTTCATGGGCACAAAAATGCAGTCGGCTACTGGAAAGATGGTATCAATGATTATGTGATTACCGGAAACCCGGCAACAGTAAACCCTGAAAATTTCGGAACCAAATCGGCTATTCTTTATGAGCTGACGCTGGATTCGGGAAAAGAAGCTGTAGTGCGTCTGCGTTTGTGCGACAGGCCTAACGCAAACCCCTTTGGTGATTTTCAGGCAATTTATCAGGAAAGAAAAGACGAGTGCGACATATTCTACAGAGAACTTCAGAAGAATATTGATAACGAAGATTTAAGAAATATTCAGCGCCAGGCTTTTGCCGGAATGCTGATCAGCAAACAGTTTTATTATTTCGATGTGAATGCCTGGCTGAAAGGTGACCTTCGTACACCTCCTGCGCAGCGTTTGCACGGAAGAAATAAAGAATGGATGCATTTAAAGAACATGGAGATCATTTCCATGCCTGATAAATGGGAGTATCCGTGGTATGCTGCCTGGGATCTTGCTTTCCATTGTATTCCGTTGGCGACTGTAGATCCGGATTTCGCCAAAAGACAACTGATTCTTTTATTGAGAGAATGGTATATGCACCCGAACGGGCAGATTCCTGCTTACGAATGGTCTTTCTCAGACGTGAACCCTCCTGTGCATGCATGGGCCTGCTGGAGGGTTTATGAAATAGAAAGGGATTTGCACGGTCATGCCGATTTCAATTTCCTTGAACGTGTTTTCCATAAATTGCTCATCAACTTTACCTGGTGGGTAAACAGGAAAGACAGCGAGGGGAAAAACATTTTCCAGGGGGGCTTCCTTGGCCTTGATAACATTGGGGTGTTTGACCGTAGCCAGCCATTGCCTACAGGCGGTCACCTTGAACAAGCCGATGCTACTTCATGGATGGCGATGTATTCTTTGAATATGTTGCGTATTTCACTGGAACTGGCAAAAGTAAACTCGGCTTATGAAGATACAGCTTCCAAATTCCTTGAGCACTTCCTTTATATCGCAGGAGCAGTAGGTAACCTTTACGGAAGCGTCCTTGATCTTTGGGACAATGAAGACGGTTTCTTCTATGATGTACTTAACATGAACAATGGTGAATTCACTCACCTGAAGGTTCGCTCAATGGTAGGTATTATCCCATTGTTTGCAGTAGAAACACTGGAGGCCGATTTTGTGGAAGATTTTCCACACTTCAAAAGAAGAATGGAGTGGTTTCTGGCTACCCGTCCTGAATTTACCGCATTGGTATCAACCCGCCCGGTAGACGAACACCGTGTCAGAAGGCGTTTCTCCCTGATCCGTGAAGGCCGTTTGAAACGTATGCTCACCAAAATTCTGGATGAAACAGAATTCCTTTCTGACTATGGGCTGAGGGCTTTGTCTAAATACCATAAAGACAACCCTTATGAGTTCAAAACAGAACATGAGGTTTTAAGAGTACAATATAATCCGGGTGAGTCAGACTCAAGTATGTTCGGGGGTAATTCGAACTGGAGAGGTCCTATCTGGTTCCCGCTCAATTACCTGATCATTGAGTCTTTGATGAAATACTATTATTACTACAAAGACGAAGTGAAGGTTGAGCACCCTGTAGGTTCAGGAAATATGATGAACCTGAAAGAAGTAGCAGAGGAGCTTTCATACAGACTCATGAAAATTTTTATGAATGATGAAGAAGGCAAGCGTCCTGTTTTCAGTGATTCTCCGAAATTACAGGTAGACCCGCACTTCAAAGACAATATCTTATTTTATGAGTACTTCCATGGTGACAGTGGTGTTGGCTTAGGTGCAAACCACCAAACCGGATGGACAGGTCTTATTGCAGATTTAATTCATTACCATTACCACCCTAAAGAAGACCAAATTGCCAAAAGCGCACTATGATAAAATTTGAAAGTTTTACCTTGGAAAATGGGCTGAAAGTAATTGTCCATGAAGATCATAGTACACCCATGGCGGTGATGAACATTATTTATAATGTAGGTTCACGTGATGAGAATCCTGAAAAAACTGGCTTTGCTCATTTATTCGAACACCTGATGTTTGGTGGTTCAAAAAACATCCCTTCGTTTGATGAACCATTGCAGCGTGTAGGTGGTGAAAACAATGCTTTCACATCACCTGATATTACTAATTACTATCTGACATTACCTGCCAATAATATAGAAACCGGCTTTTGGCTGGAATCTGACAGAATGCTAAGTCTTTCTTTTGATCCGAATGTACTGGAAGTACAGCGCAAAGTAGTAATAGAGGAATTCAAACAACGTTACCTGAATCAGCCTTATGGTGATATATGGTTAAAACTGCGTCCTCTGGTTTATCAGAAACACCCTTATTCCTGGGCTACTATCGGTAAAGAAATCAGTCACATCGAAGATGCGACAATGGAAGATGTAAAAGCGTTCTTCTTTAAGTATTATGTTCCGGCTAATGCCATTCTGGTAGTTGCCGGAAATGTAACAATACAACAGGTAAAAGCATTGTCTGAAAAATGGTTTGCCCCTATTCCTGCCGGAAATAAATATGTACGAAACCTGCCTGCGGAACCAAAACAAACAGTAGCAAGAAAACAGGAAGTAAGTGCTAAAGTACCCCTGGACGCAATTTATAAGGCATATCATATGGTGGAGCGTATGCACCCTGATTTCCATACATCTGATTTGCTGAGCGATATTCTTGGTCGCGGAGAATCATCCCGTTTTCATCAGGTTTTAGTAAAAGAAAAAAAACTCTTCAATTCGGCTGCCGCTTATGTAATGGCGTCTTATGAGCCTGGGATTTTTGTGGTGGAAGGAAAGCTGAACGAAGGCGTAAGTATTGAAGATGGCGAAAAAGCTATTCAGGAATTGCTGGATGAAGTAATTTCACAACCGATAAATGAGGATGAATTGACGAAAGTAAAAAATCAGGCAGAATCTACTTTGGTATTTTCAGAGGTAGAATTACTGAACAGGGCTATGAGCCTTGCTTTTGCGGCAAACCTGGGAGATATTGATATGGTTAATACAGAAATAGATATTATCAGGAAAATCACTACAGCAGATATTCAGCGTCTGGCAAATGAAATCCTGAGAGAAGAAAATAGCTCAACGCTCTATTACAGAGCTGAAAAGTAATTTTTAAAAGAAAAGGAAGCTTAAATGCTTCCTTTTCTTTTAAAAATTACTGGTACTTTACACATATGTTTGCTAACTTATTCTAACAAGGAAAGGATTGCCGACGACAGATAAAATGGCCCATATCCATCCTAAATATTTTTACTGACGTTTAATACTTATATACTTTTATATCTTTTCGACCTATATGAACAATTCTACAAAAAACTTTCTGACTTTCATGCTGGGTGCCGCAGTAGGTGCCGGAGTAGTTTATTTACTAATGTCAGATGACGGTGATGAAGTGTTGACGGAATTAAAGAATAAAGCAAAGAAACTAAAGGAGGAGTTTGGTGACGAATTGGCCAAAGGAAAAGATTTTCTATCAGCCTTAACTGATGATGGCGAAGCATCCGATGCTTAAATTATGGAAACTACAACTGAAAATACTGAAAAACATCCTAGTGAAGACTTCTTTGGTGAGTTGAAAAGTGCTGCGTTGAAGCATTTCAGCAATAAACTTGAACTCACCAAACTTACGGTAATAGAGATAGGAGCAAGAATAGCCGGACTATTAACAGCCTTGGTTGTGGTATCCATTATTCTCTTCTTCTTTTTAGGTTATGCAAGTTTCTTACTAGGTCTTTTCTTATCCGAGAAAATGGGGGGAAATTACTTCTATGGTTTTGGCTCTGTCTCTATTGCGCTATTGGTACTAATGGTGGTCGTATTTACTTTCAGGAAGCCGTGGATAGAAATTCCGGTTTCTAATCAGATAATTAAGATTATTTTCGATAATCAATATGAAGAAGATACAAGACATAAAGAGCCTGCAGAACGCCCGTAAGCAACTTCAGTCTGATACAAAAGCTTCAGGAGAGGTACTGATGAAGAAGATTGACTACCTGCGTGAAAATACGATGAGCGTCATCTGGCATCATATCTCACCTTTCAACGACGGTCAGACAAAGGGAATAGAAGGCGCGTTAAAGTTTGTGAATAAAAATGTTTTTGAGAACGTTTTAGGACTCAGCGACAAGCATCATGGAGATCACAAACACAGACACTCTAACCAGATATTAGTAAAACTTTTAGATTACTTCCTGGTCAAGTATTCTGTAAAAGGTGCGGGAAGACTTTTAGGAGCTTTGCTGGGAAAAAGATAAAAAAAGCCGTTCCGCAATCATTTGTGGAACGGCTTTTTTATGAAACAGATGCTTGAGCGAAGTCGAAAGCGCCTGTTTCATGGTTTTTTTATTGATTAATTCAAAGAATCAACTGCTGTACAGATCTGATTGAAAATAGTGTCAATCTCACCGATACCGTTAATGCCTTTAAATTTATTCTGTTTTTTATAGTATTCAGCTACAGGCAATGTTTCTGCCAGGTAAACTTTGATACGGTTATTGATTTTTTCTTCGTCCTGATCATCAACGCGGCCTGAAGTTTTTCCTCTTTCACGGATACGTTTTTTCAACTCTTCCTCTTCAACTTCAAGGGCAATCATACCGCTGATCGGAGTTTTTCTTTCAGCAAGCATTTTGTCCAAAGCTTCTGCCTGGGCAACAGTGCGAGGGAAACCATCAAAAATCACACCTTTAGCATCAGGGCTTCCTTTGATTTTATCCTCAACCATACTGATCACAACAGAATCAGGTACAAGGTTGCCATCATTCATATATTTCTGAGCAAGCTTACCAAGTTCTGTACCTTCACTCAGGTGTTTTCTGAAAAGGTCTCCTGTAGAAAGGTGTGCCAGTTTATATTTTTCAATCAGTTTCTCACTTTGAGTGCCTTTGCCTGCACCCGGAGGGCCAAAGAGTACGATGTTTAACATATTTCTTTTCTTATTAGAATGTAAAGGTTGGGAAAAATTTTCTTAGCGACAAGAAAGATTTTTAGACAAGAGACGCTAGATATGAGAAGAATACGAATCTATTGTAATAAGAGAACAAATAACTTTTTTACTCTCCTGTCTAAAATCTAGTGTCTAACGTCTTTTGTCTTATAGTTTGCGCATCAGTTCTTTATACATAGACAGCATTGAGGCAATGTCCTTTTTATGGACAATCTCATCTGGGGTGTGTACATTATCTTCTGGTGCTCCTACAAAGCACCAGTCGATAGGATATGGAGAAGACTGAAGTTCTTTACCATCACTCCCGCCGGCGCCTTCAACTTCTAGCTGATAGTTAATGCCACTTTTTTTAGCGATTTCAATAATTCTGTTGAGGTAACTCCTGCGTGGGATTCTTGTGTCGCGCATAGAAATAGCCACGCCTTTACCATGGGTTACACCCTCTGTCATCCAGGTAATATCACAAACCAATGCCTGTCGGATCTGGAATCGCTCGTACAGGTATTTTATGAGGAAAGGAACCGTGCCCCCACCATGTTCTTCATAGCAGGAGAAAACAAGTACACCGTCCTTAAGTGTTTCTGCAACTTTAAGAGCCGTCCATACACCTAGCCTGTTATCCAGATAGCAGGACTGTACAAAATCTTCTGTTTCCCTGAAATCGCATTTGAATACCAATTCAGTGCCACGGTCCAGTTTATGAAGCGCATCGCAAACCAGGTAATTAGAATCTTCATCATAAACCAGGTTGCAGGTAATGGGGCCACTTTTGTCTTTGCCGACAAGAGTATGACCGGTTTTGTGATGCGGCCCTCCGATAGGAACTAAGTGATTATCGTAACGTACAGTATAACCGATAGAATCCATATGGGCGAAAACAGCTGTGCGCGGTTTGCCAAAAACTAACATCAGGCAATCCTGAAACTCCGGTCCGTGAATAATCTCGGGCTGAACCTGCCAGGAAGCAGCGTTTTGGGAGACATAATCCAATATGAATTCCTTCATTTGCGTTTCATTGCCGGAAGGCGAATGAATTTGGCAAAGTTGTTGTAGTAGTTGCATGTGAAAAATTACCTTAAATTAGCCGAAGTAAAAATTACCAGGAACAACAAAGTTAAGCCCGTAATTGGATAATGAGAAGTTTACTCTTAATAACTCTATTAACGATCTCTATAAACTTAAGGTTGAAGGCTCAATCGGCTGATACCACACATTATTTAATGGATGATGTTGAAATGCAGATTGAGTCTTCAGAAGCGTTGAACAGTATGTACAACTTTAAGTTTTCTGAATCTACTGCCGGTTTCAATGCTATTAAAGCGGCACACCCTCGGCACCCTCTTCCATATTTTCTTTTGGGTTTACAGGAGTTCTGGAAGTATCTCGCAAATGATACCAATGAATCTATTGATAAGCGGTTTATAGCTTATATGGATTCATCCATATATTTCGCTGAGAAAATGTTTGATGCTAATGAGAATAATACCGAAGCCCGGTTTTTTCTTGCGGCAGCGTATGGATTCAAAGGCCGTTTATTTGCTGATCGCGGAAAATGGGTAAAGGCTGCAGGAGTTGCGAAGGGGGCCTATAAGTACCTTCCTAAAAAGGGAGAGGGGCCTAATCAATATAGCACCGAGTTTTTATTTGGTGATGGAATTGCTAACTATTACAGCGTTTGGCTTCCTGAAAACTATTCTATTTTAAAACCTGTGGTAATGGTTTTTGGTAAAGGAGAAAAGGGTTTGGGAATAAAGCAGTTGACCGAAGTTGCAAACAATGCTTTTTACACAAGGGTAGAAGCTCAGACATACCTGATGGATATTTACTTTACAAAAGAAGAGCCGATACAACCTCAAAAGGCCCTTCCGTATATTAAATATTTGAGCGATACTTATCCTGATAATCCTTATTTCCAGAGGTTTTACATGAGAATCACTTATTCATGCGGCCAAATAACAGAGACTGAACGGGTAGCTAAAGAAGTCCTTGAAAAAACGGATAATAAATATCCTTTTTATGATGCGATGACAGCGCGGTATGCTTGTTTCTATTTGGGCTATATACAACGGTACCGATATGCGAACAGGGATAAAGCGAAAGAGTACCTGAAGCTGACAATAAAATATTCGGAAGAGTTGAAAATGTATGATAGTGGGTTTTATTGGTGGTCAATGGCCTATATTGCGCAAATGGCTATCGAAGAGAAAGACAACGCTACAGCTAAGGAGTATTATGAGAAAGTGAAAAAATATGCTGATAAAGGACATACAGCATATAATGAAGCGAAAGAGTGGTTGAAAAAAAATTAATCGGAATTTACGTTAAATAGCAAACGGTTATATATTCTATGGAATAGGAAGCACTTTCGACTCTTTAAAGGTAGAAAGTGCAACCATAGATTGCATATTACCTATTTCTTCGATCTGGCTCAATGTGTCCAAAATCAAACTTTGATAAGCCGGAATATCTTTTACCAATACTTTCAGTAAAAAATCCCCTTGTCCGGTAATATGGTGACATTCTACAACTTCTTTGATTGTATTAATTTTGTCAACAAATGCCTTAATCTGATTCATTTTGTGGCTTGAAAGTGAAACCAGAATGAAGATGTTCACACCCAATCCAAGCTTTTCTTTATCGAGAGTAGCATGGTAGCTTTTAATCAATCCGCTTTGTTCCAGTTTCTTGACACGTTCGAGTGTAGGTGCTGGTGACAACCCAATTTCTTTAGCCAACTGTGCATTGGTAATTTTGGCATCCTTCTGAAGGATTTCCAGAATTTTTCTGTCAATGATATCAAGGCGTAAGCTACTCATGAATGCAAAATTATATTTTGTTAAATTAATGAAATAAAAAATTTAAAATCAAACATTTGCAATATTCTTAATATTGTATGTAGGAGTTAAGCGTTTTTTCATTGAAAACTTTATATTTGATAAAAAGCTTATTCATTATTCTACTTGGATTATTTCGACATCATATTGGCTCCATTCTATTTGATATTGTTATATACAATAGCTTATGCCTATCGCCATTATTATGTTAAAGATCTGCAACAGCGCAAATACTTCATTCCTGCGCTGACACTTAAATTTATTGGCAGTATTTTCTTTGGTCTCATTTATCAGTTTTATTATGGAGGCGGAGACACATTTAACTATTTTGCTCAAATTACAGTTATTAACCATGCATTTTTAGATTCTCCATGGGATGCTATTAGGCTCATTTTTGCTTCCGGTTGTGAGATTATACCTTCATTAATGAAATATACTTCGCAATTATATTGGTGGTGTGACTCTGCCTCATATTTTGTGATTCGTGTAGGGTCAATATTCTCTGTTTTTTGTTTTAACTCTTATGTAGTCATTTCATTTTTTTTTGCATTCATTAGCTTTATGGGCTTATGGAATATGTATACAACGCTTTGCAAGCACAAACCACAATTAAAAAAGCACATGGCCTGGGCTTGTTTTTTTGTTCCTTCAGTATTTTTCTGGGGTTCCGGATTAATGAAAGATACGCTTACAATAGGCGCTTTGGGTTACTTATTCTGGTCCATTAATCAACTTTTTGTTGACAAAAAAGTTACTGTTAAGGCAGTTCTTGTTTTTATTATTTCGGCATTGGTAATTCAGCAGATCAAAATCTATATTTTGATCTGCTTTATCCCGGCTGCTGGTGCGTGGTTGTTCCTGAGCAATGTTTCGCAGATAAAAAACCGATTTACTAAAATGGTTTTGTCACCATTATTACTAATAATTGCAATGGTTGCTTCACTTTATATTATTGAAATTATTACTATTGATAGTGCAAGATATAATATTGACACAATCGGACAAACTTCAAAAAATACGGCAGAATGGATTTATTATGTGGGTAAAACAGAAAAAGGATCTGCTTACTATCTGGGTGAACAGGATGGAACACTGCTGGGGATGTTAAATCTGGCTTTACCTGCAATTAATGTCAGCTTGTACCGCCCTTACTTATGGGAAATAAACAACGTAGTAATGTTACTTGCAGCTCTGGAAAGCTTAGCAATGTTGATATTGACAGTGGTAGCTGTTATCAGGCTCGGCTTTAAAAAACTGATAACACTGTTTTTTAAAGATTATGTTTTCCTCTTTTGCGTAGTTTTCACAATCATTTTTGCCTTTTCTGTTGGTGTTACCAGTTACAACTTTGGGTCGCTTGTAAGATATAAAATACCAATGATGCCCTTTTTTCTGTCTTTATTATTTATAATGCTGGAGCAAGGCAGAAGAAAAAGACCAAGTGCTTATGATGTAACTACCAAAGGCAGACAAGTTATAAATCGTAAGACTTTTGACGTATCTTTGTAGGATGGAAATGATCATCAGAATCGGTACAAGGGGAAGCCGGCTGGCATTGTGGCAGGCTTACCATATTGAAGAGTTATTGAAGCGGCAGGGTGTTGGATCTGAAATTATTACTATTCAGACAAAAGGTGATTTAATCTTAGATAAAACACTTTCTAAACTTGGTTCGAAAGGTATTTTTACTGAAGAACTTGAAACGGCTTTGCGTGATGGCTCTATTGATATTGCTGTCCATAGTGCCAAAGATGTACAGTCAGAATTGCCTGATGATCTGGAATTAATAGCATTTACAGAAAGAGAAGAAACCAATGATGTATTGGTTAGTTATAAAAAGGATATTTCTTTGTTGAAAGGTCCACACAATTTTGTGATTGGGACTTCTTCTACCCGTCGTACGGCCACTTTAAGACATTACTTTCCCAATATAAAAATTGTAGATATGCGGGGTAATCTTCAAACCCGTTTGAAAAAACTGGAAGATGGCCAATGTGATGCATTATTGCTGGCTTATGCCGGTGTGCATCGTATGGAGTATGACGAGCATATCATAGAAAAGCTTCCCCTTAATATTTTTACCCCTCCGGTTGGACAAGGCTCAGTAGCAGTTCAATCAGCAAAGTCTCTTGCAAGCGATAAGAAAGAATTAATTATCAAAGCAACCAATCATGAAGCAACAGCTGTTTGTTTGAAGGCAGAGCGCTCATTCCTTAAAAAACTGCATGGGGGTTGCAGTATTCCCTCTTTTGCATTGGCAGAACTTACCGGTGATGTTTTAAAAGTTTCAGCAGGTCTGATTAGCTTAGATGGCAAAAAGGTGATCAAATATAGCATGAGTAGTACACCGGAGAATGGGGAAAAAATGGGCGACTCACTGGCTGTTAAAATTTTAAAAGACGGAGGAGACGAGTTGCTGAAAGAGATTCGTAGCCAATTAGATGTATCATAAAAGGTTTATTGTTAATATTGAGAAAATTTAACCCATGAAAAAGCTCAACCTATACTTTTTTATTTTTTTAATGACAGGCTTATGCCAGCCATTGCTGGCTCAGACAACTGTTTCCGAAAAACACAAAAAGGCAGTAAAGCATGAGAAACACCAGAAGTTTGATTATCTGGTTACGATCTCAACTCCTTTGGGAAGTATGAAAGCAATATTGTTTGACATTACCCCAAAGCACAAAGCAAATTTCATCAAACTCACACAGGAGCGTTATTTCGATAGCACAACATTCCACCGTATTATTCCTAATTTTATGATACAGGGAGGTGATCCACTATCAAAAGATGATGACCCTACCAATGATGGTACAGGTGGCCCGGGCTATACAATTCCGGCAGAGATCAAAGATAGTATTATGCACATACGTGGCGCAATTGCAGCTGCCCGCTTGGGTGATGAGGTAAATCCAAATAAAGAATCAAATGGCTCTCAATTTTATATAGTACAGAATCCGGCAGGAACACCTTGGCTAGATGGAGAATACACCGTGTTTGGTGAAATATTCGATGATCTTGAAGTATTGGATAAAATTGTTGCCCAGCCGCGCGACTATCGCGACAGACCTAACCAGAACATCAAAATGGTGGTGTCGGTAAAGAAGATGAAGAAGAAGAAAATCACGAAAATGTACGGATACGTTTATAATTAGAATGTCTAAGAAAGTTTTAATTACCGGCTCAAATGGCCTGCTTGGCCAAAAACTGGTTGCACTGATCAGCAATCAGGAAGGTTATGAATTAATTGCGACTTCACGAGGAGAAGATCGTTTGCCTAAGGGATTGTATAAATACGAATACCGCTCGCTGGACTGTACAAAAGCGGAAGAAGTTTATGCGCTTTTCAAAGAACTGAAGCCAGACTTCGTTATTCACGGAATGGCAATGACTAACGTCGATCAGTGTGAAACTGACCGTGACAATTGCTGGCTGATGAACGTCCGGGCCACAGAATATGTAGTGGAAGGCTGCCGTCAGGTTGGAGCTTTTCTGGCGCACCTTTCTACCGACTTTATTTTTGACGGTCAAAATGGTCCTTATGATGAGGAAGCCAAAGCAGAGCCAATCAGTTTTTATGGCGACAGCAAGCTTGCCGCAGAACGTGTAGTTTTCAAAAGCCCGATCAATTGGGCAGTGTTACGTACTGTGCTGGTTTATGGCATAGCTTATGATATGAGCCGCAGCAATATTATCCTTTGGGTAAAGAAAAGCCTGGAAGATGGTAAAAATATTTCAGTAGTAACCGACCAATTCCGTACACCGACTTTGGCAGAGGATTTGGCAATGGGTTGTTTCCTTGCTATCAAACATCAGAAAAAAGGAGTTTTCAATATTTCAGGTGCTGAATTGCTTACTCCATATGATATGGCTGTTCGCACGGCTAAATTCTTTGGGCTGGATGAAAACCTGATCACACCAACTGACGGAAGTAAATTTCAGCAGACAGCACAACGTCCGCCGAGAACAGGTTTCATTATCGACAAAGCACGCACTGAACTTGGTTACGAACCGCACACCTTCGAAGGTGGCTTGCAGGTAATGGCTGAACAGCTGGTTGATAAAATATAAGCTTTAACCTACCAAGGGTTTAGAGCCCTTGGTAGGTTTTCCAAAAGGTCCCGCAATACGCTGTGGGACCTTTTTCATTTTAAATTTCTTTGGGTAACAAAGCCTTTTTATTACCTTCCATTATCTAAATCATCATTTTTATGTCAGGTCAGGAAATCAAAGTAGGCGATCAGGTACGTATTGCCGGACAAGGAACAGAAGGCGAAGTGTTGGCCATTAAAGGCAATAAAGCAGAGGTAGCACTTGGTTTATTAAAAACGACAGTCAAACTGGATCAGCTGGAAAAACTAAAACCTGTTTTCAAACAAGACTATCCAAAAGAACCTTCAGCCGCACCGCTATTTAATACACAGGAACATTTGATGAACTTCAAATTTGACCTTGACCTTCGTGGGAAAATGCAGGACGAAGCAATGGAGTTATTGAACAAAAATATTGATGAAGCACTTCTGCTGGGTATTCCCGGTTTCAGAATCCTTCATGGCAGAGGTACAGGCGCTATTAAGAACATGGTAAGACACCAGTTGCGCAAGTACAAAGAAATTACCCATTACGGCGACGAAGACCAGGCTCATGGTGGTGATGGCGTAACGGTGGTGAAATTTTAACCCGGAATTTTACGAATTTCCGGTCAAAGACTATTTTTTATGGAAGAAACAACCAGCTTAAACCCTGCTGCTCCTATTCGGAGAACGGTAGAAGAATTCAATGACTGCACCGGTAAAATTATCGGCTGTGCCATGAGAGTCCATTCCGCTTTGGGTAATGGTTTTCAGGAAGTGATTTACCAGAGAGCACTCGAAATAGAAATGAGCCTTGCTAACCTGACCTTTAAGAGAGAAATGGAAATGGCCATTTATTACAGAGATCAATATATTGGTAAACGCAGAGTAGACTTTTTTGTAGAAGGAGAAATAATGGTTGAGTTAAAAGCCGTTATCCAATTAGAAGATGTCCATTTGAATCAAGGCCTGAATTACCTGGAAGCCTATAATATGAAGACAGGTTTGCTGATAAACTTCGGAAGCAAAAGCTTAACCTTTAAACGATTACTCAATAAGAAATTCAGGGCATAAAATTCTGTTAATTCTGTATTTTCGAAGAAATACAAAAACAGCGTAGCTGTAAATTCGGGCAATTCTGTAAATTCAAATAAATTCCGGTAAAGACGAATGAATTACCCTCGCATCATCCTATTCCTCGCAGCCCTTTACAATATAGGCTGGGGAGCAGCAGTTTCATTATTCCCTAAGCTGATACTTTTCGGAGAATGCGAATCAGTATTTATGCTGATCGTATTGAAATGTGTCGGAATGCTAGTGGGAGTTTATGGCATAGCCTATTATTTCGCCTCACTTGATCCGGAAAGATATTGGCCTTTAATACTTGTCGGGCTGATCGGCAAAGTACTTGGCCCAATAGGTTCACTTTATTACATTTATACAGGAGAACTCGATTCCGGATTTTTCCTGACAGTAAATGTCTTTAACGACCTTATCTGGATCATCCCATTCTCATGGATATTGCTGGAAGTTTATAGAGGAAACTTAACCAAGGCAAATTTTAAGAATCAGAAGTAACAAAAATGAATAGTCTATCTGAAAATACCAATCTGTTCACTACAGTAAAGGAAATTGTTCTGAATGCCCGTAACCTGGCGTATAGAAACAATAATTCGATATTGTTGAACATGTATTGGCAGATAGGGAAAATAATAGTTGATGATGAGCAAGGAGGAAAAGCAAAGGCCGAATATGGTAAGGCTATCCTGAAAAACTTGGCAAAACAGTTAACATTTGAGTTTGGTGGTGGTTTTGATGAAAGAAACCTGAATAATATAAGGGCATTTTACCTTGCATTCCCAATTTGGAACGCAGTGCGTACCGAATTGAGTTGGACGCATTATAGAATTATTAGTCGTATTGAGAGTGAGAAACTTCGGTTTCAATATGCTGAACATGCGGTTGAGGGCAACTGGAATACACGTACACTACAAAGGAATATTGATAGCCGTTATTTAGGACGGGTTCTTGAATTGGCAAATGATTCAAAACCTTCTCTTGATGCGAAAAGCCTGATTAAAGACCCTTATATATTTGAGTTTTTAGGTATTGATCAAGATGCAGAATTAAGTGAAAAGAAATTAGAAACAGCTATTATTAATCATATCCAAAAATTCCTGATGGAAATGGGTAAGGGCTTTGCTTTTGTGGCTCGTCAGCAACACATTGTAACAGATACTTCAGATTTTTTCATTGATCTCGTATTTTACAATTATCATCTTAAGTGTTTTGTTTTAATAGATTTAAAAACAGAAAAACTCAGCCACGCAGCTATTGGACAGATGGATATGTACGTGCGTATGTACAACGACCTTAAAAAAGGTGATGATGACAATCCTACAATAGGAATTATTCTCTGTACTGAAAAAGATGAGACCATTGTAAAATATAGCGTATTGGCGGAAAATGAAAAATTATTTGCCAGCAAATACCGTTTGTATCTACCACAGGAGGAAGAATTACAAGAGCTAATAGAAGCTGATAGAGTAAGATTTGAATTGGATAACGAGCAAGGAAATGACTAATCAGTTACCTATCAAAATCCTCCACACCGCCGACTGGCATCTTGGCAAACGACTCGACCAACTGAGCCGCCTGGATGAGCAGCGTGAAGTGTTGGAAGAAATCTGTGAGATTGCCGAAAAAGAAAACGTCGATCTGGTACTAGTTGCGGGCGACTTGTTCGATACCTTCAATCCGCCAAGTGAAGCCGTAGAGTTATATTTCAAAACCTTGCACCGACTAAGTGCAAATGGTAAAAGACCCGTGATTGCCATAGCCGGAAACCACGATTCTGCTGAACGTATAGAAACCCCCGACCCGCTGGCACGGGAATGTGGAATTGTCCTTTTAGGTTATCCCGATTCTGAAATAAAACCATTCAAACTCGAAAGTGGATTTGAAGTATTACAAAGCGAAGCAGGTTTTCTGGAGTTCAGACTTCCAAGCAAAGAAACATTAGTTCGCTTATTGCTGACACCTTATGCCAATGAGCAAAGATTAAAAGCTTGCTTTGCCGCAGAAGACAACGAACAGCAATTGCGTGATGTGCTGAAAGACAAATGGCAAAACCTTGCTGATAAATATTGCGACGATAAAGGCATAAACCTTTTAATGGCGCACCTTTTCTTTATGAAAGAAGGCGGCGTTCCTCCCGAAGAGCCGGAAGACGAAAAGCCGATTTTACACATTGGCGGTGCACAAGCCATTTTCTCCAATGATATTCCGAACCAAATTCAATATACAGCACTCGGGCATTTGCACCGCTATCAGGTAATCGACCAGACCAACGGCCCGGTAGTTTACAGCAGCAGTCCGCTGGCCTATAGTTTTGGTGAAGCAAACCAGTCGAAATTTGTAGTATTGCTGGAAGCAGAGGCAGGGAAACCAGTTGCTATGCAAAAAGTAGAACTGCAAAAAGGCCGCAAGCTTTTGCGCAAACGCTTTGAAGACATAGAAGCAGCATTAGTCTGGCTACAGGAAAACCAGCTAGCCATTGTCGAACTGACTATCGTTTCTGAAGACTACCTAAGTGCTGTCGACCGTAAGCGACTGACCGATGCACATGATGCGTTATTTATCATGCCTGAATTAAAAGGCATCAAGAAAGAGGAATCCACCGGAAAAAGCATCGACCTTACCAAAAATATGGAAGAGCTCTTCAAAGACTATTTTACACATACAAAAGGACAAGCTCCTAATGAAGAACTGCTGGCGCTTTTCAAGGAAGTGTTGGGAAGCTAAACTTGCGAGGAGTTCATAAGAAAATATAAACGTTATTTGGATTCAAGAATAATGGCTAAAGAAATCATTCCTAACAAAGAAGTTTTCGGTGAAATAAAAACACTGATCGAGCAAAGCCGTCAACAGGTAGCTTCGGCTGTAAATGCTGCTATTACCCTTTTGTATTGGCAGGTGGGCAAACGTATTCAGCAAGAAGTTATCAAGGAAAAGCGAGCAGAATATGGCAAGCAAATAGTAGCCTCTTTGGCAACAGCCTTAACATCTGAATATGGTAGCGGCTGGAGCAAAAGGCACTTACACCATTGCCTCCGTTTTGCCGAAACTTTTCCTGATGTTCAAATTGTGCACGCACTGCGTACACAATTGAGTTGGACACATTTGAGAATGTTGATAGGTATTGAAGATGAGCTGAAGCGAGTATTTTATATTGAAATGTGCAAGCTTGAAAAATGGAGTAGTCGTATTTTACAAGAACGCATTAACTCCATGCTTTATGAGCGAACCGCTATCAGCAAAAAGCCAGAGGAAACCATTAAAAACGAATTACAACAACTTAATAAAACCAATCAGATTACTCCGGATTTAGTGTTCAGAGATCCATATTTCCTGGATTTCCTCGGATTGAAAGACACTTATTCTGAAAGGGATTTAGAAACTTCCATTGTTGCTGAATTACAACGTTTTATTACAGAATTCGGCTCTGACTTTGCATTTCTGGCAAGGCAAAAACGGTTGATGATAGATAACAGGGATTATTACATTGACCTTCTTTTTTATCATCGCCGATTAAAATGCCTCGTAGCCATTGATCTGAAGATAGGCGAATTCGATGCTGCATATAAAGGTGAAATGGAATTGTATCTGGGCTATCTGGAAAAATATGAAGTGGTAGAGGGAGAAAACCCTCCAATAGGTTTAATTCTATGTGCCGGGAAAAATCCGGAACATATAGAGCTGTTGCAATTACATAAAAGTAATATCAAAGTGGCAGACTATTTTACAATACTTCCCTCAAAAGAAATATTGCTGGACAGATTGCATAAAGCCATAGAAATTGCCAGAAACAGGTTAAATGAAACGGAATAGCTTTCGAGATCTGTTCATTGTAACAAACGGCAGACAAGGCAGAAACAATGTGATACTATGGCTAAACAAAAAATTGAAATAGTTAGAGAACTAATTTATTACTCATATGCTAACTTGGCTATGGCTCATACGGCTGTTGATAAAAAGCAAGTTAAATACGCGATGTTTAATTTTATGATTAGAGCCAAATTATTCAAAGGGTTAAAAGACGGCACAATGAATATGCGGACAATTTTTGATGATGAAAAAATTAAATTACAGACAGGACAAATTTGTAATTATTGCGGTTCATCTAACAAATTAGCGTTAGACCATATTTTCCCACAAAAGTACGGTGGACAAGATAATGCCGAAAATTTGATTTTTGCTTGTAGGGCTTGTAACAGCTCAAAAGGGAAAAAAGACTTAATGGAGTGGATGATTTTTCGTGGACAATTTTTGCCCTTAATGATAATTAGACGTTACTTAAAACTAACATTTAATTATTGTAACCAAAATGGATTACTCGACAAGAAAATTGAAGAACTCAAGGACCTAGAACTTCCGTTTAGAATTGACTTCTTGCCTACCAATTTCCCAAAACCAAACGAATTGATACTTAATATAGAACCCAAAAACAACGAACCTCTAGCATCGGATTTGCAACAATAGTGGTACTAAAGTGCTTAGTTTAATTAAATAAGATTGAAGTTTGGTGCTTCTAAATCCCACCTTCACAAAGAGGTCCGATCTGTCGGTGATAAAAACTTTCCAATAAGACAAATCCTAAGAATTAACACCCAACAACGCAAACATGTTTTCCATTAATCATTTTGAACAATACATAGACGAAACAATCTTAAAAAGAGGCTTGTCCTATTTCAAAAAAGGTTATGTAAGCGAGCCAGAAGAAATTACAACAGGTGTCTATCAGGCAATTGTTTCCGGGTCGGAAGATTATACAGTAGAACTGGAAATAAAAAATGGTCAAATAATTGAGCATACCTGCACCTGTCCTTACGACATGGGACCGGTTTGTAAACACATTGCATCAGTTCTGTTTTACTTGCAAAAAGATATATTGACAATAGACCCTGAACGTAGCCCAAAACAAAAAGCCCAGCCAAAAGAGAAAAAGCCCTCTTTATTGAAACAAGTAGATGAGATTCTGGAAACTATTTCACACAATGAACTTAAACAGTTTATCCGCGAGCAAGTAAAAAAGAATCCATCTTTCAGAAATACTTTTTTATCGTCTTTCGCCCATCAAAACACAAACGATTCAAAGGAGCTATATGCAAAGCAAATAAAATCAATCCTTAACAAAGAAGCCGGCAGAGAAGGGTTTATTTACTGGAATCAAACAGGAAAAATTGACCGGGCAACAAATGAGTTGTTGATAACAGCGAAAAAGCAACTGGAAAATAAAAATTATAAAAGTGCTATCCATGTGTGTTGTGCGGTAATGGAAGAGCTGACAGCAGCCCTACAATTCTCTGACGACAGCAATGGTTATATCGGAGGGAACATTGAACGCGCATACAACCTACTATGTACTATTGCCGGAGAAAGTGTACCGGAAGAAATCAGGTCACTGCTATTTGAATACTGTTTATCAGCTTTTGAAAAGCAAACCTATGACGGCTGGGACTGGCATTTGGGTATGCTGAACCTGGCCTCTTTAATATTGAAAGATGACGAAGAAGCGCAAAAAATAATCACTTGTCTTGATACCTTACACGATTCGAAATACGAAATAGAGCATGCCCAAGAAATAAAGTTAACTGTTATAAGAAAGACAAAAGGAGAGGAAGAGGCAGATAAATTCATCGAACAAAACCTGTCAAATCCAGGTTTACGGCATGAAGCCATTGCAAAAGCCCTCAAAAACAAGAACTACGAAAAAGCAATCAGCATTTCGAAGGACGGTATAAAACACGATGAGAAAAGTAAGCCGGGACTAGTGAAACAGTGGTACGACTGGCTTTTGAAAATTGCGCAGGCTCAGAATGATACAGAAAAAATAATTGAATATTCCCGTTACCTTTTCATAGACAATTTCAGAAATGAACAGGATTATTACCAATTGATGAAAATCAATGTTCAGCAAAAAAAATGGAATGAATTTGTTGAAGGTCTTATTAAAGATATTTCTTCAAAGAAAAGATGGCTTGATGAAGCTTTGATAGCAAAAATTTATATTGAAGAAAAATGGTTTGAAAGGCTGTTGAAACTGATTACTGAAAAACCAACTTTACAAAAAATTGAAGAATACGAGAAGTATCTTTCTACAGATTATTCCACAGAACTAGCTGATCTCTACGAACAGAGCATTTTAGAATACATGCAAATCAATACGGGCAGAGGTCATTATCAAACAGCTTGTAAGTACCTGAGACGTATGAAAAAGCTTGGGGCACGTGAAAAGGTAGATAGCATTATTAATTTCTTCAAAAAGGAATACCCGCAACGCAAAGCATTAATGGAAGAATTGCAAATGGTATAGAATGAAAAGCCTTTTCAAAATAATAATGCTGGTTTTTGCGGTAAATGTGTACACCTACGCCCAAACCAGAATTTTCAGCGAAGAACAAATCAAAGAAGACATCAATCAATTGAAAGCCGCTTTGGAAGAAGTGCATCCGGCATTGTACCATTATACTTCTAAAGCCCAACTGGATTCATTATTTACAGTTGCCTTGAACAGTGTCAGCAAACCTTGTTCTTATGAAGAAGCTTTCAGTATTCTGAATCCATTGGTCACAGCAGTCAAATGCGGCCATACAGAAATTGAACTGGCCGGCTGGTATACAGAAGAACTGAGTAAAAAAGAGCTTTTCCCTTTTGAAATAATCTGTATAAATGATAAGCTATATGTTTACCAAAATTGTAGTACCGATTCCACTGTTCTGCCAGGATTTGAAATAGAAGCTATCAACGGTATTAGTGCACAAACAATTCTTAATAAGTTATTTTCATCTTTCAGTGTAGATGGCTATATCAAAACCACTCAGAAATACATTTGCAAAAACCTCTTCAGAAATTGGTATGCCGTTTATTTCGGAGTTTCGGATGAGTACCTGCTAAAACTAAAGAACCAGAAAGGGATTACTGTTACAGCAAGCGTTCACGGACTGACTTTAGACAGCATCAATTGTTATAAAAACATCCGATATCCGAAGAAAGAACAGGCACCCTTTTCTTTTAAGATCGATAAAAAGAACACAGCGGTTTTACAGTTCAATACTTTTATGCAGGACAAAGTGCTGAACGACCACTACAACATTTACAGGTTTATCGACAGCGCATTTACTACCATTAAAGAGAAGAAAGTAAACAGGCTCATTCTTGATTTGAGAAAAAACGCCGGAGGAAATAGTCAATATGGAATGTACCTGTATTCATACCTGGCAGAACGGCCTTTTATGTATGTCGACTCTATACTCACAAAAATGGACCATGCTCCATCTTTCAGCCCGAATGCATGGGTAGGTGCTTATCGGGATTTTTACAGATTGCCTTCCGGTATGTACAAGTTTTCCCCCAACAACCACATAACAAAATCGGCCGTGCCGCATAAAAATAACTTTGCAGGAAAACTATGTGTGCTTACCAGCGGCCTGACCCTTTCTGCCGGCAGTGGACTTAGTGTTGTCATTAAGGAAAATAACAGAGGTATATTTATTGGAGAAGAGTGTGGCAGTGACCGTTATGAATCAAACGGCCTTATTCTGAATTGTACATTGAAAAACACCCAAACCACAATCTGGATACCCTTCCAGAAATATTACTTGGGGATATCAACAGGCAAAGAGTCCGGCCGTGGCATTATCTCCGATTTTCCTTTTAAGCCCGAAATTTCCGATCTTGTAAATGGCATCGACAAAGAAATGGAATATGCCCAAAAGCTGATTTTGAAGAAATAAAAGTAGTAGCTTATTGATATAGTGGAAAAATATGGAATCAGATTCCATATTTTTCCACTATCTAACTTACCGAGAAATTATAACCTCTATTGTATTGCTACCAAGTGAGGTATTTATAGTACAATTATTGTGTTGTGCCGAGCTTTTTAAAGCATTTAACAGGTTATTATTTACAACATTTTTGCCCAAATTAATTGTGGCATTAAGTTCTGGAACTCCATCAATTGCAAAATTGAATTCATTGGTTATTAACTCAGTGATCTCTCTTAAAATGGGTCTTGCAGGCATATTATTATAAAAATTTAAAAGTTACTATTCCAGTATTAATTTCTTGGTTTCCAATACATTGTTTGTATTGTCCAGCACCTTAATCAAATATAAACCTTTTGTAGTCAGGTTATTCAAGTTGATTTGTAACAATGACGTGTTTATCAGTTGGGAGTATACCTCACTGCCTTGAGTATCAAAGAATTTGATGGAGTAGGTGCTGCTTGGTTTATTGACTACAATAGTCAAAATATCCTTTGCGGGGTTGGGGTAAACTGTTACGACATTAATTGTATTTGAATAAAGAGGGTCTTGGATATCAGTGGTTTGGTCAGAACTTTTATTTAACAACATATAAACTCCATTTGCTTTTTGAGTACTAGAATTACCAGTTGTTATCCACATATCATTTTTATGATCCAATTTAAAGTCAGAAATAGCTATGTAGTTTAAAGTTTCTCCATTGTAGCTATTTGTTTGGTACATATTTAAGTCTCTTGAAGTAGAACCTTTGTCATACATATTAAATAAACCTCCATATGTTTTGTTTCCTTTATACCCCTTCCAAATATTCTTATCAGGCGTTACTATAATACTTGACATGTCTTGGTTTCCATTATAATCCCCTCCATATAAGGAAGAATACCTTTGGCTGAAAATATCATTTTGGGAAGGGTTCCAAACTCCGTTAGAGTATTCTGAAATGTAGCTAGAATTGCCCACAAATAGATATTTATTAGAAGCTTCCACAAAAGTATGATACACCTCTGTTGCCCACAGTGAAGAATTTGTGTTGTAATTTGTGTAGTTTAAGAATTTGTTTCCGTCATAAATTGACACACCTCCACTTGTTGAAAAAATAACGTTACCATTTGGGTCGATGTCTATATCATTTATTTTAGTTCCAACTAGCCCGCTAGAGGTTGAATATGTAGTCCAACTATTGGCATTAAATTTACTTGCTCCGTTTTCGTGCCCTACCCATAAACTATTACTTGAATCTATAGCTAGACAGGTAATTTTGTTATTTAACAAACCGTCTGATGTAGTGTACCTTTTCAATGATGCACCATCGTAATAGCCGATACCATTGTCAGCATCATCAAACCAAATATGGTTGTTTTTATCAATTACAATGGAAGTAACCCAGCCAATATATGTAGGAATTGGGATAGAATAATTTAGCCATTTACTACCATCGAATGAAGAAATCCCTAATCTAGTACCGAACCATTTAATGTTATTTTTGTCTATAGCTACACAAAAAGTCATATCCTCGAGTAACCCTAGATTATTGGGCTTATATTCTGTAATAATCTCATTTTTCAAAGATACTAGTACTCCATTACTTGACCCAAACCAAATAATACCATCTACGTCAATAGCTATACAAGAAGTATAAGACCCCGTACAATCATTTATGAATTTCCTATATTGGGAATTTGTATTATTTGAAGTGAACTTTAGTAGACCTCCACATTGGCTTGCCACATAGATATTCCCGTCAAGCCCTTTTGCAATACAATTAAAATTTCCAGCTTGGTTGTCTATATAATTATATATGTAATCCTCGAAAATATTTGTTATTGGATTATATTTTTTTATACTATTGGGAAAGGCTGCCAATAATGCTCCATTACTGAAAAATAAATTTCCAGTTGGGGGATACTTAGTGTCATATGTTTTCCAATTAGCTATTCCGTCAAACTTTGATATTCCACTACCAGTTCCAAACCACAAATTATTATCATTGTCTACAGCCACAGATACAACTTGATTAGAAATTAGCCCATTACCTTGTAAATATCTTTCCCAAGAACTATCATTAAACTTGTAAACTCCATATTCTGTAGCAAACCAAATGTTGCTATTTTGATCAACAACTATATCGTTGACTTGAGAATTTTCCAATTTATCAGAGTAATCAACCCAGTTTATACCATCAAATTTGACTACTCCATTGTTCTTACCTATCCAAACGTTTTTATTTTTGTCGATAGCAATGGCTTTAACATTATATCCATTTATATGATCAGTTAATATATCCCAAGTTGTGCCATTAAATTTTGCTAATCCACCCGAATAGCCAATCCACTTATCTCCTTTGGAATCTATTGCAATACTTAAAATTGAACCCTGACCTCTATAATTTATTTGACACATTGCAATGTGGGGTATTAAAAATACGGTTACAATTATTAGTAGTTTCTTCATTTTCTCTGATTGATTTAGGGAAGTAAATAACGTTTACAAAAAATGAATTATAAACTTTCTCTATTTGTAATTTATAATCTATTATGAATATTTTATACATTAGATGTTTAAATATTTCGCACTTCAAATGACAATAGGACAACGAATTAGAAAGGTAAGAGAGCTTAAGGGCTTTAAGCAAGACACAATGGCTGAACGCCTTGGGATGTCTCAAGCCAATTATAGTAAGCTTGAGAGTGATGATGCAGATATGTCCTTTTCAAGACTTGAAGAAATTGCCAAAGCATTGGAAGTTCAGTTATCAGACATCGTTGATTTTGATAAAAAGGTTTTTTTTAACCAAACCAATAGCCCATACAGTAATAGTTGTAATGTAAATAGCCCTATTAGTATTAATGATAAAAATCTTTTCGAAGAAATAATTCAGGGAAAGGACAAGATAATAGCAATATTGGAAAAGCAAATTTCTTTAATGGAAGCAATGCAAAAGAGTAAGGAGAAATAATTTGTAAAAAGATTAGACCCAAAGCAACGGAGCTGCTAAATAGTTAGTAGCTCCGTTGCTTTTCAAGGAATCTTAAATCAATCTGCAAAAATATTTAGGTTATAAGTCGTCTGCGTAACTTAGCGCAATCTGCAGGAGAAAAACCCTAACACCCAGAGTCGATCCCCTTAATCTCTACAAAATCACAAAATGTCCAGTTTATTAGAAAAAAAACTGGACATTTTAACTACCTTTGTACTATAATAAAGGAATGAAAATAGCTGATTACATATCGTTTACTATAGATAGACTCCCCAATGGCTATGTATTCACCTATATTGACTTTATTACTGAGGTGGCTCAAAAAGAAGCGGTCATAAAAGCCTTGAACCGCATGGTAGCTTCAGGTAAAATTGCCAAACTTTCCAAAGGCAAATACTACAAACCAGAGAACACCCCATTTGGAAACCTTCAGCCCAATCAGGCGCAAGTAGTAAAAGATCTACTAGAAGAAAACGGGAAAACAACAGGCTATCTCACAGGTTACAGCATATATAATCAATTGGGTCTAACCACACAAATAAGCAATACCATACAAATCGGGAAAAATCAGGTTCGTCCCAATTTTAAACGAGAACGCTATACCGTTTCATTTGTAAAACAAAAAAATACCATTACTAAAGAAAACATTCGGCTACTA
>CAZNHL010000038.1:33014-43738 GCA_964572965.1 uncultured Bifidobacteriaceae bacterium
ACTACAATTGCTTGATGCTATTCGCTATATCAAAAAAATACCCGATACCAATATAGAAGCATCTTGCAAAAGATTTCTAGCCATTATCAAAAACCTTTCTGATAAAGAAATTAATACCATTGTTCGCCTGGCCTTAAAATATCCGCCTGCCACAAGGGCTTTATTAGGGGCTTTGTTAGAAGCTATGCAACAGGGCAATGCAACGGCACCGCTTTTCAAATCATTGAATCCAATTACCAAGTATAAATTGGCAGGTTCCGCAAAAGCCTTATCCACTGCTCCAAAATGGAATATCGTATGAAACAAATCCTAGGCAATAAGCTGACTTTTGAAAATATAAAAACAGGCAGATGAGGTTACACAATAATAAAACCTTATTCAGACAAGCAGTTCAGTTTACTGCTGACCAAATGAAAATTCCTGCCGTCTATGTAGAAAAAGACTATTGGGTTACGTATTCCCTATTTACAATTTTCAATAATGAAATTGGCAAAGACACAGTATTTAAAGGAGGAACAGCACTATCCAAGTGTTATAATATGATAGAACGCTTCTCGGAAGATATTGACTTGGTCGTATTGAGACGAGAAGGAGAATCAAACAATAAATTAACCACAAAAATCAGGACAATAAGTGAGGTGGTAAATGCTGTATTGCCGGAAGTAAATATTAATGGCCTTACCCAAAAGATGGGAATGAATCGAAAAACCGCACATTCCTACAACAAAGAATTTAAAGGTGATTACGGACAAGTAAGAGATGTAATTGTGGTTGAAGCAACTTGGTTAGGATACTACGAACCATACACTACCAAGAGCGTTGTTTCGCTTGTCGGGAAAATGATGTTGGATAATAAGCAGTTCGAAATGGCAAAGGAAAATGAATTGCTCCCTTTTGATTTGCTGGCATTAGAACCTGTAAGGACCATTTGTGAAAAAATAATGAGTTTGGTTCGCTTTTCTTACGGCCAAAATCCAATGGATGATTTGAGGAAAAAGATAAGACACACCTACGATTTACATCAGTTACTTAAACAGAAAGAATTCACAGAATTTTTTTATTCAACGTCTTTTGACGGGATACTATTAAAAGTAGCAAATGATGATGTCGCAAGTTTTAAAAACAACAATAAGTGGTTAATCCATCATCCCAGTAACGCACTCATTTTTAAAGATATAGAGAATGTTTGGAGTGAATTGAAAACAGCTTATAATAGTGACTTTAAAAACCTGGTGTATGGAGAATTACCAAAAGAAGAAGCAGTTTTAGAAACCTTAAAAATGATTCAGGAAAGATTAAAAGCTATTTCTTGGTCAATAAAAATTGAAGAATGAACTTTTCCGAGGAAAATTAGAGAAGACATTTAGCCCGCAGTTTTTTTCTCTTTGAACAATAACTTCTAAAAGTTCTGTTTTTCTTTTAAAAGAGCTATCGGCCACTCAGAAAACTTTTTCGTTTTTTGAGCATCTGCGTAACTTAGCGCAATCTGCGGGAGAAACCCCTTAAATTTTCAAATCTTATAATCTTCGAATCAATCCACACCTAACACCCAAAGCATGCTTCCCATCCGACTTACCATCAAAGGCATATACTCCTACCGCGAAGAGCAGACCATCGGGTTTGACAAACTCACGGAGGCGCATATCTTTGGTATATTCGGATCAGTAGGTAGCGGCAAGTCTACTATTTTAGAAGCCATCACATTTGCATTGTACGGTGACACCGAAAGACTCAACTCCCGCGAAAACCGCGCCTACAACATGATGAACCTAAAGTCGAACGAATTGAAGATCGACTTCGAGTTTAAAGTAGCCGACCAGGAATACCGCGTAGTAGTTGTCCAGAAGCGCAAAAAGAAATTCAGTGAGATAGACACCGCCAACCGCGTTTTTTACAAAAAAGTAAGCGAACAATGGGAAGCCCAGGAGCATACCGACAGCAGCCAGGCCATCGGACTCAGTTACGAAAACTTCCGCCGGACCATCATCATTCCCCAAGGGAAATTCCAGGAATTCCTGCAGCTCAGCGCCACCGACCGCAGCCGCATGCTGAGCGAAATCTTCAGCTTGCAGAAATACGAATTGGCCGATAAAGTCAATGCACTGTCGCGCAAGAATAGCGACAACATCTTAGTCAAAGAAACCCAACTAACCGAGATCGGCGCTTTCAGCGAAGAAAACTTCCAACAGGCCGAAAGCCAGATAGCCGAACTTGCCGGGCGTATTACCGAACAAAGCACCACAGTCAAAAGCCTGCAGCAACAATTCCAGGCATTTGAACAGCTCAAAACCGCTTTCGATAAACTCACGCAGATCCGTGGCAGACAACAAGAGCTCGACGCGCAGAAAGAAACGATAGAACAAAAAGCCACCCAATTGGCCGACTACGAAGCCGTGCAGCTGGAATTCCGCCTACCGCTGGAACAGGAAGCACTTTTGCAGAAAGATCTCACGGCTCAATTGCAAACCATTGCATCCGCCAAAGAAGAACAGCAAAAACTCAGCGCCAATTTCACCGAAACCGAAAAGCAATTCAAAGCCCTTGAAGCAGAACAGCAGCTTAAAGATACACGCCGCGAAGAAGCCGAAGATTTACTTCGCATCAGTGACATCCTGAAAGCTGAGCAGGAAGCCCAAAAACTCCAGCTTCGCAAAGCAGAGGGCGAAAAGAAATTCGAAGAACTTCGCCGGAAAAAAGAAGACAACAAAGCGCAACTACAAACACTGACCGAAGAGCTGAAAAAGCAGAAAGCCGCCCTGCCCGACTCAGCCCTGATTACCGAAATCAGCCTTTGGTTCAACAACAAACAATCCATCCAGCAATCGCTGAACGGATTGACCGAACAATACCAACAACAGGAACAGCAACTGCAAAGCCTTATTGCGCAGAAAACCGAACAACTCAAACAAAGCGGTTTCGGCATTAGCAAGGCCGAAGACATTTTCCAACTGCTCAAAAAAGCAGAAAGCGACATACTCGAAAACGAGCAAAAGCAGAAAACACTCGAAATACGCCACCAGCTCGAGCAATACGCGCACAACCTGCACGACGGCGAGCCATGCCCGCTTTGTGGATCAGCCGAGCACCCGCACGTACTCGAGGCCGGAGAAACTTCGGGCGAGCTTTACAAACTCAACGACGAACTCAGCAAACTGAAAATCTACCATACAGCCCTGCAGGATTTTCAGCTGAAATGGTCGCACATACAAGTGCGCGAAGAAGAAAGCACCAAAACCCTCAACGCTACCAAAGTCAAATTAACCGAACAGCAACAGGTGCTGGCAAACCATCTCGCGACTTTCAACTTCAAAGGCATCCAGCCCGACGATTCCACCGCTGCCACCACCCTACAGCAACAACTTCGATCGGCACAGGCGCAGATTAGCCAGCTGGAAAACCAGCAGGAACAAAACCGCCAGGAAACCGAACAGCTCGAAAGCCAGATCAAAGTTTTCGAAGAAGCCTTTGCCAAGGTAGACAAGCTCATAGATGCCGAGCTCAACAAAAAACAGCTCCGTACCGCCGAGCTGCGCAAACTGAAAACAGAAACCTTCGCACAGCAAAACCCTGAAGGCATAGCACAGCAGGCCGCCGCTTTGCAGGAGAAAATCATACAGACCGAGAAGCAATACCAGGAACTGGAAAGCCGTCGCGTTCAGCTCAGAGAAGCCCTGCTCAAAAGCGAAGCTTCCCTGACCGCAGCGCAGCAGCAGGCTACTACGCTTCAAAGCCGCCTGACCGAAAGCCAGAAGACACTCGAAGAAAAAATCAAAAAAAGCCGCTTCGCGGATAAGCAAAGCATACTCACAATTCTTGCGCAGCAGATCGACATTGCCGCAGTAAAACAGCAGATCGACAGCTTCCGTCAGGAAATTGCCCTGCTACAAGAGCGCCGCAAAGAACTTGAAGAAAGCCTTGCCGGCAAAAATTTCGATGCCGAAGCTTACGCCACCTTGCAGCAAAATCTACAGCAGCAAGAGCAGCAGCTCAAGCAGCTCGAATCCGAAAAAAGCGTACAGGAAAGTCGCCTCGCCGACATGCACCAGAAAAGGCAGCGTGCCGAAAAACTGCTCGAGGAGCTCACCCAGCTACGCCTGCGCCGCGACAACCTCAACACCCTTGCCGGACTTTTCAAAGCCAGCGGATTTGTGCGTTACATTTCCAACATCTACCTGCAGCAGCTTTGCAACGCCGCCAACGTGCGTTTCCACAAACTCACCCGCCAGAGCCTGCAGCTCGAAGTCGACGACAAAGAAAACCTCAACGTCCGCGACTTCATGAACGACGGCCAGGTACGCAGCGTAAAAACCCTGTCAGGTGGCCAAACCTTCCAAGCCTCACTCTGCCTCGCCCTCGCCCTCGCCGACAGCATCCAGAGCCTCACCCGAAGTGACAGAAATTTCTTCTTCCTTGACGAAGGCTTCGGCTCACTCGACAAAGAAAGCCTGCAAACCGTCTTCGACACCCTCAAGTCACTACGCAAAGAAAACCGCATCGTCGGCGTCATCTCCCACGTCGAAGAACTACAGCAGGAAATAGACAGCTACCTCAGCATCCGCAACGACCCCGACCGCGGGAGCATCATTAAAGGGAGTTGGGAGTAAAAATCCCAGTGAACCTCAAGAGTTTTGCAGGCGCGAGGCCGTCCACGAAAAGCGCGGACTTGAAGCACATTTTAGAGAAAACATTGAAGTACAAGTGCTATATGTGCTTCAAGTCAGTTTTCGTGGTACCTTTTCTTTTGTTACTTTTCTTTGGGTAAGCAAAGAAAAGTAAGGCCAGCAACCAGTAAAAATCAGAAAGCGAATACTATGTGAAACCCTCTAATCACCATTCACTAATAACCAATTACGATTTTATGTTTTGCCTGTCCCCCATTACCCAACCCTGTGGTATTCAGCCGTTCTCTGTGGGGGCAGGGGATTGATTTGTTGGTGGGAAATTGGTAAGTTGTGAGAGTTTTTAATTGTAGCTATGGAGAGATTGTATCCCTCCTTTATTTTAATCAGTATGAATGTTATAAAAAGAATCGAGATAAGGAATTTTCGTTCAATACATCATTTAAAAGTTGAAAATGATTTACAGAGCATAAATACATTTATCGGTAAAAATGATATTGGAAAATCAAATATATTAAGAGCCCTCAATCTTTTTTTTAATGGCGAGACAGAAATAGGAAAGAAATTAAATTTTTGGGAAGACTTTAATAAAACACTTGAACGGAAATCAGGGAAAGGCCAATATATAAAAATCACATTAGATATAGACCTTAAATATGAAGTTGGAAAATTTGTTCGATGGACAAAACATTGGGATAACGAAGGTCAACTAACAGATACGAAAGAAGTATTTACAAACACTGGACAGAAATCTGATTTTTTAGAAAATAGTAGAGCGAAAGGATGGTTAAACAGGATTAAGTTTAGATATATTCCTGCGAATAAATCACCCCAGTATTTTCAGCATCTTTTCGAAGAACTACATGATATTTTAAGTACAACATATTCTTCTCAGTTTACAGCCAATACGAAGTCCTTGATTGATACAATTCAAGAAATTACAAAAGAAATTACAAAGGAGTTATTAGGAGCTATTTCGATTGAAAACAAAATATCTATTCCTTCAAATCTTAGATCCTTTTTTGGAACATTAGACTTTAGTACTGAATTTAATGATCAAAAATTCAATTTGTCAGAAAGAGGAGATGGTATTAAAGTTAGGCATATACCAATAATATTAAAATTTCTTGCCGATAAAGCTAAGGTCAATAAAAAAGGAGCTTTAGAAATACAGACAATTTGGGGATTTGAAGAGCCAGAAAATAATCTGGAAATGTCTCATGCATTTGAAATGGCAGAAGAATTTCTTGGATACTCTATTAGTATTCAGATGTTTATATCTACTCATTCGCCAGCCTTCTATTCATTACACAATAAATCAAATAAGGCGTCTTGTTTCTTAGTTGAAAGAAATGATACAAACTCCACATCTGTTATAAATGCTAAGTCAGAAGGCATTGATGTTGATGAGAAAATGGGTGTACTAGCATATATCACACCTTTTATAGAGTCAAAAAATGAAGAACTAAAAAAGGAAAAAGAAAAAACAGAAAAATTATTAGAACAAATACAAGGTTTAGAAAAAGATATTAAGGTTCTTGTTTTTACTGAAGATAGTGCAAATGAGTTATTAATGATCAAAGCAGTTTTAGAATCTAATGGTTTTGATTTGACACAAACGGCATTCTTATCTTACGAAGGAAAAGACAATTTAAAATCAGCAATATTTTCTTGTAAAATACTTATAAAAGAGAAATTTAAAAGTGTTCAACAAGTAGTTTTTCATAGAGATAATGACATCGATGGAGACGAAATACTAACAGAATTGTCCAGTAAACTGCCGAAAAACTATCATTTATTCATTACTAAAGGGTACGATTTAGATTCTCACTTTCTAGATAAGAATCACATAGTAAACTTGTATCCAGAGTTATGTAATTTGGATATCGACCAAATGATTCAAGAGTCAATAGCTGAAACTAAAGATAAAAGCTTAGATAAAATAACAGATGGTTTATTTCAGGCAAAACATAAAAAAGGTAAATTAACAGTTAAAGACTCTCCTAAAAAATTAACAGAAGCTGCGACTTTATTATTTAATTCAAATAATTTCCGCTATTCATACGGTAAAAAAGCATTAGGAAGGCTAATAGGAAAACTTCAGCATAAACCTAAAGACAAAGAGTTTAATTTATATAAAAAGAGTGAAGCGCTTGTGATTGATGAGTTAAAGGAATTAGCGAGCAAAATATGGCTTAACTAGGCACCCCATTTAAATTCACACTCTAAACAAACCATCGGTTCCGTTCCAAGATATAGTAGCTTTTGGAATAGATTTAAGTTTGTCCTTGATGCTATCTTTTTTGACTTGCATTGAGGACAAACTTGTTTTTTGACTTCTTTGATAAAAGCTTTCTTGTTTTGGTATGCCTTAATAATTCCAGAAGCTTTGAGTTGGTCTTTTTCCTCAATCAAAATCTGATAATAGCTTTGCGAATGTTTGGAAGTCGGCCCGTGAGTATTCGTGCTTGAGGTAATTTTTTCAGAATGTAAGGCGGCTTGTATTTCGTTAGCTTCGTCTTTTGTCAGGTATTCAACAATAGCTACTGTTTTATCCTTCACAACTATTTAGTAGCCACCAGCAACTCCCTTACATCCACATCCAGCATAGCAGCAATTTCAACCAAAGTTTCGAGCGGAGGTTGAACCTCATTTGTACACCAACGAGAAACCGTATTAGGATTCTTTCCCAATTCTTCAGCCAGCCATTTATTGGTTTTGTTCTTTTCAGCCAATACAGCCTTGATTCTGTTGATGTTACCTTGTGTCATTGTCTATAAAAAATGTATTTACTGCAATATAAGTAATCTGAAAAACATCAGATATGTATATAAATCACCATATTTTGTAGATTAATACACTTTTGTATTGTGTTTATGTACATAATATGTATATTTATCATCATAAAATATACAAACAGCTATGAACCAACCCATAGACCTCTACAAGCTCACCCTGGCGATGATCCGCAGCGAGCTCAGCACCAACGCCTTCGTGATGACGCTCTATCATTGCGGTTTCACCATCGAGCATAACCTCAGCGACCTCAGCTCTGAAATCATGGAACTGATAGGCTTTTATACGCACCCGCACTCCGACCGTGATCGCGACGACCTGCTGGATTTTTATGTGCAAAATCTGGATGCCTGTACAGACGCGATTAATCGCGTCTCCACCGCTGGGGAACCCAATCGCCCTTCCCTTGAAGAAATAACCCTTCAATTCTATAATATCCTGCTGGCAGAAAAACAGGCTAGGGAAAAATTGTATGGTGGTAATGATTGATAGTGAATTGGCGTGTATTTTAGGATTGCTGCATCTGTACAGACGCGATTAATCGCGTCTCTACCGTTAGGGAACCCAATCGCCCCCTCTCTTGAAGAAATAACCCTTCAATTCTACAATATTCTGTTGGCGGAAAAATACGCACGGGAAAAATTGCTTGGTGGTAATGATTGATGATAGATTTTGGGAATGCTGCATTCCGTGGGGTCGCTGCATAAAAATATAGGAATGCTGATAGTATGATGGCGTGTAGAGACGTAGCATGCTACGTCTCTACCGTTGGGGAACCCGATCGTCCTTCCCTTGAAGAAGCGGCTCTTCAATTCTACAATATCCTGCTGGCTGAAAAACAGAAATGGGAATATCGGTAAAGATTAATACAATCTTGATTTACTGTAAATAAAAAAGGCTGGTTGTGGCCAGCCTTTAAAGAATCAAAATTTAATGCAATACTTTATAAAAAGCTGCTTTGCCTTTAGTGTTCCCGACTATAAACCATTCTCCGTCTGGACTGAAAATCATACTTGGGTAGAAACGTTGAGCCGGCTCCAGTTTATTTTTGAGGTTTAACTTGTAAAACGCTCCGCTTCCTCCCGGGCTATTAGAAAAATAATATACATCCTTATTGTCAAAAGTCAGTGTTTGTAATAGTTTGCCCTTATTATCTTTAAACCTGATATCGATAAGTCGTGGAGTAGCATTTTTATTTTCTAATGCAGAAGCGATTATACTTGAATCTTTATTGTAAGAAAAAGCCTGTATAAATTGCTCACCATATATAGAAGTTTTTTCATTCAGTCCATAAGTTTCACTTAAAAAAGCCTTGGTTGGCAACCAGGAACTATGTTGAGAAAGGTCTTTAGATTCTTTCTTTGTTTCTATGTCCCAAACCATTATTTCTCCAGTATGTCCAATAGTAGCAACAAATTTATTATCAGGGCTGAATTTAGTTAAAGACACATTATCTGCTTTCGCTTTGCGGTGCTTCAATACCATGTAGATTTTTCTATCTTCCCATGTATATAGGCGAGCATAATTTCCAGCACTTATTGCTAAAAACTTCTGGTCAGAACTAAACTCAAAATAATTAAGTGTAGCGGCACTCATATCGTAAATTGATGCGGAGCTTTTTTCTTCAACAATCTGACAAAGCCCTTTTGGAATGACGAAACAAGAAAGAATTAGAAGGTAAAAGTATTTTTTCATTTTTAATGAGATGGTTAATTTTGTTTACAAAGTTAGAAAAATCATTGGTTTCTCAGATCTTCTCCCCGACGACCTGCTGGATTTTTATGTGCAAAACCTGGATGCCTGTACAGACGCGATTAATCACGTCTCTACCGTTGGGGAACCCAATCACCCTTCCCTTGAAGAAACGGCCCTTCAATTCTACAATATTCTGCTGGTGGAAAAACTGGCCAGGGAAAATGGTGTGGTGATAATGATTGATGGTGGATTGTGTACGGCCGCTGCATAAAATATAGGAATGCTGATAGTGTGATGGCATGTAGAGACGTAGCATGCTACGTCTCTACCGCTGGGGGATCCAATCGCCCTTCCATTGAAGAAACAGCCCTTCAATTCTACAATATCTTGCTGGCTGAAAAATACGCACGGGAAAAATTGCCTGGTGGTAATGATTGATAGATTTTGGGAATGTTGTATTCCGTGGGGGGCGTTGCATAAAAATATAGGAATGCTGATAGTGTGATGGCCTGTACAGACGTAGCATGCTACGTCTCTACCGATGGGGAACCCAATCGCCATTCTCATGAAGAAGTGGCTCTTCGATTCTACAACATTCTGCTGGGTGAAAAACAGGCACGGGAAAAATTGCTTGGTAGTAATGATTGATAGTATTAGGAAATGCTGCATTCCGTGGGGCCGCTGCATAAAAATATAGGAATGCTGATAGTATGATGGCGTGTACAGATGTAGCACATGAAATGATGCAAGTGAATTTGGGTAGGGTCTGTACAGACGTAGCATGCTACGTCTCTACCGGGGAACCCAATGGCCATTCCAAAATCAGGGAATTTTCATTATTTTCGGAAATACATTTTTTCAATCATTTTTTGTAGTACAGACGTTGCATGCAACGTCTCCACAATCAGCTAAACCATATGGATAAATTCCAGAACAAATACCGTATCCCATCGGCACGACTGCGAAATTGGGATTACGCCAGCAACGGTGCATATTTCATTACCATCTGCACCAAAAATAGGGAACACTATTTCGGCGAAATTCCCGAAACGGAAATGCTATTGAACGAAATGGGTAAACTGGCCGAACAATATTGGATGGAAATCCCAAAACACTTTCCGTTTGTGGAACTGGGCAATTTTGTGATCATGCCCAATCATGTGCATGGCATATTGATGATTGATAAACCTGATGATCATCCCATATTGCGGACGACCCCTGTAGAGACGCGATTAATCGCGTCTCTACCCGTCGAACAGCCAGCAATCCAAACAGGTGGCATTACAGGAAATAAAAATCCCATGTTTCATGATAGCATTTCGAGAATCATCCGATGGTACAAAGGACGCTGCACATTTGAAATCCACCAGATCCACGCCGATTTCGAATGGCAAGCCCGGTTCCACGATCATATCATCCGCAATGCAGAATCATTTGAAAGGATACATAATTACATTGCCAGTAATCCGGCGAATTGGAATACAGATAAATTTAATATCAAAAAAATGAATATTCAGGGCAAATGAACAGACGCGATTAATCGCTTCTCTACCCCTGTAAAGAAGCAAAATAAGTACAGCTGCTTTTCATCACACAGTCGTTATGTTTAGGATT
>CAZNHL010000039.1:0-2092 GCA_964572965.1 uncultured Bifidobacteriaceae bacterium
CTCCGAAAATATTTAAGGATGACTGCAAAATAGACTGGACGAAAGGAGCAGAGCAGGTACATAATTTCGTTCGCGGGCTGTCTCCATACCCGGCCGCTTTTATGTTTTTCAATGATAAGACTTTTAAAGTATTCAAAACTTCTTTTGAGCTTAGTTCAAGTAGTAAAGAAATTGGCGATTTTGATACAGATCATAAAACCTATTTAAAGTTCAGAGCTGCTGATGGTTGGGTGGCTGTATTGGAATTACAACCTGAAGGAAAGAAGAAGCTGGGAATTGAAGAGTTCCTGAGAGGATATAAATTTTAATTGTAAGATTATTTTTAGAAGTTATTGTTACTTTCTGTAAGATTTTGTAGTCTTAGGATGAATAATTTTTAAATTTTAGAATCTTTTAATTTATAATCTTCACCTCCTCACTATTTACCAAATGAAACTATCTATTATTGTAGCGGCAGCTAAAAATCATGCAATCGGGAAGGATAACCGGATGTTGTGGCACTTGCCGGCAGACTTTAAGTATTTTAAGTTTATGACAAGTACCCATCATATCATTATGGGACGTAAGACTTTTGATTCGATAGGAAAGCCGCTGCCAAACCGTACTTCAGTGGTTATTACCAGAAACCCGGATTTCAGTTATGATGGTGTAATAGTAGTCAACTCATTGGAGAAAGCTATTGAGGTTGCAAAGAAACGTGGTGATGATGAAGCTTTTGTAATAGGCGGCGGACAGATTTATAAAGAAGCTTTACCATTGGCTGATGTTGTTTATCTGACAGAAGTAAAAACAGAAGTTGATGGAGATACGTTTTTTCCTGAGTTAGGAAATGAATGGAAAGAAGAAAGCCGCGAACCACTTACCGCAGACGAAAAACATGCCTTTGCTTTTGATTTTGTCAAATACGTCCGTAGTAATTAAAACGATAGGTTGAAACAGCAACTCCTAACACTTTAACACCTGACACTTAGAGCCTCATGAATACTCCGCTACATATAATTGCTGTTTGCGCTTTGGTTCGTAATGAACGGAAAGAAATTTTGTCAATCAGGCATCATCGTCGGGGTTGGGAGTTACCGGGCGGACAGGTTGATGAAGGCGAAGACCTGGTGCATGCTTTGCAGCGTGAAGTTTTTGAGGAAACCGGTATGTTAGTTTCTAATCCTAAATTGAAAGGTGTTTATTCAAATTTGCAGACAGATAATTTTGAAAATCAAAAGAGTAAACCACGTTTGATTCTGGCATTTACGGCACTGAGGGTAAGCGGGCAGGTAACAACGAGTGAAGAAAGTCCCGAAGTAGCATGGCTGACGGAAGAAGAATTGCTTTTCAGGATAAGTCAGCCTTTTACCAAAATGAGGGTAAAGGACTTGTTAAAACATAGTGAAGATATTGTTTATAAAGCCTATATGGCAGAACCTTTCGAATTAAAGTCTGGCTTTGATATTTAAAGCAGAAATTACATTAAGTAACTTTTGTTCTTCGTCAGTCCATAGTAATTTGCTGAAATCCCCCTTGTTAAAGAATGTATCCTGTTCCATTTGAGTGAGCAATACATGGGCATCAAAACTATTATAGTCTACTATCAAAGCAGCATTATAATCAACCGAAAAATTGACCCAAAGGGGGTTAGGAGTGAGGATCACCGGAAGACGGTTAATGAAATACTCATAAAGTTTTGTCGGAATACAGTTGTCGGTAGAAGGATTGGGCTGATAAGCAATAAGACCGAAATCTGCCTGTTGAATCGCTTCTACTATTTCTTCATGAGGTATAAGCTTATTTCCTCCGGTAAGTGTGATAAAAGGCCTTTGAGAAATACTTTTTAAAATTTTTTCAAATAGCTTTAAGTCAGCGCAATATCCGATTATTTTTAAAGTAGTTTTAGGGTTTTCCTGATGAAGTTTTGTCGCCAGTTCAATTGCTTCCCAAATACCGTAATTTTCTGCAATTGTACCGCTATAAAGTAGGTTTAACTCTCTGTTAGTTTTTACTTCTTCTTTGATATTTCCCTGATACTTGTTTTCAAGAATTGTAAACTTATTTTTTATAAAGCCAAGCTCACTGGCATAAGATCTTTCAGCCAGAAAGT
>CAZNHL010000039.1:2102-10115 GCA_964572965.1 uncultured Bifidobacteriaceae bacterium
AAGTAATGATCTATAAATGGTTGTGTCAGCCATTCTTTTGCCCGTACATAAACAGCAACCAGATTTCTGATTGCCTTAGGAAATGCATTCGTATTCAGGATATTTTTATGATAATTTTCCCGGACATCATAAATCAGTTTTCCTCCGAAAAATAATTTATAAATGACCGAAGGGAAAAGCAGTTCATGTGTACTGATAATGTTCAGCGTCGGTTTTTGTTTTACTAATTGTATGAAAAACTGAAGGGGAGCAAGAAGTCGTGTTATACCCAGGCGGCTGAATTTGAATATCGGATGAAGCGTTATTCCTTCCGGAATATTTTTGTAGTTAATATTTTGCCCTATAATATGTATATTGAAATCCTGTAACTTGTTGATTGATAGCGCTAGTTTTTCGTACATGCGCGAATCATTTACAGGTTTCAGTACAGATGCTATGATAATATTTCGGCTTTTTCGCTTCAATGCATTAATTTCGTGCAACAATATACAATTTATAGAAAATGGAAATAAAAGATATTATTGAAAAAGCGTGGAATGACCGCACTCTTTTAAGCAACGAAGAAACTGTAGCAGCTATTCGTACTGTCATCGAAGACCTTGATAAAGGACGTTTGCGTACAGCCCAGCCTTTGGCAAATGGCGAATGGCAGGTAAACGAGTGGGTAAAGAAAGCTGTTTTGATGTATTTCCCTATCCAAAAAATGAAAGTGTCTGAAGTTGGTATCTTCGAATTCCATGATAAAATGGCTTTGAAAACTAACTACGAACAATTGGGTGTACGCGTAGTACCTCCGGCAGTGGCAAGATATGGTGCATATTTGTCTAAAGGAACAATCCTTATGCCATCTTATGTGAACATTGGTGCTTATGTTGATGAAGGTACAATGGTCGATACATGGGCTACAGTTGGTTCATGCGCACAAATCGGTAAACATGTTCACCTGAGTGGTGGTGTTGGTATCGGTGGTGTATTGGAGCCTGTGCAGGCATCTCCTGTAATTGTTGAAGACGGTGCTTTCATCGGTTCTCGTTGTATCATTGTTGAAGGAGCAAGAATTGGTAAAGAAGCTGTTCTAGGTTCTAACGTTGTAATTACCGGTAACTCAAAAGTAATCGATGTTACAGGCAGCGAGCCTAAAGAATATCGTGGTTATGTGCCACCTCGTTCTGTGGTTATTCCTGGTTCATACACTAAGCATTTTCCGGCAGGTGAATTCCAGGTGTCTTGTGCTTTGATTATCGGTCAGCGTAAAGAAAGCACAGACTTGAAAACATCATTGAACGATGCTTTGAGAGAAAATAACGTAGCAGTTTAGTAATAGCTGAACGCTAAGTGTGAAAGGCCAGACGCTTAATAAGTGTTGGGCCTTTTTTGATTTTATACTGAAAGTTGGATGATATTTGGAAAGGATCAGATCCTAACAACTAACATCCACCACCTAACACTAATTTTACATGTCCAGCTGTACAAATGCTTCACACTGTTTCCAGAGTGGCTCATTAGGTACAGGGGCAGTAACTTCTATTGGTTCTTTTGAGACTGGGTGGATAAACGCAATGCTGCGGGCATGCAAATGAATAGAGGCGTCCGGATTAGCGCCGTGTGCGCCATATTTAAGGTCTCCTTTGATCGGACAATCCATAGATGCCAGCTGTACACGGATCTGATGTGGCCTTCCTGTAATCGGATTTACTTCAATTAAATAATGATGTGATACTTCACCCAACAACCTGTAGTGCAATTCTGCTCTTTGGCTGCCTGTAATTTCACGATCGTAAGGCTTGGTAATGTTTTTATCCTGATTTTTTAATAACCAGTGTATCAGTGTACCCTGTTCTGCCTTAGGCTTGTTTTTGGCAACAGCCCAATAGGTCTTTTTAACTTCACGTGTCTGGAAAAGTTTATTCATCCTTTCAAGTGCCTTGGAAGTTTTTGCCAATACAACTAAACCGCTTACAGGCCTGTCGAGACGGTGAACTACACCACAGAATACATTACCGGGCTTGTCGTATTTCTTCTTCAGGTATTCTTTTACATGTTCGGCCAATGGTTTGTCACCTGTGGCGTCGCCCTGTACAAGTACACCGCTTTTTTTGCTGACAATAATCAGGTGATTGTCTTCGTATAGAACAGTAAATAACACGTTTTTGAGTCTTGAGTAGTGAGTCTTGAGTAGTGAGAAAAGTTCTCACTACTCAAGACTCATGACTAATTACTAAATTAATATCCTTCTTTGTCGTTAGGGAAGGATTTGTTTTTGACATCGCCGATATACTGTTTTACAGCACCAAGCATAATAGAGTGTAAGTCAGCGTATTTTCGTAAAAAACGAGGCTGGAATTCATTGTTGATACCAAGCATATCATGTAATACTAATACCTGTCCGTCCACATCAGGACCGGCGCCAATACCGATAATCGGAATGGTAAGTTCATCGGCTACTCGTTTGGCTAGTGAAGCCGGTATTTTTTCCAAGACCAAAGCAAAACATCCGCAATCCTGCAGGATACGGGCATCTTCAATCAGCTTATTTGCTTCCTCTTCTTCCTTGGCTCTTACAGAATAAGTACCGAATTTATAAATAGACTGTGGTGTAAGCCCCAAGTGGCCCATCACTGGTACACCTGCACTCAATACACGGATCACAGATTCTTTAATTTCTGCGCCACCTTCAACCTTTACAGCATGTGCACCTGATTCTTTCATAATCCTGATAGAAGAACGTAAAGCCTCTGAAGAATTTCCCTGATAAGAACCGAAAGGGATGTCAACTACAATCAACGCTCGTTGAACGGCACGAACCACACTTGAAGCGTGATAAATCATCTGGTCCAGCGTGATTGGCAGTGTTGTTTCGTGTCCGGCCATTACGTTTGAGGCCGAATCGCCCACCAGAATGACATCCAGACCTGCTTTATCAAGAATACCCGCCATAGAAAAATCATATGCCGTAAGCATAGAAATTTTCTCACCTCTGTTCTTCATCTCTTGTAACTGGTGGGTAGTTACTCTTTTGATAGACTCGCTTCCGTGTACTGACATGTTTTCTTTATTAGAAATTGGGTAAAATTATAAAGAATAAACGTAAAAGGATGGCTTAATGAATATTTTATTGTTCTGTTTCTTTTAATCCCGAAGATGGCTTTAAATATTCAAACACATGAATCGTGAATAGAGTGGAGTATCGTAACGAACTTATTTCTTAATGAATTTGCTTTTCCGAAAGAACGTACAATTTATTAGATTTGAGAAAAGTTTTTTATCGTGTCAAAGAAAGCGAAAGAAAGTTCACCAAGCCCGAAAGCTCCGACTCCTTCTTTTTCTCCTTCAGAGAAAAGTGTGAGCATTCCATTTTTAATTAACATCGTAGTGTTGTTAGTTTCTTTTTTATTGGTTTTCCTCCTGATCAAAAAGGTAGATGGTTATAAATGGGTCAAAGATACTTTGATCAAAGAAAACATGGATGTGATTAAAAAATATCCAAATCTTACTACAGACGAAAAACTACAGGCTAAATTAGGCTTTGACTATGCTTATCTTAAAATGCTTAATAAAGCACCTGAAAATGCAGTGATCCTGATGCCGTCCCGCACTTTGATTGATACTGTAAGAAAGCAGCAGCAAGCTATAAATCTTAATTCCGGCGGAATTTTCAACGGTAGTTGGTCGCGCTACTTTGTGTATCCGCGCAGGTTGGTTTACGAAGATAATAAGGATAAAGACCCTTTGTATAAAAAAGTAACGCACATTGCAGTAATGAACTACTGGGGTTATGACAAAATAAACTACCAGGTAGCAGATTCTGCCAAACAGGCGTTTGGAGTGATTCCCGTTGAAGCAACGAAATAGGAATTGATATACAAAAAAGGAGGCCACTGAAATTCAGTGGCCTCCTTTTTTGTATATAATAATCAAAGTCCCATGATTTAAAGTTATGAGGCCTTTCGTAGCAGGTTTAAAGAAAAGTCTGCTATTTGACTTTACCACTTCTGATTACAAGATTTATAAGCTTGTATCCATTATCTGTTCTTAAAAATGATAAGTGGTCTTGTTGAAAATCTTTTTTGTTTTTATGGGTAATAGCTATGATTTTGACGGGATACATCCAGTCTTTAGGTTCTCTGCAATTATTGTAAAAAACTTCAAAGCCATCCGATGTATAAATATATGGGTTTAATCCATCACTGAATATGCTGTATTGGCATTTACTGGAGTTTAATTCAAGGAGTTTTGATTTAATAAGTTCAAAGTTTCGTTCAATAAAGGCTCTCTTGGGTTCATTTACCCAGCCGTTAGGCTCTTGCCAAAGGGTAATTGTATCATATGTTACATCAATCAATTTTTCTTTTGTAACATTCGAAAGTAAGTTGGTCTTTAACCAGACTTTAAATTCTTTATCAAAATCAATAAATGAGTAATATTGATTGTTAGTGGCTATGAAGTTTTGTCTTAAAGTGTCTGGATTGGGTAGGTTTGAAATAGTTAGTGAAAAGAAGTTCAGATCGTAATCTTGGTTGAAGTTATCAATTAAGATATTGTTATTAGTATCAATTAGTAACTGTTTGCCACCTGTTAAGCTGTAATGTTCTTTTCCTTTAGAATATTTTTTCGTTGCACCTTTTAACGCTATTACCATTCCATTCTTTACTCTTGAAAGATCGTTATACTCAGCAGGAATTACTACGTCTCCGCTTTTGTTAAACATTCCAGCCTTGTCAGTCTTGTGGTCGCGAAAACGAATGAACCCCTCACTTTCACAGTCTGCACCATTGTCAAATATATGCAGGCTGTCCCTGCCTATTATTCTGCCGCTCTTTGTCAGGTAGTAGTTCTCCCACTTACCGTTTACTTCGTGTGTTACTGCAATAATGTCATCAAATTTTCTGGCGAAAGTTAAACCCATAAATCGGGGTTGGATTTTAACAATCCCTTCATTGTCTTTAAAGCCAATTAATGTTGTATCGCTATTCCAAAAAGCTGCCCAGGTATTACTGTTTTGCCCAAACGAGGGATAAAAGACAATAACTAAAATAAATATCAGGATGGAATGTCTCATTGTTTTTTATCTATTGAACGTCTCTGCTGCAGTGTTTAGCTTGTAAACACATAGTATTTCATACTCAATTGAATGCAATATCGCAGAATTACCGTCTGTTGTAGAATTTCAGGATGGTTTTACCTAATAAAAAGTATAGGATAATAACCAGACTGCTTCCAATAAAAATTCCGTTATTTAAAATGCCTTTAATATGGTACTGACTAAGATATAGGATAAAACATGCAATAAACTGTATAAGGCCATACAAAATATTGCCGGAAGGACTAAACCCGAAAAGACCCAGAAACCTTGTTTTAGTGATGCCAAAAATAAAATGTGGCATGCCATTCATCAGAAGTGCTCCGATAATAAAATCAATGATGTTCATATTTAGCAGTAACTATTCTTTCTCCTAAAGATAAAAAAGTAAGGTTTCTAATAACAAAAGCAAAGCAAGGAATATCATGAGTTTTGCTCTTTAACCATTTACTCTCATAGTTTTTAATTACCAGGGGTTCTAGACTTGCATGGTCAAAACCCAGATTTATTTTTGCCAGCGCATATTTATTTGTATCAGGAAGATCTGAAATTGCAGCATCCTGGTTACAAATTGCACGAATGAGAGCTTCTTTATTTTGAAAGTATGGTTGCATATTTGAAGGTATCTCCCAGTCAGGTTTTGTTTCCAAGGTTATCTCTAAATCAGGGGAGTTGCTGTGACCCGGATTTATTTTAGTCACAAACTGGTTTGCATCTGCATAATGTTCGAATGAGTCTGGCAGATGAGTTTGAAGAATGTTGCTGAAACATCTGCTACCAATGGTATAAGTAAAACCGCCTATAATGTTTTTTACAAAAAATACTGTTGGCTCAAGGCTATGAAAACAGGTATTGTTTTCAATATATAATCGCCAGTTGCTTTGTAACGGAGAGCCGAAAATGCCCTTAAACCTGTCAAATGCAACTGGCCTGAAATTTCCATGCTTGTAAGTAAGAACGGTCAAAAGAACCTGACCGTCATATTGTTTTAGTTTTACATGTTCCGGTACAAGATGTGCAATACTTTCAAATGGGATGAGCCAGTTTAAAAATACAACATTGGTTACGTCGCTTTTTAGTTGAGCTTTGGTAAAAGGGAAAAACAGAAACCGCTTTGCTTTAATAAAGATGGAGTTATTCAGTAAAGCATTAAGAAGTTTACCGGATAATTTGGGTCGGGGATAAGTAAAGGCGTTAGGGTGCTTCATTGAACAAATGGAACTCTAAACTTTGTAAGATTCCTACTTTTTCGTTTCCCATCTTTTTTCTCTCCATTGTTGCTGCTTTTCCTTATCCAGGAAAGTCCAGGCAACAATACGGCTCACTTTTTGACCTTGTGTCATTTCAATGGTTTTTACCTCCAATGCACCAACTTTTTGTAAAGCACTGTATACTCTTGCCAGATTATCTTTCTTAGACACCAATGTGGTAAACCAGAAGCTGCTGGTAGATATCAGAGCGCTTTCTTCAACCATACGCCAGATAAATTTGGACTCTCCTCCATCACACCAAAGCTCGTTGTTCTGGCCTCCAAAGTTAAGGATAGGATTTTCGCTGTCTTTAGGGTCGATCCCCAGGTTACGGGCTTTTTTGATGCCTACTTCTTTTGCTTCAGCAGCAGAAGAGTGGAAGGGGGGATTGCACATAGTGACATCAAAGACTTCGCCTGGCTTCATGATGTTTTTGAAAATGGCCGTTGAGTCTTTCTGATAACGGCATTCAATAGCTTTTGAAATAGCTGCATTGGCCTGTATAGTATGTTTGGCTGTACGAATGGCTAATGGGTCAATGTCGGTTGCAATAAATTTCCATCCATAAGCCTGATGCCCAAGTATCGGATAAATACAGTTGGCACCGGTACCAATATCTAGTACTTTAACAGCAGATGGGAATATTCTACCATTACTTTCTGCCAATAAATCGGCTATATAGTGGATATAGTCAGCACGACCCGGAATAGGAGGGCAAAGGTAGTTTTTAGGGATATCCCATTGTGCAATGCCATAAAAATGTTTTAGCAATGCTTTGTTAAGTTGTTTTACAGCTTCCGGATTTGCAAAGTCGATAGACTTAACTTTGAATTTGTTAGTAACAACAAATGGAGCAAGTGCAGGGTTAGCCAGAATCAGTTCTTTGAAGTTATAAAGAGAACGATGAGGGTTTCTTGGATGTAAGCCTGATTTTTCGGCTATAGGAGTTTTTGATTGTTGGGTCATTGTATTGCGTTGCTCCCAGTCTTTTGATTGAAGAACAACGCAATTTAGTGATTTATGCTCGATTTGTCTCTGAAACCAACTTATCTTCTTTTGATTTCTTCCAGAATACTATTTAATTCTTTGCTTCTGTCATTAGTTAATTGAGTTTTGCAATTGTTATAAGAAACAGGTAATAAACTACCGTCTTTATAGAAGTATCTGAATACTTCACAATGGTTGTCTCTTACAATAATCCAGTGTTTTTGTGACTCAACCACAGACTTTCTGGGTTCGGCTTCCAAAAGTGACGTTACTTGTTTGTATAACCTTGTTAACTGATAATCTGCCTTTTCAAACTCAAGTTCTGAACAAGCATTCATATCAGCCTGTGACTTTGGGTTTTTACAATCAGGTTTAGTTTCAGTCTGAGCGTATCCGCTAATTGCTGTTGCAAGTAAAATAACAGATGTGATAATCAGTTTTCTCATGGATAAATAGAATAAATTCCGGCTAAATATACACAGTAAATTGGAAAGTAAATGTTACTTAGTTTCTAGATAGCTTACGCGCTTCTATTATATCAAATCCGAAGCCCCCTTTTTTTACAGTGAAAGTAGCATAGTTAGCTTTTGTCAATTCCTGGTTGTCGTTCGAAAAGTTGATTTCCTTTTTAAGATCGTTAAAATATACAGTGACAGAGCTAGAACCTTTGCGTGCGTGTGAGATATAGCGTGAGTG
>CAZNHL010000039.1:10125-26115 GCA_964572965.1 uncultured Bifidobacteriaceae bacterium
TAGTTTTATTGTTCGCTGACTTTTGGAAGCAAACAGATCATTTGTTAAAAGAAAAGTGCCATTTGCAGTGCCACCGAATATAATAATAAACCAAAAGTAATGTCTGAAATAACTGAAGCCTTTACCATTTTGTTTCAACATAAAGTCTGATGTAATGAAAGCTCCGATAATTCCTACGGAAAAAAATGATATCCAGAAGTATGTACTATCAATGATTGTGCTGTGGAGTTTTATCATTGAATAACAGGCCATAAAAAAACCAATGATAACAAAAACGATTAGAAAACGGTATTTTCTTTTATCACTGTTTACTTTTTTACGAGCTGCTATTTTCCTTTTTTTTAGCTTGTTCATTAATTAGTCTTGTGAGCGCGAATAGTTTTTGTTTTGTTCTGCAACTTTAGAGATCTCATCCCTTTCTGTTTGATATTCTTTTAAAATCAGCATGTATGGTTTGTTAAATGCTTCCTGTGATACTTTGAAATGGTCGGCGAGTTTACGGATAACTTCCTTGGATAAACCCTTTTTATAATGAAGTATATCCGATACCAATCCTTTACTGATACCTAGAATTTTAACCAGGTCTGCTGCTTTTAATTGATTCTCCTGCATGAGAATTTGTAAAAACTCAATTGGGTTCTGATCGGTGGTAAGTTTACTGTTTCTTGAATCCCAGTCTTCAATGAGTAATGTAAGCAAGTCGGCCTCGTCTTGTGTGGCATTGTTGATGACATTGCTTTCAAGTAGTTTTTCTAAAATGTTGCAGTAGTTATAATACTGATTTTCAGAATTGATAACTTTATATTTTAGTGTTTCCATAATGTGTTTCAATAGTTGTTGATTGTAAATTGTGTACCACTCTTACAAATCTTATCATATTCAGCATGTGTCCCGATCCAGCAGACAAACAGATGTACTTGATGTTTACCAAATAGGTATTTGCAAATCATTCGATAGTTATTGCCTCCAATATTGAAGATAACTCTGTTTGAATCTCTGCCTAGTATATCAGCTGAGTTGAATGTTTTGATAATATCTTCTGGTTGATTCCAGTCTGCATGTTTTACAATTGCCAGCCATTGTGTGAATGAACTATGACTTCGGGCATTTCCTAAGACGAATGAGTCTATAGATAGCTGTTTGATTAAATGTACTTTCATAAATGTACGAAAAAAGTATTTAAAAGTTCTCTTTTGGAGAACTTTTTTATTTAAAAAGATCTATTGATGCTAACAACATACCTAAAGTCAAACATATTGTCAGTTGCTGCCGGCGCATTCAGGAACAAAGGCATGTCGAAACGTACTACAAGCGGCTTTATGTCATAAGGAGTGAATTTGATTGAAAGGGCAGTGCCTAAACCTGCATCCATGCGGAAAGGGGCAGCCTTCCATCCAGCGTTATCAACCGGTAATGCGAGCATCCCAAAGTCTCCAAAGAAATAAGTGTCCATTTTCAGGTATTGAGAAACTCTTTTGGGTTTGAACTTAATAAACTGGTCAAAATCAATTTCTGTGTTAAAACTGATACCGCTGCGCCCAATGTAGTTTGTATTTAACTTCCCTTCCTGAGTATATGGGTTTATGTAGCCTGCATAACCACGAAGGTTCAAGCCACCCCCATATTGAAAGTTGTTAGTGTTTAAGCCATAACCTGCCCAATCATAAGGAACAATACCGGCAGCTCTCGTGTATTTGTTGCCATACATTTCTTCAGGATTTCCTCCGGCTAGGTAAAGAGCGCTTTCAGTGGCAAAGTTTCCAAAACCGTATTGTCCGAAAAGTCTGTTTTTAAATTCAAATTTCTTCCAGTTGTGTGTGTGAAGTACTGTTAAGCTTACTTTTGAATAATTGAATTCAGATGCAATGCCTGGCAAACGTACATCAAGGCTGGTTTTAACATTACCTGTACTGTAGCCTACATTCCTTGTTACTCCTGCATTTACATAGCTATTAAGGCGCTGGATAGACCAATGACCTGGTTGTACCAAGTAAAGACTGTCTGTTTGTTTTGGACGGTACATCATTTCGGCAGCTGCATAAACTGACCACCAGCGAGGGTTACGTGCATCTTGTTTCTGGAAAACTTTCTCTATAGAAACTCCCGGCTTGATCAGGCCTGCATTGTATGCAAAGTATTCTTTTATTGTTACGCGTTTGATTAATTGTGAAGCCCATGCATTAACCCCGAAAGCCTGATTTTTGTTATAGGTGCCTTCCGGTAAATTGTATTGTCCTAAACGCGTATTGTACCAGCCAGTGATATGGTAGTTGCGTTTTCCGAAATAAGTACCATGTGCATGTAAGCCAACCTGAGTGCCATCAAAACTATTGTACCATACATCTGGTCTCCAATAATGTTGTGGAGTAGTCCATGAAACTGTTCCGGGAACACGGTGGTCAAACTGGAACGGTTTACCCCATTTATCACCTTTATTGCATCCAAAGGTATTGTCCATCATATCAACATCGGCAAGTGTATGTGTACTGTCGATCTGAACCAATGACGGGAATTTGTCAAGTTCTGCTTTGAAGGTATATTCCGGTTGTAGTAAATCCCAGCCATACCATTTAGGAAGTACTGTCACAGAGCTATCCAGTGATTTTACAAACCAGGTATTAGGGATATGGTATTGTTGTTTTTTGCCATTAGACGTAATAGTGATATCAAGAGGCATCTGCATACGCCCTTTGCGGATAATTGTGATTTTGTATTGCTTTGTGCCTTTTACTTTTCTGATACGCTTTATACCATAATCAATAGTTTTGGTTGTCTCTAACCATTGATCAAAAAACCAGTTCAAATCTACCTGAGTATATTCTATGATAGACTGACGGAAATCTTCGGGATAGGGGTGGCACATTTTCCATTTGTTGAAATAGTGCTTCATGGCACTTAGAAAAAGAGTGTCACCCAATACATAACGCAGGTTATAAAGCATTACCCCGGTTTTGTAGTAAACCAGTCCATAACTTCCACCATGTCTGATTGCTCCATTAAAGCCTGATGAATGCGTATTTAAAGGCTCATCACCACCAATGTCTACGGTTTTAAGGTAAGGGTAATAGAGGTTGTCATAACGGTTAATTAAAGCGGGCAGGTGTTTTTCAACATATTTGCTTTTTGACAAACGGTCACGTTCAGCTCCGGTTAGCTTGTCCATACTCCAGGTAGTAATGAATTGAGTGAACCCTTCATCCAGAAACGCACGATAAGTTTCATTGCTGCCCACCATTCCATAAAACCACATATGGCCGATTTCATGAGCTAATAAGCTTTGGTGATTTGGGTATGTGCCATTGTCAAGTGTCAGCATCGGATATTCCATGCCGTCTTTCGCATCGGCTACAATAATTTTGGGCCAGGCATACATCCCGAAATCCCTGGAATAAGTTTTAATGACATTGGCAGCAAAATTGGCCGACTCCTGCCATTTAGAGGCATTAGGTTCCTGAGCAAGACTAATACACTTAATTCCATTCCAGTCTACTTCTCCGATTCGGTAAAGAGGGTCTGCTGTAAAGGCAAAGTTATGAACATTGTAAGCATAAAATTTCCATGTTTTAGATTCGCCTTTCACTCTTGGGATAATGACAGACGAGGCTGAGCCCCAGGGTTTTGTTTTGAAGTTACTGATATCAAGCTTTTGGCGAAGAGTATCAGGTAAAACTTCTGAACGGTTCATTAGATCTCCGGTTGCTTCTACTATATAATCATTTGGAAATGAGATTTCTATATCGAAAGACCCGAAGTTATTATAGAATTCTTTGTCAAGGTGTTGATCTGTTGTCCAGCCGAATTTTGCATCATAAACGCAGATTTGAGGATACCAGTGTACACCGTCAAATTGTTTAAAACCATAACTGTCAAATGTTTTACCGCGACGGCGCATACTACCGCCTCCGTCAAAGTAGTTTTTAAACTGGCAGGTAACTACAAGCGAATCTCCGGCCTGTAATGGTTTTACCAAATCTACACGCATGATAGTATTATCAAGAGTGATTTTGGCAGGAGCAGCATCATTTACCAGAAGGTTTGCAACAGGTATTCCCAAGCCTTGTACTTCGTATTTGCCAAATTTGGGAGTTATGTGATTATTACGTGTCAGGTTGTCGTAATAAGAACCTGGTTGGAAAGCGTTTTCATTTAAATGAAAATAAAGCTCTTTTAACGCAAAGGGTGAGTTATTGTAATAAGTAAGTTTATAAAAATCGGCCGTAAGGATCCCTGTAGAATCATCTAATGATGCTTTAATTTCATAAGCGACATCCTGCTGCCAATAATCTGCGCGTGGCATACGGTGTTTCCAGTAATAAGGGTTTTCTATGCTTCTGTATGGAACTTTGCTTATTGTTTGTCCATCACTATAAAAACTAATAAGAAGAGGAATTGCTAAAAAGAATCTGAGTAACTTTACCATAGTTCAAAAATAAAAAATGACGGCTAATATAAAGTATAACCGTCATTTTATTTAAAAGGAATTTTTATGATTAATGGCGTTTCATCTTCTTTGGTTTAGACGGCTGCCACGATTGACTATTGTGGCCGGAAGCCTGGCAGGCATACATAAATGCCGTTACTGATAGTAGTATAATTGCTTTTTTAATCATAAATATGTTGGGTTATGTGCTTAATTTCTAATGTCAAAATACGCGTTAAAAATAGAAAATAAAAAAGATTCTGTCGAAAAAAGAGATTTTTGGGTCGGTTATCTGAAAGACAACCTGCTTGAACAGTCTGCGCGCCTAGTAAAATCAGAGCTGAAAGTTCCGGCTTTTGTGTTTTATGCTCAATTAATTGAGTTGTTTGGTGTGTTTTTTGACAATAAGCCATTACGTGTAAAAGAACAGGCCAGGAAACGATTCAATCAGGCAATTGTTAATCTTTTTTCGAAGGAATATGTTGCATTAAATCATGCGGATTGGCTCTATTTGAATTACCGCTGTAGTATGATCCATGCTTTGCTGCCTTCTCCATTTGTAATACTACTTACTCAAAAAGAGGTTAGCGGGACTAATTATAAACATTTGCAAAAACTGCCGTCAGGGAAGCTTGTGTTGGTTCTGGAAGATTTACAGCAAGATGTAGAAAAAGCCCTGACAGATCTGGTTTTTATGCTGGAAAATGAAGAGGTTGCTCCCAAGGAAACGGGTTTGCTTAATTGAAAATGATTGGGTCTGGTTTTGAAGGAACCAGATCGTAGAACTGGTCATTTAAAGTTCCTGAAGGATTAAAGGCTGGGTTCCATCCATCAATATTTTCTTTTAAATAATAGAAGCCTATACCTAAAGAAAAACTACCGGTAACAAAGCGGTCATTTCTTATATAAAGATTGATACCATAAGTCTGATATGGTTTACTAAAATCAAAGCTTTTTTCTGCCGTGCTATGGAACCCCACTGCTGCAAATATTACCGGAACAAACCTGAAACCAATAATTCTGAGCGGGGATACCATTGCTATTTGGTTTGATAATGAAATACGGCCATTGTTTCTGTAGATGCCTGCATTATTTCCAAACATAGCGCCGTTGGTATTGAGATTGGTCTGTTGCCTGTAAAACAGATCTTGTCCTAATACCATTAAGGCTGTTGTGTAATTTCTGATAAGCCACAAACCCGGAGTGAATTTTCTTGAAATAACTCTGGTACTGAGATTAAGGACTGGCTTATAGGCATGCGTTGCGTCAAACTGGGTTCCAAACTGGACAGAATAATCCATGTACCAGCGTTTATAAATAAAGTTCCCCCATGAACATGACATAGAACCATACCAGTATCTGTAAAACTCGTAAAAGTTATAACCAATCTGAATATTAAGGTTATAGCCAACAGGAACGTCTTCTGTTCGTCCTAATTTATAGAAATAGGTTTCTTTGATATACCGACGTTTTGAAATACCAACTAAACCGATTATCTGGTCATAATTTCCATATTGTAAAGAGGTGTCATAAGGAAGAGCCGGACGTTCCAGATAATTCCTTTTATAATACCTTACACCTGTTAATAAACGAGGATCGTGCTCGTTAAATTTTTTTTTAGGATGAAGGGAAAAACTTCGTATCAGCCATGAATCAAAGTTTTGGTAAGTGACCGGATAATAAGTATAAGTCGTGTCTGCTCGGTTGTATGTAACAAATTGTTGGTCATTATGGCTCAATTCAATACCATAAGCCCATTTTGTAATGGCAGAAACTAATCCCTTGCTGATATTTAGCACTCTGCTTTGGTTATTTTCTGGCTTCATTACATACCTGAAAGAAGAAACGATATAGGTATTGCCGATTGGCGGTGCCTGATAATAAATTTCCCGGGCATCTCTGACAGGGCTTGTCGGCTGATACCTGTCAGAAATTTTTAATTGTTGCCCCATTCCAAGTAAGTTATTATCGCCATATGCAATAGGTAGGGGGTAACTAGGATCTACCTGTATAAATATTGACCAAAGGTCTTGTGCAACCACAATAACATCAATAGTGTCGTTACCGGTATTCCCTTTTTGAATATTTATTCTACTGTCCCGTAAGAACGGTAAGCGGCGAAGAAGACGTTCTGAGTCCTTTAACCGGAAAAAGTCAAGTGCATCACCTTGTTTGAATAGCAAAATAGATTTTATTAGTAACTTTTGGGTGTTTAAGTGCATGTCGTTACCAAATTTTTCCAGTTGAATTCCTTTGTTGGGAGGGCGTTGCTCCGGATGGTCAACGTCGGTTCCAAATGGAGAAAGGCTGACAATTTTGATTGAACCTATTATTTTGCCTTCAAACTGTTCTCTCAGATCTGCTGTTTCTTCCGGAGTTGCATCGAAATCCTCTTGTGGTGAGTTGACAACCAGAGCATTATATACCAATTTGTAAACAATGTTAGTATTTGATTTATGTTCAAGATATTGATAAAATCTGATCGAATCGTTAATACGGTCAAGCTCTCTTACATATCTTCTATGCTGGACTACACGGGTTTTACTTATCGAGTCTTGCTCGTGTATAATTTTATGTTTAGGTAAAGGCGGTAGGTGAATTAATGAATGTTTATGTTGTAACCCGCTTGAATCTATTACTGATTGCGCATGCACTATTACTGATGAAAAAAAAAGTAATAATATGGTGCAAAAAATACGCATTAAAGAACTTAAAAAGGTTTATAATTAAATATACGGGAAAAGCCACACAAAAGAAAAGGCCCTGACAAGGGCCTTTATGATATGTTTTCAAATTTTAATGATTTAACTGAAAGAAAAGTGTGCTTTAAATTCAGAAAGTTCCTGATTCAGATCATTTGATTTTGTTTCTGCGATATACTTACTCAGATTGCTTTCCGGACTAACTCTCAGATCGCTTGGCGTAAGATGCTGATTGATCAGTATAAATTCCATCGGAGGGTAAATCTCTTTTAATACATCCAGCATATCTAATAAAGATAATTGCTTGTCTGTGACATTGTAAATACCAGAAGGGACTTCTTTTTCTAAAGCCTGTACAAGCGCATCTACAGCTTTATTTATATGAACAAAACTACGAACCTGATTCCCGCTTCCGTGAATAGAAATACGGTTTTTATAATGACCATCGAACATAAAACGATTGATCACTGTGTCAAAACGAAGGGCAGGAGCGTGACCATAAACATTAGAAAGGCGTAGGATTACTGTGTTGGTTTTGTCAAATAATCGCTGTACATGGCTTTCTCCCCGCATTTTAGATACTGCATAGAAAGTTTTTGGGTTTGGCTCGCTGCTTTCATTTACTTCTTCAGTTCCTGTAGTTGTTCCATAAATAGCGGTACTGCTTGCTACAATAAACTTCTTTACATTGGTACTTTCTTCGACTGCATACACCAATTCAGCTGTGCCCCAATGGTTTGTCTGTTCAAAAAAGTGCGAGTCAAGATCTGAGTTGGGTGAAGATGTTTTTGCCGCGAGATGATATACCACATCAGCATTTTTAACAGCCTTCTTTAATTTTCTTGAGTCAAGTAGATCTCCGAATTCGAATCTTACTTTGCCTTCAGCCAATTTTTTACTGTCAGTAAACAAATTATAGTTATCGCGGCTCAGGTTGTCATAAACCACAATACTCTCGATGTCTTTTCTTTTTGCAAGTTCCTGAACAAGCGCAGAACCAATGTAACCTGCACCACCTGTTACTAATACTTTCATTCTTTATCTAAGGAAATTAAATGTCAAACAATAAGAAAGGATACTTATTTCTGTACAAGATCAGTATTCAGTCCACATTCGGTTTTGTTCAAACCAAACCAACGTCCTTCGCGCATACTCCATTCAATATCGAATTTGCGAGTACAAGGCTCACAACCGATACTGAAATAACCTTTATCTTCCAGCGGATGTCTTGGTAATTTATGTTCGCGGATATATTTTTCAATATCACGTTTGTTCCAGTCCAGCATAGGATGAAAGCGGGTTACGCCAAACTTAGCCTTTTCTTCAATCTTAAATTCTTTACGAACAGCGCTTTGGTCAGCACGGACACCATTAATCCATATGTCGTGGTCTGCTAAAACGGGTTCTAAAGGCTGTACTTTATTTAAAAAGCAGCAAAAGTCAGGGTCAGATGTAAAAAGCAATTTTCCTGATGAGTCCTTCTGCATGTGCTTTGGCGTATTTGACTGTACGTCTTTGATTTTAAGGCCAAACAATTCTGCAACCTGATCTCTGTAAGCCAGAGTCTCAGGAAAGTGGTAGCCTGTATTGACAGAGTAAACCGGAATGGTTTTATCAATACGACTAAGAATGTGCAATAACACAATACTATGGGTTTGAAACGACGATGTCGTGAATAACTTTAGTCCACGTTCGTTGTATTCTTCGATTTTACTTTTGATACCTTCAAAATCCATAAGACAAAGTTAAGTAAACAAAATTTAATTCCGAATTAATTCGATTCCACTTGTAACAAACGGAATTAAATTTTAATTCTTTAAACTTTGAAAAAATATTAGTGGGTGAAGAGGGTATAAAGTGTTAGTGTGTTTAAGTGTTTCAATAGACATGTTTTACCTGTCAGACAATCTGTCAATTTTTAAATATTTCAATTTTCAGATTATTTAGTGACAGTTCTCTGTTCTATTCTTTTTTCGTAACCCTTTCCCTGGAAAATGCGCTTCACAAATACGCCTGGGGTATGAATCTGGTTGGGGTCAAGTTCGCCAGGTTCAACCAATTCTTCTACTTCTGCAATGGTGATTTTTCCCGCAGTGGCCATCATTGGATTGAAATTTCTTGCAGTTCCTTTAAAAACCAGATTCCCCATTGTATCTCCTTTCCATGCTTTTACCAAAGCAAAGTCTGCTCTTAACCAGCTTTCCATCAGGTAAAGCTTTCCGTCAAACTCACGGATTTCTTTTCCTGCAGCAACTTCTGTTCCTACGCCTGCCGGAGTGAAGAATGCCGGAATACCTGCACCTCCTGCACGTATTCTCTCTGCCAATGTGCCTTGAGGAATTAAGTCAACTTCCAGTTCTCCAGCTAATAGCTGGCGTTCAAATTCAGCATTTTCACCGACATAAGAAGAGATCATTTTTTTGATCTGGCGTTTTTGAAGCAATAAGCCTAAACCGAAGTCAATAACACCCGCATTATTAGAAATACAGGTAAGATTGGTTACTCCTTTCTGAAGTAAAGCCGCAATAGCATTTTCCGGTATTCCGCAAAGACCGAAACCTCCTACCATCAATGTAGCACCATCAAAAATATCTGCAATAGCCTCATGGGCATCCTTAACGACCTTGTTGATCATATAAAAATGTTTTTATGTTTGAACGGGGAAATGCTGTTGAAGTTACTTATTTGTATGGATCCAAGCCTTCGCTTGATGTGAAGGTTTGGGTAATTGTTTCGTTAATTCAGAATATTGACTGTTGCTTCACGGTCATTTGCTAACTGTGCTTTCAATGCATCAAGACCATTGAACTTTTCTTCAGAACGTATTCTTTTTACAAAACGTACGGTTAGTGTTTCTCCGTAAATGTCTTCATTGAAATCGAGAATATTAACTTCAATACTACGGCCTTTTCCTGGTATAGTAGGGTTGTTGCCTATATTCAGCATTCCTTTGAAATGCCTGCCGTGCAGCTGGACTTTTACAGCATAAACACCATCTTTAGGGATCAGTTTGTAAGTTTCTTTTAGAAAAATGTTAGCAGTAGGATAGCCAATCGTTCTTCCTAGTTGTTTTCCTTTAACTACTTCACCACTAATGCTATAGAAGCTGTCTGATAAAGAGGCAGCTAAAGTTACATTGCCTTCCTGTAAAGCTTCACGGATTCGTGTAGAGCTTACAGCATTGTCGTCTATATCATGGCGTGAGATTTCTTCAGCAATGAAACCGTAAAGTTTTTCATTGGCTTTCAGGAAGTCGTAACCGCCTTCCCGGTTTTTACCGAAACGGTGATCGTAACCGATAACGATCCTTGAAGTGCCTATTTGATCAATCAGGATATTTCTGACAAAAGCATCTGCAGTCATTTCAGAAAACTCTTCCGTGAAAGGCAGAATGATCATATGGTCAATTTCCAATTCTCTGATCAGTTCAATTTTTTCATCAATTGTGGTGAGGAGTTTGAAGCCTTCAGGGTTTTTGTTGAGTACGAATTTTGGGTGTGGCCAGAAAGTTAAAACAACGCTTGGTACGTTGGCTGCTTTGGCTTTATCGGAAACGTTTTTCAATATTTTTCTGTGGCCGTGGTGAACACCATCATAGAAACCGATAGTGACTACAGCATTGGAAAGCTTCTGAAATTGTTCGAATCCGAAATTTACTTTCATTAGGTACTGTTATTTAAGATTCCTGTGTGGAACCGGAAAGTCTTATTTGATTAACAACTTCAATATATTCTAAAGGTCCCATCGCATCTTTAACATCAAAGTCTCCGATTTTTGTACGCCTTAAGGCTGACATATAAGCGCATGATCCCAGTTTTTCGCCCAGATCTCGTACTAAACTTCTGATGTATGTTCCTTTTGAGCACACAATCTCAAATTCAAGCCTTGGCAGGTCAATCTTGGTAATAGAGAATCTCTCTATGTATACGGTACGGGGTTGGATTTCTACTTCAACTTCTGTTTTTCCTTTCCTTGCAAGTTTATACAGACGTTTTCCCTCTACACGAATCGCGGAATAAATAGGAGGAACTTGCTGAATTTCGCCCGTAAGTTCTTTCAGTTTTTCATTGATCAACTCCTCTGTAATGTGCTCATAAGGACACTCTCTGTCAAATTCAGTTTCAAGGTCGATTGATGGTGTCGACTTACCCAATACTAGCTCTCCTGTATAGGTCTTATCCTGTCCCTGGAAAGTATCTATTTTCTTGGTGAACTTTCCTGTACAGAGAATCAATAAACCCGTAGCCAGTGGATCCAAAGTACCCGCATGGCCTATTTTATTGACTTTAAGATGGTAACGAAGCTTTTTTACAACAGCAAAAGAAGTCCAGGTGAGTGGTTTATCAATCAGGAGTACCTGTCCGTCTTCAAAATTCAGGTTCATTATTATTGAATCTCAAGTTTTACACCTGACAACAACAAAACGATCAGCAATAAGCCTAATGCAATTCTGTAATAGCCAAACACTTTAAAACCATGTTTAGTTAAAAAGTTGATGAAGAATCTGATGGCAATCATTGCTACAATAAAAGCCACCAGATTACCAATTACCAGCAAATTGATATGGTTTGTATCGAAGCCGTTTGTTTTTACATACTTGTACATTTTGTAAGCCGTTGCAGCAAACATGGTTGGTACAGCCAGAAAGAATGAGAATTCTGCTGCTGTTTTTCTGCTCAGTTTTTGGGTCATCCCGCCAATGATAGTTGCAGCAGATCTGGAAACACCAGGAATCATGGCAATGCACTGGAACAAGCCAATTTTAAAAGCAGTCATGTAGCTTACTTCTGTTTCCTGATTTGTGTCGTCGTTAAACCATTTGTCAACAAATAATAGCAGAATACCTCCCAATAATAATGTGGTGGCTACAACAGGAACACTTTCCAGGAGACTATCAATAAAATCGTTGAGTAGCTTACCGAGAACAGCAACAGGAATAAAAGCTATAAAAAGCTTGAAATAGAACTCTTTTGTTTGAAGAAAGCGTCTCCAGTATAAAATAATTACAGACAAGATTGCTCCAAACTGAATTGCAACAGTAAACATTTTAACAAATTCATCATTACCAATACCCATAAGGGAAGAAGCAATGATCATGTGACCCGTAGAAGATACAGGCAAAAACTCAGTAAGGCCCTCGACAATAGCGAGAATAATGGCCTGAATAATATCCATTAAGCTTTCTTAGACTTGAAGAAAATAGCGAAAAACTGAACTAAGAAACCAACCATCATTACGATAGGTCCAAGTGTAAGGCCAAGGAATCCGAAACCGTATTTTTCTTTATCCATCAATATGATAATCAAACCTAAAAAGATTAATGCAATGCCGCTAAGCATGATAAAGTAGTTCTGCTTTGTAAAAAGAAGTTTTGACATAATTTTAATATAGTTCGTCCAGAGACAGGTTTAAATATTTAGTGATAGCCCAGAAAGTACTGAAAAAGCCAATTGCTGAGCCAAGGAAAATCATACTGCCGAAAACAATATAAATCTGACTGTTTTCCTGAACAAGGTTCAGTTGAATGTCAAGATTGCTAAGATAAGTATTTGCATATTCAATAAGCCCGAACAACAATGCAGAACCTAAAAATCCGGCAAGCAATCCATAAACGATTGATCTCCAAAGGAAAGGCCAGCGAATAAAGCCGGAAGTGGCACCAACAAGCTGCATACTTCTGATAAGGAAACGCTGGGAGTATAATGCCAGCTTAATGGTATTATGAATCAGTATAATAGAAACCACCAATAAGATTGTAGCGAGAGATACAAAAGCTATTGAAATCTTTTGCATGTTCTTATTGATCTCTGAAATCAGGTTAGCAACATATGTCACTTCAAATACACCGTCAATTTTTTCTACCTGGGCTTTAATGAGCTTTAACTTATGTTCATCTGCAAAATTGGCATTTATATGAAGTATATATGCATCTCTTAAAGGATTTTCCCCCAGAAATGAAACAAAATCTTCGCCTGTCTCTTTAATGAAGTTTTGTGCAGCTTCATCTTTATCAAGAAACTCTATTCTGGCTGTTCCTTGTTCTTTTAAGATAAAAGGAGCTGTTGTCAGGTAGGTTTTTATCGCAGTTAATGTGCTGTCAGATAGTTCTTTGTGCAGATATACCTGAATAGTAATATTCTCCTGCAGGCTTTTCTTTAAATTGGTACTATAGAGCATTAAAGTGGCGAAAATACCTACCACAAATACTGAAAGCGTGATACTGAAAATCACGCTCACAAAAGGATAAGATCCTAACTTTTTCTTCTTTCTCTTAACTTTAGGTGGCAGCAAAGCTTAAAAATTTAGTAGGCAAACTTAATCAATAACGATCATTGATAAAAGTATTTGACCTCAATTCTCATTATCTCAGTGGTTTTAACAAATCATGGCTTATCTTTTTTCTTATGTATGGCCTGTTTGCCATTGTTACTCGGTTCCACATTTGTTGCTTCTCCAGTTTACCGGCTATGGATTTATTAGCATAATTAATGTCCTATTCCTATCTGTCGTCCGCTCCGTTGTGGCTAAGTGCGGTATAGCTCCGGAGGAGCGCAACCTTGGAAGCATGAAATGAGTGGATAACCATTGCCTCCGGAGGTGGCGGACAGAATAGGAATACGTTATAAGTAATGTCACTATACATGTAATGTTTATACCATATCAAAAAAGCACTAAAAATATCCTGCCAGAATTGTTGGTTTAATGTTTGTTGTTGTATCTTAATAAAGTAGAATCTATTGACTATAAAAACCATTTTTTATGAAAGCGAATATCCCTGAAACTGGTCAGAAAAGAGTTGTGATTATTGGTGGTGGCTTTGCTGGACTTGAAATTGCAAAGAAACTTGTGAAAACTACAATGCAGGTGGTCTTGATTGACAGGCATAATTACCATCAGTTCCAGCCGTTGTATTATCAGGTGGCAACAGGTGGTTTGGAACCAGGGTCTATTGCTTATCCTTTAAGGAAGATTTTTCCTAAAAAAGCTAATATCCATATACGTCTGGCAGAAGTGCAGGAAGTGATTTCGTCTGAAAATAAGATTATTACAAGTATCGGACATATCAACTATGATTACCTTGTTGTAGCTACAGGCGCTGCTACAAATTTCTTTGGTATGAAAAATATTGAAGACAATGCTGTTGGTATGAAAACTGTGCCTCAGGCGCTGGATATCAGAAGTATGGTATTGCAGAATTTTGAAGAGGCTCTGCTTACGAATGACCTTGAACGCCGCAAAATGCTTATGAATATTGTAATTGTGGGTGGTGGGCCAACAGGAGTGGAACTGGCAGGAGCTTTCTCTGAAATGAAACGATTTGTACTGCCCAAGGATTTTCCTGAGCTGGATTTCAGGCAGATGGATATTGTGCTGGTTGAGTCTGCCCCAAGAGTATTAAGTGCCATGTCGGAAGAATCTTCTATTAAAGCAAAAAAATACCTGGAAGATATGCATGTGAAAGTGCTGACAGGTGTTCGCCTTCTTGATTATGATGGAGAATCTGTTGTGCTGGATGGAAAAAGTCCATTGAAAACGGCAACGGTGATCTGGGCTGCCGGTGTTAAAGGGGCTACTCCTGTAGGGATTCAGGCTGAAAGTATCGTAAGGGGCAATCGCATTGCGGTGGATGAGTTTAATAAAGTTAAGGGTTATGATAATATTTATGCCATTGGGGATGTTGCTGCCATGGCTACAACTGACTACCCTAATGGTCATCCGCAACTGGCTCCGGTAGCACAGCAACAAGGAAAACAATTAGCTGATAATTTGTTATTACTTCAGCAAAATAAACCTTTGAAGCCTTTTAAGTTTAATAATCAGGGAAGTATGGCTACGGTAGGCCGTAACAAAGCAGTGGTTGAATTACCTTTCTATAAATTTGGAGGATACTTTGCCTGGTTGGTTTGGATGTTTGTTCATTTGATGTCTATTGTCGGATTCAGAAACAGGGTAGCTGTATTGGTTAACTGGTTTTGGAATTATATTTTTTATGACAGAGCCCTGCGTTTGATCATCAGACCTTTTGAGCGGGAAAAGAAGATTTAAATAGATTTGAAGATTTTAAAATTAAAAGATTAGGGTTTGGGATACAGAATGACTTGAGAGTTCCCTGGCCCTAATCTTTTAATCTATAATTGAATCATTCCACCACCATTTTGTAAGTAAGTGACGTTTCCAAGGTACTTCCTTTGATAAAGTAAATGCCCGGTTCCCAGCCATTTGTGTTAATCTGTGCATGGTCTTGAGAAACGGTAGTGCTATGTATAAGTCTCCCTAAAGCATCGGTAATCTCATATTTGACATGCTCTTTTATACCTCTGTTAAATACCGTAAAATGCCCTTTAGCCGGGTTTGGGGCTATTGAATATAAATTGCCTGTATTTGCAGCATTCATATAAATTACTTTGGAAAAGTATTGGCTGTTTTCGTCAGTAATATATAATACTCTATAATAGTTTTCTTCGCTCATACTATTATAATCCATATACTGATACAGCAGTTGTGTTGCTGAACTTTGTAAAGTATCAAGTGAAACAAAATCTTTGCCGTTTTCTGAGTGTTGTACAATAGAGTACCCTTTGTCAAGTCCGTCGGCCATCAGCCAGTATAGCAGGTTACCCTGATTTTCTTTATATAAACCTTTAAGGTAAACGAAATTGACTGGTAATGAGGAGCAGTCGAGCGGTTTAACTCTCAGTATATTTGAAATAATCCTGCATGCAGTATTATTGATATTGCCTGAAGAAGCTGCAATTACACGATAGTCAGTTGTTGAAACCCCATCATAACTAAAACTATATGATGCAGTGGTTGCTGTTGTTATGCTGGTCCATGTAGCACCGCCATCAGAACTTCTTTGCCATTGAA
>CAZNHL010000039.1:26125-41584 GCA_964572965.1 uncultured Bifidobacteriaceae bacterium
ATTGAAATTGCGGGGACGAAAAACCAGTTCCGAGAAGCGTATTTAGAGTAATAGCTTCATTTGAGCAAAAACCACCGTCTAGATTTTTATTTGATGCTATAGAAAGTGATGGTCCGCAATAGGTAAATGCAATGTCGTCTATGGCAAGGTCATTACCACAGCCGCCTGGTGCATTGTTAATAAGTACCAGTTTTACAGCAGTATTGGCACCGGTAAAGAATTTAAAAGAGTATTTTGTCCAGTCTGTAACTACGCCTTTATTGATATTTCCGGTAGTGAAAGAACGCAGGATGTTACCGGAGTTATCTTCAATCTGGAATTTTACATTTACAGGTTGCGGCGACGGGTCACAGGCCGTACCTCTTAGAATGTTAATTAAATAAGCGCTGAAATTATAAAAAGAATTTTGGCAAAGCCCATTTACTGAAGTTCTGTAAAACTCTCCGGGCTGATAACTGGCGTTTACAAGAAAGTAATTACCTTCAGCATCACTGGCAGTATGGTCACCCGGATATTTCCAGTCAGATTGATTGCCTCGGTAGTTGGTGATAGTGTAGTCGCCATCGTATGGGCGGGAATTAACAGTGCCGTTACCATTAAATGTCATTGCGTGAAAGTTGTAAGTAGTGGTTCCGGCAGGTAATGAAGTTCGGCTTGCAGCTCCCGTACCAAAGTCTATTTTCAATACCGGATCTCCTTCTGTTTCACAGTTCTGGCTTTCACAAATATCTTTTGCCAGTAATTTTTTTTCACCTTTAGTACTGATACTCCAGTTGTAAAGACCGCCATAGATACTGTTTTGGGACTGATTACCTTTCATGCGAAGCTCTGGATAATCAAGTATGTTGCCACTTCTGTAAAAGTTTGAATTGAAACTGGTATTGATATAAACATAGTCTCTTACAAAATAAGTAGCTGTACGGTCTCTCATAATGAGACGATAATCATTTCCAGTAGGTACATCAAAACCTACTGGAAAAGTTAATACTACTTTAGTTGCGCTTCCACAGGTAAGAGGTACTATCATAGACCTTATAGTGACACCACTGCTATTAATCAGCTCAAGAGCTAGAGGGTCGCTGCAATTACTCCAGCTGATTTGATTATAAACTATTGTAAGCTGATCTATAGTAAAGTCTCTTTTGGCATCAAATAAAACAGAAAACTGGTCTCTTGAACCTCCGCTATTAATGACCATGTTAGCAGGGTTGGTGGTATTGCTGTAGCCGACAGTTTTGCTGACACTGCTTGCGGGGTTTTTGACAGAGTAGTTTTGGTCAAATCCAATAATGCCAGTGCTGTAAGTGCAACCAACACCAACGAGAAATCCTTTTTCGTTGTACCATTGCAGTGTACTGCAACCTGCAGATTTGGCTTTAAAAGTGGCTTCCCCCGGACTACAATAGGTCGTGTCATTTACTAGTGGTGCTTGTGCCTGGGCAGTAAATCCGAAGCATAAAAATGCAAGTAGCTGTAACTTGCCCTTGTGAGTAAAGTTTTTCATAAATCGCTGTTAGGTAGTTGTAATTAAACCTTTATAGAATTTACAAAAAAAACTTTAAATAAGTCAATTTAAATTTGGAATATTAATATTTTTTCAATGTTAAAGTAGCTTAATGGGTGGCTTTGTTGCATAATAATACCCGTAAATAACTGCTTACTGCTTATAATGAAGCATTTTGGAAATAAATATGACCGCAATGATACCTGTAAAAAAATAAGCAATTCATTGTGTTTTTGTATGCAATGAATTGCCTGTTAGGTATTTATAGTTACATTTTTTTCTTTTTTACTTTGAACGGTTTCTTTTTTCTGGATTCTTCAGCCTGATCAGCCTCTTTTAAAAGTGCTTTCCAGTTGTCATTTTTCTCTTCAGTAAAATCCAGTGTATCCTGATAATCATCTTTTTTGATGTCAACAACATTAATTGGCTTATCCAGAAATGTTTCAATTTCCTGTAAAAGGGGTTTTTCTTCTGTACTACAGAATGAAACAGCATGGCCTTTGGATACGCCACGCCCTGTACGCCCAACCCTGTGTACATAATTTTCAACTATATCCGGAAGATCATAATTTACAACAAACTCAACGCCGGGAATATCAATTCCCCGGGCACTTACGTCGGTTGCTATCAAAACTTTTACTTCCCCTGATTTAAACTGATCCATAACAAAAACCCTGTCGTCCTGTGTTTTGCCGCCATGCATAGTAACTGTTTTGATATCAACTCTTTCCATGGCAGCAAATACCCGTTCTGCACGCACTTGTGTACGAACAAAGACAAGCATCTTTTTATCAGGTCTCTCTTTAATCATACGTTCCAGAAAGAAACGCTTGTCATCCATTTCAACAAAGGCCACTGAATGGTCAATGTTTTTAGAAACACGATCTTTAGGAGAAATCTGGATCCTGATAGGGTTATCTACCAGTGAGTAAGCGATGTCTTTAATTTCCGGGTTAATAGTGGCAGAGAAGAAAAGTGTCTGGTGCTGACGGGGAATAAATTTGATTACATCTCTGATGTCTTTTATAAAGCCCAAGTCGAGCATGTGATCGGCCTCATCCAATACTAATAACTCAACTTTGTTCAGATTAATGTGTTTCTGATAAACCAGATCAAACATTCTGCCCGGTGTTGCAATCAGCAAATCTATACCACTTTGGAACTGCGCTATCTGTTCCGCATAATCAACACCACCTGTAAGCCCTAATATATTTACTCTTGTGTATTTACCAATCTGCTTAAAAACTTCTGTAATCTGCAAAGCAAGCTCTCTGGTAGGTACCATTACCAGGCATTTGATTTCCTTATGCCGCAGTGCCACACGCTGATCCTGAAGGATATTGAGAATAGGAATAGCAAAAGCGGCTGTTTTGCCTGTACCGGTCTGAGCAATTGCCAATACATCTTCACCTTTCAGAATAGCAGGAATAGATTTAAACTGTATATCTGTAGGACGTTTAAAGCCCAGTTCTTCAAGGCTTTTTTTGATATCGTCGGCAATCGGGTAACTTTCAAACTTCATGGTACTGTCAATATTAATACCCAAAGATACGAATAAATACCTTGTCTAAGGTGTTCGGATCTTACTGCTATTTTCCTTTTGTTACAATGTTGGAGTAATTCAGTGTCTCTGTAATCTGAATGTATCGGGTGGGCGTAGATGTCCTGCGAATTACCACTTTCTGAACGTAGTGTAATACTCGTCCTGTTACCGGTATAGTCTTTTTATTAAAATGAATGATCCGGCCAGGTAAGTTCAAGGCATTTAGCCAAATCAACATTTAGTTTCTTTGGGGCAAAAGAATAGGGTAGTCTTAAAAAGTCGTTTCTCAGGGTAGCCGTAAAAATAAAAACCGCCGGACAATTGCCCGGCGGTTCTGATATTATGCAGTAGGTTTGTCGCCGCTGCCAGCAATTGAGTCTCTCATGCTGGTATCTGCCTGAATGTTTTTCATTTTATAGTAATCCATAATGCCAAGGTTGCCGCTTCTGAAAGCGTCAGCCAATGCTTTTGGTACTTCAGCTTCTGCTTCAATTACACGTGCACGAGCATCCTGTGCTTTCGCTTTATTTTCCTGTTCAACAGCCACTGCCATTGCACGGCGCTCTTCTGCTTTCGCTTCAGCAACTTTCAAATCGGCGTTTGCCTGATCAATCTGTAATTTTGCACCAATATTAGCTCCAACATCAACGTCGGCAATGTCAATAGAAAGAATTTCGTAAGCTGTTCCTGCATCCAAACCTTTAGAAAGCACCAGTTTTGAAATTTTATCAGGATTCTCCAATACTTCTTTATGTGAAGTAGAAGAACCGATTGATGTTACAATACCCTCACCAACACGGGCAAGGATAGTTTCTTCACCGGCACCACCCACCAATTGAGCAATATTTACACGAACAGTTACCAATGCTTTAGCAACCAGCTGGATACCATCCTGAGCAACTGCTGAAACATTTGGCGTCTGGATTACGCGTGGGTTTACCGAAATCTGAACGGCTTCAAATACATCACGACCAGCAAGATCGATAGCAGCTGCCTGCTGGAAGCTCAGATTGATATTAGCCATGTGGGCAGAAATCAAGGCTTTGATTACTGAAGGAACATTACCACCTGCAAGGTAGTGGGTTTCGAGGTCTTTAGTCGTTAACTGTAAACCTGCTTTTGTAGCAGTTGTCAGTGACTGTACAATCAACCCTGGTGGCACTTTACGGATACGCATGGCGATCAGGTCGATCAGGCTTACACGTACACCGGAAAGAATGGCTGTAAACCATAAACCTACCGGAACGAAGTAGATGAAAACAAAGAAGGCAATGATACCTATTGCCAACAAAATAAGTACTTCCATTTTAAATATAGGTTAAATTAATTGTACAAAAACTTTATTAAACTCAATCCTCATAATCTTCACACTTTTACCCCGCTCGATATAATCTCCCTGTGAGTGTACTTCAATTGTTATGTCTCCGAATTCAGCTTTCCCTGAAGGTCTGAGTACTGAAGTTGTGATTCCTTCGTCTCCGGTTTTTAATTTACTGAAAACGTCCTGATTCAATTGGCCCTTAATGGTTTGTTTTAATGCAAACACACTCCATAAACCCGCTTTAAAGCTTGCCCAGACAGTACCAAGACTAAAGAATATACCTCCGGCTAAAACGCAATGTCCGATAGTATTACCAAAGTAGTGATAGGCGGCGATATAGCCAAATACTTGTGTCATAAATCCTAGTAGTCCGACAATAGTAATGCCCGGAACGAAAAGAATTTCGACCATTATAATGATCAGTCCTATAATAATTAGGAGCAGTACGGTAAGCCAGGCTGAAATCATGAGTAAAGGAACTAGGATTTAGAAATTAGGGATTAGGTTATAGGGATGGGACTTTGTCCCTGATTCCTAAAACCTATTCCCTAATCGCTGGATTAATATGCTAAAGCAAATAAAACTCTCTGAGTAGAAGGTTTACCTGAATAAACACAGGTTCCTGTTTCTTGCTTGTTATTTAAAGGGATACAACGGATTGTTGCTTTTGTTTCTTCTTTGATTTTTAGTTCTGTTTCGGAAGTACCATCCCAGTGTGCAGCAGCAAAACCTCCTTTTTCTTCCAATACTTTTTTCAATTCATCATAAGAATTTACTTCAGTAATGTGACTGTCACGGTAATCCAATGCTTTTTTGAAAATGTTAGCCTGAATGTCTTCAAGTAATTTCTCAATTGTATTTTCGATACCATCCAAAGAAACAGTTTCTTTTGTTTTTGTATCGCGGCGGGCAACTTCAATTGTACCATTTTCAAGGTCTCTGCCACCCATTGCCAGACGTACGGGAACACCTTTTAATTCATATTCGGCAAATTTCCAGCCCGGTTTGTGTGTATCTCTGTTGTCAAATTTCACAGAAATCCCCTTTTCCTGCAATGCTTTTTTAATAGCGTTTGCTTTTTCTGAAATTTGAGCCAGTTGTTCTTCATTTTTGAAAATAGGAACAATCACAACCTGAATAGGAGCCAGTTTTGGAGGAAGTACCAATCCGTCGTCATCTGAATGTGCCATAATTAAAGCTCCCATCAGACGAGTACTTACGCCCCATGAAGTTCCCCATACATGTTCCAGTCCTCCTTCTTTTGATGCAAACTTTACATCAAATGCTTTTGCAAAGTTTTGGCCAAGGAAGTGTGAGGTACCTGCCTGTAATGCTTTTCCGTCCTGCATCAAAGCTTCGATACAATAAGTGTCGTCAGCACCTGCAAATCTTTCATTTGCAGTTTTAACACCTTTAACTACAGGTACAGCCATAAATTTCTCTGCGAAATCAGCATATACTTCAAGCATCTGGCGTGTTTCATCAATAGCTTCCTGGCGTGTTGCATGTGCAGTATGTCCTTCCTGCCATAAAAACTCGGTAGTGCGAAGGAAAAGGCGGGTACGCATTTCCCAACGTACAACGTTAGCCCATTGGTTAATAAGCAAAGGAAGATCTCTGTATGATTGTACCCAGGTTTTAAAAGTTGACCAGATTACTGTCTCTGAAGTTGGGCGAACAATAAGTTCTTCTTCCAGTTTAGCTTCCGGATCTACAATTACGCCTGTATTGTCTTCATTGTTTTTTAAACGGTAGTGTGTAACTACTGCACATTCTTTTGCGAAGCCTTCTACGTGACTGGCTTCTTTGCTTAAAAAAGATTTTGGGATGAATAGAGGGAAGTAGGCATTGGTATGGTCAGTATCTTTGAACTTTTTATCAAGTACTGCCTGCATTTTCTCCCAGATAGCATAACCGTAAGGTTTAATAACCATACAGCCGCGAACTGCGGAATTTTCAGCTAAATCGGCTTTTTTAACCAATTCATTATACCAACCTGAATAATCCTCACTTCTCTTTGGTAATCCGTCACTCATGATGATTTATTTTGGAATAGATTTTGCTAATATCAATTAAGCGACAAATATAAAGTTTTAAAATACAGAAATTATTAAATTGATCGTTTTAACAATAAAATTCGTATTTAACGATAAATGTTAAACTCTATGAAACGTATTTGGATTTTTGTTTTCTCTGGATTGTTAGTTTCTACAAGCCTTTTTGCTCAGGATGTAAAGGATAAATACCATGGAACTGATGATATGTATGGTGGAAAAACACGCTATAAAGAAAAGCGTATTCCATATGATAACTACGATCCTGATAAATATAAAGGAGATGCTTCAAAAAAACAGCGTAAGGCTGTAACTGTCCATAGAGAGGCAGAAGCAGAAAGATATGCTTCTTATTATGGTTATGATCAGGCTTCTATTGATAAAAATAAACAGCCTACATGGGAAGCCTGGGAGGTTTATACACAAAGACAGGTTGATACAAGCCTTATCAATAAGTATTTCAGAGCAAGGAATACTGTGGTAATGGTAAATCTTTATCCGGTAGATTCGTCATCTATTAAGTGGATTGATAAAAAAGCTGATCGTCAAAAAGCAAGACAGGCCCGTAAACTGGCAAGGGCAAGCAGGCCGAGGTATTATTCTAATTACGGAGGATATTACGGTGGTTACGGCTATAATAATTATGGCTACGGCGGCGGCTATGGCTATGGTGGAGGATACCCATATTATGGCGGCGGTTTTGGCTTAAGACCAAACATAGGTATTGGCTGGAACAGCAATACCGGCTGGGGCATGGGAATGGGCTTTGGTATGGGTTTCGGCTATAGCAGACCTTATTATGGATATGGCCGTGGATGGAATGGCTGTAGTGGAGGTAATGTGATTATCAACAGCGGGGGAGGATCCAATAATGGAGGTGCTGGCAGCACCAGAGGTCCAATGAGATACAGATAGTTAAAATAATATAGCCATGCAGCTTTTGCCTGCATGGCTTTTTTTATTCTCAGGTATTAATTTTTATTTATGAAAAAGATTCTTTTGACGTTTTTTTCAATCGGTACATGTTTTATAGTGACGGCCCAATCGTCAATAGGAGAAGTTGACCGGTCTGCAGAAGCTTTAAGATTTGCATTGCCCGGTGTTAGCGGAACCGCTCGTATTCAGGGGCTTGGCGGCGCTAACACGGCTTTGGGAGGTGACGTGACAAATATTACAGGAAACCCTGCAGGATTGGGGTTTTATACCCGTCACGATCTCTCTATTTCTCCGGGAGTATCTTTTGCTGGGTCAAATTCAACATATCAGGGGAATGCCATGAAAGCAAGCAAAGGTAATTTTGCCATTGCTAATCTGAGTGGAGTAATTTCTGTTCCAAAAGAAGAATTTGAACCAGGAGCAATCAGGAGTTGGTCGCTTGGTTTTAGTTACAACAGAAGCACAAACTTTAATAATATCTTCAACTTCTCCGGGACGAACGCGGCTAACAATTATAATCAATATCTGACAGAGTCTGCTAATGGCACACCATTGAGTACCTTCACAGATATAAGCCAAAACCCTTCACCGTATTATGACCCAAGAACTATACAGGGATTGGCTTATAATACGTATTTGATTAATCCGGCAGATCAGTTTAACCCTAACAATACGAATTATGTTGCTAATTTTAACGAGTCAGGTATTCAATCTGTAAAACAATCTTACGCAATTAATTACAAGGGTGCAGTTAATGAGTTTATGCTGGCAGGAGCCATCAATGTGAGAGATCGTTTATATCTTGGAGCATCGGGAGGATTGGTTTACGGTCGTTTCAGGCAAACTAAAGAGTTTAATGAAAAGGTATTGTCATCTAACCCGGCATATTCTCCTTTGAACAATTACTCATTGGAAGATGACGGAAAGATTGATGCGATAGGCGGAAAGTTTAGTATTGGAGCTATTTTGAGACCAATTAAGTTTTTTCAGATAGGAGTGAAAGCATCGACACCAACTTTTTACAGGTTTAAAGAAACCCGTAATATGGCTATGAATGCGCATTATAATGATTACTTATATCATCCTGTAAATAATCCTCCTTTTTACATTACAAATCAATCGTATAGCACAACAGATTTAAGAGCAAAATATAATGTAACAACACCTTATACTGCATCTGTTGGAGCTACTGTACTGTTAAGAAAAATAGGTTTGGCAACAGCTGAACTGGAATATGTAGATTATACGGCCTTTTCGATGAAGGCTAAAAGTGATGTTTCTCAAATTGATATTGCTAATCAGGCAGCAGGGTTTGCAAACAATTATCAGCCGGCAGTTAACTTAAGGGCGGGTGCAGAACTGGCTGCTTTTGGAAAATTCAGGGCAAGGGCCGGTTACGCTTTATATGGTAATCCGTATAAAGATAGTTATCTTGGTTCCAGACTTAACCCAAAACAAGCAATTACCGGCGGTATTGGCTTGAGAAATGAAGATTATTATATAGATTTGACTTATGTATTGCAGCAGTATGAGGGTAAGTATGTTCCTTATTCTACCAGCACTGGGGCGCCGGTAGCAAATTTTGATACCAACAATATTCACAGCATCGTGGTAACCTGCGGTATTTTATTTTAATGGGTAAAAAACACTATAGATATTATTTTTCAGGATTTTTATTAGCTTCCATTTGCTTAATGGGAGCTTTTACTTTTTCCGGAATATCTATAGGGCAAAAGGCGCCTGAATTTTCTGTAAATGGCAAGGATGGTAAAAAATATACTCTTGAGTCTTTCAAAGGAAGGGTTGTTCTGATCGACTTTTGGGCCTCCTGGTGTGGCCCATGCCGTGAAATTAATCCAGATTTAGTACAGATTTATAAAGCATTTAAAGACAGGGGGTTTGAAATAATTAGTATTTCTCTTGATAAAAAGCCGGAAGCCTGGAATGCGGCAATCAAAAAAGATCAGCTGATCTGGCCTGCCCATTCATGTGACTTAAAAGAGTGGGAGAGTCCTGTTGTTAAAACTTTTCAGGTTGATGCTGTACCTACTTCTTTTCTGATCAATGAAGAAGGAAAGGTGATCGAGATTGATGTAGACCCTTATTATTTACCGAAAGTTTTGGAAAAGTATTTTGCCAAAACGGTAAAGGTTTACCCTAAAGCGGCTTCTAATCGGCTTTTTTTTACCAATGAGGTGAAGTATGACTTGATCAATGCAGAAGGAAAATCTGTATTGAAGGGTACTTTTCATGAAGTAAATATTAAAAGTTTGCCAGAGGGTGAATACACTATAAAGTATGGTGATAAGAAGGAAAAAGTCAGGAAAATAGCCGAAAAGGAATCTGTTGCAATTTCAACACATGCCAGTGTGGAAGATCATTACAATATGGCGAGGTCCTGTAAATATGAAGTGTATAACACTCGCGGGTATGTAGTACTTCAGGGTGAAGGAGCACAGATAAGTATGAAGGAATTGCCGTCAGGCGTTTATCATGTGAATATGGAGGGGCACTCAGAAAAAGTATTCAAAAAATAACCTTTCTATATGACTGTCTGCTTAGTACAACCAGTAAGGTTTAGCAAAAGAAGGTTCAAATAAACAGATAGTCAATTCTCTCTATTTCAATAAGATTAACTTCTGATACTTTTTGTTGTTAAGTGAAGTTCTGATTATCTGCTGCACATCTCTATTGTCAGCATATTTTTTAATAGATCCTTTTATTACCTCCAGGTCGTCGTTACAAAATTCCGGATCAAAATAACCGAAGCCTTTATATTTGCCATTAGCTACACAAATAACAGCTTTTTCATTGCTGTTACGGCCAGAATCAATTAATAAGAAACTGTCATGCCTATACATATACTGATTTAATACGCTTTTGGCCCTTTCATTATAACGTTCAGGAGCCTCTTGTCCTATACAGGCACCATTACATTTTTTGAGTTGATAATGGAAGCAATCGTTGGCAGTATCGTGGAGGCCGCTGAGTTTAAGACATAAATTGTTTTTTTCAATTGCTTTACGCAAAAACTCTTTGCCTTCTGTAAGCGTGGTGAATGTTAAAAAAGGTTCTTCGTTTTTGATTGTTTTATCAATCCTGAAGTTGATATAACCTTTTGGATCATATGATGCAAAAGCACCATAATTAAACACGCTTCTCCGTTGTGACCTATTATAAACAGGTTTGTGTTTTTTGATTTCTGCAGACTCTAAAAGACATGCGATAACATCACTCCCCGTCAATTCGAAACTAACCTCATGAAGGTTATTGATAATATCTATCCCTTTTTGTGAAGAGTAATTGTTGAGATGCTGCAGGATTCTGTCTCGTATATTAATGCTCTTGCCTATATATATAATTTCCCCTTTGCTGTTATGCAAATAGTAGACTCCTGTGTCTTCCGGAAGATTGTCGATCAGATGTTTATGGGCCTCTGATTTTAACCTTTTAAATGCATCGTTTTTTTCCAGTTCGTGTAGTAACTCATTACTTGTGTTCTGAGATAATAAAAACTCAAACAGTTTTACCGTTGCCAGTGCATCGCCGGCAGCACGGTGCCTTTGTTCCGGTGGAATAACAATCCCCAATTCAAGGCAGATTTTGCCGAGACTGTATGATTGTTTGCCAGGTATGAGTTTACGGCTTAGCTGGACTGTACAAAGCTTTTTACGGTTAAATTCATAGCCAAGGCTTTTAAACTCCTGCCTGATAAAGTTGTAGTCGAAATTCACATTATGGGCAATAAATATTTTGCCTTCGGTTATTTCAATAACTTTTTTTGCTATTTCATAAAACTTTGGAGCATTTGCTACCATCTCATTGCTAATGCCGGTAAGCTTTGCTACATAAGGAGGAATAGGTCTTTCGGGGTTTACAAGAGAAGAGAAGCTGTCGATGATTTGAAAGCCATCGTGAATATAGACAGCGATTTCAGTAATCCTCTCATATTGTGCGCTACCTCCGGTAGTTTCGATATCAATTATGGCAAACATCTCTTCTAAAAACCTATATCCGTAAAATTAGTTTCTTTATGTCTCAAAAACACCTTATTATTTTAAAAGCTTGCTGCTAACTGAAATTTTTATTAGGAATAATTGTATTATATTTATGCAATCTGTAATTTAATGGATATAATTAACTTTAAACGATAATTGGTTTTTGGCTATGAAGAAGTTTGTAATAGGATTAGGTATGGTTTTGATGGGTACCGGTGCGGCATTGGCACAGGATACAAAGAGTAATGACCATAAAAAACATAGTAAACATGATCATGCTGATAAGCATGAAGCAAAATCTCCGGAAGTGAAGGCTGATCATTTGACTAAACAAATGGCAAAAGAGTATACCTTGAGCGAGGATCAAACAGCACAAGTAAAATCAATTAATCTTGATTTCTTCCAGAAAAAAGATCATTTAAAAGAAGAGGGCGGTACAAATAGAAAAAGTGTCCGCGAATTGGAGGATAGCAGGGATTTACGTCTGAAATCTGTATTGACTAGAGATCAGTATAATATTTATGCCGATAAAGTAGAAGCAAAAAGAGATGAAGAAGATGCTAAGCATGAAGCTAATGTAAAGGCAAAGAAGGAAGAGAAAAAAGCTGCTAAGTCTCAGGTAAAAAAATCAGAGGAGAAGTCAAAATCAACTGAAACTACCAAGTAAGAAATAAAGAAATTAACAAAAAGGGAGTCTGCTCAATACAGACTCCCTTTTTGTTTTTCGGGTTAAATGGATCAGATAAGGTACAATGAAACAGATACTCAATTTATACAAAATCAAGCCTGTTTTTGTTATCAGAAAAAGTTTACAGGCAAGATTTTTGCTATTGAAAAAGTAAAAATAGTTACTTGTATGAAGGTGTTCAAAACAGTACTTTCTCAGCAATCTGTCTTAAGAAACAATAGTGTTTCATTTGATTATGTCGATAGTTTTAAGGGTGATTTTCAAGATTCAGAAAACGTTGCAGGGCCGACAGAAGTGGGGAAAGCTTTTTTTTCAAGTTCTCCTGTTTGGGTAGAACAGTTGTTTGCTGCAAGGAATAAAATAGTCGCATTTTTGGGTTTAAAAACATCGGGGTCTTCGTTAGACCGTGAGCAGCAACTGGCGGACTTTAAATGTGAACCGGGTGAGAAATTAGGCCTTTTTCAAGTACTTGAAAAAACGGAGAATGAAGTAATATTAGGAGAGGATGATAAACATCTTGATTTCAGAGTGTCGCTTTTTATTGAAGCCGACGGGGAGGTTCATGGGCAAAAGATTTTGACTATAAGTACCGCTGTAAAGTTTCATAATAGAATGGGTAAAGTATACTTTTTATTAATCAAACCGTTTCATAGTATCATAGTTCCTGTTATGTTGAAAGGTATTGTCAGAAAGCTTGAGGAGACTCTCTAAAAGAGGCTTCGGGTTATTTTATTTAATGCAGGGGTTCCGGATAGCCTTCATACAGGAGCTGTTAAGTTAAAAGCTGGGAATGTTCCTGAATATTACGCTCGTCCTGTATTTTATTTATAGCTTAATCATCTAGATTTGCAGATATACATAGAATGTACTTTGTTTCGGAAAAGGTGCAAACAATACAGGGATAAAAGATAAAACAGATGTCTGAAAAATCATCGGCTGCATTTGCAGATACTAAACCGCATTATAATATACTTGACGGATTGCGTGGTGTAGCAGCATTAACAGTTGTATGTTTTCACGTGTTTGAAGCCTTTGCAACAAGTCATATAGACCAGAGGATAAACCATGGATATCTGGCTGTTGACTTCTTTTTTATACTGTCAGGCTTCGTAATTGCTTATGCTTACGACGACCGCTTAAGTACAATGACTATAAAAGAGTTTCTCACACGTAGATTTATCCGTTTGCACCCAATGGTTGTTATCGGTGCTGTTATTGGTGGTCTTATGTTTTATTTTCAGGGCTGCTCAGTATGGGATGTTTCCAAAGTATCTATAGGTATGTTATTGGTAGCAACTTTGCTCAATGCTTTGCTGATTCCGGCAACACCAGGTTCTGAAGTCAGAGGCCTTGGAGAAATGTTTCCTTTGAATGGCCCAAGCTGGTCTTTGTTTTACGAATATGTTGGCAATATCTTATATGTGTTCTTTATCCATAAACTACCAACCAAAGCACTAGCTGTTTTGGTACTGCTTGCCGGTTTCGGATTAGCAATATTTGCTGTTTTTGGACCTTTGGGAGATATATGTGCAGGTTTTACTCTCATGAAAGATGATGTCATCGGTGGTTCATTGCGCTTATTGTTTTCATTCTCTGCGGGATTGCTGCTTGCCCGTATATTCAAGCCCACACACCTAAAAGGAACTTTTTGGATCTGTAGTTTTGCGGTTGTTGTCTTACTCTCAGTGCCGAGAATAGGAGGCAGTGAAAACCTGTGGATGAATGGTATTTATGAAACCCTCTGTTTTGCGGTTCTTTTCCCGGGTATTGTCTGGCTTGGTGCATCCGGAAAAACAACAAACAGAATAACTGCCGGAATCTGTAAGTTGCTGGGAGATATATCGTACCCCTTGTATATGGTACATTACCCTTTTATTTACTTGTATTACGCCTGGGTAAAAAATGAGGGGCTTACATTTGAACAGTCGTTTTCCGGTGCAGCAGCGCTTTTTATAGGCTCTGTGCTCTTAGCTTATTTGTGTTTAAAGCTTTATGATGAACCGGTGCGCAAATTTTTAACAAGACGTTTTTTACACAAATAAAACAGCTTCGAATTGAGTAGTTGACAGACTGCTGTTCCGTCAACTATTTATTTGCTTTCATATCAATTATGACATTTCCCACTTTCTGGCCAGAGGAAACATATTTAAACGCTTCCTGAATGTCATCAAGTGCATATTTCCTGTCAATAAGAGGTTTGAATTTCTTTTGCTCAATAAGGCTGGTAATAAATCTGATACTGGCTTTGGTATCAAAAGGGATTGGGAATTTTACTTTTTTACTCGCACCAAATTTTGTAGCAAGAGCAAGAAAAGGGTTTTGTGCATAGGGACCCAGTTCGGATGATATATAGATCCCTCCATCTTTTAGTACAGCTTTGCACTGCCCAAAGGTACTTTTTCCAACTGCATCAAATACAAAATCAAATTTGTCATTACTATGGAGAAAACTCTCGTTCGTATAGTCGACTACATGGTGAGCCCCCATGTTTTTTACCAGAGTCATATGTTCTGTACGACATGTGGCGGCAATATTTAATTCGTAATATCCTGATAGTTGTACCAAGACAGATCCTATACCGCTTGTACCACCATTGATAAGTACTTTTTGACCCGGATATGTTTTGACTTTATTTAGGAAATTGATGGCATAGTGTGCAGTTTCAAGAGAAGCGGCAGCTTCTTCATAAGACAAGTTATCAGGAATAACGGAAACTGCTTTATCTGCATTAATGGCAAGAAATTCTGCATGAGAATTAAGTCCGAGGTCATTAAAACCAAAGACTCTGTCTCCAACTTTAAACTGAGTTACTTTTTCACCAATTTGTATTACTTTGCCGGCGAAGTCGGTACCGGAGATATTTCTCCGTGGTTTTGACAAGCCCGAAGTCAAGCGCATAATCCATGATCCTTCTAATATGGCACAGTCGCTTCTGTTGACTGTTGATGCATAAACTTCTATCAATAACTCATTTGCATCTGGGACGGGAGCTGGCATTTCCTGTATAAAAAAGTTTTCTGGACTACCGTATTTATTATAGTTAGCTGCTTTCATCTGCTTAATTAAGTATTGTCCGTGTAAACATACAACAGGAGTACAATGAAATTACTTGACTTTGGTTAAGAATGGGCAGGGGGGAAGGGCGATTATTAATTATCCTGTTTTTTACTTATCCTTTTTCTGATTCTGCTAAGTGATTCCGGTTTGATTCCCAGATAACTGGCCAGATAGTATAAAGGTACCCGGTCTATAAGTTCCGGCTTGTTTTTTAAGAGGTCTTCATATCTTTCTTCGGGACTTGTTAACCTGTACATGCTGAGGGTTTCCTGTGCACTGCATAACTCGTCTTCAGCAGCTGTTTTACATACCGACAGAAATTTAGGATCAACAGTAGTTTCGTCGGCAGCAATTGGTC
>CAZNHL010000040.1:0-12351 GCA_964572965.1 uncultured Bifidobacteriaceae bacterium
TCTGTGCTATCAGCGAAATTAGCGGGCAAACTTCAGAATCTCTGGTTAAGCGGATCTGGTAAGGTGTGCTGAAACGGATACTCAATAATCATTTTTTATCAGGTCAATTGTCCTCAAATTACGCCAATATTAAGTATTCAAATTTATCGGCGAAAATAATTGCCTTAAGACAAACTAATGGCTACATTAAATCGTTCTTAACTACAAAAGCTTTTTGTCCGATGGTTAGCCAAATTACAGAAGGGGTTAAAATAAGCGTGATTACCGCTTACCAACCGCAATTTAGCAATGGAGACCAGTCGCACTATGTATTTACTTACGACATCACCATTGAGAATCACAGTGAGAACACATTACAGTTGCTGCGCCGTCACTGGCTTATTTTCGACAGTAACAGTGAAATCCGCGAGGTAGAAGGAGAAGGTGTGGTTGGTCAGCAACCAATACTGGAACCCGGCCAAAGCCATCGCTATGTTTCAGGCTGCAATTTAAAGTCTGACATGGGAAAAATGGCGGGCTCTTACTTAATGGAAAGGGTTGTTGACGGCAAAAAATTTCAGGTAGCTATTCCTGAGTTTACCCTCATTGTACCATACAAGCTGAACTAGTTTCAGCTTATTTTTTTGCTACGCGTTAAAATATATTACTTTTGGGCAGTGAGTAGAGTTTAAAAACTCTTCAAATTGCTGTTACATGTCGCTACTCTTTCAGGTTAAAGAATATATTTCCTACTTTTTTCGTGCAGCAGACGAACATGCTGTCCACTCTCCTTTTCTATTCCAATTGTATACAGAAGTTATTCAGCCCGAAAAACAATATATCGACTTCGATGCGATTGAAAAACTCAGAGCTTCTTTACTGGTTAATGACAATGTTATTCAGATTACAGAGCTAGGCGCCGGTTCTCTTATCAATAAATCAAAAGAGCGAAAAATCAGTGATATCGCTTCGTATTCGCTTAAAAGCCCGAAAACTGCCCAGCTGATCTATAAACTGGTACACAGGTTTAAACCTGACACTATTATTGAGCTAGGGACTTCTCTTGGTATTACCACACTGTATGAAGCCAAGGCAAACTCCAAAGCTATTGTGTATAGCCTTGAAGGCTGTCCGGAAACGATAAAGATTGCAGAACAGCAATTCAGAATGGCTGCTGTTGATAATATAAAAGTTGTTACCGGTGACTTTAATACAACATTGCCTGCTCTCGTTTCAAAAATACCAAAGATTGATTTTGTTTTTTTTGACGGCAACCATCGTTATCAACCAACAATTCAATATTTTAATACCTGTCTTGAAAAGGTACATGAAGACAGTGTTTTTGTATTTGACGATATTTACTGGTCTTCTGAAATGAAAAAGGCCTGGCAGGAAATCTGCAACAGACCCGAAGTAATGATCAGCATTGACTTATTTCATCTGGGTGTTGTTTTTTTCAGAAAAAACCAACCAAAGCAACATTATTGCCTGAGATTTTAACTAGTAGAGTAGTGAGTCGTGAGTCAACGCCATTCTCAAAACAGGGTTACAGAAATATCACACTATTTTAAAGCTTCTAAAAGGAAATCAATTCTCAAGTCTCAACAATTTAATAAACAGCTCCCGCCCTTCTCTTGGTTTAATGGAATTATAAGCTATTTCCATTGTTTCAACAATAAAGTACGGCTCAAAATATTGCAGGTATTCTTCTTTTGACCCGCCAAACGGAGGATGATCCTGATTAAGCGGAACTCCAAACAGCAACCCAATCAGTTTCCCTCCCGGGTTCAGCAGCTTATGCATTTTTGCTGCATACTCCGGCCTTAAAGAAGGGTTTAGTGCACAGAAGAAAGTTTGTTCAATAATGAGGTCAAAAGCCCCTTTAAGTTCAAAAAAATCACCTTCTATCAAATGACCTTCTGGGAATTCCGGGCAACGCTTTCTAAAATTTTCCAGTGGGGCTCTGGCAATATCTATTACGAAAACGTTTTTAAAACCCTGCTGATGCAGATACTCTGCTTCATGTGCATTTCCGGCACCCGGGATCAAAATTCTCAGAGTCTTATTAATTAGCTGATCAAAGTAAATTTTGAGTGGCAATGTAACATTTCCGGCATCCCACCCCGTATCATGCTCAAAATAACGCTGATTCCAGTAGTTTTTATCAAGAATATCCATATTTTTACTTTAAAATCGATTTATTCATCAAATAAGGTGAACTAAATTTAAATCACATTACACATTAATTCACTATCGTTTAACTTATATCATTAAATTTTTAATACAATGGCAGAATCACCTAAACAAGAACCAAAGAAGGGTAATAATAAAATTGGCCTTATTATTGGCTTCGCTGTAATACTTTTAGGAACCAACGGTTATCAATACTGGCAAAGCACTCAAGATGAAGCTATTATTGCCGAAAAAGAACAAGTGATTACTGTTAAAGAAAATGATAATAAAAGACTTATTTCTCAACTGGATTCTGTTCAGGTAGAACTGGAAGCAAGAGCCGAGGAGATCACTCGTCTTGGTGGTGACGCAGATTCTCTGAACAGCATTATTACTCAACTGAAAAAAGACAAAGCAGCTTTGCGCAGCCAGGTTGGAAATGCTGTTGTTCTTAAACGTTCTATTGAAGAATATAAAACAATTCTCGCTCAGAAAGACGACGAAATTGCCCGTTACAAAGCAACAAGTGATTCGTTATTCAAAGAGAATACAGGTTTAAAAACTGAAAAAGTAAAAATACTTGACTCTATCAGCAATATTACTGCTGCAAAACAACAATTAGCACAACAAGTGGCAGTAGCTTCTATTCTTCGTGCAGAGAACATCAAAATTACTGCTGTTAATAAAAAGGGCAAAGAGGTTGTTGGTGCAGAATTAAAAGGCAAGCACATCGACAAATTGAAAATCGTTTTCAACCTTGGTGATAACAAAGTAGCCAAAGTTGAAACTAAAACAGTGTATATCAGACTTATTGGTCCTGATGGCGCTGCAATATTTGATGAATCAACTGGTGGTGGCTCTATTACTATTGATGGTAAACAGCTTTATTACACTGCGAAACAAGACATTTTGTTTGATAACAGAAAGCCTCAGGTAAGCTTTCTGTATTCTAAAGGCAATGAGTATGCAAAAGGAAAACATACTGTTGAAGTATATTGCGAAGACAACAGAATCGGTGAAGGTGCCATTATAGTTAAGTAAACCGATTTTAAATATAAAGGAAGAGCCCGGGTAAAAAATCCGGGCTCTTCCTTGTTTAAAGGCTACTAAGCAATGAAAACCGAAATTCCATTCCTTATTCTTTTTGGCTACCTTTGCAATTATGAAGATTACCTCATCTGAATTTATAACAAGTAATACACAGGTAGACAAATGCCCACCCCCAATCATACCGGAATATGCGTTTATAGGCCGTTCCAATGTAGGGAAGTCATCGCTCCTGAATATGCTTGTAGGTAATTCCAAGCTTGCAAAAACATCAGGCCGGCCGGGTAAAACCCAATTGATCAATCATTTCAGGATCAATGAAGAATGGTTCCTTGCCGATTTACCTGGTTATGGTTTTGCCCGGGTAAGTCGTGAAGATCGTGGCAAATGGGATCTTATGGTCAAAAAATATATTTTTGAAAGACCTAATCTCATGTGCCTCTTTTTATTGGTTGACATCAGGCTTGAGCCTCAGAAAATAGATCTGGAGTTTATGGATTTCCTGGGCAGCCACGGAGTTCCTTTTGTTATTGTCTTCACAAAAGCAGATAAACTTACCAAAAACGAAACCCAGACAAGCCTTACGAGGTATAACAAAAAGCTTAAAGAAACCTGGGAGGAAATACCAACAACATTTATCACCTCTTCAGAGAAATTCACAGGCAAAGAAGAACTTCTGGAATTCATTGACAGAACAAATAGTTCATTTGAATTGACAAAATAATTCCCGAACGTTTTGCTCCTAAACCTAATTTGTTATTTTTGCTTTACTAAACCCTACAAACATGAAATTAAAAGCATTACTATTGTTCATTTTCTTTGCAGTTGTTTCGCAAGTGTCTTTTGCACAGCAATCAACTGTACAAAAATTCGATCCGAAGAACATTCCTGCTGCACAACATTATCCGGGAGGTGCTGATGCCATGTTTGCTTTTATCAAAGAAAACATTGTTTACCCGCCAACAGCAAAACGTAACAGAATTGGTGGCAATGCTATTGTTGACTTTATCATGGATGAAAATGGTAATGTATTGAATGCCAAGGCAGTTACAAACCCAGGTGGTGGCTGTGGCGAAGAAGCAGTAAGAGTAGTTAAATTATTAAAATTTGATGCTCCGGGCTACAGATTACAAACACAAATTCCAGTAACGTTCAGTTTAAAATAGTAAGTAATTTAGTTTAGTATTAATATAACATGGATTTAAAAGAGATAGCATCGGTAAGTGGCAAAAGTGGCCTTTACAAGGTTTTGAAGCCAACAAGAACAGGCGTAATCCTTGAGGCATTGGATGCAAACCAGACAAAACTGGTTGCTAATGCGAATAGTAAGGTTTCTATATTGAAAGAAATCTCTATCTATTCAACAGGCGCTAATCAAAACGTACCTTTGGAAGAAGTTTTGGGCACAATTCACAAAAAATTTGGCAACAAATTGTCTGTAGACCCTAAATCTGATAATGCTAAATTAATTGCTTTTTTAGGAGAAGTTCTTCCTGACTTTGACAGAGAGCGCGTTTATGTATCTGACATCAAGAAATTGGTAACCTGGTATGGCATCCTTTCTGTATATGCTCCTGCTGTTTTTGATGCTCCGGCCGAAACTGCCGAGAAAGAAGCAGATGCTCCGGCTGCTAAAGCAGTAAAGGAAACTAAAAAAGCAACAACAGCTAAGGCTCCTACTACTAAAATTAAAGCAACTCAAAACACTGGTGCTAAAAATGTAACAAAAAGCACTCCTTCTAAAAGAGGCGGCGGAAGCTAGTTTTGATTCTTTATAAAAAAAGAACGACTCCTGTATAAAAATACAGGAGTCGTTCTTTTTTATAACTCTTTGTGTTTATTCAACAACCATTTCAGAAAACCTTCATTCGATTTTAATAAAATTTTATACACCTCTTCAAACTTTTCTATTCCGTCATAATAAGGATCCGGAACTTCTAGATCCGGTCTGTCATTATCATAATCACGCATCAGAACAATTTTGTCGAGGTAAGCCTTATTGCCACGCGCTACATTCCGGATGTTCGTTTTATTAGACAAATCCATTGCTATGATATAATCAAACTCGTCAAAATCATTTTTGGATAATTGTCTCGCCCGATGGTCAATTTTCACACCATGATTAGCTGCAACCGTCCTTGTTCTCTCATCCGGCAGGTTTCCGATATGGTAAGCCCCTGTTCCGGCCGAGTCTGATTGTATCTTATGACTTAACCCGTGTTGTTCTACTAAATGATCAAAAATGCCTTCTGCCAATGGAGAACGGCAGATATTACCAAGGCATACAAAAAGAACTTTCATTGTAAACTTCTCTAATTCAACTATTAATATTACCCTGCACCAAAACCGGAATTAATCTTTCAAAATAATGCATCTAATGGTTACTTTCCTCGTATACATCGAATAAATATTTGAAGACCAGAAATTAATTCTATGAATTCACGTCAACAATCTAATCTATATTTTGCCCTTAAAGTTTCTTCTCTAGCATTGATCGTTGCCTTATATTTTGTAAAAGAAAAAACAACCATTGCTTCTGATTTAAAAGACAAAATAACGCCAGCTACAACTGTTGCCGGAAATAATACCCATGAGGGTTTATTTCTTTTTGCTACGCATAAATAATTTAGATTTCAGGTACAACAAAAGCCATTTTCTCAGCAATTTCATCAAGTATATCTAAAGTGGCAGCTAATGATTCTGCAGTAACTAATTGCTGCCTGTAAGGTTTAAAATCAGGAATAGCCCTGAAGTAATTGCTATAATGCGGGCGCATTTCGAAAATACCCGTTTTTTCCCCTTTCCATTCAATAGAGCGTACAAGGTGCTTTTTCACAACGCGAATACGTTCAGCCATATCAGGAGCTGCTAAATGCTCTCCAGTTGCAAAAAAATGCTTTATTTCATTAAATATCCATGGGTATCCGATTGCCGCACGACCAATCATGATCCCGTCAACCCCGTACTTGTTTTTATACTCCAGCGCTTTTTCAGGAGAATCAATATCACCATTACCAAAGATCGGAATCTTTATTTCCTGCATATTCTTGATTTCAGAAATAAGTGTCCAGTCGGCTTCTCCTTTGTACATCTGAGCGCGCGTACGACCATGAATTGTTAACGCGCTGATACCAACATCCTGCAATCTCAAAGCAGCTTCAACTACATTTTTAGTATTATCGTCCCAGCCAAGGCGGGTTTTTACAGTTACCGGTCTTGTACAGCTTTTTACAATTTCCTCTGTAATTTTCTGCATTTTAGGTAAATCCTGCAGCAATCCGGCTCCGGCTCCTTTACAAGCTACATTTTTAACAGGACAACCATAGTTGATGTCTACCAGTTCAGGTTGTGCCGCATCTGCAATACGCCCCGCTTCTCTCATAGAATCTACTTTATCTCCAAATATCTGGATACCGATCGGGCGCTCTTCCACATAAATATCCAGCTTCTGCATGCTTTTTTTCGCATCGCGGATAAGACCTTCAGAAGAAATAAATTCGGTATACATCATATCTACTCCAAGGTCCTTGCATACTGCACGGAAAGGAGGGTCACTGATATCTTCCATGGGAGCCAATAATAAAGGAAATTCCCCTAGTTCTAAATTGCCAATCTTTACCAAAATATTTGGATATTTGTTTCTACAAAGTTAATCAAAATATGAATATACTTGACCAAAACGACTCTACGGGTCGAGGTCTGTGGGAAAAGCCCTGGGCAATTCTCCCTTTATTGTTTCTACTGCTCTTTTGCGGTTTATCGATTTTCTCAATGGTTGGCCTTGCAGTTATTGCATGGATGACCGGAATTGAATTGAAAGCAGCTCAGGATCTGATACTGCATCCGGAACTATATCCCAATTCAAGAATAGCTCTCTATGTGTTCCAGGCCATTTCTACGCCTATCGGAGCTATGATTTTACCATCCTGGTTATATCTGAAATATTTCGACAGAACATCACTGGAACACAGAATTGGTTTTGAAAAGTTCAATAGCCTTGCCCTATTATTAACACTGATACTGGTTATTGCTTTCATGCCTTTTGACTCTGTTATTATTGAGTGGAACAAAAATCTGGACTTAGGAAGCCTTACAGCTTACGCTACAGAAATGGAAAAAAGCGCTGAAAAAACAACCATGTTCCTTACCGATTTTTCCGGCATCGGCGAACTAGCTATAGGGATTTTTGTCATTGGAATTTTGACGGCATATGGGGAAGAATTGTTTTTCAGGGGTTTGGTTCAGAATAAACTGAATGATATTACAAAAAACAAACATTTAGCCATCTGGGCAACAGGTTTTCTTTTTAGTTTTATTCACCTGCAATTTTTCGGATTTGTGCCAAGAATGCTTTTAGGTGTTATCTTTGGATATCTGTACTTCTGGTCAGGTTCGTTCTGGGTTACTTTTATCGCACATTTCACCAATAATACTTTCACTGTAATCATGCTTTATTTAAGTAAAAAGCATATTATTGATATCGATATTGAAAATACGAGCGCCATGCCTTTATGGGCTGTGTTATTTTCAGCCTTTATCACAGGAGGGATTATGTATTTGATTTATTCCCAATCAAAAAATCAAGATTCAAAAATTTCGCATGAAACAACAAATCAATAAGCAAACTGAAGTAATTACCCCTGAAACTGCCCCAAAACCGGGTGGTTTATCTAATCTTCAATTGCGTTTTATAGCAGGAATCAGCGGCGCCGCTTTAGTAGTATGGGCTATTGTTTTTAGCGACTGGACTTTTGCGCTATTGTTTTTTGCTATTACTATTTTGGCCCAAAAAGAATTTTATGGGTTGTTAAAGTCTACAAAAAAGAAACCTAATACGGTATTCGGACTTGTGATTGGGGCAGCCATTTACTGTCTGGTATTTGCTATTCACAAGGGTTTTATTCCTGTAAAGTTTTATCTGCTTCTATTACCACTTTGTGCTTTCATATTTATTTATGAAATGTATAACAGCAAAAAAAAGCCTTTCAATAATGTAGCTTATACCTATTTAGGAATTATCTATGTAGCTATTCCTCTTGCATTGATGGTCGTTATTGGCTTTATACACGGCACCTATAACTATCAGATCGTGATTGGTTGCCTGTTATTACTTTGGGCCAGCGATACCGGCGCTTATTTCTCCGGAAAAACATTAGGCAGAACTCCATTGTTTCCTCGTGTTTCTCCAAAGAAAACCTGGGAAGGATCTATTGGAGGAGCACTAACTTCATTTGGTGTTTCTTATGGGCTAAGCCACTATTTTCCTGTACTGGCATTACATCAATGGTTTACGCTTTCTGTAATTATTGTTGTATTCGGCAGCTACGGAGACCTGGTAGAATCTGCTTTTAAAAGAAGTCTTAAAATAAAAGACTCAGGAACTTTAATTCCGGGTCATGGCGGTTTACTGGATCGTTTCGACGGACTTTTATTATCGACTCCTTTTATTGTTGCTTATCTATTGTTATTTTAGTCAAATAGTAAACCCCAAATACTAATTTATGAACAAAGCGCTTTTATTTATTGCAGCAATGATGTGTTCATTGACTGCCTTTACGCAGGATTTTACTATCGATGCCAATACGCAGAAAATCACGTACACTGAAGACGTAGAAATTGCAAATACAAAGGGCTCTGACCTGTTTAGCAGAGCTGAAACATGGGCTCAATCTAAAGGATATGTATTTCCTGCACAGAAGGTTCCTACAATTGTTAAATGTACAGGAAGCTTCAACACACAATACCCAAGTGTAAAATTAGGTATGCAGGAAGCGGGCAAGATTGTGTTTGACGTCACAATCAAAACTAAAGATGGTAAGTATAAATATACGCTTACTAACTTCCGCCACGAAGGTATAAAAGGTAAAACAAGTGCAGGAGCATTGGAACAAAAAGAACCAGCATGTGGCCGTCAGCAAATCAGCAGTGCCGGCTGGGGGAAAATTAAAAGTGACGCTTATGAGCAGATCCAAAAGCTTATACCTGAGTTAAAAAATATCATGGCAGGAACAGCCGGTGGCAGTACTGAAGAAAAATGGTAATTCTATAAACCCATAAAAAAGCCTCCGGAAAATTTTCCGGAGGCTTTTTTTATACCTCACTTTTTACTTTACTATTAACAAAATCACTAAAAGTAACTTCATTATCAATAAAATCGACAACCCAATAATTCTCTTTTTTTACAAAGTGCCAGATTTCCTCAAAAGTAGTTACGGCTGTATTTCCGCCTGTATACCTTCTTGTATTTTCATCTATGTAGAAGTCTGTCATAGCAAATTTTATAAAAGCAGAGAACTTATCCTTTGAGTCATCGAGATAATCTTCAATACCAATCAGTTTTACTTCTTTTACTTTCATTGCCTCAAGCACATTAATCCAGCCACGATCATTCAACCATTGGATATGATGAAGATTTGACCGGTAAAAGCGCTCTGAAATAAAATGCTCAACAGAAAGCAAATCACGAGCCATCCAGGCTTTCTGCACTTCAAAAAACACGTCAGATATCCGCACCTGAATTTCGTTATAAGTCCAACTCTTATCTTTTAACATTAAAAGCTGAGTTAAGCGTAGTACCTCTTCCGTTCGCTTATTAGCCACAATATATTTTAAACTCTTGCTCAACCAGGTAATCAGCAAAATCAACCCTACTATTAGTGGTACCATAAAAACTGCCAACAACGCCATCATCGGAGATAAATGCCCGCCTCCAGACCGATGTCCTCCATAATAGTGGCTACCTCCACCGCTATAGCCCCCTCCGTGAAACCCACCTCCGCCGGAAAAGCCACCACCCGCACGCGCCCATAATTCATTAGCAAAAAAGAGCATGACAAAAAATATAATCCAAAACAACAATTTTGATTTCTTCATTTCCATTTGATTAACAATCTTTAAAAGTAAATGAAATACGACAAATAAAACGTTTTGTTTAAGCAATCATACATCTTCTCCTATACTTCCCTGCGTATATTGAATATCATTTAACTTTTCCTATGAAGCAGTTTTTTCTATCAATATTCCTGTGCCTCACTTTCTCAGGCACAATGGCGCAAACAGCTCTCAAACCGGGGTTTGATCCTGTTGAATACAAAGAAATGCTTGAGATTACCGCCATGCAAATAGATACGCCCTGGACTAATCACAAAGGCAGCCTTCCTTTTCCTGAAAAATATAAATTCACCTACAGGTCACCGGTTGTTGGCCTTAAGAACCAATGGGATTTATGGCTCAGAGCTGACAGTCAGGTTGCTGTTATCAGTATCAGAGGAACCACCGGAGACGCAGATTCGTGGATGGAAAATTTCTATGCAGGCATGATCCCTTCATCTGGTAAAATAACAATAGATACTAATTATACTTTTCATTATAAGCTCGCTCAGGATACCAATGCTTATGTACATGCGGGGTGGACACTTGCCCTTGCCTATTTAAGTCCTACTTTAATCCAAAAGATAAATGAGTGCTACAATAGCGGTGTCAGAGAATTCATTATACTGGGACATAGTCAGGGAGGAGCCATTGCATTTCTTACCCGCTCTTATTTCTTCTACAGCAAAGGTGTTATACCGGAAGGTATCACTTTTAAAACCTATTGCAGTGCTGCACCTAAACCCGGTAATTTGTATTATGCCTATGACTTTGATTTTATTACCCGTAATGGCTGGGCCTATAGGGTTGTAAATAGTGCTGACTGGGTGCCGGAAGTCCCTTTTTCTATACAAACAGTAAGCGACTTCAATAGAGTAAACCCATTTAAAAATCTTGACAAATCGCTTAGGAAAGCATCACTTACAAAAAGGATAGCTGTTAAATACCTTTACAACGACATGTCCGGTTCATTGAATAAAGCTCAGAAAAAATTCACAAAAAGGCTGGGGAAAAGCGTGGGAAAAGGTGTCGCAAAGAAGCTTCCGGATCTTAAGATGCCAAAGTATGTAAATTGTCAGTTATATATCCCCTGTGGTTCCCCTGTTATTCTGCAGGCAGGCTCTGCTGAATATAACAGACGTTTCGATAATGTCCATCCTCCGCATGCCTTTGTAAATCACATGATGCAGCCTTATTATTTCTTACTGGAAGAACATTATTTAAAGAAATAAAAAAAGCAGGAGTTATTCTCCTGCTTTTTTTGATGGCGCTTTCTTCGGTTTGGCCTCCGCTGTTTCGGCTACAGGTTTTGCTTTTGCCGCCGGAGCTGCTTTGGGCTTTACTTCTGCTTTTGGTTTAGCAGCCGCTTTAGGCTTATCTGCTACTTCTGCACCAACGGTGTCAGTTTTTCTTTTTCTTGAGTTACCAAAACTACCTCTGAAAATTTTACCTTTCTTCGATTTACCGTCTCCTTTACCCATGACTGAATAGTTTTAAAGCTAAAAGCTTAAATATAGAATCATAGGACAACATTGTCAAGTAAAATTTTAATACTGAGCAAATTACGTCTCTCGCTGCTTTTATTCAGCCAGCGACATCCAGCGCATTGTTTTATCATCTATTTGTTTCTCCAGCAACTCTATCTGACGCCCCCATTCTGTTAATTGGTTATGATCGCCTTTGCCAGAATTGAGCTTTTCAATAAAGTCAGCTTTGCTATTTTCAAGATCGTTGATTTCTTTCTCCAGTTGTTCATACTCTTTCTGGTCTTTGAACGACAACTTTTTCTTTGGTGCAGCAGGAGCAACATCAACCTTCGGTGCAGCCACAGCAGCAGCCGGAGCTGTTTTAGGCTTTTCCAAAGCCAGCTTCTCACGTTCTTCCAAGTCTACACGATAATCAGAATAGTTGCCGTGGAAATCACGTATTTTACCTTCTCCTTCAAAAACAAAAAGGTGTTCCACCAATTTATCCATGAAATACCTGTCGTGAGAAACCAACACCAGGCTACCATCAAATGCTTCAAGGAATTCTTCCAAAACATTCAGGGTATCAATATCCAGATCATTGGTAGGTTCATCCAGAATCAATAAGTTAGGGCTTGTTACCAATACTTTCAGCAACTGTAAACGTCTTTTCTCACCACCCGACAGTTTACTGATTGGTGTATATTGCATTGCAGGCGGGAACAGAAATTGCTCCAAAAACTTTGAAACAGAAACCGTTGACCCATCACCCAAAGTAATATATTCTGCAATCTCTTTCACCTCATCAATGATTCGG
>CAZNHL010000040.1:12361-41022 GCA_964572965.1 uncultured Bifidobacteriaceae bacterium
ATGATTCGGTTGTTAAGGTCAAGATCGGCTGTTTCCTGTGTATAATAACCTACTTTAGTAGTTTGTCCAGGAACAACTTCACCCCCATTTGGAGTCAGCTTTCCTGTTAAAATATCAAGGAATGTAGATTTTCCGATACCATTACGGCCAACTATACCAATGCGGTCTTTTTTCTTGAAAATATAAGTAAAATGATCAACCATAGATTTACCGGAATAGTCCATACTGACGTCCAGCAACTCCATTACTTTATTCCCCTGACGGGAAGTCTGTACATTGATTTCAAGGTCTTTACGGCCTGTATCTAAAGAGGCTTTTTCTTTGAGCTCATGAAATGCGTCAATGCGGTATTTAGCCTTTGTGCCACGTGCTTTAGGCATACGGCGCATCCACTCAAGCTCTTTTACCAAGAGGTTTTTGGCTTTGTCCACAGAAGCTTGCTGAGATAGTTCTCTCTCTGCTTTCTTTTCAAGGAAATAGGCGTAGTTACCTTTATATCTATACATCTGGCCTTTATCCAGCTCGATGATTTCACTCGTAACATTGTCAAGAAAGTAGCGATCGTGGGTAACCATGATCACAGTCCTGTTTATATCGGAAAGGAAATTCTCCAGCCATTCAATTGCTTCCAGATCCAGGTGGTTGGTAGGCTCATCAAGAATAATTAAATCAGGTTCAGACAATAACAACTGAGCCAAAGCCAAACGTTTCTTTTGCCCGCCGGAAAGTGCTTCGGTTTTCAGGTCAAGGTTAGTAAGACCTAATTTGCCCAACACTTGCGAAACTGTTTTCTCATAATCCCAGGCATTCAGTTCATCCATCTTAATCAGGATTTCCTGCAATTGATCTGCATCGAAATCGGGATCAGTAATGGCTTTTTCATAAGCCTGAGAAACTGCCAATACAACATTATCATCTCTGAAAACCGCTTCTCTGATCGTTGTTCCTGCAGGAAAATCAGGTTGCTGCACCAAATAACCTGCTCTTATACCATTTCTGGTACTTACTGATCCGTTGTCAGGCTCTATAAGTCCAGCCAATACTTTAAGTAAGGTTGATTTTCCGGTACCATTAATACCTACCAAGGCTACTTTCTCGCCACGAGAAATACCAAATGTAAGATTCTTAAAAAGCCAGCGCTCGCTGTATGATTTTGAGATGTTTTCTGCAGAAAGGATATTCATGCTGCAAAGATAATAGATTCGTTACATATATACTGACAATAACGAAAAGAGCCTTAGGTTATACACCTAAGGCTCTTTTCGTTATTACAAAAAACTCAGTTATTTCTTCCTGCACCAGCCACCGTTACATCCATTATTCAGTAATAAAGTAACTGTTACATAACCCTGACCGGTAAAATTACCGAGGAAACTAAAGTTACCGGACTTCGGTTCCGTTACTGAAGTGCTGCTATCACCACCTCTTATTGTATACGCTGTCTCTGTTTTGCTATTGGCCGTATAGTTTACAGAAAACACTGTAAATCTATATTCCGCACCTATTGCCAGTCGAGGTGCTATAAAATAATTAACACCCACCAAAGGCATGAAAGCCAAACCTAGATTTAAAGGATTTTTACTTGTTGTTTTATAATGAGAATAGTAGCTATCACTAAATTCATTTTCTGAGTAACTATTAGAATAACTCAATCCAATGTCCCAACCAATATAAGGTTCGACTCTTTCCAAATCGCCAAAACCTTTTTGTACACCGGCAAATACCCCAATAGAAAAGTTCTTAGATTCAGTTCGATTGTAAGTAACAAGAGAAGTGTTAGTTGCCGTGTTTATAGTAGTAGTTTCTGTTGTTGATGATGGCTTGAAATTGTATCCTCCGGTAATCCCTGTACGGCAGGCAAACTGGTTTTCTTTGTACATTTTTTTTGCCCAAAATGCCGAATTATTAATCAAGCCAAAAGTTAAAACTTTTTCCCCGGACACGGGTTTGAATGAATTTTTAGCCAATAATGAGTCTTGTGCAAATCCCTGATTAATACAAATAAATAGTAAAGAAATAGATAAGAACTTTTTCATAAAGATTATAATTTTAAGATAAAAAGTTTGATTGCTTAAATGTATAACAATAAATCAATCAAGTAGTTTGAAAATATTACTTATGAAAGCGTCGTTATCTGAAATATGGCTTTACAGGGAACTTCCGATGTCACGACTACATTGTGTTCGATATAAAGCGGAATTTCTAAATAATCCCCTTCTCCTAAACGATAGACCTTATCGCCTATATTAACATCGCATTCCCCTTCCAGAATAAGAAACTTCTCAAGTTCTTTATGATGGACTTCATAAGGAATGCTGCCTCTTAACCATGCTACCGCTATAACAGTGTCATCATTAGACCCAATCACCTTTGAATAAGCATCTACGAAGTCGTCCGGCAATTGATAATCTGTATGGTTAAGCCATTCATCATAATGTTCTTTTTTTGAATCCTTATTAAGAACCGGAGGAAAAGCAGCCGGTACTGTATCTTTAATGGATGCAAATATCAATGATTTTACGGCAGGATCGGGTACTACAGCGTGTGCCATAGCATAGTTTTCCATACCTATACTGATAGATTCTATTTCTGCTTCTATTTCGGGATAAATGGCTGCCATACGCCCAACTTCAGACGTTTCTTCTTCACTGGCTATACCTAAAACATACATCTCCAGAATACCTGATTCTATAAAGTCTTTAATGTTACTCATTTTACCCTCAGTTCTTTGAATTCTAACCTAACCCTGCTCTTTATACTCTCAGAAAGTACTCCCAACTCCTCTGCCACCTCTTCATAACAATAACCTTTAAACATAACTAATTTTAATGCTTTAGGTTCAAAAACTTGCTGTGATTCAGGTAAAATATCAGCTATTGCCACTTTTTCTCCTGAATTTACGGATTCATTCAGTGTATCGGATTTCCTTGCCTTGTTAATTTCAATTGCCCGGGTCCGTACAATGCTCATCATCCAGGCAAAAAAATATCCTTTAGAAATATCGTAGTTCCTGATTTTACTACCAATCTCAACGAAAGATTCCATCAATACATCATCCGCAGTTTTTTCATCTTCTACAATTCTGCTGATAATTCCCAGAAATACAGGAGCATACTTATCATAGAGCGCATCAAGTGCCTGATGACTGCCTTTTTGAATAGCAGTAATTAACTCTGCTTCTGTATATTTCCGAATGCTGTTTTCTGACATAAATTAAAAAAAATGCAATATACTTAACTAAAATACAAAGCTTTGTTCTTAAATCAAACTCAGTTCAAAGAGTGATTACAATTGCCCCAATAGTGTCTTCCCAATACTTTTATGATTGCCGCGGACTTTCCATACCACATAAAATTCAGGAAGGTTGTTCTTTCCTGGACGGCCTCCGGGAAAATAAAAGCTTTAAAACCTAAAAAGCCATCCCTAAGAGGGATGGCTTTTTAACTTTGCTAAACGTGTGGACCAGATTTAATCCACATTATCGTGCAGGAATTTATTATTCCCTAATATCTCATTATCATCATTCAAATTGAAGCGGGAAATATTACGCTCAGAAGAATGTGGTGTATTGTCCAAAGTAACACCCATACGCATAAATGCAGGTACATCTAAGCGGTGACGGAATTCTTCAGGATCATTATAAGCATGCTGTAAGTTTCGGCTCAGGTTTTTCAGACGTTCAAGTCTATCCTGCTGCTGCTCTTTCAGCTGTTGTTTTTGATTATTATCCTGGAAAAAGTCATTAAAAAGTGTTGTCTGCTGCGGTACAGACTTCTCTGCCGGCACATTTGCCGCATCATTCTTTTCAACAACAGTATAAGAACTGTCCAGATCGAAAGTTACCGTACTATTTGATTTATTCGGAGTTTGTTCAACACGTACTTCACGCGCAGACTGGTCTTCCATTGCCGGAGGTGTATAATTTCCTTCAGTTGAAGAAGGAGATTGCGGCTCCGAACGATCAATAACAGTATATGCCTGCGGCTCAGGAATAGTATTAGACTTACCGCTTTCCAGATCCACGATTGTACGAGTTGAATTGCTATTAGCAGAATCGTGAATCGGCGGAATGATCGGAGCATCATGGATCGGCGGAATAATTGGCGCTTCTGCAACCGGAGAAATAATAGGTGCAACAATTGGTGCAGCCGCAACAGGAGCCTCAAAAACAGGAACAGGCTTTTTCTCCTCACCTATTTCAAAACCTGTTGCAATAACAGTCACACGAATACTTTCACCTAAATGGTGATCCATGGCAATACCGTGAATCATATCGTAATCATCACCGCCTGCTCTTTCTGCAAGATATTCAGTAATTTCGCCTACTTCATCCATAGTAATTTCCATCTGCTCGCCATAAGCGATTGACAAAAGAATTCTTTTGGCACCACAGATATCAGTATTATTCAACAAAGGAGACGACAACGCTTCTTCAATAGCACGGTTAGCACGGTTAGTGCCTGATGCTACGCCAGAACCCATTACAGCCGTACCTGCATCTTTCATTACTGTCCGCACATCGTTAAAGTCAATATTGACATCACCTGCTACAGTAATAATATCAGCAATACTTCTTGCGCCGTTGGTCAAAACGTTATCTGCTTTTGAGAATGCATCACGGATACCAAGGTTTCCGAATACGTCTTTCAGCTTGTCGTTCATGATCACCAACACTGTATCGCAATACTGTTTCAGTTCTGCAATACCCTGTTCTGCCTGAAGCTTTTTCTTTTTACCTTCCCATCCAAAAGGAACGGTAACAATGCCCACTGTAAGGATATCAAGATCTCTTGCCACTTTTGCAATTTCAGGAGCTGCTCCGGTACCTGTACCACCACCCATTCCGGCAGTAATAAATACCATTTTAGTATCCTGGCTTAAAAGAGTTCTGATCTCTTCTTTACTTTCTATTGCTGCGTTCTTTCCACGGGCAGGATCAGCTCCTGCACCAAGACCTTCAGTAAGATCCTTTCCAATTTGTAATTTGGTAGGAATCGGACTGCTCTTAAGCGCTTGAATATCAGTATTACACACAACAAACTCGACATCCTTGATGCCTTGGTTAAACATGTGGTTAACTGCGTTGGATCCACCTCCACCAACACCGATCACTTTAATGATAGATTTGTTCGTATTGGGTAGGTCAAACTTATAAGATACGTTAAGCATAAAAGTCGGTTTAGCTATGTAAATATAATGTTAATAATTTGTTGATAAAAGCCTTAATAGTTGGTTTTATCATCAAAATCATCAATTAAAATACTTTTTGTTTTGTTTAAAATGTCTTTCAGGAAATTAGCTTTCATTGACGGCAGAGTAACCTTGATATCTGTTTTAGATTTACCCGGATTATTCGCTGTGGGACTCGACCAATTTCCATTGGTAGTTACCCTTTCAGCATACTGGTTTTCTCTTTCGTCTAAAGCCTGATAGCCACCTAACACTAAACCAACTGTTGTTGCATACATCGGGCTTTTCACTGCATCAATTTTAGAACGCCCCAAGTGTTCGTTAGGGTATCCGATACGCGTTTCCAAACCTGTCATATACTCAAACAATTGACGCAAATGCTGCAATTGTGAACCACCTCCCGTGATTACAATACCTCCTGCCAGTTTTTTCTGATAACCGGACAAAAGGATTTCTGACATTACCAATTGAGTAATTTCCTCCATGCGCGCCTGGATAATATAAGCCAGGTTTCTCACAGATATTTCTTTAGGTTCACGGTTACGCAAGCCCGGGATCGAGATGATCTCATTTGAGTTTGCTTCTTTCGCGATTGCCTTGCCAAATTTTACTTTCAACTGTTCAGCCTGCTGGGTCATTACCTGCAAACCTTCCTTGATATCCTGTGTGATGATGTTACCTCCAAATGGAATGACTGCTGTATGGCGGATAATTCCGTCATAGAAGATAGCCACGTCAGTAGTACCGCCACCGATATCTACCAATACAACTCCTGCTTCTTTTTCCTCTTCGCTCAATACGGCAAGGCTTGAAGACAATGGCTCAAGGATCAGGCTTTCTACTTCAAGACCTGCTCTTCTTACACATTTGTTGATGTTGTTGATATTGGTTGTATTTGCTGTGATCACGTGGAAATCTGCTTCCAGACGAACGCCTGACATACCAACCGGATCTTTGATTCCCTCTTCGTAATCAACAATGTAGTCCTGAGGCATTACGTGAATAATCTCGTTGCCCGGAGGAATTACAATTTTGTACATATCCTGCGTTAAGCGATTAAGGTCTTCTAAAGAGATTTCTTCATCGTTTCCTTTAGGACGGATAATACTGCCATGGTGCTTTGAGCTGCGGATATGCTGTCCTGCGATACCGACATTCACTACAGCAATGTCGATGCCTGACTGCTCGCTGGCTTCTTTGATTGCTTTTTCGATCGCCATCACTGTTTTATCAATGTTGACAACGACGCCACGGCTCACTCCTTCTGAAACCGCTTTACCCATGCCCAGGATTTCCAGTTTCCCGAACTGATTCTTTTGTCCTACTATAGCGCAGATTTTGGTAGTTCCAATATCCAGACCGACAACAATTTTCCCGTTTTCCATATGAATAAAACTATTCTGTGATGATTTGATTATGATATTTTAAATTGACTTTTCTATACTTCTGCCAGCCTTTCACCGGTATGATCTTCTCATAGAAGATTTTTATTTTCGAAAACTTTAAATCCAGATCTTCCGGCGGTCCAAGTTCAAAAACCTGATCCCCGATCTGTGGGTAAATGTAAATATTCCCATCTGAGTCCAAAGAGATCTGTGACACCAGGGTTTTCATAAACTGATCTGCATCTATTTTTGTCAGCAGTTCAAAATATGGCTTTGTAATTGTATCCTTACCGAAATTCCCTTCAGGAAACTTATTGGTAAAAGAGCCGTCAACAATTGGTACTCTGGCAGTAAACCTGTCTGAAAGCGGCACATAAGTTCCGTAATCACTGATGTAATAATCATTACCATATGTTTTCATGATGCGGGCAATAGGGCGGCACTGTTGTACATCTACTATCAAATCTCCTTTAACATCACGATACACTTCCACATTATGGGCAAATGCATTTTTCTTTACTCTTTTCTCAAGCTCTTTCAGGTTTATTCTTGCATGATTATCCCCTACCAGTTCTTCTTTTTTATTGTTAGTTAACAGGTTCCGTACATCACTATCGTCAATAAAATAATTATCATACTCCTTATCGATGTGAATACTGATATTTTCAATTGTCCGGCCTTCATGTCTGCTTTCTACAAAACCCACTGCTACTAATACCGCAATGAAGCCAAGGAATGGCATCACTACTTCTTTGTAGCGGATTCTTTTGAGAGTATTGATGAATCGTTTAAACATTAAAGTTGTTAGTTGTTAGTTGTTAGTTGTTAGTTGTTAGTTTAATGTTTCTTTTATCTTTTGTATATAAGTATCTATGTCGCCGGCGCCGATTGTCAGCAATACATCTGTCTCATGTTTTGCAAGCGTTTCCAACAGGTTCTCTTTTTTGATACTTTGCTTTTCTTTGCTGGTAATGTCTTTGAAAACTATTTCAGAGCTCACTCCTTCTATCGGCAATTCTCTTGCAGGATAAATATCCAGTAAGATGACACTGTCAGCAATACTCAGACTATCAGCAAACTCCTTTGCAAAGTCACGGGTACGTGTGAACAAATGCGGTTGGAATATTGCTGTTACTTTTTTGTCCGGATAAAGTGCTTTTACTGATTTCAGAAAAGCTTCCACTTCTGCCGGGTGATGAGCATAATCATCAATCAGCAAAGTCTGACCCTCTCTTTTATGGTACTCAAAACGTCTTTTCGCACCATAGAAAGTCTCCACGCCGATTCTCAGTTGTTCCAATGAAATTCCGAACTCCACGCAGCAAGCCATTGCTGCCACTGCGTTTTCAATATTGTGAAAACCGGGAGCCGCCATTTTGATATTGTTCAGGCGAGTACCGTCTTTCTGAACAAAATCGAACCAGAAAGCACCGTTTTCAACTTTTACATTTTCAGCGAAATAATTTCCTTCATTTACACCGTAGCGTAAACCTTTCGATTTAGCAGGCTGTGTATAGTCAAGGCCATTCATCATGATCACAGTGTCTTTAACCTGCGCAATGAAAGCATTGAATGATTTTTTGATCTCATCAAAATCACCATAGATATCCAGGTGATCTGCATCCATAGAAGTAACTGCTGCAATATTCGGATGTAAAGTCAGGAATGAGCGATCAAACTCATCAGCCTCCACAACAACCGGATCAGAAGGCCCGCCGATGAGCATGTTTGTTCCAAAGTTCACTGAAATACCACCCAGAAAAGCACTGCAATTTACACCCGCAGTGCGGAGTAAATGTGCTACCATGGTTGAGGTAGTTGTTTTACCATGCGTTCCGGCAATGGCTATGGTGAAGTAGTTTTGTGTGATCAGTCCCAGAATCTGGGAACGTTTCTGCACATTATAACCGCCATCCACAAAATAGCGATACTCAATATTGTCTTGCGGAACAGCAGGTGTATAAACTACCAGTGTTTTTTCTTTCTGATAAAAAGCTGAAGGAATACGCCCTACTTTGTTGTCAAAATGGACATCAATACCTTCCTGAGCCAGTGCATCTGTAAGTGCCGTTGGTGTTTTATCGTAGCCGCCTACATTGAAACCCTGTTGTTTAAACCAACGGGCCAGGGCTGACATACCGATTCCTCCGATACCCAGAAAATAGACGTTATGTATATCTTTTAACTGCACTGTATTATTTAATTAGTTGAATTACTTCGTTTGCTATTGTTTTGGCAGCATCAGGTTTACCCAGATTTGCTATGTTTGTTTTTAGCTTTGACTGTTGGCTTTCATCAGCCATTAAAGCCAGAACTGTATCAATCAATTTTTCTCTTGCCTCAGCGTCTGTCACCATCAAGGCTGCCTCTTTTCTTACCAAAGCCAAAGCATTTTGTGTCTGATGATCTTCAGACACGTTTGGAGAAGGAACCAATACTGCTGTTTTCCCTACCAGGCAAAGCTCTGAAATTGACAAAGCGCCTGCTCTTGAAATCACCACGTCAGCGGCACCATAAGCCAGGTTCATTTCTTTTATAAAATCAAAAACCTTAGCTTCTCCCCAACCATTGCTGTTTGGTAATGGTCTTGTTACTTCTTGTGCTTTAGGAAAGTAAGTCTTTCCCGTTTGCCAGATCAACTGATATCCAGCTGCCTGAATTTTTTCAAATCCAGCAGCTACACTTTCATTGATTGTGCGCGCACCCAAACTTCCGCCAATTACCAAAATTGTCTTTCTTTCAGCACTCAGTTTAAAATGGAACATGGCTGCAAGCCCAAGCATATTTGCTTCTGCCACATCCTGACGGACAGGATTTCCGGTCATCAGTATTTTGTTCTTGGGAAAGAATTTCTCCATTCCGTCGTAAGCCACACAAATCTTCTTTGCTTTAGAGGCAAGCAACTTATTGGTTACCCCTGCATATGAATTTTGTTCCTGGATCAAAGTCGGTATTCCTGCCGATTGCGCTGCCCATAATACAGGACCGCTTGCATAACCGCCCACTCCAACTGCCACATCGGGTTTAAAGTTTTTAATGATCTTTCTCGCTTCCAGTAAACTTCCGGCAAGTTTGAAAGGGAAACTCACGTTTTTAAGAATATTACTTAAAGAAAATCCGCGTTGGAAGCCGGCTACCGTTAACCCGATAATTTTATATCCGGCTTGCGGTACTTTCTCCATTTCCATTTTTCCTTCAGCCCCTACAAACAGTATCTCTACATCCGGCAATTCTGCTTTCAGTGCATTGGCAATGGCTACAGCAGGGAAGATGTGTCCTCCGGTACCGCCTCCGCTGATAATGATCCTGTATGGTCTGTTTTCGCTCATTCTTTTTTTATGATTAAAAGATTACAAAATTTGAAGATTTTAAAATTTCAAGACCCTGTTGTTTCAACCTAATCTTTCAATTTTCAAATCTTACAATCTTTAATTATTTACTAACTCATTGTCCGGCCCAAACTCTTTTCCTTCACCTTTGCTTACACTCAGGATGATTCCGATGGAAATACCTGTGAATAAAAGGGATGTCCCTCCCATACTCAGCATTGGCAATGGTAAACCTGTAATCGGCCCCAGTCCTACGGCTACACCCATGTTGATCATGGACTGAAAGACGAGACTGAAACTGAGTCCGGCCGAGAGCAGTCCTCCAAATGCCCGTTCACTGTTTGCTACTGCATGCATACCCCGATAGAGTAAGAGCAGGAATAAGCCAAGTACCACTGCTCCTCCAAACAAACCATATTCTTCTATAATAATGGCATAGATAAAATCTGAATATGGGTGAGGAAGAAAGTTTCTCTGAGTACTATTTCCCGGTCCCTTACCAAAAGCACCACCTGTTGCAATAGCGATATAACCTTGCTGTGCCTGAAATGGCACTTCTTTAGCATCGGTAAAACGCTTGATACGGTTAATGGCCGTTTTTCCGCGTTGTCCGAAAGCAAGTGCCAAAGCAATCACCAAAACACCGACCATAACGAGCATCATCAGGTATTTCATTGGTACTCTTGCAATGAACATGAGCAGAAAACATGTCACTAGCATTAATAAACCTGTTGACATGTTTGACATTAAAATCAAACCACAAATAATACCGCACCAGGCAAGCATCGGGATGATATATTCCCTGATCTCTTCAATATGGTTCTGGCGTTTTGCCAGGAAACTTGCCAGATAAGAAATCAAAGCGAACTTTGCCAAATCTGATGGCTGGAAAGTAACTCCGATAATCGGGATAGATAACCAGCGGCTCGCGTCATTCAGGCTTGTACCAAAACGCCATGAGAAAATCAGCAATGGCACTGATAAGATCAAGGCGAACAAAGACAAACGGGCATAGTATCTGTAATCAATTTTATGTGCTGCCCACATAGCTGCCAAACCAAGGCACATATAAAAACTGTGTTTCATTAAATAATGCTCAGTATTACCTGACATCATTTTGTAAGCCAGTGTACCTGTTGCCGAATAAACCACCAGAATGGAAATCACGGACAGGCAGAACACCACGAACCAGATCACCGGATCGCCTTGCAGGTTTCTATTTACCCATGTTTTTAAATTGTCCATTTTCTTTAGTATTGAGTCGTTAGTCATGAGTCATGAGACCCGGAACAACAGCTACTTTGTGTTTGATTTAATTAAGTCCTTTACAGCTTCGCGAAACTGATCTCCCCTGTCTTCATAGTTTTTGAATAAATCAAAACTTGCGCAGGCCGGGGACAACAATACCACATCACCTTCTTTGGCCATTTCATAGGCCAGTTTCACCGTTTCTGTTACGCTCTCAGAAACTTTGATTTCAGGAATCATGCCTTTGAAAGCGTTTTTCAGTTTATCGGCATCTTTCGTCATACAAACCAAAGCTTTCACTTTGCCCTGCACCACTTTATTTAAGTCTGCGTAATTATTGCCTTTATCAGTACCGCCTGCAATCCAAACGATTGGCTGGCTGTAAGCATCAAGAGCATAAAAAGCGCTGTCTATATTCGTTGCTTTACTATCATTGACAAAAGTCACTCCGTTCAGTACACCAACAGATTCCATCCGGTGTGATGCATTCTCAAAATCAGCCAGGCCTTCGTCAATCACCTCTTTTTTCACACCCATTTTCAAAGCAATCAGGATAGCTGCCATCATGTTGTACATGTTGTGCTTGCCTTTCAAAACTGCATTTGTGAAATCGATATAAGTCTCGACGCTATTAATCTGAATGGTTACTCCTTCTTCATCTCCACAAGCGCCATCGTATTCATCAGGATAAATGCTGAATGGCAATTCTTCTGCATCGGTGTCATAATCGAATACATTGTCTTCGATCAGGTCACTGTCCATCCCATATATGAAAGTGCTTTTTGCGTCCATGTTTTGCATAATGCGAAATTTGGACGCTACATATTTTTCAATTTTATAGTCGTAGCGATCAAGATGGTCCGGAGTGATGTTCGTCAAAACACCAATATCCAGTTTAGTTTCAAACATCCCATCTAACTGAAAGCTGCTCAGTTCAAGTACATAAGCTTCGAACTTGTCTTCGATCACCTGTTTTGCAAAGCTTTCTCCTATGTTTCCGGCAAGGCCTACATTCAGTCCTCCTTTTTTAAGCAAATGATATGTAAGCAGCGTTGTTGTTGTTTTACCATTTGTTCCGGTAATACCGATCAATGTTGCTTTTGTATATCTTGCCGCGAATTCTATTTCAGAAATAACAGGAATCTTCTGGTCTTTCAGTTTTTTAATCAAAGGAGCTTTATCAGGAATACCCGGACTTTTTATCACCTCTGCGGCATTCAGGATTAACTCTTCAGTATGTTTCCCTTCTTCAAAAGGAATAGCCTCTTTCGTCAGGATAGCCTTATAGTTATCAGTGATTGCACCCATGTCGGATACAAAAACTTCAAAACCTTTAGCTTTGGCTAACAAGGCTGCCCCTGTTCCGCTTTCACCTGCACCTAATATGACTACTCTTTTACTCATCGTTGTTCTAGTAATTAGTGATTAGGAACTAGTGAATAGTTGTTCCTTCATCATACTTCCAATTATTCTTATCTCATTTTTAATGTTGTCAGTGTAATAACTGCCAACACAATTCCTATAATCCAGAAGCGGGTTACAATTTTCGCTTCATGGAAACCTGACTTCTGATAATGATGGTGCAAAGGAGACATTTTGAAAATTCTTCTCCCTTCTCCGTATTTCTTCTTTGTGTATTTGAAGTAAGCTACCTGAATCATTACCGACAGGTTTTCGATCAGGAATACTCCACACAATACTGGAATCAGCAATTCTTTTCTGATTACTAAAGCCAGAACTGCTATTGTTCCGCCCAATGACAAACTTCCTGTATCACCCATAAACACCTGTGCCGGATAAGCATTGTACCACAGGAATCCGATACAGGCTCCAATCAGCGCAGCACAGAAAATTCCAAGTTCACCTGTATTCGGGATGTACATGATGTTCAGGTAATCAGCAAAAATGGTATTACCGGAAACGTAAGCAAGAATACCTAGCGTAAGTGCTATAATAGCCGAGGTCCCGGCAGCCAGCCCGTCAATACCATCAGTAATATTGGCTCCGTTGGAAACGGCTGTGATAATAAATATTACGACCAGCGTATAAACGATCCAGGTATAATCAGCTGAAATACCAAAAGTTGTCAATACTGTCTGGTAATCGAACTCATTGTCTTTCATGAAAGGAATTGTCGTAATGGTTGACTCTACATCTCTGTAGCTTCCAGACTCCGAAACCCTTGAAGTTGAATACATGTCATTTCCCAAAGGATATTCTCGTACCACTACACTGTCGTGGAAGAATAGTATTAAACCAACAAAAAGACCAAGGGCAATTTGTCCCATGATCTTGAATCTGCCAGCCAGACCTTCTTTATTCTTTTTGAACACTTTGATATAATCGTCCAGAAAACCGATAAAACCTAACCAGATTACTGTTACCAGCATCAGCATTACATACACGTTATCTATTTGCGCAAAAAGTAATGTCGGTATTACGATAGAGGCAATAATAATAAAACCACCCATTGTAGGTGTTCCTTTTTTCTCCATCTGACCTTCAAGACCAAGGTCACGAATACTTTCCCCTATTTGTTGTTTTCTCAGGAAGTTGATCAGGTTTTTACCATACCACGCACCAATCACCAGTGACATAATTACTGCCATTGCAGCCCTGAATGAGATGTACTGAAACATCCCCGCTCCCGGAAAGTTAAATTGCGTATCTAAGTAGCTAAATAGGTAATACAGCATTTTCTATATTTTATAATTCCAAAAGTTCAAACAATTCACTGATCACCAGTTTATCATCAAAAGGGTGTTTCACCCCTTTGATTTCCTGATAATTTTCATGGCCTTTTCCTGCCACCAAAATAATATCTCCCGGAACAGCCAGCATGCAAGCTGTTTTAATAGCTTCTTTGCGGTCTGTTACTGTCAATGTCTTTTTTCTTGCGGTTACTTTTACTCCTTCCATCATTTCAGCAATAATGGTTTCCGGTTCTTCAGAACGCGGGTTGTCAGAAGTAATAATTACCTTTTCACTATACTTACAAGCGATATCAGCCATTACCGGGCGCTTGGTTTTGTCTCTGTCACCACCACAGCCAATTACCGTAATCACATTGCGTTTCCCCTCTTTGAACTGCTCAATCGTCTTCAGCACATTTTCCAAAGCATCAGGTGTGTGCGCATAATCAACAATGCCTGTGATTTTTCCTTTGGCTGACATCAATTGTTCGAAACGCCCCTGAGCAGTTTCAATATTTGACAATGCCAGTAGGGTTTCATCTTTGTCTTCTCCTAAAAGATAGGCTACAGCGTAAATCCCAAGAAGATTATAAGCATTAAAATCGCCAATCAATTTGAACCAGATGTGCTTATTGTCAATCTCCATCTCCAGACCATGAAGGGTATTTGCAATTACCTTTCCCTTAAAGTCAGCAGGAGACCTGAGCGCGAAAGTATGCTTGTGCGCCCTGGTATTCTGAAGCATTACCATGCCACGCTTATCGTCAATATTTGTCAAAGCGAAAGCTGAAGCAGGCAAATCATCAAATAGTTTCTTCTTGGCTGCTATGTAATTGTCAAAAGTCTCGTGATAGTCCAGGTGGTCATGGGTGATGTTTGTAAAAACAGCTCCTGCCAAAGCCAGTCCCGCAATACGCTCCTGATGGATTGCATGCGAACTTGCCTCCATAAAGCAATGTGTACAGCCTGCTGCCTGCATTTTAGCAAGCAATTCATTGATCTTAATAGCATCCGGCGTTGTATGGGTTGAAGGAATCACATCTTCATTGATTTGATTCTGAACCGTTGACAACAAACCAGTATTATAACCCAGTTTTCTGAATAAGCGGAATAAAAGCGTTGCTGTAGTAGTTTTGCCGTTTGTTCCGGTTACTGCTACAATCTTCATTTTAGAAGAAGGGTTTCCGTAAAAATTAGAAGAGATAATCCCCAATGCCTGTGCACTGTTTTTTACCTGTACATAAGCAACACCATCCTTCAGCCGGGCTGGCAGAACTTCACATACAATAGCCACTGCACCTTTTTCAAGTGCTTTATCTATGTATAAATGACCATCAACATGAACCCCGTTTACAGCCACAAAAAGTCCACCATTTTCTACAGCACGGCTGTCCATATGCACAGAAGAAATTTCTGTATCAGGACTTCCTGCGATAGAAAGAAGGTTTACTTTATATAATATGTCTTTTAACACAGTACTCATTTTTTAGTCATTAGCGATTGGAGAAGAGCGATCAGGATATTATCAATCTCAATTCTGCAATCCATTTTCTTAGTCCAGTTTTAAATATGCTGTATACCCTTTTACAATTCTGCTTCCGGCTGTAATTGACTGTGTTACAACCCTGCCTTTTCCTTCGAAACGAACTTTAAGTCCGCTATTTTCTAAAAGGTATAAAGCATCTTTTAATGTTAATCCTGTTACATCAGGCATCAGGCCTTCTGATATTTTTTTGCTTTTCCACATTACAGCGTTGTTAACAGCCTGGGCATTTACCCATTCGCTCTCGCTGCTTGCATGGTTTGATATTTTCAATGCATTACACAAATAGCGTAAGTCATCGTAGTATCCTGCTCGTATTGTCGGGAAAATCCCACTCTGAACCGCTACTTCTTCTTTGTCCAATGGCTTATGCATTTCTGCATCTTTGGCAAAAATCTTATCTGCCACCTCCTTGAAAACCGGAGCGGCCACATCAGAACCATATTGCAGGAATCCTTGTGGATTATCGATAACCACTACACAAGAGTATTTAGGTTTTTGTGCAGGGAAATAACCGACAAAAGAAGTGTAATAGCTTTTATTAGTATAAACGCCTCTCACGATTTTCTGCGCTGTCCCTGTTTTACCGGCAATTTTATAGTTTTCATTCCTGATGTTTTTTGCTGTACCATGATCAGTTACAGCCTCCAGCATCAACTTCAACTTATCCAATGTCTCTTTAGAGCATATTTTCTCTTCTAAAACTACTGTCTTAAATTCTTCTTTTTTCTTGTCTTCCTGCCATACAGACTTTACGATCATCGGTCTTACCAAAGTTCCATTGTTTGCCACTGCATTATAAAATGCCAGCATTTGCAATGGAGACATTTTCATTTCATAGCCAATAGACATCCAGGGCAGCGTTACACCCGACCAGGTACTATCTCCCGGAGATTTGATGTAAGGCACTGCCGAGCCCTTCATCTGAAAATCCATAGGTGCATCTAATCCAAACTTTCGAATATACTTTCTATACTTTTTAGGATCATTTCCGAAATGACGAACCACCAGCTTAGAAACAGCAATATTTGATGACTTCGCAAAAGCATCAATCAATGTTAAATTTCCATAGCCTTCCGGCTTCGAATCTGTCATTGTCTGATCATAAAATTTATATTTACCATTACCTGTCGCAATTGTATCATCCAAGGCCAGGTTATTTTCTTCCAGCAAAGCCATCATAGAGGCTAGCTTGAAAGTTGAACCCGGATCTGTTAAACCCTGCCCGCCGACAGCATAGTTATAATTTTCGATATAACGTCCCTCGCCTGCTTTACCCAGATTGGCAATTGCTTTAATCTCTCCTGTTGCCACTTCCATCAGTACAACACAACCGTAATCTGCGTTATGCGAAACTAAATGGCGGTAAAGTGCATCTTCTGCAACATCCTGCAGGTTTACATCCAATGTTGTTTGAATATCCAACCCTTGTTCCGGGCGAATTTCACTTTCATCGTGGATTGCTTTCCAGTTGTTCCCGGCAATTTTTGTAAACAATGCTTTTCCATCTCTTCCTGCAAGCTTACTATTGAAACTCAACTCAAGACCAACCCCTGTTTTGTTATCGTTAATAAAACCAATTGTTCTGAATGCCAATGTATTTCCAAAAGGCATGAAACGCTTTTCAACCTTATCAAAAATAACTCCGCCTTTCAAACGCCCTTCACGGATGATCGGCCATGAAGACATTCGTTTCTTATCCTGAAAACCAATTTGTTCATGACTCAAAATCACATAACGCTTTTTGCCTAAGCGTGCATTTTTAATCTTTCTCTTATATTCTTTAGCAGACTTATCGCCAAAAAAGCGAGACAGCATCATAGAGAGGCTGTCAATTTTTTCATTAAATAATTCTTCAGAAGGAACCGTCGGATCCATCGTTACTTTATAGAAAGGCAGCGAAGTTGCAAGCAAACTACCGTTATCAGAATAAATATTCCCACGCGTTGCTTTTACTGTCATGTAGCGAAGGCTGATTTCCTCTGCCATTTTGCGCCATTTATCTCCCTCTCCAATCTGCACATAGGACGTACGAATAATGATGGCCGCACCAAAGGCCAACACCGCCAAAAAGACGATCCGTACACGAACTAATATGGATTTTTTAATACTCACTATTTTTCAATTTTTACTACGTATGGAGGTGCAACACTTTCCTGAATATCCATAATAGCCACTTTTCTGGCTACTTCCGACTGCTTACTATCATACATATAGCTTGCTTTTAAAGTAGTATAGTCAGCACGTAAATCCTCTACTTCAGCCTTCAGCTTATCCATTTTGCGACTTGTTCTGTCGGCATGGTGACTGTTTGCGATGTAGAAAATGGCAATCAGGATCAAAAAGGCAGCTTTCGGCAAGTATTGCAATGGCAAACCATTCGCAAAACGTTTATCCAACTGCAACAAGCTGTCAATCATAGAGAAGATAGATTTCCCTCCTCCTGATCTTGTCTCAGTAGCAGGTTTACTTGCAGACCTTAACCTGTTAACCGCCATAATTTAAACTTATCGTCTTTGTGCTATTCTTAGTTTGGCGCTACGCGCTCTGTTATTCTCTTCTCTTTCTTCCGGTGTTGCCTCAACCGCTTTGCGGGTTATAGCATCCAGGGGCTTTATTTCATTTCCGTAAAAATCTTTTTCAACCTCTCCGTGAAACTTCCCTTTACCTATAAAATTCTTGACCAGCCTGTCTTCTAAAGAGTGATATGACATCACTACCAATCTTCCGCCCGGCTTCAGTACTTCTGCTGTCTGAGCCAGCATTTCTTCCAGTACTTTCAATTCTTCGTTTACCTCTATGCGCAAAGCCTGAAAGACCTGAGCGTAATATTTATTTTCCTGACCTCTTTTAACCAGACCTTTTACAGCCTCTTTCAACTGATCTACAGTTTCTATCGGCGCGTTTGCCCTTGATTTCACAATGGTAGCGGCAAGTGTTTTTGCATTCTGGACTTCACCATACATGCCAAAAATCTTATGCAGATCGCCCTCAGAGTATTTGTTAATCACATCTTTGGCTGTTAACGGACTTGTCTGATCCATTCTCATATCAAGCACTGCATTGAACCGGATTGAAAAACCTCTTTCTGCTGTATCAAACTGATGGGAAGAAACCCCCAAATCAGCCAGAATGCCGTCCACTTTCTCTACTCCGTTCAGTCTCAGGTATTTTTTAAGATACCTAAAATTGGCTTCTATCAATTGAAAAGAACTTTCACTAATTTTTTTAGCATTTTCAACAGCATCCTGATCCTGATCGAATCCGAATAATTTGCCATTAGGACCGAGATGTTTTAAAATCTCTCTGGAGTGTCCGCCTCCGCCAAAAGTCACATCTACATAAATGCCATCAGGCCTGATCGCCAGCCCCTCTATACATTCTTTCAACATAACAGGCTTGTGATACTTTGTATCGCTCATGCCTTATGCTTTTTGAGTACCTAAATGAATTTTATACAATCCCGCCAATTGCTGATTGTCTTTGATCAGATACTGATCGTAAGTTTCAGGATTCCATAGCTCCAGACGATTCCCCAAACCGACAAGTACAGCCTCTTTCGTGATTCCGGCATATTCCAGCATTCGCTTTGGAATAAGGAAGCGCCCTTGTGTATCCAGTTCGGTGTCTGTTGAATTTCGCAATAAATTTCTCTGAATGACGGTTGTGCTTTCGTCGAATTCGTTCAGAGAAGACACTTTCTCAATAAGCTTATTCCACTCTTCCGATGCATATATCCACAGACAAGGATCTGTACTGCGAAGGATATGTAACTCACCGTTAGCACTTTCAGGAAGACGCACCTTTAGCTTCGAAGGAAGAATCATTCTTCCCTTCGCATCTACAGTACATTCATATTCGCCTGAGAAGTAGGTCATTGAAAAAGCTTTCTTAAGAAAATTTGCGCACTACAAAAATAGAGAAAAACCAGGAAAAATCAACCACTTTACACCACTTTCCTCCACTTTAAGTATCAAAACGAGAAAATTCCCCACTTGGTCTTAATTTTTGAACTTTTTTTTACAAAAAAAATTTCTTCAAGCCTATCTCACTTTAATAATTATTCATAACAAACTACAAATCAGATAATTAAGAATAAAACACCAACACACTGCTTATTCAGCATTTTAACTAATTAGCTGACTTACAAAGCAGAAATCATGAAATAGGCTATATTTGCCACATGTTTTCAGAGCATCATTATACAGAAAATAACCCCCAGGGCGGCTGGATTGAAGTAATCTGCGGCCCAATGTTTTCGGGCAAAACGGAAGAACTGATCAGACGCATTAACCGTGCAAAAATTGCCAAACAAAAAGTATTACTTGTAAAACCTTCTGTTGATACGCGTTACCATGAAACCAATGTGGTCTCGCACAATGAAAACATTGCGGAAGCTGTTACAATTAAAAAATCGGATGAGCTCCTGAAGTTAGCCGGTGAATATAAAGTAATCGGGATAGATGAGGCTCAGTTTTTGGATGAAGGTATTGTGACGGTTGTTGACCTCTTGGCCAATAAAGGCCACCGGATTATTCTTGCCGGTTTAGATAAAGATTATTTAACAAAGCCATTCGAACCAATGCCTGCATTAATGGCCAAAGCAGAATTTGTAACAAAACTACATGCGATATGTGAAGTATGCGGTCAGATCGCCGCTTTTACTTATCGTTTTAATAAAGACAATGAAAAAGTTTTTTTAGGTTCTAAAGATTTGTATCAGGCAAGATGCCGGATGCATTATCATTTAAATAATTAATTTGAGAATCGGACGTTATAGTCCTAAAACCTATATTTACATAACAAGACCATCTTCAATCAGGAAATGATACGCACCATACTTGCCTTACTAATTTTAACCATTTTCGGAGTAAAGAAAGGAAATAGCCAAAACAATATCCCTATTGGCAGCTGGCGTACGCATTTTGCCTTACAAAGCCTGAATACATTAGATTATGATGGAGACAATACAATTCTGGCCGGATCTACAAGCGGGCTTGTAAAGTTTGATATTGAAGAAAAAAGCTTTGAAACGCTTTCCAAAATTGATGGTTTTTCAGACATCGAAGTAACCGACATTAAATATCATAAACAGCTTAAACTTTGGGTCATAGGTTATGCATCAGGCAACATTGATATTTTAAAAGGCAATAAAGTAACAAACCTGAATGTAATAGTAAGATCCACAACAATTACAGGCTCAAAACAGATTAACGAAATAACATTTCATCAAAATAATGCCTATCTGTCTACTGATTTCGGGGTCGTTTTGCTAAACTTGTCTAAACTGGAGATTACAGAAACCTATTCCAGTATTGGCCCTGATGCTGCAATGTTAACCATCTATAGCAGCGCTATTTTTAATGACTCACTATATATTGCTACCAATGAGGGGCTGAGAGTGGCTTCAATGGCTGACAATATCAATAAAATAGATTACAGAAACTGGAGTGCTTTTGCTTATGCCAACTCCGCTAAACCTACCAAGCTTATAGCCCATGCCAATAGTTTGATTGCTTCTGACCTTACACAAATCAATTACTATAAGAATAAGGCCTGGACCAATATTGGTATTCCTTTTAATGGCAATCAGATCTCTAACATGAATACGTACCATGAATACTTATTTGTATTTAGCGGATCTGTTATTACAAAAATTCAACCCAACTTTTCTTACTTACAAACAGAAACGAACTCTTCGCCCAGTGAATGTATTATAGACAAATTCAATTCAACATGGTTTTCTGATCTATCTTTAAGCCTGAGAAAGATTAATTCACAAGGTACGCAGTTTACCAATTACCAGCCCAATAGCCCAATCAACCAGTCCTCTTTCAGATTAAAATATCTGAATAATAAAATTTTTTGTACGTCGGGAGGTTATAATCAAAAAGCTTCCGCACCAACAGCAACTGCCAATACTACTATAAACGGTATATATGTTTACGAAAACGGGAACTGGACCAATTATGCTCCAATAAAAAACAATTACCCAGATGTTCGTGCCACACTGGACATTTGCTATAATCCCTTTACCAAAAGTTATTATGCAGCAGGATTTAAAGGCCTTGTAAAATTCAATGAAGGACAAGGCTCAACTGTTTACAATTCATTAAACTCTCCAATAATAGATTTAGCCCCACCTTATCAATTCATCTTTAATTATGGGATAGATTGTGATAAAAACGGCACTGTATGGGCTGCATTTTCAGAGCGTATCCCTCCTTCGTTTACCGGCTATCCCACATTTCAGTCTCTTAGCGCTAAAGGAGTATGGAGTTCCTATGTAATTTCTGGCCTTGGTGCTAAAACTGCAGATTTGCTTATTGAACCAACGAGTAATGATAAATGGCTAAGAATGGCTGTAGAAACTACCCACTCCGGCATTCTGGTTTTTAATGAAAAAAATCCGGCAGGTTTACAATACAGACTTCTTAATAGTGAAACCAACAAAGGAGGGCTTGCAAGTGCAACTGTGTACTGTATGGCCATGAGTCAATCCGGAGATATGTGGATAGGAACATCTAAGGGTGTCAATATTATCTCCAACGCCTCTTCTGTATTAAAATATAGCAGTAACAGAAACTTTTATGCTGTAAATGCCACCGTACCTGTTTACGATTCAAGAGCTTTACTAAGAGACAAGGTTGTAACAGTGATCAAAGCAGATGGCGGAGACAGAAAATGGATTGCAACAACGGAAGGTTTATGGTTATTTTCTCCCGATGGCTCTGAGCAACTTGCTTTTTTTGATATGGATAACAGCCCTTTACCATCTAACAACATTTTAAGTATTGAGATTGAAGGAGAAACCGGAGAAGTATTTGTTGCTACAGACAAAGGAATTGTATCTTATAGAAGTAATGCAACAACAGGAGAGAAAAACAATAATGGCAATGTAAAAGTCTTCCCTAATCCAGTACGTCCTGATTACTCTGGCCCGATAGCCATTTCAGGACTAGTGAATCAGGCAGTCGTTAAAATTACAGATATTACAGGTGTACTTATTTTTCAGACAATTGCCAATGGCGGCATGGCCACCTGGTATGGCAATAACATGAATGGGCAAAAAGTGGCTCCCGGTGTTTATCTTATCTTTTCATCTGATGCCCATGGAGAAAGCGGATTGGTATCCAAAGTTGCCGTATTAGATTAGGATGCTGCAAAAAACGGAAGGAATTGTACTCAATTTTATTAAATATGGGGATAGTTCCATTATCACCCGTATTTATACCCGGAAACTCGGTTTACAGAGTTATATCGTAAATGGCGTACGTAGTGCTAAGGGGCGTCAGAAAATTGCTTTCTTCCAGCATTTGACAATACTAGACCTTGTTGTCTATTTCAAAGAAAATGCCGGTTTGAACCGGATTTCAGAGATGAAATGCTCAGAGGTTTTCCATGACCTTCCTTACAACCATCACAAGACCGCGATTGCCTTATTTATCAGTGATGTGTTGGCAAGATGCATCCATGATCATAATCCTAATACAGAGCTTTATGACTTTCTTAAAGAGGCTGTACTCAACCTTGACAAGACAAATGCCAAAACAGAAAATTTCCCGGTTTATTTTGTCGGCAAGCTGATATATCACTTGGGTTTGTTACCTGAAAATGCAAACGAATTATTTGAACAGGTGGGTTATCGTGCTCATCAAGGAATCTTATTAAGCATTCTTGATAAACTCATTCAGAATAGTGATTATACTACACTGGAAATGGCCAATAAAGACAGGAGAGAATTAATGAATATTCTCTTAAAATTCCTTCAGCTCAATTTTGAGAGTATCGGCAAAATGCAATCGTTGGAAATATTGAAAGAAATTCTTGAGTAGAAATAAACAAAAAGGTCTCAATTAAATTGAGACCTTTTTGTTTATTAAACCTTCCGGTTTTTTGAATAAATGGATAGTCATTATCTGTTTATTTCTTTGGAGTAATTCCCTGGAAAATTTTAAAATTCCCTAAGCCCCATTTCTGCAGGCGGTAAGTAATTGACACTCTCAAAACTCCGAAACCATACTTAGAACTTCTTGCAAAATTAATGCTTGATGCTTCTGCGAAGTACTTGGTAGGACAGGTAACTTCTCCGATCAAAAAACCGGCATAAGTCATTTGCCCTAACATCTCATTATCAAAAACGAAGTCATCCGAATTTTTTTCCAGAGGAAGGCTTTCCAGCACTTCTTTACTAAAAGCCCTGTAACCTGTATGGTATTCAGCAAGCTTCTGCCCCATCATTACATTCTGAAAGAATGTAAGGCCCCTGTTTGCAATATATTTATATAAGGGCATCCCTCCGCTTAAAGCGCCTTTTCCAAGAATTCTTGATCCGAGCATTGAGTCAAATAAGCCTCTCGCAATCGGATAAACCATAGCCTCCAGTAACAAAGGTGTATACTGATAGTCAGGATGAACCATTACTACAATATCTGCGCCGGACTCAAGTGCAGCTTTATAGCAGGTCTTCTGATTACCACCATAACCCCGGTTTTTGACATGTCGGATAACTTTACTTATCCCCAATTCTTTTGCCTTAGCAAAAGTATCATCAGGAGAATGATCATCAACCAAGATCACTTCATCAACAATATTAAAAGGGATTTCTTTATAAGTTTTCTCTACAGTAACTGCTGCATTGTAAGCAGGCATTACTACGACTATCTTCTTATTATTAATCATATTAAATGAATTGGCATGCAATTTAATACTTATCTACTGAGAAAAAAACCACTAATAGGTATCAGGTCATTCAAATCAGATTACTATTAATTAAAAGCCCTTATTTCAAAAGAGATATTTACTTTTAAGAATATTCTTAAATTGCATTAAAAACCAAGGTGATTGTAAGGAAAGTCCGCTATATTATTTTTCTCCGGGATGTATTATTTCTTACCGTAAGTGCAATTGGCGGCCCTAATGCACACATGGCAACTATGCTAAAAAGGCTGGTACACGAAAAAAGATATATAACAGAAGAAGAATTATTAGAATTAAATGCAATAAGCCAGATATTACCAGGTCCGGCAGCTACACAAATTATAACAGCAATAGGCTTCAAATTCGGAGGGCCTAATTTAGCTTACCTCACCTTGCTAGTCTGGATACTTCCCGCTGTTATTCTAATGACAATTGTGGCGCTGTTAGTTTCTTTTCTTCCCAATAACCTTAATCTGACAGAATATATAACTCCAATGGCTGTTGGTTTGGTTGCATATGCATCTTATAATATTGCGTCTAAGGCTGTAACTACCAAAACTGGCATCATATTGATGACTATCTCTGCCATAGTTTCTTACTTCCTGCAAAGCCCATGGTTCCTCCCATTGCTTATTATTGCAGGCGGCGCTACTACATCTATCAAATTTGAGCAGCAGCAAAAAGAATTTAAACGTCCCTTGAAAATAGAATGGGACAATTTCATATTATTTGTTGGTGTATATATAAGTGCAGCCATTCTTGGGGCGGTCACAGGGTACCTTCCAATCAAACTATTTCAGAACTTTTACAGGTCTGGCGCACTGATTTTTGGGGGCGGACAAGTACTTATTCCTCTTTTTTACTCTGAATTTGTAGAATTAAAACATTTCCTCAGCGAGCAAGAGTTTTTATCCGGATATGCATTGTCACAAGCTGTGCCAGGGCCTGTTTTCTCTTTTGCTTCTTATATTGGAGCATTATCAATGCGCGATTTTGGATTTTGGGGACAAATATTAGGAGGAGTTGTTGCTGGTGCGGGTATCTTTCTGCCCGGAACATTTCTAATATTCTTTATTATCCGTTTTTGGGGACAATTGAAAAAGTTCCGTGTTGTCAAAGCTTCTTTGGAAGGTATTCAGGCAGCAAGCTCTGGTCTGGTAATCTCTGCCTCTCTTCTGCTTTTCGACGGAATGCAAAGCAGTTTTACCAATTTTGCAATTATGATTGCCACTTTTTTAATAATGACATTCACAAAAATCCCCGCATCTCTTCTTATACTTGGCGGCTTGGTTTTAGGTATTGTTTTTTAAGTTTTCCTTTACAAACCTCTTTTCCCATATTCATAAAGTATCGCGCTATTCTACATAGTATCTAAGTACAAAATATTAAATGACTATCTGTTTCTATAAACCTTCTTAAGTTTTTCTCCTTCAGATAACGAAGAATTTCACAGATTAAAATTTAGAACTCCTGGTTAAATGCATCAAGTAAGATACAATGGGGAGGTGTGCTCAATAAATATTGTACCAATAAATTGCCCTTTGTGAAATTATTGACGCCCCCTTCTCCTTTATTTTAAATATTTTATTTGGTAGATGTTTTTTTAGTTCTTACATTTACCTATCGATTCAATAGGGATTATGTAAAAAGCCGCCAGTCGGCTTCTTTTTAAAAACAAATGTCTTTATTTCCTATAGGAATTAAAATATATGAAAACAATACTAAATAAGATACAAACTCCAGTAAAACAGGTTTATAATGGAGAAAACGCTAAATCCCTTACCATAATGTTGGTATCAAACTGCTAAAGGCATGACTCAATGAGTCGTGCTTTTGCCTAATTCATACAAAACCTATATAGTATATATAATTTAATAATAATTCTAACAATAAACTTTATATGTATACCCCCTCTTGCACAAAGCGATGTTTGTCATGGCCCCAAAGAAATCACCAGTTCCTTCCGGAACCTCAAAAATCTAAACTTACTAAATACTCTATAAACAACTAGATGATGAAAACACGATTACTTTATTTAATTATACCCATACTTTTTTTAGGAGGTAGTGTATTGGCACAAAACCTTACCGGGGTTGTGAAAGATAGCCTTGGCACCCCTATTGAATATGCAGCCGTTGGTATCAAAGGTAGCAATGTACACTCAAGTACAGACAGTGAAGGGAAATTCAGCATTCCTGCCGGGAATCAATTTCCTGTAACTATTATAATCTCTAGTTTTGGCTTTAAACCTTTTGAAGTTGAAGTAACAGACCCTTCAGCACCATTGAATGTTTCTCTGTCACATGATTACGTTCAGCTGAATGAAGTAACAGTAACTTCCAGAAGACGTAAAGAAGTTGCGCAGGATATTCCGATTCCAATTACTGTAATTAGTGGACAATCAGCTGAAGATGCCGGAGCTTTTAACGTAAACAGATTAAAAGAACTGGTTCCTTCTGTTCAATTATATGCTTCAAATGCAAGAAATACCACCCTTAACATCAGAGGTTTGGGATCCACATTTGGTTTGACAAATGACGGTATTGACCCTGGTGTTGGTTTTTATGTTGATGGTGTTTATTTCGCCCGTCCGGCAGCTACTGCTGTAGACTTTATTGATGTAGACCAAATAGAAATTCTGAGAGGCCCTCAAGGTACTTTATTCGGTAAAAATACTACAGCAGGTGCATTTAACATAACTACTAAAAAACCTAGTTTCAAGCCTAACGCAAAAGTAGAACTAAGTTACGGTAACTATAACTATATCCAGGCGAAAACATCTGTAACGGGTGGTTTAACAAAAAAAATAGCAGGTAGATTATCAATCTCAGGTACTCAGAGGGATGGTACCATTTACAACGAAAAAGAAGAACGCCGTTATAGCGGCCAGAACAACCTGGGTGTTAAAGGTCAATTGTATTACACTCCTAACAAAAGACTTGAAGTATTGCTGAGCGGAGACATAAGCATCCAACACCCGGCAGGTTATCCACTTGTAGCTGCCGGCGTAACAACTACCGAAAGAAGCGCTTACCGCCAGTACAACAGAATCATATCTGATCTTGGCTATCAACAACCGGTTATCGACCCTTTTTCAAGAAAAATATATACCAATACTCCATGGAGACATAACCAGTCAATAGGAGGTCTATCATTGAATGTCGATTATAAAATAGGTAAAGGAACATTGACATCCACAACTGCATGGAGATTCTGGAACTGGGATCCTACAAATGACAGAGACTTTTCGGAGGTTTCTGCCCTTACTAAATCACAAGGAAACAGTCGTCATGACCAATATTCACAAGAGTTGAGATATGCCGGTAATATTACTAAAAATTTAACTGGTGTGGTTGGAGTTTTTGCTCTTGCTCAAGAGTTAAAAGGACTTGACCAGAAAGAAGAAGTTGGTAAAGACCAGTGGAGATTCGTTCAAACAAGTAATACAGGAACTCAGGCATTGTATTCTACACCAGGCCTGCTGGATGGTTATGGTATCAATACCAACTCATATATCCACTCTACAAGTGCTGCAGTATTTGCACAGGCTGACTGGGAGTTTTTGAAAGGTCTGCACGTTTTACCTGGTGTCAGGTTTACTTATGACAAAAAAGATGTTAACTATCTTAGATTAACTTATGGAGGGTTACAAACTTCAGACCCAACCCTTATAGGTCTTAAAAATGCTGTATACAGTAACCAAGCCTTCAATACAAATGTAGAAAATAACAACCTATCCGGTAATATCACTGTATCATACAGACCTACCGATAAGATAAATGTTTATGGAACTTACTCTACTGCTTACAAACCGGTAGGTGTTAACGTAGGTGGTTTGCCAACTACTTCAACAGGAGCGCCTGATATGTCAGTAGCTGTTGTAAAACCGGAGTATGTTCAACATTATGAACTAGGCATAAAAACAAAACCAGTAAAAGGTGCCTTGTTAAATGTTACTGCATTCAACACAGATATCACAGATTATCAGACACAAGTACAGTCACCACAATTGGGGGTAAACAGAGGCTACCTTGCAAATGCTGAAAAGGTAAACGTAAAAGGTTTAGAAGTAGATGGTAGCTATCAAGTTCAAAAGTTTCTTACTTTAAATGCTGCTGTTGCATATACTGACGGTAAATATGTGTCATTTAAGAATGCTCCTCTTCCTTTGGAAGAAACAGGACATACTGAAGTTATTAATGGTGTAGCTACTCAGGTAGCATTCAAAGATGCTTCTGGCGGTGTATTACCAGGTATTTCAAAATGGAATATTGCAGGAGGGATAGAACTTAGCACAAAAGGAACCCTTATTGGTAAAACTGGCAGATACTTCATTGCAGGAGATGTTTCTTACCGTTCAGAATATTCATCATCGGGATAGGCAGCGTATTGGCGTTCACCCCGCCCACATAACGAAAAAGCGACTGCGAACTTTCCTGTGCGGCTGCTTTGGCTGTGGCAAGCGAAACAGCAAGTATAGCGTTTGCGCCCAACTTACTTTTATTTTCCGTGCCATCAACTTCAAGCATCAGCGTATTTGAGCAAAACAAAATTGATGCGCTGATGCTTGAAG
>CAZNHL010000041.1:0-14635 GCA_964572965.1 uncultured Bifidobacteriaceae bacterium
ACTATTCACTATTCACTATTCACTATTCACTATTCACTATTCACTATTCACTATTTTATTCTATCTTCTTAATAAGCTCTTTCTGTGAAAAAGTAATCGCCCACATGCCAATCAGGTCTCCTTTTTTCTTATTGAATACAGGTTTCTCTTTATAAGTATTGGTAAGGTAGCTGAAGTTTTCGTCACTTAAGTCTTTGCCCTTTTCTCCGTGGCAGGAAGCGCATACAGGTTTGTCAAGTACTATTGCCTTGCAGTAGATCCAGTAGCCGTTTTTCAGGTCCTGAACGTTGTCTTCAAAAGCGATTTTATTTTCAGCATTGTATAAATAGGCATCGAATAATGCGTATTCCGGAGCTGTTTTAGTTTGCATTATATTGGCATCAATTCTTCTGATGTCGGCTTTAAAGTCTTTTATTAAAGTATCGGTGATTGGGTAAAAGCTCACTTTACACTGTTTTGCCAGTGTCATGAAATCTTTTGTTTTCAGACTTTTGACCATGTTATCTTCCAAAGCATTACTGATTGTATCTACCACGATACCACCGATTTCATAAGCTTTGTCAGAGATTTTTCCGTCAGTTACCTGGCGTACACGGAAATCACCCATTTCCTGTTTGAATTTCTTTGTGTCCAGTTTTTCTCTGCCACAGGCAAACAAAGCCAACAAAAGCCATACACTGTATTTCATCACGAGTTATTTTTTACAAGTTAATAAAAATGTACCTGTTGCCGGTGAAATAAACCCGTGATCTTTTAGAATGAGGAAATACTTATTATAAAAAATAGCCGGTTTTTTTTAACACAAGATCAAGCTTTTCAGGTGAGATGGCTATTTCATGTGTCTTGTCTACGACCAGGTATCCTCCGTCAGATTTCACATAATTGGTGATATACCGGATATTGACAATATATGATTTATGGCATCTGATAAAATCGGGAATTTCTGACAGCATATTCTCGAAACTCTTAAGGCCTTTACTGACGATTATATCTTTACCTTCTTTAAGTACGACCTTGGTATAAGCGCCTTCTGCTTCAAGAAAAAGGATATCGTCCATTTCAACAAATGAAACGGATGTCAGCGTATTGAGTCCGATTTTTTTAGGTTTATCGTTGTTTAAATTGTTTTTCAGAACTCCATAGCTGTTGGTATTGTTGCCTTTTTTTAATAGTTCAAGGGCTTTAATAATGTCTTCTCCTTCTACCGGTTTCAGCAAGTAATCTATAGCGGATAATTTGAATGCCTGTATTGCATATTTGTCATAGGCTGTCACAAATATGATTGAAAAGGTTATTTCATCCTCATTAAAAAACTCAAGCAGTTCAAGCCCGCTGTGTCTGGGCATTTCAATGTCGAGAAAAACGATGTCGGGTTGATTTTTACGGATTGATTTTACCCCTTCAGCAAGGTCTTTGCATGAGTCAATTACCGAAACCTGATCAGGTACATAGGCCATGATCATTTCTTTCAATAGCGTGCGGGCCATTTCTTCATCATCGATAATTATCGCTTTATACATCTTTTACAGGAATTTTTAATGTTACTTTAGTGCCCGTGGCGTGTCCGGAAGCATCTGTTTTATCAGTTATTGTTACCGTCACTTTATGATATTTCCCTTTATTCAACAAATCGATGCGTTTCTCATTGGCGCTTGTTGAGAATGACTTATATTTTTCGGCTTTCACTTTGGCAAACTCTCCGGCTTTCTTCCGTCCTATTCCGTTGTCTTCAATATTGACCAGAAGGTAACTGTTATCTGCTTCAAAAGTGATGTTCAGCTTTTTAATTCCTTCTTTATGCAGTAAACCGTGTTTAATAGCATTTTCGGCAAAAGGCTGAATAATCATCGATGGAATTTCCAATGTTCTGCCGGTGTCTCCGGTATTGTTGAATGAGAAGGTGTATTCAAGCTCTTCTTTAAAGCGCATTTTTTCCAGATCCAGATATAATGTCAATGCTTCAATTTCTTCTTCAAGCGTTACCTTTTCTTTATCCGACATTTCCAGGATCATACGTGTCAGTTTCGAAAATTTAGCAAGGTAGCTGCTTGCTTTCAGTTTGTCGTTAATGAAGATATAGGCCTGTATTGTATTTAATGCATTGTAGAAAAAATGAGGGTTCATTTGTGCTCTGATGGATACAAGTATTGATTTGTTCAGGTTCTGTTCCAGCACTATTTTCTCATTCTGCTCTTGTAGTTTTTTGGTTTTCACAAAAAGAAGCCTTCTGTAAAACAAATAGCTGATCAGGTATACAGGTAGTGTGCATAACATATAAAACCACCACTGCTGCCAGAAGGGTTTTGCTATCATGAACGCAAAATTTTCACTCAATGATTTATCGGCTAGCTTAAAAGAAACGGTGTATTTCCCGGGTGAAAGAGACGGGAAATTGATGGTCCGGACTTCTCCCGATATTTTTTCCCATTCGCCATCGTTGAGCTTATAGTATAATGTGTTTTTATTATAGTGTCCAAAGTCAAGAATGGAAAAATTAAAAGCGATATTGTTTTTGTCTGCGTCGAACGAATGCAAGGTTTTTAAGCTTACCCGGCTGTCATTTACAGTGATGTAGTTCAGATGGAATAAAGGTGGAGGGGCGGTGTCAAATGAACTGGTGCTTAGTTCTGTAATACCATAGGTTGTGGCCAGGTATATTTTCCCGTTTTTGCTTTCTATGTCTGTTACTTCTGCGGGATTCAGTAAATGGTTCAGTCTGCTTATAAGCTTGGTTTGAAGATCATATCTCAGAATAAACTCATTGTTGATAAGATAGAGGTTCTCTCCCTTGAGTTTCATCCACTTAATTGTGTTGAACGGGACTCTCAGTTTTTCATTAAGTAACTCAAAAGAGAGATCGGGTCTGACTAAAAAGAGGTTACCATCTGAGCTCAATGAATAAAGGTTTTCTCTGTGGCATTCAATGGCAGAGGCGTAAGCCCTTTTTTTATTAATAAGGATTTCCCGGATGGTGTCGGGATAAATGGCATAAAGCCCGATGTTGGTAGCACAAAACAATGTATTTTTTGAAGGATCATATGCTACTGATTTGGCACGTACAGATTTGATTGCCATTGACAGAGAGCTGTCAGATTCATTGATGTATTTATTAAAAGTATGGTCCCAGACTGATTTTTTTGCATAGGTTTTCAACGGATTTTTTATCAATCCGCCAAATCCGCTCACAGCTACGAAATAATAGGAGGAGTCAACTCTGACAACGTGTTTTAATGCCAGTTCATAGTCTTTGATTTTTACCGGCTTGTTGTTAATCAGATTAAGTTTATCAGAAGCACACATAATTAAATGGCTGTCTGAATACAGGTAATTTACTTTGAGTCTGGCCTTGTTTTCTGCAATGATACTAAAGCTGCCGGTACCTTGTTTTTCCATCAGTATTTCGCCGGATTGCGTACCTATCAGCATATTTTTACCTGAAAATGCCAGCTTATTTGCCTGATATTTATTTAAAGCAACAAGCTTATCATCAAGGTTATTAGCGAGCAGCAGTCCGCTGCCTATAGTGGTAAACCAATAGTTGTTCTGCCTGTCTTTAATAACCCCTGAGATACTTTTTCCTTTAAAGAAATAATGTGGAGCCTGAGCAGTACTGTGGTGAAGGGAATATTGATATGAGCCATCCGGAGTATGAAACCAGAAACTTTTGTCGAGATAATTGCTGGTCTGGATAAAATGCAGGTCGGGAATAGCAATGCTTTTATTAAACCTGAGTTGTTGGTCAAATAAGTACAGGGCATTACTTTCATTATGTTTAGACACTACATAAATTCCATGCTCAAAGGTATATACCTGTTTTACAGATATATTTTTATTCAGGAACCACTGATTTGTATTTACCTTGAATTGTGTGTCAATGGAATAAATTATATCATCTCCGATAACGTAGAACCGGTTTTCATCATTGGCCGAATGCTCGATTTTTACCAGTGGCAAACTAATAGACTCAGCTAATTTCAGCGTTTTCAGATCATATACATCTACATAACCTGTCCGGGCCACAAAGAGGTTGTTGTCAACTATGCCAAAGGGGGAGTATTGTGAGGGAATATTCTGATTTAGTTTTTTGAGCGTGTCGTTTTCCTGGTAATAGATATACCCGTCAAAATTTTCATACCATATCCGCCCGTACTTATCTTCTTTTATACAGCTTCCGGGAGTTGAGGTCAGCGATTCTGATTTGTAGGTGATAAACTCTATTCCGTCATACCTGCTCAGCCCTGCTTCGGAGGCAAGCCATAGAAAGCCCTTGCTGTCCTGAAAAATATTGTAAACAGCATCTGCAGGCAGTCCTTTAGTACTATTTATCTGTTGAGTATAGAGTTCCTGTGTTTGGGCAAAACAGGGACTTAACAGTAGTAATAATAAATGCAGTATTTTTTTCAGGGTAAAAGAATGTGAGTTCAGCTTCGAATATAGGAGTTTAAGGCGAGTGATTCCATATCAATTTACAAACAAGGGTGATAGACTTACCAAACAGATAGTTCAGTTTACGAAACTATTTTATAAACCCAATCAGCCTGTTCATAAAGTTAAAACAGGGTTAGATAAATCGGTGGGTTCACATGGGGAGATACCATCGTACATTGGTTTTACAGTTATTTTAAACTACTCTAAACTAACCATAATTTCATGAAATCAATTTTTACCGGATTACGAAAACATGTTTTACTCCTGTTGGCCAGTTTGGCAACAGGCACAGCATTGGCACAGCACCCGACTAATGGCCTTGTGGAACGTTTTACATTTGACAATACACTAGTCGGTACCAATGGTACTACACTAGCGGGGACAGCAGACTATGTGAATGATAGAGACGGAGCGGCCAACAGTGCTCAAAATGTAGCCGATCAGAATACTTTGTCGGCAACCTCTGCAAGTACCCTGCCACAGGGCAATACTGCCAGAACGGTAGCTTTCTGGTACAAGAGTAATGCCAGTAACAGTAACGTGATTCACTCCTTGTTTAACTATTCGACAGGTACCAATTCTTTTAGTATTGCCTATGTTGCTGGCAACTTGGTTTTTAGCAATTCTGCTACCGATGCTACGCATGTCCATGCCTGGAGCAGCAACTGGGTTCACGTGGCAGTAAGCCACACACCTCCTTATACTATAATCCGACAAAAACCTAACCCTAATATAAACGTGCCTGGTAGTACAAAGCTCTATGTAAACGGTGCATTTGTCAAAGATGTAGCAAACATGACTTTTGCCAACAACAACTCTGTTATACGCATAGGTGCTAGTCCGGGAGGTGATCTATATAATAATTTTGCTATTGATGATTTGCTGATTTATAACAGAGAGCTGGCTGCATCAGAAGTTACTTGTCTTGCACTTACGCATCCTGTTAATACCACACCTGTAGGGACATTTCCTCATTATCAGGCAGACCTTACTGCTTGTCTGAACAGCACTGCTACACTTTCTGCATCCGGAAATGGTACACTTAACTGGTATAATGTAGCCACCGAAGGTACAGCTTTAGGAACAGGTACAACTTTTACCACTCCTTCTTTAACTGTTAAAACGACGTTTTATGTAGCATCTGAGGGGCCGGGTTGTACGTCTGCCCGTACGCCTATCATAGTTGACCTTAGAGATCCCAATATGATACCTATTTCTGATGAGACACCTGTAGCCAATAAAATAATTTGTGCGGGAAGCACGACTACACTTACAGCATTTCACATCAGTGGTGGACTTACGTGGCATGCATCAGCTAACGATGCTGTAGTACTGGAATCCGGAGAGGCCTTTACTACTCCTGTTTTAACAGCAAATACTACTTACTACCTTCAGCACAACATAACAGCACTTCCGGGCTGTTCATCGGATAGATTAGCAATTCCGGTTACAGTAAAGGCATTGCCTACCGTTAATGTAAGTGGTACAAACACTTTGACAGTTGACCAGGTTAATGCTACTTATCAGTGGCTTGACTGTGAAAATTCCAATGCTGCCATTGACGGTGAGACTTCACAAACATTTACACCTGTGAAGACCGGTTCATATGCGGTTACTGTAACGAAAGATGGTTGTGAGGCAACGGCGTCTTGTACTAATGTAGTTCTTATTCCTACAGCTCTGAATGACGATACTTATTCAGAGCAAATCGAGATATATCCTAACCCTGCATCAGATAAGTTGCTTGTCAGTAATTTACCGGAAGGCAGCAAGGTGTTGCTGATTAACCAGAACGGGCAGGTTGTTTACACAACAACAGCAAACCAGACCGATTTGAGTATTGATGTTTCCGGCTTGTCAGATGGCCTTTATGTTATCAGAGCAGATGCTAATGGAAAACATGTTAGCAAGAAAATTTTAGTTCAGAAGTAATTTTTGGGATAACCAGTATCAAACCTGTCCGGCTTTCAAGCTGGCAGGTTTGATTTATGTCATAACTTATATGGTCAGAAATGGAGGAAGGCTTAAAATTGCTATTGTGGAACGTACCTGTGAATTACAGGATACGCTTAGCTTACTTGCTGTGCCTAACGATCAGTTTGAGATATCGGGTGCTTTTGCCAATGCGGAGGAGGCTTTGGAAGAACTACCTTATGTTAATCCCGATATTTTACTGACAGCAACCGATTTGCCGGGTATGGATGGGATAGAGATTACCCGTAAGCTGAAGCAGCTGATGCCTTCTGTAAATGTCATTATTTTCACTTCAGATGAAAGCAGAGGAAGTGTGTACGAAGCATTTTGTGCCGGAGCCGTGGGTTATCTGATCAAGAATAAGAATAGCTGCCGGAAATATTTGGTAAGGGCTATTGAGGAAGTGGTAGCGGGAGGAGCGCCTATGAGTGCAAAAATTGCCCGGATGGTAGTTGATTCTTTTTGTCACAAAACGGTTAAAAGTCCTTTGACAGAAAGGGAAGCACAGGTAATGAGAAAACTGTGTGAAGGGAGAAGCTATAAATCTATTTCTGATTTTTTGAACATAAGCCTGGCAACTGTGAAGTATCATATCACCAATATTTATATCAAGTTGCAGGTAACCAATAAGGAAGATGCAATTGCAAGAGCAAGGAAAGAACAGTATATATAAAACAGTTGATTTGGGAATGAAAAGTAAAAAAAGGGGAGACTTATTAATTTACTTTCAGCCTAATTACAGTTTCACAAATGCTGTACCTAAATTACTACTGAAACTGGTTTTGTTAAGATCAAGCCTGTTGTGCTTTTAGGATCTTCGTCTTTTTGAGCGTAAACTACTTGCAATCCTGCAAGCAGTACGAGCGTTAGTAAGCGGGTTAATAAAGAGTTTTCAGATATTCTTATGTTATTACACAAAAGTATATGTTCATTTATCCGGCTGTACTAACCGCTATGGATAGGCAAGTAAATTTACCTCATTTACAGTCTATTAGCATTTTTCCTGTTGCCTTAACTAATTAAGGCTAATATCAAGGTTAGAGTTTTGTTATATGCTATACTTTACATAATCTTGTACCTGGTTTATAGCATTGAAACCAAGTATTAATCTTCTCCTGGTTATTTATGTATTTTCGTTTGCTGTTAATAGCAGTCTTTTTATTTACTTTCTGCCAGAATGTTTTTGCACAAAAAACAGGATATTCACTGCAAATTAAGAAAGCACTTTATACCCTTACCATTGATGGTATACCTGATGAACCGGATTGGCAGCAGGCGCAGGTAGCAGATCATTTTTACCAGAACTTTCCTTACGATACAGGTTTTGCAAAGGCGAAGACTGAAGCAAGGGTCACCTATGATGACAAGTATATTTATGTTTCTGCTGTTTGCTACAATGCTCCGGAAAAACCTTTGGCCTATACAAGAAAACGAGATTTTGATATCAATTCCAATGACTGTTTTGTAGTAACGATCGACCCGTTCAGCGACAAAACAAATGGTTTTTTGTTTGCACTTACACCCCTTGGCGTTCAAAGAGAAGGTTTGATTTCTGAAGGCGGTACTTTTGGAAGCGGAGCAACCGCTGAGTGGGACAATAAATGGATTTCCAAAGTATACCGTGGTGAAGGTTACTGGTCTCTTGAAATGGCTATTCCGTTTAACACTTTACGTTTTAAACCTGATTTTACCAATTGGGGTATCAACTTTGCAAGGCATAATATTACAACCAATGAAAGGTCGACCTGGAGTCCTGTGCCAAGGATGTTTTCAGTTACTAATATTGCTGATGAAGGCTTTATGAAATTTGATACTACGCTGACAGCCAGGAGATGGCGAGCAAGTTTTATGCCTTATGCCATCGGTGGTGTTGCCAGAGATTATGAAGCCGGAAAAAATGCCAATTTTACCGGTAATACGGGCTTTGATGCTAAAGCGGCAGTTACTCCTTCGTTGAACATAGACCTTACTGTAAATCCGGATTTCGCACAGGTAGATGCAGATCAACAGGTAACCAACCTGAGCCGTTTTGCACTTGCTTTTCCTGAAAGAAGGACGTTTTTTATTGAAAACAGCGATTTGTTTGCAAGAGTAGGTTTTTCGAGGATCCGCCCGTTTTTTTCAAGAACTATCGGACTGGCTTATAATCCTAACAGCAGGCTTTATGAACCTGTGCCAATTTTAGGAGGGGTGAGACTAAGCGGTAAACTCAATGATAAGTGGAGGATAGGTTTGATGGATGTGCAAACAGCAGCTATGGGTAATATGAAGCTCGATGCTCAGAATTATACAGTGGCCGCCATCCAGCGTAGAGTGTTTTCAAGGTCTAATATTACAGCCTTGTTCGTAAATCGTGCCCGCACATGGGGTTACTCGTCCGAAGAGCAGCCGGATCCTGATAAACAGTACAATAGTGTAGCCGGTTTGGAATACTATTTTGCGTCTAAAACAAATAAGATCACCGGTAAGGTTTTCTGGTTACAGTCTTTTGCACCCAAAAATAAAAGCGATCAGATAGCCAATGCCTCCTGGGTGTCATATAATGGGCGGAAGCTGAACCTTTACTGGAACCATGAATATGTAGGAGAAAACTTTACTGCTGATGTCGGTTATGTTCCCCGTAAATCTTACTGGAGGATAGAGCAACAGGCACTATACTATTTTTATCCAAAAAAATCTAAGGTAGTAAATCATGGTTTTCAGATATATAATGACAATTATTATGACCTGAGTTTTATGCAGATTGACAGGCTCATACAGCCGGGTTATAACATTAATTTTAATAATACGAGTTATCTGAATTTCAGATTCAATAACACTTATACTTATCTGAGAGCAGAGTTCGATCCTACAAATTCAGGCGGAGCCAAATTGCCGGATTCTACCGGATATTATTATAATTCAGGACTCGTGCAATATCAGTCAAACTGGCGTAAACCGCTGTACTTTTATCTGGCAGCAGAATACGGAGAATACTATATAGGCACTAAAACAACAGTGAATGGAAATATAAATGTACGTACTGGAAGTTGGGGTGTATTCTCTACAGGTTATACTGTTAACGACATCCTGATGCCTGGTCCTTACAAGAGTACAACTTTATATTTGTTGAGCCTCCGTACCGATCTCTCTTTCAGTAATAGCCTGTTTTTTACTACTTTCCTTCAATACAACGACCAGATAAATAATTTCAATATTTACTCCCGTTTCCAATGGCGTTTCCGGCCGATGTCAGATATATTTCTGGTTTATACTGACAATTATCTGACAACCAATTTTTCAGAAAGAAACAGAGCAATACAGCTGAAATTTGTGTACTGGCTTAATTTATAAACCCAAACCAGTACAGCACTATTGTATTGTAGTAATGAACTCTTCAAAATTCATCTCCTGCCAATTGTTTTCAATACCTTCAATTTCCATTATTCTGCGCATTACCTCGTCCTGCTTTTTACCGGCTTCCAGTGCAGCATAATAAGAAAGATCACTACTGAAAGTAACCCTTGTATAGAGAGGTATCCACTTGTCAGGGTAAAGCTGATGCAGGTGTGCTTCTATTTTTTTGCGAAGCAGGAAGCGTTCGTCAGCTACCAGGTCACGCATTTCGATGAAGTTCTGCAAGGCAAGTTCTGCAATGGCGTCTGTATTGGGTTTACGCGAACGTTGGTATTCTTCAAGAATAGTCGTCCAGTCGTCGCCGTGATCGTCAATGATCTGGCTCAATATGCGTACATCTTCAAAACCGGCATTCATACCTTGTCCATAAAAAGGGGTAATGGTATGTGCCGCATCACCAATAAGGGCTATTTTGTCTTCATGCACCCAAGGGAAACAACTGATTGTTACGAGTGTTGAGGTTGGATTTTTGAAAAACTGCTTTGTCAGATTAGGCATTAATGCCAGCGTATCAGGAAATGTTTTTCCGAAGAAAGCCTGCACGTCTTCCGGAGTTTTCAATGCTTCAAAAGACGCTTCTCCTTTATAGGGAAGGAATAATGTACAGGTAAAAGAATTGTCCGGATTGGGAAGTGCAATCAACATAAACTGACCGCGTGGCCATATGTGAAGCGCATTTTTTTCAAGCCGGCATTCTCCGTTTTCTGCAGCCGGTATTGTTAATTCTTTGTAGCCATGATCGAGGTAAAACTGAGCATAATTGTATCGCTCTGTTTTCTGCATGGAGTTGCGTACAGAAGAAAAAGCGCCATCGGCACCAATCACCAAATCTGCTTTATTGTTGAGACGTTTGCCTGTAATTGTATCCTCAAAATGTGTTACACCATTGTTCAAATCTACATCCCAGCATTTCTGGCTAAAATTCAGAGTGATGTTTTCGTATTGTTCAGTGCAGTCCAACAGGTATTCGTTGAATTTACCACGGCTTACAGAATAGATTGACTGGCCTTCGGTGCCATAAGGTTGGAAGTTGATTTTGCCGTTTTCCTGATGGATCATGCGTCCATGCATAGGAATCGCCAGTTTCTTCAATTCTTCTGCAAGACCGATTTCTTCCAGTGCCTTCCAACCCCTGTCGCTCAGTGCCATATTAATAGAACGGCCTACATCCACATTGGCCAGACGTAAATCCGGACGTCTTTCAAATACATTGATCTGATGGCCTTTTTTAGCAAGATAAATGGAAAGCAAAGAACCTACCAGCCCACCTCCCAATATCGATATATTCTTTTTAAGCATCTTTTTTATGAGAAATTCTGACTGGAGATGCTAGATCTTAGACGGTAGAGTTATCAGACCTATCCCTAATTTTTCAATCTTAAAATCTTCCAATCAATTTTAACAACTAAACTCTGACAACAATCAACTATTTTTTACAAGTTCTTTAAAAATCTCCACAAATCTATAAACCTCTTTGAAGGTGTTATATAGTGGCACAGGCGCTAGTCTTATTACATCAGGTTCGCGCCAGTCTGCAATAACTCCCGCTTTTTCCAGTCCTTCAAAAACCCGTCTTCCGTCTTTTTTCATTAATAAGGAAAGCTGACAACCGCGTTCGGAAGGATTTGCCGGAGTAATGAGCTCAACGCTATTTTCATCCAGTAAACCGTTTTCTTTCAAAAGAAATTCCAGATATGCGGTCAGTTTCCGGCTTTTCTCAATCAAGGCAACCATTCCTGCTTTTTCAAACAACTCAAGAGAAGCTTTATGTGCAGCCATTGATAAAACGGGTGCATTGCTCAATTGCCATGCGTCAGCTGTTGGAATAGCTACAAAGCCTTTTTCCATTCTGAAACGCGTTGCTTCGTTGTGTCCCCACCAGCCTGCAAAACGGGGAAGACTGATATCTGTCGAAAAATTTTCATGGATATAGATACCTGAAACACCACCCGGACCGGAGTTTAAATATTTGTAAGAACACCAGGTCGCGAAATCAACCTGCCAGTTATGCAGCTGCAGTTCTATATTACCTATGGCATGTGCCAGGTCAAAACCTGCATAAGCACCGGCTTTATGTGCAGCTGCCGTAATGGTCTGCATGTCAAAAACCTGTCCGGTATAGAAATTAACGCCTCCCATCATCACCAGCGCAAGGCTGTCGCCAAGCTCTTCTATCTTTTGGACAATGTCTTCGGTTCTGACAATATGTTCTCCCTTGCGGGGCGCTACCTCAATGATAGTTTTGTCGGGAATAAGCCCATGGTGTATTGCCTGACTTTCCAATGCGTAATGATCGGAAGAAAAGGCACCGGCCTCAGTCAGTATTTTATAACGCTGCTGAGTTGGGCGGTAGAATGTTGCCATCAGCAAATGCAGGTTCACAGTGAGCGCATTCATAGCCACTACTTCGTGTTCCAGTGCTCCTGCTATATGGGCAAGCGGCGCTGCTAATGGTTTATGATAATGCAGCCACGGATTTTTAGCTCTGAAATGTCCTTCTACCCCTAGTTCTGCCCAATCCTTCAATTCTTGTTCAACAAAACTTCTGACAGCTTTAGGTTGCAGGCCCAGAGAGTTTCCGCAGAAATAAATGCATTCAGTACCATTGATGTGTGGAATATGGAATTCAGTTCTGAAGTGCCTCAGCTTGTCATCAGTATCGAGCTCAAGCGCATGGGCAAGGGTATTTTCGAAGGTCATTTATATGGACTAATTTTGAGCAAATGTGGATAACTTTGTATAACAGTCAAATAAGTAATTGTTTGATAATGAGTATTTTGTGTGTATTTTTTTGCAATTACTTTTGTTCAGTCAAATAAACTATGCCCAGATTGGAATATATTTAACGAATTTTCTGGACTTATTTTCAGGATCTTCTTCCTTTATTAATTGAGCCTCACTAGTGTCTTTAATAATGCGGGAAACCATTGAAGCATTTTCATCAGCAATGTTAGACCTTTCTCTCAAGCTTTAATTAGTCATTTTATTAAAAGCTTTGGTACCGGCAATTTATGGAATTTATGTGAGTAAAGGTGCCAAAGATGCCGGAGGTTGATAAATATCATTTTTGGCTTTTAAACTAATTTTATGTGCTGCAACTTTGTCATGTTGTGAATTCGGCACTAAACTTGCTGAGTTGTTGTTACAGTCAAATCTAAACAATTCAATAGCGTGAGGAGTCTATTAATATTCTTAGCGATCTCTTATATTATATACCGTTTGAGCCGCTATATGGCAAAGAGGTATTTTATGTCTTATATGGGAAAAATGAACCAGCAGATGTACGAACAGGCTCAGCGTCAGCAACGTCATCAGCAAGGTCGCCGCGAAGGGCAGATTAATGTTGACTATATCCCTGAAAGTGCAAAAGGAAACAAGAAGGATAAGGGCGGTGACTATGTTGACTATGAAGTAGTAAAGTGATACCGCAAAAGCAGTATTCTTATTTAACTTCTCTATTTTTTGCTTTTTAATTCGTGATAAAGAAATACCTTCGCTGAATAGATTTCTTTATTATTATGTCTGAAAAAAAGGCTGCTGCAAACAACACGCTTCTTACAATATTCATAACAGCGCTGATTGATTTATTGGGGATAGGCATTATTATTCCCATTATCGGTCCACTTTTTTTTGATTCGGACTATATTTTTTCCCACTCTTCAAGTTATGCTTTCAGGACTCAGATGCTGGGTTTGCTTATAGCTTCTTTCTCTATCTTTCAGTTTTTCAGTGGGCCATTTCTGGGTTCTCTTTCGGATAAATACGGAAGGAAGAAAATCATTTTCGGAAGCTTATTCATGACTTTAGCCGGTTATCTTGTTTTTGCTGCAGGTATCTGGTACCGTGAAGCAGTCTGGCTTTTTGTCGGCAGGGCAATGGCCGGTATGGCAGCCGGTAATTTGTCAGTAGTGTATTCTTCCATAGCAGATTTAAGTACACCCGAAACTAAAGCGAAGAACTTCGGTCTGGTGGGAGCCGCTTTTGGACTTGGTTTTATTATAGGTCCGGTTGTGGGTGGTATTCTTTCAGATAAAACGGTGGTTTCCTGGTTTAACCCATCAACACCTATATTATTCTCAGCATTACTGGTGCTTGTCAATATTATGCTAGTGGCTTTTCGTTTCCCTGAAACAAATACCAATTTAAGGCATGATGCAAAAACAAGCCTGATGGGGGCATTTACAAATATCGGTAAGGTGTTTAATAGTGGAAATCTGCGGGTAATCTATCTGATTATTTTCCTGTATTTTTTTGGATTCAACATTTTTACTCAGTTTTTCCAGGTATTCCTTATTAAGAAATTTCATTTCAGAGAAGCCAATATCGGCTATGTATTTGGTGCAGTTGGCATCTGTGGTGTGTTTACGCAGGGTTTTCTTGTACGCATATTGAGCAAAAAATTTAACCCAAAACAAGTATTAATGTATTCATTGCCGGGTTTGGCATTTGCTTATTTAGTTTATTTACTGCCTGAGCAACCATGGGCTATTTACCTATGTGTCCCGTTTTATGCCATCAGTCAGGGAACCTCTATGCCAAACCTGAATGCTATTGTTTCAAATGAGGCCCCGGTAGAACTACAGGGAGAAACCTTGGGTATGCAGCAGTCTGTACAGTCACTGGCACAAATTATTACCCCATTTATTGGAGCCTGGGTAGTTGCTAAAACATTCTATGCTCCAATGTGGATAGGTGCTGTCGTAACATTTATTGCCTGGCTGATTTTCTGGTATAGAGTGAAGAAATAATTGTGAATTGTGAATTGTGAATTGTGAATTGTGAATTGTGAATTGTGAATTGTTTTGCGTTTAGAATACCTTAAAATAAAATAGTGTGC
>CAZNHL010000041.1:14645-39730 GCA_964572965.1 uncultured Bifidobacteriaceae bacterium
ACTCACTACTCACTACTCACTACTCACTACTCACTACTCACTACTCTTTTGCTTTCTCCTTATCTTTTCTGAACTTTAAGGAATTAAGGTTTTTGAATCCATGCTCGAGCTCTCATCACGTAAACTGCAGCAGATAGCTGTACATAAAGTTGGTAACCAGTTTCAGGAAGAAGGTTTCCATTTGTCTGAAACTCCTTTGTTGATTGACGATCTGGCTGTACAGGAATTATTACTGAAATATTTTCTGAATCCGTTTAAGTCTGTAAGCCAGCATTATCATTTTGATCAGGAAGAAGGCGTGGTAGACAATCCGATGGTTGCGATGATTGAGAAGATGTTTGAAGAACCTGACAGTTTTATGGAACAGTCAAAGTTTTTGGCAGAACATCTTTACAGCGTATCTATACACCCTAAAATTAACGGTGGCGAGTTTTATGTGACTTATCTGACCGATATTTTACTTGACGACCAGATTGTGGATGCCATCGGATTGTTCAAATCTGAAACAAAGGAGACTTTCCTGAAAGTATTTCCAAGTTCTGATAGTTACGATATCAATTACGATGAAGGTGTTAGTATTAATAAGCTGGACAAGGGTTGTCTTATTTTTAATGTTGAAAAAGAGAAAGGATACAGGGTTTGTACGGTAGATAACCTGAACCGTCAGGAAGCTCTTTACTGGAAAGATGATTTTTTGAAGGTTAAACCACGGGAAGATAGTTTTTATCACACAGAGAATTACATTAAAATGTGTAAAGACTTTGTGGACGAGAAGTTGAAGACCGAGTTTGAAGTGAGTAAAATGGATGAGCTGAATCTGATGAACAGATCAGTAGATTACTTTAAGAAGAATGACACGTTCGATCTAAATACTTTTTCCAAAGATGTGATCCAGCAACCGGAGATTATTGATGCTTTCCGCGATTACAAGCAACAGTATGCAGACGAGCGTCAGGTACAGGTTTATGATGAGTTTGATATTTCACAGCCGGCAGTAAAGCAGGGTAAGAAGGTATACAAAAGTATTATTAAGCTGGATAAGAACTTTCACATCTATGTGCACGGCAACCGCGACTGGATTGAGAGAGGCAAAGATGAAGCTACTGGACTGAATTACTATAAATGTTTTTATAAAGAAGAGAGTTAATTTTTAGCAATGGAAAGCAATAATGAAATCCTTGATGCAAATATCGAGGAGCGATTTTATGATATTGGAGATCAATATCTGATTAGTACAGGCAAGTTTATTTTGCTAAGTATTGTAACTTTTGGTTTATATGACCTTTGGTGGACATACAAGGCCTGGTGTTTTTATAAAGAAAGAGAAAAAAGCGATATCATGCCTGAGGCAAGGGCAATATTTGGTATTTTCTTTCTGGTGTCACTATTTGATAGAATTCTGGCGTCTGCAAAAGACAAAGGTTATAATGAGAGTTATTCTTCTATTGGCCTATTTATTGCTTTCCTTATCACTAATGGGCTATCAAGGTTACCTTACTTCTGGATTATTTCAGTATTAGGTGTCTTATTTTTAATTCCGCCATTTAAAGCATTTAATTATGCCCGAGCAAAAGCTACTGATTGTAAAGTAATATATCAGGATACTTTTAGCGGAAGACAAATTGCTCTTCTGGTAATTGGGGCCATACTCTGGGTACTGATAGCAGCGTCAGTAGTAATTGAACTGTAATAAAAAAGCCTTCGCAAAACAGGCATATTGCGAAGGCTTTTTATAATTTATTTTCCTCCGAAAAGCCTTAACCCAACAGAAAGGTTAATTGAATTCGGGTATATATTTCCTTTGGCATCACCATTGTACAGATCGGTATAACCTCCATAATACCTAAGGTCAGCATTAAGCTTCCATATATCAGCACCTATACCAACAATCCAGAAACTGTAAGTACTATAAGTGTGATCTTTAAAGTCATTGTAGTCGTTACCGTTTACAGTGGATTTTTCAGACAAAATATTTGCAACTCCTAATCCTGCCAGTACTCTTAAATCAGCAGAGCCAACTTTGATAAATTTCCAACCTACTGTAATCGGAAGGTCAAGGGTTGTAGACTTATATTTAAAATTATAAGTAATGTTGAAAGGCCCCCAAAAAACATCGGTATCATAATTTCGGCTGTTGATTGACAGTTCTGCTTCAGCATAAATTTTGCCAAATCCCAGACGTACATAAGGACCAAACCCACCTCCCATGGCCAGACTTCTCTTGTCAACATTAAATTGTGTGTCCTGGAATTTGAACCAGCTACCGTTGCCGGTGGCTCTCAGACCAAATGCAAATGGAAGGGCTCCTGCAAAGGAGTTTGTATAAGCTAACAGGACAAGACCTGTTATTATCAGAATCTTTTTCATAAAAATGAGGCTGGTTAAAAACGATTTACTCTTTTAAACTATAATCCACCTCTCAAAGTTGTACTTTTTGACTATTTTTGGAGGAAAAGCCTACCTTTAGACTTTAATTCAGGAAATGAACTGGAATCAATTTTTGTCTGCAAAGCGCTTTGGCAGTGAAGAGCGCACTTCTATAAGTACTGATGCACGTTCTCAGTTTCAGCGTGACTACGACCGTATTATCTTTTCATCACCATTCAGAAGATTACAAAATAAGACACAGGTTTTCCCTTTGCCCGGAAGTGTGTTTGTACACAACCGGCTAACACACAGCCTCGAGGTGGCCAGTGTAGGCCGTTCTTTAGGAAGTATTCTTGCCAACAAAATATATGACAGTAAAGAAGCAGACAGAGCCGACCAAAACTGTCTGGTTGGCGAAATAGGAACAATTGTGGCTTCTGCCTGTTTGGCGCATGACCTTGGAAACCCCGCATTTGGACACTCTGGTGAGAAGGCTATTTCACGTTTTTTCAAAGAAGGTGCAGGAAGGTCTTTACAAAATGAGGTATCAAAAGAGGAATGGTCTGATCTGATTGATTTTGAAGGGAACGCGAATACACTGCGTATCCTTACACATAAATTTGAAGGCAAAGGAAACAGCGGTTATGCCCTGACTTATTCTACCCTGGCAGCTTTGGTTAAATATCCTTGTGAGTCAGGTTTAGGAAAAGGGACGGGAGAAATTCACCGGAAAAAATATGGCTTTTTTCAGACAGAAAAAGAAACCTTCAACCAAATAGCAGCACACTTGCCGTTTATTCAGGAAAGTGCTCCACCAATGATTTACAAGCGCCATCCGCTGGTGTATCTGGTAGAAGCAGCAGATGATATCTGCTATAATATTATCGATGTTGAAGATGCGCACAGACTTCATATATTAAGTGAAGCGCAAACCTTGGCTTTATTACTTCCTTTACTGAAAGAATGTGTATCTGCTGAAAAATTTGCCCGTTATGAAGAAGTCCTCAAAACGTTTTCTGATGCTAACGACCGCATCGGTTTTTTAAGGGCTTTGGTCATAAGCCAGTTAATTCACCATTGTTCTGAAGTATTCTGGGGGAATAGAAAAGCTATTCAGGAAGGTAACTTTCCGGTAAGCTTGCTGGATGCTTTACCCAAAGGTTTGCGCGACCACCTGAAGGCAATTGAAAGTGTTTCTGTAAATACTATTTATAACTATCCGGCTTCTGTACAAATAGAACTTGCCGGTTATAAAGTAATGGGAGAATTACTTGGTGAGTTTGTTCCGGCGGTGCTTAATCCTAACGGACATTTTGAAAGGAAGCTCTTACAACTGATTCCCGACCAGTTTAAACATAAAGAAGAAAGTACTTACAGAAAACTACAAACTGTCATCGATTTTGTATCAGGTATGACTGATTTATATGCAGTAGAACAGTACCGGAAAATCAAAGGAATTGAGTTTCCTGATTTGCGGTAATCACCGTAATATTAAGCAGGTTACAAAACCGTAATATTCCCATAAGAAGATGGTAATGTTATTGTCATTTTAGATTAATCTTTAGGATCGACATTTGTACTTCATCAAAGTATTGACCTCAAAATGATTAAACATCGACTAACTCTTTTAGCAAGTGCACTTCTTTTAGGTCACTTGACCATGGCACAGAAGTTGATCCACTACTGGAGTTTTAACAACAATGCCAGCCTGGTTACAATGCTAACGCCTGACTCTACAATAGGTGGTGGTGCAGCGTCTTACACTATAGGTACTAACGGAACAACACAGAGCTCTGCGCTTGTAGCTCAAAGTGGTGCTGGTGATTTCACCGGATTAAACGTAAGAAATAATGCCGGTATAGGCAATCAGTTGCGTTTCAACAGCCCTGCAAATGGAAGTTTGGTGTTTTCTGTACCCACTACAGGCTATAAAGACCCTGTGTTGAAATATGAAACTTACCGTTCTGGCCAGGGCGCTCGTGAGCAGCGTATTTATTATAGCACAAATGGGGGTACTGATTATACACCGTTTGAAAACCTGGTGATTAACGAAACTCCGGATTTAAAGACATTGAACTTCAGCGCCATAGATGCTGCTGATAATAATGCAGATTTCAGAATAAAGATTGAGTTTGCGATAGGCGCCGGCGGTAATACAGACGGAAACGGGAATAACCGTATGGATAACCTTACTGTAGATGCCAGCCTGCTTTCAGATGGCCCTTCAGATCCTGTTTCAAATGTTGTTGTGTCTTTCGATAAAGTATTTTATACCGTAAACGAAGATGCCGGCTCTGTAAAAGTACAGGTGAATGTTTCTAACCCTACAACATCTTCTGTGAAGATAGTATCAAAAGGTACGCCATGGAGTACTGCGTCTTCTGCAGATTTTACCTCAACAGATGTAGTACTTAATATTACACCTACAACCAATTTATTTGAAGTAACGATTCCTATAAATAATGATACTGATAGCGAAAATGATGAGTATTTTGTATTAGCACTTGAGAGTGAATCAGCGGTTAATATCGGTACTAATGCTTTCGCTACTATATATATCAAAGACAACGACAAAAAGGCTCCGACAGCAACAGAAGAAATTGAACTTGAGCATATTACAAGTTTTGACCCTTCTACAACAGGAAGTACTACAGAAGCAATTGCTTACGATCCGCAAACGAAAAGAGTGTTTGCAACAAGCGCTATTCAGGGTCGGGTAGATATCATTGATTTTGCAAATCCTGCCAATCCGGCTACGATTAAGTCAATAGATCTTTCTCCTTATGGAGGTGTTACAGGCATTGCTGCTAAAAATGGTGTATTGGCAGTAGCCAGCCCTAATGCAAATGAGCAGGCTAATGGTTCTGTAGTGTTATTTGACACTGAAGGTAACTTTAAAAAGCAGTTAACGGTAGGCGCATTGCCTGACTTTATCGGATTTACTCCTGACGGTACCAAGTTGCTTATAGCCAATGAAGGCCAGCCGAAAGATGTAAGTACCGATCTTGCTATGGATCCTGAGGGTTCAGTAAGTGTAATAAATATGTCTGCCGGACTGACAGGTGTAAGTCAGTCTGATGTAACTACCATTACCTTTACTTCGCTGAATGATGATGAGGCTGCCTTGTTAGCAAAAGGTGTTCGTAAAACAACCACTACGGCACAAGGCACACTTGCGCAGGATTTGGAGCCGGAATATATTACTGTATCAGCAGACTCTAAAAAGGCTTGGGTTGTGTTACAGGAAAACAACGCCATGATGGAAATTAACCTTGAGAACCTGACGATTACTGATGTATGGGGCTTGGGTACAAAAGATTACAGCCTTGCAGGTAACGGCGCTGATGTGAGTGACAATAACAAAGAAATATTGATTTCTAACTGGCCGGTTAAAGGCTATTATATGCCTGATGGAATATCATCCTATTCTGTAAATGGAGTAAACTACATTGTAACAGCCAATGAAGGTGACGAAAAAGAATACAAGAATCTGAATGAGCGTGCAGCTGTTAGCTCCATTACCCTGGACGAAACGGCTTTCCCTAATGCAAAAGTGTTACAGCAATCACATAACCTTGGACGTTTCAGAATTTCCAACATTCATGGTGATACTGATGGAGATGGTGATTTTGATGAATTATATGCTGTAGGAGCTCGTTCGTTCTCTATTTTCAATGCAGATACTAAGACATTGGTTTACGATAGTGGTGACGATTTTGAATATATTACCGCAAAACATCCGGTATATTCACCGGTGTTCAATGCAAACCATGAAGAAAGCAATACTTCTAAAAACAGAAGCCGTGCAAAGGGTAGTGAACCGGAAGCTGCAGCAGTAGCTAAACTTGACGGAAAAGATTATGCTTTCATTGGTCTTGAGCGTGTTGGAGGAGTAATGGTATATAATGTTACAGATCCGCAACATCCTGTATTCGTTGACTATAAAAATACACGTACTATTGCTTCTCACGGAGGAGATCTTGGTCCTGAGTATGTAGTAGTTGTTAAAGGTACCGACAGTCCGGATGGAAAAACATATGTGTTGGTATCTAACGAAATAAGCGGCACAATTACGGTGTTCAGATTGAAAGGCGTTGAAGATGTTTCTACAAATCTTGAAGACAAAGAACTTGCTTCAAGCTTCTATGTTTATCCAAACCCTGTAAAAGGAGCAAAATTGAACCTGAGCAGAACAAGTAATGTGAGAGTAGAAACAATCAATGGTCAGAAAGTCCTTGAAGAAAGTAATACAAAAAGCCTTGATGTCAGCCATCTGAATAGCGGCCTTTACATTCTTAAAACTTCTGACGGAGAAGTAAGAAAGTTCATTGTAGAATAATACTGTTTTTATTTAATAACTGGAAAGAGGCGTTCATTGGGCGCCTCTTTTTTATTTTTGTAGTTTGTAAGCTAGCCTTTTTCTCCTGAGGGCAAATCTTTGGATCATTCAAGGCAGAAGTAATTATAAACTATTAAATCCGGACATCATTTTCAATCAGGTTACGTAAGCCTTTTTTATGGATAAAGGGAATATCAGAATACAACGTTGGGTGGTAGCAATTGGCATTTTATTGCTTCTTGCCAAATTTATGGCTTATTTTTTAACTCATTCTAATGCCATCCTTACAGATGCATTGGAGTCTGTTGTAAATGTTGCAGCAGGCGCTTTTGCTTTATATAGCCTTTCTCTGGCTGCAATTCCCAGGGACGCAAACCATCCTTACGGGCATGGAAAGATTGAATTTATTTCAGCCACTATTGAAGGAGTGCTTATAGTTGTTGCCGGTGGGGTCATTGTAGTTAAATCTTTTTATGGATTCTTCCACCCTACGGTTCTAGAGAAACTGGATATTGGTATTGCCCTCGTCATTTTTTCGGGAATAGTAAACTATATAATGGGCGCTATAATTGAGCGCAGAGGTGTAAAGATTGGTTCACTGACACTGGTTGCCGGCGGAAAACACCTTAAGTCTGATGCTTATTCTACTGTGGGCTTAATTGTGGGATTAGTTATTATCTATTTTACCGGACAGGCCTGGATTGATAATGTTGTTGGTATAATATTCGGCGGACTAATAGCTTATACAGGTATAAAAATCCTGCGCGCATCTGTCGCTGGTATTATGGATGAAGCAGATTTTACACTTTTAGAAGAAGTCGTGAAGGTACTTAATGCCAATCGGCATGAAAACTGGATTGACGTACACAATATGCGCATTATTAAATATGGTACTTTATATCATATAGACTGCCATGTAACAGTTCCTTATTATTTTAAGGTGAGAGACGCTCATGAAGAGATAGACAAGATGGCTAAACTGATTGAAGAACATTTTGACAATCAGGTAGAGTTATTTATACATGTAGATGATTGCCTTCCTCCAGATTCCTGTCTCATATGTACCAAGAAGGATTGCGATGTTCGCCAGCAGCCTCTGAACAAAAAAGTTGTCTGGGATCTTCAGAATGTAATGACTAATCAGAAGCACCACGTTAGTTAATAGTTGTAAAACGGCTTTAGCGCGACATTTTTTCGTTTGGCTTGTTAACATTGGCTTAACACATGGTGCTGCCATAGTAACTTCAGATAGTGTGTATTTGTGCTAAATGGGCTTTTTTCAATTTTATATTTGCTGTTTTTTTATTCAGAACCTGAAAAAGTCTCATTTTCTCCTTTGGATACGTAAAATTAAATTAACACAAACTTAACAAACGAGCCATTGTTGTAAGGGGGTGTGATTGTAATTTTACAATGTTTAATACAAACAAAATAGTAAGGGAATAATAAGATAATATCGTGATCAGAAAACTAGTATTAATTGTTTTGTTAGGAACAATCTTCAGTTCTCCATTTGCTCAGACTTCTGGCAATAGCACAACTACTACTGATGCAAAGAAATACCATTTCAATAGCATGTACTGGCTAGAGGCAAACCTGATCGGTAACGTAAAAAACAAATGGGGTTATCAGGTTGATTTGCAATACAGACGCCAGGGAGAAAAGGATAACATCAACTCCCCTATGTTTTCACACGCATATCAGTATGTTTTCAGACCTTTCATTACTTACCAGGCAATGCCCGGCGTGAAAATTTCCCTTTCTCCGATGGGATGGTGGGGAACCTATTCAAACAACGATGTTTTCTTTTTACCGGAGTTACGTTCAACATTGCAAGTTGCAGTCGGGCAGTCTTTAGGAAGAGTTGCTATTACTCAAAGATACCGTTTAGAATACAGTATGTTCGGAGATGTGGATAGTGTAAAAACGATGAATGATCCTATTGGCGGAGTTGGTTATGAACATTTCGGAAGCGACGGACATCAGCGTTTCCGTTTGAGATATATGTTCAGAACCATTATCCCTATCAATAATAAGAAACTTGAAAAAGGGACTGTGTATGCCAATATTTATGACGAATTGTTTGTTGCATTCGGAAACAGCGTGCCCTCAACTAAGTTTTTTAACCAAAATCGTTTTTTCTGTGGTTTAGGTTACAAATTCGCTCATGATATCAGACTTGAAGCCGGTTACCTGAACCAGTTTCAGCCACAGGCTAAGTCGAATGTAGATATTGATGTGAACCACGTTTTAAACATGTTCCTGATTTTTGATGACTTCAATAGTTTCTTCAGGAAAAAAGAAAAACCTGTTATTGAATAAAAAACATTCGTCGAAAATAAAGAGGGATAATGTTCTTTGGAATATTATCCCTTACATTTTTTAGAACGTGCTGATAACCAGCATTCCCTATTTTAAGTTAATTTTTTGAGCTGTGTTTTGATTCTTATCTCTGTTGCAACACAGATAGTTTTATCGAAATTTGACATTTCATTCCCATCTTTTTTTAAAAATTTGCCGTACAAAGCGAAGGTTCTTTAACAGTAAAATATCCATTGTAACTAAGTCAATATGCTTTTCGGCAAAAAGCTCACGCATACAGTTTTTCTTCTATTTATATTCTTTTATTCCGCTGTCAATGGAAGTCCTGATCATCAGATACTTGCCAATGGTCAGAAAATCATTTTGCTCAACGATAACAATCAGGGTGAGATGTTGGGTAAAGTAGTGAGTATTTATGAAGACGAGACCAAAGAATTATCTTTTGCAGATATTTTACAACCTTCTATACAGGCGCAGTTTAAATCGGCAGACAATGAAGGGCTTAATTTAGGCTTAAGCAAATCTTATTATTGGGTGCGCATGGATATCAGACATGCGGAGTCAAAGCATAAAGATTGGTTACTTGAAATTGCTTATCCTATTATGGATAGTATTGAATTCTACTTTCAGGATAAAGGTGTTTGGAAGCGCAAAATTTACGGAGACTATCTGCCATTTGATAATAGGGAAATTGACCATCGCCATTTTCTGATACACCTGAACATCCGTGATGAAGCTGTTCATACTTTTATTTGAAAGTATATGTAAGGGGTAGGCTGGAGGTCCCTTTGCAGCTTAAAACTAAAACACATTTTCTGGCCTCAACTTCTCATAAAGAACTGATATATGGCCTTTTCTTCGGCGCTTTACTTATAATGGCCGCATTCAATTTTTTCATTTTCATTTCTTTGAGAGACGGCAGTTACCTGTTTTATGTAGCCAATATTCTGAGTTCTATAGTCATAGTTGGTAGCCTGAGCGGTCATGGTTTTCAATATTTGTGGCCAAATGCTCCGATATTTGGCAATCGTTTACTCATTATCGCTTTATTTACATGGAATACATCGGCCATCTTCTTTGCCAAAACCTTCTTATCTACCGGAAAACTTTCTCCTGAGCTTAAAAAAGTACTGAAGATATATAGTTGGGTAGTACTTTCTCTGGCAATTTTACTTTTCCTGCCAGACTATTTTATTACTGTGCAGGTATTGATGTTTTCTATTGTAGTAACCTGTTTGATTGTTATTGTAGCGGGTATTTATTCCTGGATGAACGGGAATCATCCGGCACAGTATTTTACCATTGCCTGGGGAATTTACCTGCTTGGGAACTCTACAAGGGTTCTTTCTAATATTGGATGGATTCCAACCAATTTCTATACTGTGCATGGTTTTAAATTAGGTGCTGCTTTTGAATTAGTGCTGCTTACATTGGCCTTGGGTGACCGCTATGCACGTATTCGAAGGGAAAAAGAACAGACACAGTACCGTTTACTTAAACTCCAAAAAGAAACTAATGAAGACCTTGAAAGAAAGGTGGAAGAAAGAACCGAAGAAGTTGAAGAGAAGACAAGGGCACTGGAAGAATTTAACAGAGAAATTACAGATTCAATCAGATATGCCCAGAAAATTCAGGAGGCAATCCTGCCTGACCAGGATAAAATCAAATCTTACCTTGAAGATTCTTTTATTTATTATAAACCTAAAGATATTGTATCAGGAGATTTTTATTGGTTTGCGTTTGAGGACAATAAAATCTTCTTTGCTGTAGCTGATTGTACAGGCCACGGTGTGCCGGGAGCATTGATGAGCATGTTGGGAAACCAGTTACTAAATCAGATAGTGAGGATTCATAAAATCCATGAACCGGCAGATATTCTGCTACACCTGCACTTCTCAATCAACAGAACGCTGCGTCAGGGTGGTAAAGCTTCAGCACAGGACGGAATGGACATCTCGTTGATCATGATTGACAGAGATAAGGGTGTGATGGAGTTTGCAGGAGCTAATAATCCACTGGTTTATTTCTCTAAAGGGAATTTGCAGATTATTAAAGGTGACCGTCGCGGAGTTGGAGAAACAATACATGAAGAAGTGAGCTTTACCAATCATAGGATACAGTTAAATGAAGACCTCGTATGCTATATGTTTACAGATGGTGTTCAGGATCAGTTTGGAGGACCTGATGGCAAGAAGTTTTTACAGCGGAGGATTAAAGAATTCCTGGAATCTGTTCAGGATAAGCCAATGGCTTTGCAACAGGAGCTGGTCGATAAAGCAATAAGAAACTGGAAGGGAAGTTTACCTCAGGTAGATGATATGCTAATTGCAGGTTTTAAAGTTCCGCTAGTTACTAAAAACAATAATGTCAGCAGGGTCGAAGCTAAAGAAGACGCCGGAATTGGTGAGGATTTGATGAGGTTTACAAACAGCCTCTAGCAAAAAATCCCCGGCAGTTTTTAATTTGATCAAACAGTAAGAGCCATAAAATTGTTTGTCCACCAGCGTGGCTTTAAAAGCAGAAGGCTCTGTTGTCAATGAGATGTTCTCCGGGCGTATTCCGCACAATTTATTCTTAAAATTATCAGGTAACAAATTGTCAGGAATGATGCTTAATCTTCCGGTAAGTTCACCGGCATATTTATTAACAGGTTTCCTGTAAATTTCTTCAGGTTTACCTGCTTGCAAAATCTTACCCTCACGCATAATTACCAGCTTGTCGGCAAGTAAGTAAGCATCTTCCACATCGTGGCTGACAAGAATAAGAGAAGTTCCTAAAGCCCCGAGAATCTCTCTTAGCTCATTTCGTAAATCATCTTTAAGCATCGTGTCAAGATTGCTCAAAGGTTCATCCATAAGAAGCAGGCGAGGTTTTGTTGAAAGCGCTCTGGCAAAAGCAACACGTTGTTGCTGACCTCCCGAAAGCTGATAAGGTAATTTATGGAGGTGTTCCTGAAGTTTGAACATATTCAGCAACTCTTCTGCCATTGCTTCACGATAGTCTTTAGTTTGATCTTTAAGAGGGTAAAGCAGGTTCTCCCAGATACTCACTTTGGGCATCAGGCGGTAATCCTGATAAACAAGTGACATCGCCGGATGTCCGGGTAACAGATTTTCCAAAGGCCCTGTTACTTTTTCTCCGTCAAATACAATACTGCCACTACTGCTGTCCAGTAAACCATAGCAAAGTTTTAGAAGAGTGCTTTTGCCACAACCACTTTCTCCCAGAATAACCACACGCTCACCTTCTTTAAGGTCAAAAGACAAAGAAGAAATAATATTGTGATCCGTTTGAGGGAATCTGAAAGTAAGGTCGCGGATTTGTAACAAAGTGTTCGTGTCAGTGAAAACAACATAAATACAGGAGACTTCTGAAAACAGAAATCAACTTTGTGCAATTTACATCAAAATTTAAATTGACTACCTGTTTGTTTGAACCTTCTTTTACTAAACCTGTAGGGTTTTACTAAGCTGATAGTCATAAAATTTAACGTTATATGGATACGTTATCTATACAAATCCCTAATTTTATAAGATTGACGGATTTTGGTACATGAAAAAAGCATTTAAATTAATTCTTACAGCGTTCATCTTATTGGGTGTCTGGTTTTGTAAACCAAAGAATGAAATCTTTACGGATGATCCTTCTGTGAAATTGTCTTTTTCTACCGACACCGTTTTTTTTGATACAGTTTTTACATCTTCAGGCGCTATAATAGCTCAGAATGTTACAAAACGTGTACGTGTATTCAATACCTCCGATAAGGCAGTCAATATTGCAGAAATAAGACTGGGAGGACAAAACCAGTCAAACTATAACATTTATGTAAATGGTGTAAATGCCAGGACGTTTAACAATACTGAACTGCTTGGTAAAGACAGTCTCTATATATTGGTACAATTAAAAATAGATGACCGGAATAAGGATTTACCATATATAGTTGAAGACACTATCACCTTCAGTACAAATGGTAATTTTCAGAAGGTACGCCTTTTAGCCTGGGGACAGGACGCGATCTATTTCAAATCAGATTCAATTTTTGCCAATACAAATTGGGTTGAAGGAAAGCCATATGTAATATTCGACCATCTTAATGTGAAACAGGGCGTTACTCTTAATCTGGCAGCCGGAACAAAAGTAGTTTTTGGTAATAAAGCAACTATGACTGTAGACGGTAACATTAAAAGCAATGGTGTTTTTGAAAAACCGGTGAATTTTATACAGTATAGAAAGGGAGGGCGTTTTGATGAAGTACCTGGCCAGTGGCAGGGGGTTGTTTTTTCAAACCGTAGTGCAAACAACACCTTTGAGTGGACAAATGTGAAAAATGCTGTTGTCGGACTTGATTTTCGGGAAAGCGGAGGTCAGAATAGTATTAAAAATTGCCAGATTCTGAATATGTCTGATGTAGCTGTATCGGTTGCTAAATCGTCCGTTTTATTGCAGAACAGCTTATTGACCAACGCAGCAAACTATTTGCTTTATGCAGAAGGCGGAGGGACTATTCAGGTTTTCAATAGTACGATAGTAAATTCTGCCAGTGATTTTTTCCGCAGTTCACCGGCAATTTTAATAGACGATAAAAAGGCAGGAAATAGCTGGAATGTCATATTCAGTAATAATATTATTTGGGGTAACCAGAATTCAGAATTGTCAATTGCCCTACCTGAGACGGCCGTTCCTGTTATTGATTATAATTTGATCAAAACCAATAATAGCCAGTTCAAAAACAATAACAATATTGTGAATATTACCAGTACTAATTCAATATTCACAAACGCGAGTGACCGTGACTTTACTTTAAAAAAGACTTCTCCAGCTGTCAATAAAGCTAAAATTATTGTTGGAGTAACAGATCAGCCAGAGTTGAACAATAAGACAAGAGATGCTCAGCCTGATATGGGGGCTTATGAGTTTATTCCTGAATAATTGCATGTTTTTATATAATATATGAAATCATCAGTATTCCTTTCCTGATTGGAGAGCCGATAGGCTGGCACGATAAATTTTCAAATACAAAAATAATTAAGGTCCCGCAAAGCAAAACAGGATGGGGTAAAGAATAAAAGTGTCAGGTGTTAGTTTTTGGATGGAAGCCCTAAAGTCTAACGTCTGAAATCTAGAATCTTACTTCCCTAGTCCTTTAAAAGTTTTACCCACATCTTTGGCTGCATCACGTGTGGTATGGCCAATTTCTTTGCCTGCTTTTTTAGCAGCGGGCGCATTCTTTTTAGTCTCCTTTTGTACCACTTTTCCGGTTTTCTTACCGGCATCCCCAACTTCTTTTCCTGTTTCTTTAGCTGCTGATTTTACCTTTTGTGTCGTTTGTGCAAAGCCGGCCTGCAGGCATAAACACATCATACTGATAACAAATACAAATCTGATCATCATCTTTCCGTAGTTAATTCTTTCGGTAAGTTAATCTTTCGCAAGCGCTTTTCCATATGAGCCTGAAATTTTATTGCATAGCTTCAAAATAGAAAAATTGGCTAATTTTAGGTTATTGTTACTAGTCTGCCTTAGGATTACTCTTATTTTTGGATCTCTGAATAGAGTGTATTAAAAATAAGCTGAGTATTTTCGAAAATTTGTACACCCTTTAATGGTTAACAGAGGCAAACTTTAGAGGAAAATTGTTTAGAAGTTGATTCATTTATGCAGAAATACATTGTTACACTATTGCTGAGTATTTCCTTGTTCTCCACTCAGGCAGGAAAGCTGGAAAAAGGTTTTGAGGCTTTAAAAATCTATGATTATTTTAAAGCAAAGACCCTTTTTTACCAATGCAAGAAGAAAGCTCCTGCCGGTGCTAACTTCGGGCTGGCAAGTATATATGTAAACGACAAAAATCCGTTTTTCAATCTCGATTCTGCCAGATTGTGCATTGAGAAATCTGAAAAAGCTTTCGCCACAACTAAAGATAAATCAAAGCTCACAGCTATTGGTGTCACGCAAATCACAATTAATAAGTTGTATGGAGACTTATACAATAAAGAATTTGAAGTAGTACAAAAGCAAAAGACAATTAAAGCCTGCGAACGGTTTTTAAAACTTTATCCAAAAGCACCTCAGAAAAACCAGGCAATTGGTTTGATGGAAGAAATAGCGTTCAGTAATGCAGTCGGAGAGTTGAATTTAAAAAACCTGGAAGCGTTTATAAAAAAGCATCCAAACGCGGTGCAGGCAGAAAGAGCACAGTTCCTTTATGACTCATTGGTGTTTTCAGGAGAGACAAGTGACCGCACTATGCGTTCATATCAGGAGTATATTAGAAAAAATCCTCAGGGAAAGTATGTTAACAAAGCCTGGGACGAAATATGGAAGTTGCTAAAGGCTGATACTAAACCGGATAAATATGAAACGTTTTTAAAAGCGAACCCACAAAGCCCTGTTTCAACTAAAGCCTGGGAGGCTTTGTATGATGAACAGATTCACCCGTTAATTCCTGAAAGGCTGGCTCTTTTTGCTAAGCGTTTTCCTGATTCTCCGTTAAAACAAAAAATTGCAGAAGACCTTGCATTGGCAGCGAAGGAATTGTTTCCGGTAGCGAAAGATGGAAAATGGGGTTACGTAGATACTGCAGGTCTCTGGATAATAGAGCCTCGTTTTGGCTGGTGTGGTACTTTTGAAAAAGGATTAGCCGAAGTAGAGCAAAACGGAAAAACAGGCTTTATTGACAAAAGTCAGAAGTGGATGATAGAACCAAAACTGGACGATGCAGATGCTTTTCTTTTGGGTGTAGCCATTGTAAACCAGGGAGATTCAAGTGGCTTGATAGACGAAACCGGACGATTGATATTGCCGCTAATATTTGAAGAAATAGGAGGTTATTCAGAGGGGCTTGCAGCTTGTAAAAAAGAACAGTGGGGTTATCTGAATGCTAAAGGTGATCTGGTAATTAAGTATTCTTTTGATAGTGCTTCACTTTTCAGAGGTGGTATAGCAGTTGTAAAACAAAAGAATAAATACTTTGCAATAGATACAAAGGGAAATTCTGTATTGGCAGACAAGTATGATTTTTTATCTGATTTTGAAAAAGGGCTGGCTATATTCAGAAAAGGAAATATGTTTGGTTTGATTGATAAAAAAGGAACTATTATAGTTCCTGATAAGTACCCCAGGCTTATTCGTATTGATGGAGGTTTTTACCTTTTCACCGAAAATGGAAAATCTGGATTTATTAATCCCGGCGGACACATTATTTCTACAGCACAATTTAGCGCCAATGCTAAAGAGCAACGTCTGGCAGGCTTTTTTGAAGGATTGTCATGTATAGAACAGCAGGGTAAATATGGATTTATAGATTCTTCAGGCCGTATTGCAGTGAAACCAGTATACCAGGATGCCAGACCATTCAGCAAAGGTTTGGCCGCAGTAAAGAAGGATAAGAAATGGGGATACATTGATGGCAAGGGAAAGGTGGTTATACCTTTCAGGTTTGATGAGGCAGATCCGTTTTTTAATGAATTGGCTATTGTAAGACAAAATCACAAGGCTTCCTTAATTGATTATCAGGGGAATATTATAAGTACGCAGGCATATTATGACTTTCTGATCGGGACTAATTATGTGATTGCCAGAAATGCAATGGGATATAGCCTTTTTGACAAGAAATTTCAACCTGTCGTAAATGGCGAATTCACTGAAATTGTACCTGAAAAGAATTTCTTCAGATTGAAAAAAGGCAACGAAGAAACAATCCTTTATAAAGGAAAGGTCATTTGGAGTAGTCAGAAATAAGAGGATAGATTTCGGAGCAGATAAATTTTCTCTGCTCTGAAATCTTACAATCTTTTAATCTTGATCCGGCCACACATCCTCTACCGTTCTGGTTTTTGCAGGAGGAAAGAAAAAGTCTTGCGGATATTTGAAGAAATAGGTTTTCAGATATCCTAAGAACTGCGCATATTGCCCTATAGAAATTCCTCTAGACCAAATGGCAATCAGAAATGCCAGGCCAAAGCTGACCAGCAGATTCATAAAGCCTATTCCCATTAATCCAAGCATGCCAATGGCAATAGTTTTGTAGCTTAAGTAATGGCCTACTTCATAAAGTATAATCCCAAAATTGGCAGAGGAAATAGTTACGTGACGAATGTCAAGCCCTAAACCAAAGAAACCTGCGAAAATAGCTGTTGAACCCAGGAAGCCTCCTAAAAAGAAGTTACCTGCCAGAGAGCCAAGGTTGTGTTGTATATAATCGGAAAATCGGTTAGTGGTTTTCTTTCCCAGAATTTTCAAAAATAGAGGCATCTTTTTAATGCGTTCCGGTATATGGCTGTATAAGACCAGATTGTCATAATAACCGGAAATAATACCACCCAGAAAAAGGTAAATACCTGCTATTCCGGCAAAAAAGAGTGCCGCAGATTGCCATGGGTGAATGTCGTGCAACATCTTCAATGCTTCATCATTGCTCACAAGTTCCTGTCCGCTGATGAAAGGATAAACAAGTGCCATTAAAAACCCCAATGGGAAACATATACAGAGATTTCCCAGCAAAGAAATAAACTGACTCCTTGATGTTCTGGCGATTACTATTGCCAGGTTTTCTAAAGATACTTCCTGGTTTTTCTTGTCATCAAGCGCATTGGCGATTGCCGAGGCTGTCATGGCCGGTTGTTTTGTGGCCAATGTACTTCCCGAAATATGAATAAGAATGAAACCACTGGCATAGTTCAGGCTATAGCTAAAGGCTGTCCAGAAGGGCGCCAAAGGAAGATGGTGAAGCAATGTCTTAGTAAAAGCCATAAGCCCTGCAATGAAACCGCCCCCTGTCGAGGAAAAGAAGAAGTTCCTGTATTCTGCAGTTGTTGTTGTAATGTAGTGTTCGCCCGTATTGCCTTCGTGTTCTGAGACCTGATAGGCCAGGAGGCTTATATTCTGTCTTACAAATGGAATAACTTCTGTTTTTTGCTTTTCATTTCTGATAAGCTTTTTGAAGAGAGGAACAAAGTCTCTTTGATTGTCTTCCTGCAACAGAAGTTTTAATAAGAGACGCATCCGTTGAATTAACTGACGCATCCGTTCAAGAATAAACGTTTGTTCCAGACTTGTGCCTATCGATAAACGTTTTTTGCGAATGCCTTCAATATTTGAAGAACACTGGTTCAGCATAACAGACAGCTGGCGCAGGTCTTCCGATTCAGAGTTGAATAACTTACTGCTGGTATTATAGTTTTCCTGAAGCTTATTGACTAGTTTGTTTTGCTCAAGATAAGGAAGAATAATGGCACTGTTGTCTTCAAACCGCCCGGCAATTTCTTTTTCAAGACCAAGGCCCGCAAGTTTATAGGACAAAACAGTAATTGCCTGCAGAAGCTGCTCTGTTTGCCATTTTTCTTCATTAAGATCATCAAAATTTAATAGCCTGAATAATTTGACCCAGGTTTGATCACTGATTTTTCGGATCCATATGACATCCGTTTTTTTGTAAAACAGAATATCAATTTTATATTCTATGCTATTCCTCGGATAAACTTCAGGGAGTATTTTGGTTGTAATTTTATGTTTTAATTCCTGAATAAATCCTCGGTTTGATAATAACCCATTGTTAGTAAGTAGTTTAACAATGTCTGAAGAAAGAATTAATGCATGTACGACTTTTTTAAGATCTTCCCGCAGCGTATCTTCCCTTTCGAGTAATTTGATAAACTCCAGCAAAGCTTTTTCCGAATAGTCAGGAGCCGAACTTCTGATTGGTCTGAAATAGCCGACAAGTTTTCTCAGAAGCTCTATTTGTTCATCTTCTGTTTTTATGTTTCCAAGGCTTTGGAGAAGCTTAATCATAATAGGTAATGTGTCTTTATGACATATCAGCGAAGATAACTAAAAAAAACAGGGTACGATTGTCGTAGCCCTGTTTTTTAAGTGGGTTGAAGGAAGATTACAGATATCAGGTCAAGTTTTGAATTCTTTTAAACTAACATCTGACAACCAACAACTAAAAACTATATTGATTAGCTGCAATCAACTTAGCTGCAATACGACGTCTTGCATCTTTAGTATTCAATGCCGCTATTTTAGTAAAGCGCTTTAAGCCCATCAATAACATACGTTGTTCATCACCATCAGTCATTGAAATAATAGCATTTTTACCAGCTACATTCGCTCTGTCCATCGCATCAAATACAAATACCTTTGTGATATCGATTTGTGCTTCTGAAGCAGCTTCACCTTTAAGGCTTACCAATTTCTCTGTACGTAATACAGTTGATTCTGCCTGATAAAGATCAATGATCATGTCTGCAATATTCATCAGTATTTCCTGTTCCTGAGATAAACCCATCATGAATTTTTGTGCAGCAAAACCAGCTGTCATCAAAATCGCTTTTTTAAGATTGGCGATTGATTTTTTCTCTTCTGCAAACAAGCCTTCCGGAGCATCCCCGAAATCAGGAATAGACATCAACTCTTTCTGGACTGCCATTGCAGGTCCCATCATATCCAATTCTCCTTTCATGGCACGTTTCAGCAACATGTCCATAATCAGCAAACGGTTGATTTCGTTTGTTCCTTCAAAAATACGGTTGATACGGCTGTCGCGGTATGCTCTGTCCATCGGATAATCTGCAGAGAAACCATAACCACCAAGAATCTGAACACCTTCATCTACGGAATAGTCCAGTGTTTCAGAACCTGCAACTTTCAGGATAGCACATTCTACTGCGTATTCCTGGGCTGCAGCAAGCAAGGCATCGTTTGAAGACTTTCCGGCTTCTTTGAATGCTTCTTCTGCATTGTTAATATCATTTGATGCTCTGTAAAGCGCAGATTCAGTAGCATAAATTCTGATAGCCTGTTCAGCCAGTTTATATTGGATAGCACCAAAGCTCGCAATTGGAGTTTTGAACTGGCTGCGTTCTTTTGCATATTGAATAGAGCCTGTAGACGCTTTTTTAGAACCACCTAAAGCGGCAGCGGCTAATTTAATACGGCCAATATTCAGGATATTAAAGGCTATGAGGTGACCTTTACCTATTTCTCCTAAAACATTCTCTACAGGAACCGGAGAATCGGCAAAGAAAACCTGGCGGGTAGAAGAACCTTTAATCCCCATTTTGTGCTCTTCGTTTCCAAGAGACAAGCCCGGAGTGCCTTTGTCTACAATGAAACCTGTAAACTTATCGCCGTCAACCTGAGCAAATACAATGAATACATCTGCAAAACCGGCATTTGTAATCCACATTTTCTGGCCATTCAGGATGTAAGATTTTCCGTCTGCAGAAAGTACAGCTTTAGTTTTAGCAGCCAGAGCATCAGAGCCTGATCCTGGTTCAGTAAGGCAGTAGCTGGCCTTTAATTCACCTGTTGCCAGTTTAGGAATATATTTATTTTTTTGAGCTTCAGTACCGAAATAAAGAATAGGTAATGTACCAATACCTGTATGTGCTGCCAACGCTACTGCAAATGAGTGTCCCTGGCCTACCATTTCAGTTACAAGCATAGAAGTATTGGTGTCTTTCCCGAAACCTCCTAATTCCTCAGGAATTGAAACGGCCAAAAGACCTAGTTCTCCTGCTTTTTCAAGCAGTTTTTGCATTAACCCTTCTTCCTGCACATCTATACGGTCAAGAATCGGTAATACCTCCGTACTGATAAAGTCTTTACACATATCCTTCATCATACGTTGTTCTTCATTGAATTCCTCAGGAATGAAGACGTCTTTTGAATTAGCCTCTTTTATAAGAAACTCTCCTCCTTTTGCTCTTTTGGTATCAGTGGTAGACATAGTAAAAATATTTATATGTGTTAGAACGTGAAAATATCTCTGTAGTTGATGGAAAGCTAAAAATAAATTTTTTTAGTGCTAAAATCCTACTTTTTATGCTTTAAAAGGTTTTTGAAATTCGCGGCCTCAAAATTTGTAATGTAAGTTTTCAGGTGAAATTGCATTGAATTATGTATTACAAAATTATTTTCATAATTTTAGGTTACTTATTATCAGCTATCTACAATATATGAATGTGCGAGGCAACCTTATATTTATTGCTTTCGTACTAAAATTTATTACTAATCTTACATGGGTTTATGTTAGTTATTCACCAAAATTTCCAGCCAAATTGCATTATTTATGAAAAAAATTTCTACAAAAAACAAGACCCCAAATCCATTTGAAATATCAGAGTATTTTAAAGGATTTAGAAATACCCTGATATTATGTTGTGGTATTTTATTAGCCTCTTTAAATGTATTTGCTGCGGCTACTACTACAATGGTTTCCGGTATAACAACTACTTCAGCAGTTAGTGGGGGTACATGTTCCTCAACTGTTACTAACGACTGGATTACAGAAGTAGGTATTGTATGGAGCACAACTACGGGCCCAACTGTAGCTTTGGCAACGAAGACTTCTACTACTTATACATATGGTACCCAGTATTATCCTCTGACTTTTAACGGGCAAAATATGACAGGCCTGACTTGTGGTACTACATATTATGTAAGGGCATATGTAAGAAGTGGTAATGGAGCTGGTACTGTGGAATATGGCAATGAACGGTCATTTACTACTACGACATGCGGCCCTGTTGCGGTAACAACAACAGCTGCTTCAGCTGTTACGGCTACTACAGCTACAAGTGGCGGTACTGCTACATTAGTAAGCGGCGCTCAGACTATAACAGAAAGAGGTATAGTATATAGTACTACAGCTTCTCCTACAACAGCAACAGGTACAAAGGTGATAAGCGGTAGCGGTTATGGTACCTATGCAAGTAATCTCACCGGTTTAACAGGATCAACCACCTATTATGTAAGAGCCTATGCTATTGCAAGTAATGGTACTACCTATTATGGCTCTGACATTACATTTACAACATTATTCCAGGTTTCAGGTATTGTTTCTCCATATTCATTAACACCTGATTGGTATTTTGGTATTCAGGGAAGATATACATTTCCGTCAGGGAGCTTTCCTGCTGTGCCTCCGGGGCCGGTTATTTCCAGTAATAGCGCAAACAATCAGGGTATAGAAACCTCTACAAGTATCTCATTCAGAAGCGGTGGAGTTGCTGCTTATACAAACGCTATGCAGTCATGGAATTCTGCAGGTACACCGCTGAGAAATTTTGTATCAGATAATACTTGTGCGGGTTCATCTACCGGCGGTGGAGTAACTTTTCCAGATCCGGCGAGAGATACTCAAAATGATGCTTTTTATATGATTATAGGTAATGATACTACCGGTGGTTCGTGTGAAAAAGGCAGTAAAGGTGTGTATGAATACAGGGTTTCGGGAACATCGACACTAATAACTACTTCAAGTGCTAAGCCTGCTGCTCCTTTGGAAAATGATTATTTTGCTACAGAAGCAATTACAGCAGGAACAGACGGTAATGGAGGTTATTGGGTTGTTGTACACGATATGGCGGCTACAAATAAATTCAGAGTATGGCGTTACAGATCTACAGGCAGAACTGGTCCGGTTGAATATCAGCCAGCGACAACTGCTACTCTGGCAAATACAGGAACTGCCGGTTATTTGAAATTTAGTCCCTGTATGAATATGATTGCATTTGCTGGTTTTGCCAGCAATGAGATTACGGTGTACAATTTTAACAGAAATACGGGTGCTGTTGGTACTCAGATAGCCAGAAAGGCCGTAAGTAATGAAACTTCCGGTCTTGAGTTTTCACCTGATGGGACAAAAGTATATTACAATGGCCAAGGCGGTGTTGTTAAATGGTTTTCAGTTGCTACTCCTGCTACTGGAGGTACTGTGACAGGGTCTGCTTCATGGACTATTCAAATGGGGCCTGATGCACAAATTTATACTTCTGGTGCAGGAGGGACTTCTGTAGGTGTTATTACAACACCAAATGGAGCTCCCGGACATTCGCCTATAACGTTAACCGGAGGGGCATCAACCTACAGAGGTTTAACTAACCTTACATGGCTGAGCCCGCAAAAAGTGAAAATTACAGCAGCAAATACTTCAGGCTGTAATGGCTATTTATTCAAATATGATTTTAAAAACTATTTTAATGATAATGTAACAGCCATTAGAGTAGAGTGGGATTTTAATAATGACGGAACTATTGATATAGTAAAGACAGGAGCTTCTTTGGCAGATACTGTTTTACATTATTTTCCAAAATTAAACGGAGCTATTAATTATCAGACTAAAGTAATTGTGACTGATGCTTATTGCAATCAATTATGGAAAGACAGTATCACTGTTACTCCAAATTGCGTGCTACCGGTTAATTTTGTAAGAGTGGCAGCGTCTAAATATGACAATGACAAAGTAAAAGTTGCCTGGATTACCGCACAGGAAAAGAACAATGACTATTTTGAAATACAGCGTTCTGCCGATGATCAAAACTATACAACTATAGGAACAGTGAAGGGTAATGGTACAACATCAAGTACGCAGACCTATAGTTATGTAGATGACAATCCAATAAACGGAGCGAGTTATTACCGTATTTTACAGGTAGATATCAACAAGGGTACTATGTTCAGTAGTGTAGCAACAGTAAGTCTTAACAAAACAACTGTCTTGCTGGCTCCTAACCCGTTCAGAGAAGATATCATTGTCAGCGTTGATGGTATAGAGAATAAAGCAACAGTCAATGTTTATGATGCAACAGGGCGGTTAGTTTTCCAAAATGCAATTGATGCAGGAGCTTCAGTTACAAAATTCGGTGCAGGTTTAGAAAAAGGTACCTACATCGTTGAAGTGATCGGCTTAGATGTAAATGTTCACCAAAAAGTTATTAAAGAATAAGAGTATTTTTATTGGGTAAAGAAAGAGCGGTGGAAGCCGCTCTTTCTTTGTTTAAGGTGTTCGGGGTCATTTTTCAAAGGTATTTAAGCGTGATAACAATCAGGCCTTATTTATGGTTGTTATTGAATTATACAAATATTTATTATAACTATATTTTGTTAATACGGTTACCTATAGTACTTTAGCAGTATACAATAGTATTATATTGTATTGTTTAGGGCTAATTTATTTATAACCGTATGTATAAAAAAATCATTCTAACCTTTGGGGTCATTGTGACTTCATTCGGCGCTTTCTGCCAAACCGCTCCTTATGCTTTAACTCCTATATGGATATTCGGAAGTAATGGGAAATTTGATTTCACTGGTGGAGGAGCAAATCCTACTCAGCCTGCAAGACCAGGCGGAGATAATATTATTGCATTTGAAGGGTCTGGCACATTGTGTGCACCTGATAAAACACTGATGGTTTACGGAAACAATGTAAGAGTCGGTGGCAATAATGGAGTGCCGGTAAATACTCCTTATATGGCAGGAAGTACATCTTCTACACAGGGTGGCATTATATTGCCTGACCCCAGTAATCTCACAGGAGGCTACTTCGCTATTACCGGAAATGCAGAATCTGTTTATTGGACAGAGCCTTTAGATGCAGCGCAGCAAGGTTTGAGTGTATACAGAGGTGCTAAAAGTGGCGCAACAGTTACATTGAACGGTACTGCTGTGGCTACACTTGCTCCGGGAAATAACTCCCTGGAACAGCTGGCAGCCGGGTCTGATGGTAACTACGGGTATTGGGTAATATACGAACGTGGTGCATTTTATGCTGCCGGCGATCCCAACTTTTATTCTACACGTATTTCGTCTACAGGGGTTGTGACCGCCAATGCTACCAATTCTAGCTACAATACAAATGGTAACTGGGGTATGCAGGCGCAAGGTTCAATAAAAATAAACCGTTGCCAGACCAGAATTGCTATTGTTCAGGCTAGTAGTATTGCTGTTTTTAACTGGAACAGGACAAGTGGGCAGATAGGGACTGTAATTAAGTATATTACCGGTGTTAATATTGGTGGTGGAAGTAAGCTGTATGGTTGTGAATTTTCTCCTAACGGACGCTATTTGTATGCAACTACACTTGGAGGAAGCAATTTGATAGTGTTGGATGTTGAGGCTGCAGGAGGAATAGGCACCGGAATATCTTATAAAACAGGACAAACTGCTTCCGGCTCGCTACAGTTAGCGCCAAATAATACAATATACGTAGCAAATGGTCTGGATGGAAGCAATAGTACAACTGTTGGTACTATTACAGATGCTAATACCG
>CAZNHL010000042.1:0-27747 GCA_964572965.1 uncultured Bifidobacteriaceae bacterium
TGCTTTAGGGTCTATCGCCGAAAGCAGATCCATGACAGTGGCTGCCATGGCACTTCCCATACCAAAATTGATAATTGTGATGTTATTGGCAGTTGCGGTTTGCATAGGTTTGTTTTTGCCGTTTATTTCAACGCCAAAACGTTCAGCAAACATATCTACATAGTTCATGAAGTTAGTAAGCAAGATATACTCTCCAAACTCTTCTAAAGGTGTACCGGTGTAACGAGGTAACCAGTCTTTTACTATTTCTTCTTTGGTCTTCATATCCCCTCCGTTTTCAAAAAATAAAAATAATTAAAATACTTGTCCGCTTCTTACGGATATAATTAAATTTGGACTATGTTTTTACCCTTAAATCTGCCACAATTCGAAATAAAAATAATCCAAAGAGAAGGTAAGGTTTATGTCTTTGATGAATTCCGTAAGAAAAACATTCTGCTTACTCCTGAAGAATGGGTAAGACAACACTTTTTGCATTACCTGGTAAATCACCTGGATTACCCTAAACCACTTATTAAAACTGAAGGAGGTATTCTGTATAACAGACTAGCCAAGCGCTCAGATATTTTGGTGTATGATCGTCAGGGCGAACCATTTTTGCTAATTGAGTGCAAAGCTCCGGATGTTAAACTGGATCAGAAAGTAGTTTTTCAGGCATCAACTTATAACCAGACAATTAAAGCCCCTTACCTGGCTGTTACAAATGGGATAAATCACTTTGTCTTTCAATTAGATGCTGTTTCTAAACAAATGACTCAGATGGCATCATTCCCATTGTTTTAGGAAATCATTAATTCCATTCTTCCCAGGCTAAGTCAAAAGCTTTTGCTACAGCTTCATTGGTAATTTTCTTGTCGGCAATATTTAATCCTTCTTTTAATGCCTTATTTTTATGGCAAGCTTCTTTCCAGCCCATACCTGCTATTTGTAAAATATAAGGCAATGTTGCATTTGTCAATGCAATAGTAGAGGAATAGGGTACAGCTCCCGGCATATTTGCCACGCAATAATGTAATATACCGTCTATATCAAATGTGGGTTTTTCGTGTGTAGTTGCTTTGGTACTCTCGAAGCAACCACCTTGATCCACAGCTACATCTACCAATACTGTTCCTTTTTGCATGTTCTTTAACATTGCTTTGGAAATGAGTTTAGGAGCTTTAGCGCCTGGAATTAATACTGAGCCAATAATTACATCAGCATCGGCAATATGTTGTTCGATATTATATTGGTTAGAATAAATGGTCTTAATATTTTTAGGCATAACATCTTCTAAATAACGCAAACGATTTAGGTTGACATCAAATATCAGCACATCAGCACCTAAGCCTGCTGCCAGTTTCGCGGCTTGTGTACCTACTACACCTGCGCCTAATACCAACACCTTTGCTGGCAATACGCCTGGCACACCGCCCATCAGCTTTCCTTTGCCGCCTAAGTGTTTTTCAAGGTATTTAGCTCCTTCGTGCGCTGCCATACGTCCGGCAATTTCAGACATAGGTGTCAAAAGGGGTAAGGAGTTGTCTGGCAGCTTTACGGTCTCATAAGCAATACAAGTAGCCCCTGATGTTCTCATTGCCTTGGTTAAAGTTTCTGATGACGCAAAATGAAAATAAGTAAAAACAGTATGATGGGCTTTGATTAGTTTGTATTCCTGTTCTAAAGGTTCCTTTACTTTAATGATCAAATCTGCTTTTTCAAAAACTGTTTCTGCCTTTTCTACGATTTCTGCTCCTGCTTTTATGAAAAGTTCATCGCTGAAACCAGATCCCTCACCCGCACTTTTTTCTATGAATACTTTATGCCCGTTTTTAACAAGTTCACTTACACCTGCCGGAACAATGGCAACACGGTTTTCAAAGGATTTTATCTCTTTTGGGATTCCAATTTTCATAGGCTTAAAAATTATTTTTGAACTAGTACGAATATTAATAAAAAAAGGGTCAACAACCGTAGTTATTGACCCTTTTTTATATTAATCGAAGCAAATGTTACTTGAACGGATTCGCTTGTTTTTCTTCTTTAACAATGTTTGAAGGAGCAAGCGACTCAACTACATTAGCGCTCAAAGTGAGTTTTGGACTTTCTTTTGTGACGTCATTCGAGCTGATTGTTGCGATGTCACTCACTTGGCCAGGGTTTCGTGCCGTATAAGCAATTTCAAGAGTACCGCTTTCTCCGGCTTTGAATGATTCCTGAGATGAAACGAAAGCTACACAATAACATCCTGCCTGAACGTTACTGATTTTAAGTTCTCCTTTTCCAGTGTTCGTTACCTTGAATTTATACTTTACAGTTTGGTTCTTTTCTACTTTACCGAAATTATGTGCTACTTTTTCAAGTTTCAGAACAGGAGACTCTTTGATCTCTTCCGGAGTTGCTGCTTTAGCGCTAACAGGTATTACAACACCTTTGATGTAGAGCATTTTGGTTCCTTCATTAGCGTTTGAAGTTACTGTAATGCTTTTGTTAAACGCGCCCGGGCGCCCTTGAGAATTATATGACGCTTTGATTATCCCTTTTCCTTTTGGAGGTATCGGTTCTTTTGTCCATTCCGGTGTAGTACAGCCACAAGATGCTTGTACATTAGAAATTATAATTGGAACGGAACCACTATTTTGAAATTCGAAAGCGTAAGTTGCCTGTTCTCCTTCTGTAACTGTTCCAAAATCGTGGCTCTCAGTATTGAATTTGAAGTTCCCTTGTGCAAAAGCCTGAACTGCCATCAGTGCCATGCCGAAAAATAATGATGTTACTTTTTTCATGTTTTTAAAGTATCAGAGTTATTACAAATCTAATTTAAACTGGACATTTAGCAAAGAAGAATTTTTACTGATGTTATAACGCAAATTATGTTCCATTAATTGGTTAGATCCCCAAAAAATAAAGAATAAGTTTTAGGATGCAATTTAATTGGCCAGTTTGTTTCTTTGATAGTTTGTAAAAGTATGAACCCTTAAATTCCTTCTCACGTTATTTTTATTAACTTTGACTTTAATAAACTGTGGTGAATGGTGAATCTAATGGTATCAAACGGAGCAGGCGTTTTTGCAAAGGAAGATGTACTGAATGATTATCGTATAGCGGTTCTTAGCCGTGAAGCGAGTCTTTTAGGTCGCAAGGAAGTATTTATGGGTAAGGCCAAGTTTGGTATTTTCGGGGATGGTAAAGAGGTTCCTCAAATTGCTATGGCTAAAGCATTTAGAAACGGCGATTATCGCTCAGGTTATTACCGTGATCAGACTTTTATGTTTGCTGTGGGAGAGTTAACGGTTGAGCAGTTTTTTGCGCAGTTGTATGCCCATGCAGACTTGGAACATGAGCCTTTTACCGGAGGGCGTTTAATGAACGTTCACTTTGCAACAAGAAATTTAAATCCTGATGGTTCATGGAAAAAACTGACAGAGTTGAAAAACTCAACAGCTGACGTTTCATGTACCGCCGCCCAAATGCCTCGCTTATTAGGTTTGGCTTTTGCTTCTAAATTATATCGTCAGAATGAAGAGTTACAGGATATGACCGGATTTTCCATTAAGGGAAATGAAGTTGCATTCGGAACTATAGGTGATGCCTCAACTTCTGAAGGTTGTTTTTTTGAAGCAATTAATGCTGCAGGTGTTTTGCAGGTACCAATGCTGGTCTCAATCTGGGACGATGCTTACGGTATTTCTGTTCCTAAAGAATACCAAACAACAAAAGGAGATATTTCTGTAGTGCTGGAAGGTTTCAGGAAAACCGATACAGAAGACGGTTTTCAGATATATAGAATCAATGGCTGGGATTATGAAAGTTGTATAAATACTTATGCAGAAGCTTCCCGCATTTGCCGTGAAGATCATGTGCCTGCAATTTTACACGTACTTGAAGTAACACAACCGCAAGGGCATTCTACTTCAGGTTCTCATGAAAGATATAAGTCGAAGGAACGTCTTGCATGGGAAAAGGAGTTTGATTGTAATAAGAAGATGCGGGAATGGGTTCTGCAGAATGGCTTTGCCACTGATGAAGAACTAAAAGCAATGGAAGCTGAAATTGTTGTATTAGTTCGTGAGGCTAAAAACCGGGCCTGGTCAGCTTATAAAGAGTGGCTGAAAGGCGATCATGATACGGCACTGCAATATATCGCAGCAGCAATTAATACATCTCCTAATCGAGAAGCTTTACAGAAGGTTCATGATGAACTGGCAAAAGCTATTAATCCGGTGCGCAGAGAAGCTGTAAAAGCTGTTCGAAAAGCGCTCCGCTATCTGGCTCATGAAAACTCAAGGGAAAAGCAACAGCTCGTTGGCTGGCTTGAGCGTGTAATGCAGGAATGTGAAGTACGGTATAGCTCTCATTTATACAGTGAATCTGCCGAATCTGCGTTAAAAGTTGAAGAAGTTAAAGCAGTTTATAATGCAGATAGCCCTTTTCTGGATGGAAGAGAAGTGTTAGGGTCTTGCTTTGATGCCGCTTTGGTACGCGATAAACGTGTAATTGCTTTTGGCGAAGATGTTGGGAATATTGGTGATGTAAATCAGGCTTTTGCCGGTTTACAGGAAAAGCATGGTACGTTACGTGTATTTGATACCGGTATTCGGGAAACTACAATTATAGGACAAGGAATCGGAGCTGCTTTAAGGGGGCTTCGCCCGATTGCCGAGATACAATACCTGGATTATATCTATTATGCGATTCAGATATTGGCGGATGACCTGTCGTGTCTGCACTATAGAACAAACGGAGGGCAGAAAGCGCCGTTGATTATTCGTTCACGTGGACATAGACTTGAAGGTGTATGGCACTCCGGGTCTCCAATGGGAATGATTATTAATGCTGTAAGAGGTATTTATGTGCTTGTGCCACGCGATATGACTCAGGCTGCCGGTATGTACAATACAATGCTGAAATCAGACGATTGTGCGATCATTGTAGAGTGTTTGAATGGTTATCGCCTGAAGGAGCAACTTCCGGTTAATATTGGTGAGTTTACAGTGTCTCTCGGTTATCCTGAAGTGCTGAAGTCAGGCACTGATCTGACAATTGTTACCTATGGTTCAATGTGTCGTATTGTAATGGAAGCCGCTCAGCAATTATTGGAGTTTGGTATTAATGTAGAAGTAGTAGATATACAAACACTGATTCCTTTTGATAGAGAGCATCGTATTGTTGAAAGCCTCAAGAGAACCAATCGTGTCATTTTTGCAGATGAAGATGTGTCAGGAGGAGCTTCTGCTTATATCATGCAAAAAGTATTGGAAGAGCAGAACGGATACCAATACCTGGACTCTAAACCTCGTACAGTTACTGCCAAAGACCATCGCCCTGCTTATGCGGATGATGGAGATTATTTTTCTAAACCGAGCGCTGAAGATGTTTTCGAAGCTGCATATGGGCTGATGAATGAAGTAATGCCAGGTAAGTATCCTAAATTTTACTAGCAGACCTTTCTTTACTTGTTCAGGGATATATTTGCCTTGAGCATCGTAAAAAATGTACCAAATATATAATGGGTTATAAACAGGCTTCTTTAACCTGTTTATAACCCATTATTATTGTTGTATTATTCACTAATAACTTTTACCTCAGTTCTTCTGTTCAGCTGTCTGCCTTCCGGCGTTTCATTAGTAGATACTGGCGCTGTTTCTCCATACCCCTTGGCAATAAGTCTGTTTGAAGCAATTCCTTTACTTTCCAGATACTGTTTAGCAGAAACTGCTCTGCTTTGTGATAAACGCATGTTATTTTGGTCGTCGCCAACATTATCTGTATGACCTGCAATTTCGATGACCATTGTTGGTTTGTTTTTCATTTCAAACACAAGTTTGTCCAAAGAAGGGTAGCTTTCTGGTTTTATGTTAGATTTACCTGTATCGAAATATACATTTTCAAGTTTATAAACTCTGATATACTTTGTGACTACAGAAATCTGCAAACCTTGTTCTATTGTTAGTGGCGCGTCTTCAACAGGTATTGGCATTACGCCCATATCAAATACTTTTCCAAACTTCTCTATTTTAATGGCATAATCTTTCCCTTCAGGAAGTAGGGTTTCAAAATGACCATCAATATCTGCAACGCCTTGTGTTTTATAGGTTTGGTCTGTGCTAAGTATTTTAATTATAGCTCCTTGTTCAGGAACATTATTGAAATCAGTAACAGTAAATTTAGCATGAGCTTTGTCGTCTGTTGGGTGTAATTGTAATTTGGTAGAGGTAGTGTCTTGTGCTAAAACTGCTTGTACAGCAAGTAGCGTAAAAATGCCAGGCAAAATAAATAGTTTTTTCATAGGGTAAATCAATTTATCGAAGATAGAAATCTATCTTAGTAAATCAAAAACTACCATTAATTATCATTTGTTTTGAAAATAGGACTGATTTCGGATACACATGGCTATTTAGACCTTCAGGTATTTAAACATTTTGCGGATTGTGATGAAATATGGCATGCCGGTGACTTTGGAACTATAGAGGTTTCTGATCAATTAGCGGACTTTAAGCCATTGAGGGGCGTTTGGGGCAATATTGATGATAAGGATTTACGACTGGTGCATCCCAAAGATCAACATTTCGAAATACAAGGGATAAAAATATGGATGACTCATATTGGTGGCTATCCGCCATTGTATGTTCCTGCTGTGAAAAAAGAAATAGTGTTAAACCCGCCGGATATTTTTATTTGCGGACATTCTCATATATTAAAAGTAATGCCTGATAAAAAGTTGAATCTCTTGTATATTAATCCCGGGGCAGCCGGCAATCATGGTTTTCACCATATGCGTACATTGATCAAATTTGAGATCAACAATGGCAGGCCTGAGAATATGGTAGTCATTGAATTAGGAAAAAGGGGATAATAAAGCCTTATTATCCCCTTTTTTAGAAGTATCTTCAAACAGAAAAGTCCTTGACTTTTGGCCAGGACTTCAATGTCTTTTTTAAAACGTGTTGCTTGTGATTATTTACCGAATTGTTTTTTCAACTCTTCAATATCAACTTTTTTAATCACAGGTGTAGCAGTCAAAAGTTTGATAGACTGAATTCTCAATCTAGAAACAGTTTTATTAACACGGCCTTTTCTCTTAAGTCTAGTAACGCCCATAATTTTATTATTTTTAACAGGACTGCAAAATTAAGGCTTTTTGTGAATTATAAAAATAAAAGTACTAATCATTTTTGTAATTTTGTGTGAGTAACAGAATTATTGATGAGCGCACAGAAACCTTCCTTGCCTAAAGGCACCCGTGATTTCGGACCAGATAAAATGGTTCGTAGAAATTTTATTTTTGATACAATCAAAGGAGTTTTTAAAAAATTCGGCTTTATGCCATTAGAAACCCCTTCCATGGAAAACTTGTCTGTATTGACAGGAAAGTATGGAGATGAAGGGGATCAGCTTATTTTCAAGATATTAAATTCAGGGGATTATCTGAATGATGTTCGTACAAAAAATATGGCATTGGACAATCCTAAAGCAATATTGCCGTTAATTTCAGAGAAGGCATTGAGATATGATTTAACAGTGCCTTTTGCACGATTCGTGGTAATGAATAGGAATGATATTACTTTCCCTTTTAAGAGATATCAGATACAGCCGGTATGGCGCGCAGATAAACCACAGAGAGGGCGTTACAGAGAGTTTTATCAGTGTGATGCCGATGTGGTAGGTACAAAATCTCTTTTATGTGAAGCCGAAATTGTTTTAATGATTGATGAAGTGCTTTCTAAACTGGGAATTACTGATTTTACAATCAAAGTAAACAATCGCAAAATACTCAGTGGAATTGCAGAAGCAGTAGGCGAGGCCGGAAAGGAAAGTACTATTTGTGTGGCTATTGATAAGTTGGACAAAATAGGGCAGGGGGGCGTTAGTAGAGAATTAAGTGAAAGAGGAATTTCTGATTCTGCAATTTCTCAACTTCAAACAATGTTTTCTCCTTGGGGGCCAGGAGGGAATCATTCAGGAAATGAATTACTGATAACTTATATAAAGCAACAAATAAAGAATAGTGAAATAGGCTTAAAAGGTATCGAAGAGTTAGATACCGTTTTCGATTATCTGAAACATTTTTCTTTGAAAAATGCGAAGGTAGAGTTTGATGCTACACTGGCGCGAGGCTTATCATACTATACAGGTACAATTTTTGAGGTAAAAGTTAATAACGTATCCATTGGAAGTATTAGCGGCGGCGGTCGTTATGATAACCTGACAGGCGTATTTGGCTTACCTGACGTACCTGGAGTGGGCTTCTCTTTTGGGGTTGACCGTATTTATGATGTAATGGAAGAGTTAGATCTTTTCTCTGAAGCTGTTGAAAGTACTACGAAGGTGATGTTGGTTACTTTCGATGAAGCTGCTGAAAAATATGCGTTGGGGATTCTTGCCAGATTACGTTCTGAAGACATAAGTGCAGAGTTATATCCTGAGCAGGCGAAGATCAAGAAACAAATGGCTTATGCCGACAGTAAAAAGATACCATATGTTGTCTTGATTGGTTCTGATGAAGTGACAACCGGAGAGTTGACTCTTAAGAATATGACTACAGGAGAGCAGGAAAAGTTGGTTATTGATAAGATTGTAGAGAAAATAAGATAAATTGTACAGAACAGGTGTGCTATCGGCTACCTAAAATGTGAATGGAATTGATTCGACAAGTGCGATATTTTTTTCTTTTGTTCATTGGACTTTGTGTTGCGACAGTTGTGTCAGCACAAAGTCCGTGCTTTACTGTGTCAAAGAAAAAGGGTTGTGTTCCTTTTACCATCGTAATGTCTAATTGCAGCGGTTATCCTACTCCCCGTTATGATTATGGAGAAACACCGGGACAGATGCATTTTGAAAATGCCAATATACATACATATACTAAGCCCGGAGTTTATTCAATAACCCAACTTATAAGCCAGGTAGGTAATTCTAATAATACGCTCACTCAAAAAGATCTTATCACGGTTTATGCTAATGAAAGCCCTGCTTTTAGGGTAGACTATTGTGCCAATTATTGGGTAAGGGTGACAATTACGGAAAATGTTTATGAAAGTAATAGAGTTACTTGGGGAGGGGGGCATCCCGCCAGTACTTTAAAATACGGGGAATATGATCAGAAGCAGTATTCGGATAGTTCAATCAGGATGATTAATGTTCAAGGTATATATGATAGTACTGCTTGTGGAGGTGTGGTTGATGTTGAGGTTAAGCCAGGGCTGGATTGGAAAGCGCCGGTCTTGTCAAAAGTGGAGACGAAAGGGAATGCTTTGGTACTTGATTATACAGAAGTAAGTCCTATTAATTATAAATTGGACCGGATAGATCCCATAACCGGTTCTATAGTGGCTACTGAGTCCATTGCGTATGTGCCGGGGGCTACTTCTTATACACTTCAGAATGTGTCTTCTGAACAAAATTGGATTCTACAAATGACAGGATACGATGTCTGTGGTGCAGAATTCCGGGATATAAAAATAAGCTCTCTGTGGATGAAAGGAGAAACTCTGGACAATCATAATATACTTTCCTGGAACTATGCCAAAACCGCTGATTTTGTTGAGTTTGAATTGAAAAGAGATGGAGTTACTGTTTATAAAGGGGGTGCAGCAAGTTTTGTTGATCTTGATGTAGTATGTAATAAAGAATATAGTTATCAGCTGTTTACTACACTCAGGAATGGAAGGCAGAGTGTTTCTGATGAGGTAAAGTTGAAAACATTTACGAAAAATGTTCCTCCGGTAGTCACAAAAGTTAGCTCAACAGTTGGTGTAGATAGTATTTATATAAGCTGGAATAAAGCACTTGTTGAAACTAATTATTATGATGTCTTTGCTGTTGAAGGAAACGATACTATTCTTTTAAAGAAGGACTATAAAGAAACATCACTTCGTTTGCCAATTACCAAAAGTAATTTGGGAAGGTGCTATTTTATAAAGTATACAGATTTGTGTGGAAACAGGTCATTAGCATCAGGACTAACTTGTTTAGTTTCATTGAAATTAGTGTCTTATGATAAGGCTTCCGGGGCAACTACTCTGGAATGGACTAGTCACAAAACTGATGGCGTAGCCTATACTGATTATGCACTTTTGATAGTTGATAAAAAAGGGAATGTGATTGATGAAAACCAACTAGGGAATGAATTTATCTATACTGATAATGTAAAAGATACTGTAAATCAGATGAAGACGTACAAAATTAAAGCTTCATCAGCATTAAATCCTTTCGTTTCTTATTCCAATAGTATTAAAGTAGAACAATCGTCTACATTTTTTGTGCCCAATGCGTTTACTCCCGATGGGGATGGTTTAAACGATGTTTTTATGCCCAAAGGCAGATACATTGTTTCCTATAAATTGGGGATTTTTAACAGATGGGGGGAATTAGTTTTTACAAGTAATGAGTTTGGTGGCGGCTGGGATGGTACAGTAAATGGAGTACAGGCGCCTGCAGCTGTTTATTCTTATGTAGTTGATGCTACAGATAGTTTAGGGAAAAGCTATCAAAAGAAAGGAAATGTTACATTGATACGCTAATCTGAAATTTAGTTAAAAGAAAGAATTAAGCCTGTAAATTAAGGCAATTCAGCTTAACTTTGTGAAAGAAATAATCAAATAGAGATAGTTATGTTCGATATGCTGGGAATGATGGGCAAAATAAAAGATGTCCAAAATAAAATTAAAGAAGCAAAAGAAAATCTTGTAAATATTACTGCTACAGGAGAATCCGGCGCTGGTATGGTAAAAGTAACCGTGAATGGTAAACATCAGGTAGTTAGTATTGAAATTGATCAGGATTTAATTAAACCGGAAGATAAAGTAACGTTGCAGGATTTGATTCAGGCGGCTGTTAATATCGCTTTGCAGGACGTAAATCAGAAAATAGGTGCGGAAATGAAGAAAAGCACTGAAGGCGTTTTACCAAATATTCCGGGATTAGACCTTGGAAGCTTGATGGGTTAATGCTAACAGTAGCGGTTGTCATATTAAATTATAACGGAAGAAACTTGCTTGAGCAGTTTCTTCCGTCTGTTTTGGGCTATAGTGAAGGAGCAGAAGTAATTGTTGCTGATAATGGTTCCTTTGATGACAGCGTATCGTTCATGCAGCAGCATTACCCTGATGTTCGATTGATTATCAATGAATCAAATGAAGGTTTTGCCGGTGGGTATAACAAAGCATTGGAGCAAGTCGCAGCTGATTATTATGTTTTACTTAATTCCGATGTTGAAGTAACGCCTGGCTGGATCTGGCCGATTATTGATAGAATGGAGTTAAATACTCAAATAGGGGCATGCCAGCCGAAGATAAGATCTTATAAGCAAAAGCAGTATTTTGAATATGCAGGAGCAGCAGGAGGGATGCTTGATAAATACGGGTATCCTTTTTGTCGTGGAAGGGTTTTCGATACTATTGAAAAGGATGAGGGGCAATATAATGATGCGACAGAAGTTTTTTGGGCAACAGGGGCCTGTATGTTTGTAAAATCCGCTATCTATCAAAAGCTTGGTGGGCTTGATGAAGCATTTTTTGCCCATATGGAAGAGATTGATCTTTGCTGGAGAATCAAGAATGCAGGTTATGAGGTTTGGTATGACCCTGAGAGTACTATTTATCACGTAGGTGGTGCAACGCTACAGAAGTCGAATCCCCGAAAGACTTTTTTGAATTTTCGGAATGGTATTGTTCTATTATATAAGAATTTACCTTCCGCATATGTTTTTCCTGTAATATTTACACGTTTGGTATTAGATGGAATCGCTGGTATTCAGTTTCTGTTAAGAGGGCAGGTAGGAGATACAATTGCTATTGTAAAGGCACACTTTAATTTCTACGCTAATTATTTTTACTGGCGTGAAAAACGAAGAAAAATGATCAAAGCGGGTATATATCCCCGAAGCTATTTGAAAGGCTGGTACAAGTTTTCTGCTGTTTGGAAGTATTTTGCCTTGAAAAAGACAAAATATTCTGAGCTTATATAAAAAACAGAGCCAATTGAGGCTCTGTTTTTTATATAGCAAACTTTTGTACATCGTCGGTATTTATTGTTTCTCCTCCCAGAATTACAAGTCGCTCCACTACATTTCGTAATTCACGGATATTCCCGGTCCAGTTACGTTTCTGAAGAAGAGCCAGAGCCTGGCTTTCTATGGTTTTAGGTTTATTACCATAATCTGAAGCGATATCACTAAGGAATTTTGTGACTAGAAGAGGAATATCTTCTTTTCTGTCATCTAAACCTGGAACCTGTATTACAATAACACTTAAACGGTGATATAAATCTTCGCGGAAACGATTATGTTCTATTTCTTCTTTTAAGTTTTTATTTGTGGCAGCAACAACACGTACATCTACAGTAATATCTTTTTCCCCGCCAACACGAGTAATTTTCTTTTCCTGCAAAGCCCTTAATACTTTTGCCTGAGCAGAAAGACTCATATCTCCGATTTCATCTAGAAATAATGTGCCTCCGTTTGCTTGTTCAAATTTGCCGATACGTTGCTTTATGGCAGAAGTAAAGGAACCTTTTTCATGTCCAAAAAGCTCACTTTCAATTAGTTCAGAAGGTATAGCTGCACAGTTTACCTCTATGAAGCCGGCAGATGAACGGTTACTAAGTGCATGTATATGTTTGGCAACTAATTCCTTTCCGGAACCATTAGGTCCCGTTATGAAAACACGGGCATCTGTAGGGGCAACTTTAGCAATAGTGTCTTTTACGGTCTGAATGGCAGGAGAATCCCCGATAATTTCATTTGACTTCGAAACTTTTTGCTTTAATACTTTGGTCTCAGTTACCAGATTTGTCTTATCTGTAGCATTTCTGATGGTAATAAGCAAGCGATTTAAGTCCAATGGTTTTTGAATGAAATCAAAAGCTCCTTTTTTTGTGGCTTCTACGGCAGTTTCAATAGTTCCATGAGCTGTGATCATAATAAACTGACCATCCAGGTTCTCTTCTTTCGCTTTTTCCAAGACCTCCATACCGTCAATTTTCGGCATTTTGATGTCACATAGTACTACATCATAAACATTTTTTTGAAGTAGCTGAAGGCCTTCTTCTCCGTCTTTGGCTTCGTCAATCTGATAATTTTCATACTCAAGAATTTCCTTCAGTGTGCTTCTTATCGCTTTTTCGTCATCAATGATTAAGATTCTAGCCATGTCTCTTTTAAAATGGGTTATGATTTCAGGGAAATGTCCTGATAGTGGAAAATAATTGCAAGCCTGTAAGCCGGGTTCTGTTTCCGCCGGCTGGCGGAATCTTATCATTTATCTACGTATATGATTACCCATATACTTCAGCAGCCTACCCATCCTGTATGTAAAGCGAGCAGCCTTACTCACATCAAAATGCGAAACAGGACCTATTTGGCCTTTCAACACGTAAGGTTTACCATGCAATTGCAGTTACCTGCAACCCGGTGGGCTCTTACCCCGCCTTTTCACCTTTTCCCACCGTAGTGGGTAGTTTGTTCTCTGTGGCACTATCTGTCTACCCGGACTTTCGCCAGGGTACCCCTTGCACTTCGCAAGGTACGTTGCTCTCTGTTGCCCGGACTTTCCTCATTCCGCCTTAGCGGAACGCGATAAGATGGCTTGCAATCGTTACAATTTACAATTTTTTAATTTAAATAAGTGAAATAGATTAGTTAATGGCGTATTTCTGCTATCTGTACGAGAGTAGCTCCGTAGCCAAAACGATCTTTTTGGGCATCTTTAAAGAACCGGATTTGTTTATTTTTACTTAAGCGTTTATGTAATTCAGTACGTAATGTACCATTGCCAGTACCATGAATGAAAGTGATTTCTGTCATTCCCGACGCAATAGCGGTATCTAGTTGCTTCTCAAAAGTATCCAGTTGGATGCGTAGGATTTCTCCATTAGATAATGAGTGGTGGCTTGAAATGATCTTTTCAATATGAAGGTCGATTTCTTTAGCAGGTTTTTGTAGAGCAGGCTGCTGCTTCGGCTCTGTTTTTATATTGCTGATAATTTCTTTAGGAGCAATCTCTTCCGCATCTTTATCTAGTTGGAAAAGATACCCTTCCCTATGAAGCAGGGGCGTGTTTTGTTTGCTCTTTGGAAGTATAGACGCTTTAAGTTTTAATTTTTTTATGTAGGCAGCAGGTAACCGGGTTGTGCCTGATTTATGTTGAATCAGCTGAAAGGTTAAAGTTCCCCAGTTTTCAAAGTTCTCCAAAGTTTTATGAGTAATTGACTCGTAACTTCGGGTTTCGATGATTCCTTGAGCGACACCTTTATATTTACCATCCCGCTCTTCTCCGTAGGTGAAGAGTAATTCAGTGTCTGTATTGTTTATAATATATAAGTCCAGAAAACTATCTGTTCCAACTAACGACATATATAAGCCTGTTGAGGAGGTAAGATGATCTGTATTGGCACTACTTAGCTTTAATTCTTCTTTTGTGAAAGCTTTTGACTCATCTTTGCTAATTAAAACAAGCTCACTTTTTAAGACAGGAATAATAAAGCCGTCTTCAATCTCAACTTCTATAACTTTATTATTCAGGACTTTTTTCACAATACCCTGTTCTTTACCATGAATAAGCCTTACTTTATCTCCCGGATTCATAATACTAGTTTTGTTTTAAGCGCCTGTACTTATTAAAAGTATAATAAGACATTAGTCGATATAATTAAATTGTTTGTCATAAAATTAGCTAAAAACATAGTTAAAAGTTAAATGTTCACCGTTTTTGGAGTTTTTTTTCAAGTTGTATTTTTTTTATTAAAAATAACATTATTTTTGCCAGGTATTTGCATTAGTATAGATTAACCTACAATATGGTTCGCAGACACTTGAAACACTTTTCATTCTCAGGCTTTAAATTACTTCTTGTTGTTTTGATGCTGGGTGCTTTTAGCTCTCATGCACAGAAAAAAAAGAAAGGTGATGCCCAACTAGGCGGCGTTAGCGTAAAGTCAAATTGTAAAATCATTATCGGATACTATCCGTCATGGCAACAATACAAGCGAAATGGCTTGATGAGTCCTGACAATGTTGATTATTCGAAATACACAATCCTTAACTATTCATTCTTTGCTCCATTACCTAATGGAGAAATTGTGGGTACTGATGCCTGGGGCGATTCAATTCTTTTAAGAGGTCGTTTTGACTTCGGGAATCCGGTTCAGCCGGCATATGTGCCAAACACATCTGTTATTGATATCGCTCATGCATGGGGTGTAAAGGTGATGGTTTCTATCGGGGGCTGGACGCTTTCGGACAACTTCCCGAAATTAGCAGCCGATCCAGAGCTAAGAGCAAAGTTTGCTTCTAGTTGTGTGAAGGCACTAAGAATGTATAATTTCGACGGTATCGATATTGACTGGGAGTATCCTGGTTATAAGGATCATGGCGGAACTCCGGATGATAAGCAAAATTATACTTTGTTCATGCGTAGTATTCGTGACTCGATTGATGCCTATGGCTCAAAAATCGGTTATAAATTCTTATTAACTGCTTGTTACGGAGCAAACTTGTCAACCATGGAAGACATTGAGTGGGATAAAATATCTCCATTCATGGATTATATGAATTTGATGACTTATGATTTTAACGGTGTTTGGTCAGAAGATGCAAATCATAACTCTCCTTTATATACACCAGCTAAAGGGTATGAAGGTTCTTATGATCTTGCTTATAAATTGATGACACAAAAGTTTAATGTACCTGCAGAAAAGCTAAATATGGGAGTGGCATTTTATGGTCGCTCGCTAATCGGAAAACCAGGTACTAAGATAGATTTGCATTCAAAAGAGCATATTGGTAAGTCGGATACTATTACTTTCTTCCCTGATTACGGAGGAGAGTCTTATTACAATGTACTGCTTCACATGAAAGAGTTTACCCGCCACTGGGATAAAACTGCTCAGGTGCCATATTTGGTTGGTATAAATAAAAACACGTTTCTTTCTTATGATGACGAAGAAGCTATTCGTCTAAAAGCTCAATATGTAAATGATCATAATTGTGCCGGAGTAATCATTTGGGATATTACCAATGATTATTGTGAGAAAAAGAAGGACTCTGGTTTCATAGGGTCAACACCCTTGATCGATGTATTGAATGAGGTCTTAACCCCTTGTCCGCATAAGTACATTAGAAAGAGGTACGACTTTTAAAATAATCGATAGAATTTTAAAGATTTAACGTCAATGTTTGAGTTTTTTAAAAAAGCATCACGTTTCTGTATATCTGCAATAACATTATTCGCTTTAGTATTTACTTTAGCGAATAATTCAAATGCACAGGATAATACTTTAGCGTATAATAACGAAAAGGTTTCTGATCAGTCAGAAAAAACAACGACCACCGAAACTACCAGCATTTTAACTTCTGAGAAAAAATATTTTTCTTCTATTAATTTAGCTGCAGAAGATTCCGCTGCTCCTCAGAGTGAATTCATGAAGAACTTACAGGTAAGTGGTGTTGTAAGGTTTATCACATATTACAGAAATATGGATAAGTATTATGGTGACATGATTGGAGGGGACAAAAGTATTGGCTTTTCTGATTATCCTTTTGCACCGGGAGCAGTAGCTCAAGGGGCATATCCGTTACTGGAATTAAACATGACATCAACTATTGCTAAGAAAGCTGATTTTAACGTTGGATATTCTTTTGCTCACTTTTATACCGGCGAAACTTCAGGCGACGCTTCCAAAGTAGCAACAGCTATTCAAAACTTAAGGTTCTCTGGTAATATGTATTCCAAGAGGGGGAAGTTAGGACTCTCGATGGGTACAACCATTTGGGCTAAATTGAGCAGGTTTACAATGGGGCAGGCCGATTACAGAGATGATTACTTTGATCGTTTCCCTTGGGACTGGTATAGAAATTCATTTTTAAGATATGACGAATACTACGGTTTAGGTACTAATATTGGTATGCCGGCTTATGCAAGATCACCTTTTCAGGGTGTAGCCTTATCTGGTGAGTTGTATAGACCTAATGTTAATTTTTCTCTTTTGTATGGTAGAACAAACACTTCTGCTACACAATCAGTTGCAATTAATGGGTATCCATCAAGAACAGTTGCTGCAAGAGTTGAAAAACCAATATTTATTAAATGGTTTAATGGTGCTTTTGGTGTTAATTATTACAAAAGAACAGCTAACGAACTTACTAAAGGAGAGCAGAAGCTAGACCAGAATTATGTTGTGAGTACTGATATGAATGCTACTATCAAGAAAATAAAAGTAAGTTATGAAATAGGTTATGGTAAAGTAAACAATCCGTCTTCCCGGGGAGCAAACGAACCTATATGGGGCGGTGGTCAAGGAGGTACAGCGATGTTCGGGAAAATAGAAATGGATAAAAAATCTACAACTTTCCCGCTCTCTTTAGAAGCATATAGAATTGACTATAATTTTGTGTCACTTGATAATAGTATTCTAAATTCAAACTCTTCGGTTCACACAGGTGGATATACTACTCCAACAGCAGGAGATCCTCAACATGATTATGACAACTTCTTATTAATGAACGTTGCTCAGGAGGTTGGTCAATATGCCAACAATAGATGGGGGGTAATTCTTAAAGGTGAAAAGAAAATCGGACGTTTTGTTTTCCAGGCAGGTTATGCACTAAGTCAGGAGCTGGTAAATAAACATGATACGATCACAATGCAACACAGAGTTAATGCATTTTCTCGTTCTCGCTTCAGACCATGGTATCAGTCAGGAGGAAATTATGGAACTCTTCGTAGTGTATGGAGAAGAACTTATGAAACTTTTACAATTAATGATAAAGCAAACGGCCAATCGACTGATTATAAAAAGGCATTCGCAGGTGTAGATTTAATGGCTAAATACAAATGTAAACTGTTTAACAGGGATCTGGTTTTGATGAATTTCTTTAACTATACCTCTGTTCAGGATATGGATATAATTTCTAACCCTGTACCGACTTTTGGAACAACAGCTTTAGTTGCTTCTTATTACAATGATTTTTTAGCAGCATATAATTTTGCTAAAAAGTGGACAGCAATAGGTGACATCGGTTTTGAAAAAATGACAGGTAATAATAGAGTAAATATGTATGATCCGGCACTTGCCGCGAGTGGGTCAAGCGGTTTTACGACAGATAGAGTCAAAGGCTTAACAATGTTGCAAAAAGGTTATTCTTTGGCTTTAGGTCTTAGCTATGATTTTGCTAAAAATGCAAGTATTCATTTGAGAAACAGATGGATGTATCAAAACCCTGATGAGGGAGATGTTTTAGTCTTGAAATGGCTAGGATACAAAAAAACAGAAAGTTTCGTTGCAGATCAGTTTGTTGGAACTGAGACAACGCTTGAATTTAAATTATTCTTTTAATAATTATATTTAAATAATGAAAAGTAGAACTCTTTTATTATCACTGTCCTGCCTTTTGTCTGTAAGTTTCGCTAAGGCTCAGACGAAATTTAGTCTTGGCGGATATGGTCGTGCTATAGTTACTGATAACAATTTGTCTGGCAATATATTAGATAAAACAGATGTTAATGGTGCCTATAAGGATACTTTGACTCAAAATAAGGGAGTTAGTGGTTATTTCTTATTTGACTTAACAACTGACTTAAAGGTAAATGACGATTTTAAAGCAAATGCAATACTACGTGTTAAAAGTCCATTTGGTGCTTTCTTTGGAGATAGAGTACAATTCCAGTTTCGTCAGTTGCAATTATCAGGCCGTATAGCCAAGAGGGTTAACTATGAGTTAGGTGATATTAATGTATCATTGACTCCATATACCGTTTACAACCCTGAGGAGATGTGGCATACTTATGAAGCGGAAGTATTCAAACAAAGAAGAACCATTCAGCGATATGAAAACTTCAATTTCGGTAATGCTTGGCGTTTACAAGGTGCGCAGGCAAATACTTTAATTAAAGTTAATAAAGTAATTGATGGAGTAGGTTTAAAAGCCTTTGCTGTTAGAACGAGTTCTTCTAATGCGATCTCAACTGCAGACCGTGTTTTAGCTGGTGGACGTGCTGAGTTAATTAAAAATAATTTTATTACAGTAGGTGGTAACTATACCGGTTTATTAGACATTCCTATTTCTGTAGTACCTAATTATTTGACAAATCACGTTTTGACAGGTGATGTGAATTTTAAGCGTGAAAATGAAGCCCTTTTATTTAAGTTAATGTTAGAAGGGGGAAGTTCAATTTATAACTATGGTCCTAAAAAGGAATCAAAAGTTACATACAATGACTATTTCTACGATGTTAATGCAAGATTAGGCGTTAAAGCTATCAAAGCAGAAGTGTATGTAGGATATAAGAATGTTGGTGTTCAGTTTAATAGCCCTTCTGCACAAACAGCACGTTTAAATGTGGATACAACTTCTCAATTGTTTACTAAAGTGAATAATGGTCAGGATAAGAGATCTTTGATTTTATATGACCGTTTTACTCAGGAGAACATATATAATCAGACAATTGCTACGCGTTTATATTCTTTCAGACCTCAGTATGGTAATTTAGATCCGTATGGTCCGGCTACTCCAAACCGTACTGGTTTTACAGTTGGTTTAGCAACTGATTCTTCAATAAAAATTATTTATGCAGATGTGGCTGCAAAGGTATTTAAAGAGGTAGTTGGAGAGGGAACAACAGAGTTAAGGAACTTTACACAGTTAAAAGGGGGTTTAGTATTCAATATAGGAGAATTGATCTCTTCACAACGTTTGTTAACAGTAAGTGCAGGTGCACGCTATGAGAATACGACAAGAGGCGGAAAAGCTAAAGTCGATTTCAATAGTACTTTAATTGATTTGGGAACTTCGTTGGAAGTTTTCAAAAAGGTTGACCTGCTGGTTGGTCTTAAATTATTGAATGGTAAAGGAACAGAATTCCAGGCTGTAAGAGATAATAACAATATTATTAACCCAAATATTCCGATTAACAGTTACAATTATGAGGGTAGCGAGAATGTATATTCAGCAGGGGTTAGATTAAGATTTGCTGAAAAGTCTTTCTTCACTGTTAACTATTATTACTCTAGTTTGAAAAACAAACTTAACGACACTCAAAGTTATAATATTGGACAATTGTTCATGAATTATACAATTCAATTGTAGTAATTTAAAAAGTTTAACTTATGATGCTGAAAAATATCGCTTTCTTATCCGTTTTTGCTTTAGTTGTTACTATTAGCAGTTGTAAGAGAACTTACAAAGATGTTGATTCACTATCTCCGTCACTTAAGTCTGCTGACGAAAATTTTGGTTATGCTGACGATAACAACAAATTTAGGGCTTATGGTTGGAAGAGTAGAACTTTAAGAGGAAACTTTACTGTAACCAGAAAAGGGTACGATCTTTTAAATCCTGTTGACTATACAGCATATAGTGAAACAAACGGTGACACTATAGGTTTTGGCTTTAAGTTTAATCAAGAAGTTTCTTATAAAATTAGAGTAGTAGGTGCTACTTCTGGTGCTGTATCTGAGCTCTTTGCTACCGGTAAAGAATCAATACCAAGAACATCGGTAGCAGTTAAACCAAGTGGTGTTTTTTGGTTTGGGGCTTCAACAAGTCCTACCATATTTAAAGATAATATGGTGTATACATATTTGGATATATATAAAGATGGTCAATATGTAAATATTGGAAGAGATTCGATCTTTGTTACTCAAGTGATACTGCCTCAAATCGCTCATCGAAAATACAAGTCTATTTTTATTGTTGATGATTTTGAAGGGACTGCTAAATTAGGAACTCCTTATAGTGATTTAAATGCTGCTGAAAAAGCGGCGTTTAAGTATAACTTCAATTTCCAGAATAAAAATGTTCCTGGTGGTGGTATTGAAGGACTTTACTGTTTGTACTGGTCTGGTTCAGATGTAAATTATAATTCATATGTTGCCGGTGCTGATGAGAATAAAGGGCCAGGAGAGAGTCCGTTGGCTCACTTGGGAGTGATAACCACCAAAGATCCTGATAGCGTTTATGTAAACGCTTATATTAACGGTACAGGTAAAGTAGGAACTTCTTGCTTGTTTATTATATGGGAAAAAGATTTGGCTGGTCCTTATACTTTTACCGGTAATTCAAAGTATGAGATAGATAGGTTTGGTATTCAATATCCAATTACCTGGACAGGCTGGCGTTTAGTAAGTGTTCCTTATTCTGCGTTTAAAAAGTTAAATACAAGTTATGGTAATGGTAATGGACAATTAAACCCTGATAAATTCGGTGGTTTATCGGTAGGGATTGACTCTTATCCTACCTCGGGTAAAGAGGTAGAGTACTTTATGGATTATATTGTTGTTACTGAGGGGGCTCCATTTAAACAATAGTTTATGATTTTGAAAAAATATTTTCTTTTATTAACAGTTACGATAGTTGGCATTTTGCTTGGGTCTTGTAAAAGAGATCTTGAAGGGGTTGTTGGCCCTGCCATATGTGCTACTGATAATTTCGGAGTGACTGAAGAAATTAAAACTAACCTTACAACGATTGATTTCAGTAAAGTCGATTCTATTAAAGTTACTGCTAAATTTGATGAGAAGGTTAGCTGGACAGTTGCAATTACCGGCAAGACTTCTGGTGCGAGAAAGACATTTGAAGGACTTTCTGATAATGTGAATGTGGGATGGTGGGGTGAGCCGGATTCTTTGCTTTTTTTTGAGAATAATGAAGAATGTATAGTTGACTTAAATGTTAGCTGTAAAGGGATTGTTAGCTCTAATGCTTTTAAAATACTTAAAGTAAGTACATTTAAAAACTTTGGAGTTATGGGATATGATTTAGATAATAATCAACCCATTACTATAGTTTATCCTAATCCGTTGGCTGTGAATATGGTGACAACATATAAAACAGATACAGAAGCAGGTAACGTTACTAAATCCCCACAGGGAGGAAAGTTCTTCCATATAACAACTATGGGATCTGAAAATCTCGTTTGGTACTTTGGAGGCTTTGATATTATGGGTAATCCAAGTACACTGGCAAAATTTGCTAAAGAGGATCCTCGTAATGTTTATATGAATTTCTTTGTTAATGTTAATGGTTATAGTTTAACTCAGACTCAAATAATTATTTTTGAGGGCCCGGCAAAGTTAAAACGTTTAAAAGCAATTAATGGAGCGTTTGCAGGATGGAAATATATTTCATTCCCATTATCTGATATGAATGTTGAAGATATTTCGCAAATCAGATCAATTGATGTTAATATAGGAGCTTCTCCAGATCAGGCGAGAAACGCTGAAATGAATTTGGATTTGATTATGTTAACTAAAGGGAAACCATTCCTGAAAAAAGGATAATTGATTTTTAAAGGGAGAATTTCAGCCTTTTTTCATCGCTCTAAAAAGAAAAAGTTACAATGATTTATAATCATTGTAACTTTTTCTTTTTTTTTCGTATAGACTACTAATTTATGGTCTTAATGAATTTTTTATGGAAGAGCGCTTAATGAATGTTTTTGTCCAGGAAGATGACAAGGAAATGCAGAAGACTATCAGGGATAATTATCAAAAAAGTAATTACCAGATTCAATTTCTTCCCAATGATTTTTCTGTATTTGAATTGTTAAGCTTTAACCCTGATATTATAGTTCAGGATTTTAGAAATAATAATGTTATTAACTGTTTTGAATGGTCCTCTCAATATTGAGAGGATTTTTTTATTCAAATTTTTTATTTTTATAATCAATTAATTGTGCCTTAATACTAGTTTTGGGTATTACTATAAATTTCAATTATGACCACTGAACAAAACCCTTGGAAAACAGTTTCATCTAGAAAAGTTTATGATAACCCGTGGATTAGTGTTAGAGAGGATCAGGTAATTAACCCTGGTGGAGGAAATGGTATTTATGGGGTTGTCAGTTTTAAGAATAAGGCTATTGGAATTATTCCGATTGACGAGGAGGGCTATACATATCTTGTAGGTCAGTTTCGTTATTCTTTAGAAGAATACTCCTGGGAAATTCCCATGGGGGGAGGGAAAATAGGAGTAGATATTTTGGAGTCTGCAAAGAGAGAACTGAAAGAGGAAACAGGGTTTGAAGCAACTAACTGGGAGCTTATTATGAGAATTCATACTTCTAATTCTGTTACTGATGAAGAAGGTTTTGTTTTTTTAGCTCAAAAACTGGTAGCAGGTGAGGCTGAGTTAGAAGAGACTGAAGATATTAAGGTAATGAAACTAACAATGAAAGAAGCTGTTCAAATGGTAATGAATGGTGAAATTACCGATTCAATATCTGTTGGAGGTTTACTGAAAGCTGCGAGGTTGTTAAATATCTAGTATTTAGAGTAAAGGGAGTATTAATGTACTCTCTTTACTCTAACTTTTTGACCAGCTTTTACGCCGGTTATATTATTATTTAATTGGCCGAATTCAATTAGAGTCATGTTATGAGCTATAGCAATTGAATAGAAAGTATCTCCGCTTTGCACAATATAATCTTTTAGGTCGTAGCCGGTAAAGTCGTATTTAATTTGTGATGGATCAGTAATCAAGTCTGCACCAGATGTAAACTGACCATCTTTAAAGGTGAAGTAATCGTAGAGCAGGTTTAATTCTTTGTATTTGTTCGATTTAGCTATCTCTATTGAATTATTATAGATTGCTCCGGTACTTTTCCCTCTGTATACTCTTATGGCTCTGAAAGGACGGAAATCCTTTTCTGTAATCCCATTAATTTTTTTTAAGCTCTCAGGAGTCATTCCGAACTTTTTAGCAACTGTATAAATGTTGTCTTTAGGTTCAAGTACATAACTATAAGCTTTAGAGTCAACACAATCTATGTTGTTAAGGTAAAACTCAATTCTTCTGTTTAATTGCCTTCCTGCCGGATTGTCATTCGCTCCAATATGAGCTTTGTCTCCAAGACCATAAACTACGCCTGATTGCTCTATTCCTAAATCGCGCAGATAATCGGCGGCATTTTGAGCACGCCCTACTGATAAGGAATTGTTATAAGCAAGAATACCCACACTGTCTGAATAGCCCCGGATCTCCATTTGAACATGGGGGTTTTTTCTCAATATTGCAGCAAGATCTTCTAATGTTTTTTTCGCTTCAGGGCGTAGGTCATAGCTGTCGAAGTCGAAATAAATGTTTTCGAAGGAGATTGTTGACGCTGATTTTTTAGAGCCCTCTACTTGTATACCTTCTAATATGAACACTTCTTTTGTCGTAATACTGGTGTTCGCGTCTTCTGCTAATAAGATTTTATATTTTTGACCGGTAGGAATACCTTCAAACCTGAATTTACCGTCTTCAGTAGTTTTGGTGGTTTTAATAGTTCTTCCTTTAAAGTCAGCCAGGATAATATCCACATCCTCTTCATTACCATTTTTATCTACATGGCTGATTTTACCTTTGATGGACATTGTTTTATCTGTAACAGCCACCGAGTCTTTAGTAATAACTGCAATTAAAGCTTCATCGCTGGCAATTTCAAAAGTATAGATATCATCTTTCCCTTTACCTCTGTTTGATGCGAGATAGCCTATCTGTTCTCCCAAGACGAAGTAAAAATCGTCATGACTAGAGTTGAAGGGAAGGCCAATATTTCTGACACCGGTAAATGTGCGTGAGTCTGTTTCTTGTATGTCAAGTCCTCCAAAGCCTTCCCAACCATCTGAAGCAAAGTAAAATTTATGATCTCTTGGAAAGACGGTAGGAGATACTTCTATATTAGGAGTATTTATTGATTTTAAGTTTTGAGCTTTGCCCCAATTATCATTGCCACCTTTACTTGTACTAAACCAGATGTCGTGCATTCCGGCTCCGCCTGGTCTTTTTGAAACAAAGTAAAGGGTATCATTTGTTACTGAAAGTGCCGGCTGTGCATTCCAATAATTGGGAAGGTTAATATTCTCATTAAGAATAGTTGCTTTTTGCCATTGGTCTCCCTTGAGCACAGATACATAGATAGCACATTCACCGGCAGATTCTTTAGTTATAAGGTCACATCTTGTAAAATAGAATTTATTTTTCCCATTATTAAAGACTCCGGCTCCGTCACTATGTGGTGTATTAAGGATGGAAAACTTATCATTGTCATCGTCTTCTACCCACTTTTTCCCCTTTTTATGAAAGCGCAAGTTATCACTGTTTTTCCCTCCAAGTTGCTCTTCTGTTAATTTACCTTTAGTTGTAGGTCTGTTAGACGTAATTATGATACTTGTATCGTTTTTGTAGATACACGGGGCATAATCAAGGTATTGACTATTAACAGGAGATTCCAGAATGGTAAAATCAAAATCCCTTTCAGGTTTTTGAAGTTCATGCTGAGCCATTACGCACCCATTAAAATGTAAAGTAGCATCGTCAATTAATTTTTCTGCACCATTTGTTTTGCCTTTTGAGTCATTAATAAACTCTTCAAAGTACTTTTCTGCATCTTTATACTTGCCATTGTATTTTAACGAACGTGCATACCAGTATTTGACAAGAGGAAAATCTTTACTTTTGAGATCTATTACTCTTTTATATTCTTTTTCTGCTTTAATGTAATCAAAATAATTTCTGGAACATTCGGCAATCATATAGTTGACCTTAGGGTCTCTGGGGATTTGCTTAAGTACTTTTTGATAGTACTGCTCGGCCATATAATAATCAGCACTCTTAAAAAGAGCTTCGGCTTGTTTGAAATCAGGAAATTGCTCCGGTTTGGCTGTTTGCCCCCAACTATTCTGAAAGGATAATGTTAAAATAAATAAGGTTAGGAAATATAGTTTAATCCTATTGTTCATATTGTCGTTTTGGGCAAAAAATTAAATCTTATACGTAAGCATTGTGATCAAAGTTATTTGATCACAATGCTTTTATCAGCATAAGAAGACACCTGGAAAAAGCCCAGTGCGCCATTATTAAAGTTACCTAATGTATTTGCCGGTGGGGTACTGAATAACCCTCCGGAGTTATTGATTTGCTGATTTAATCCGGTATAGTAGTTATAACCATCAAGCGTCAGTGAGTAAATAACCATTTTTACATTGTTTCCAAGTTCAAACCTATAAGGTAATTCAATACCTCTAATGTCTGAAGCAACGATTTTATCGTCTGCAACCATAATTTCGGCAGGTTTGTTACCTCTTGGAGCACTCATTAATGTATCATTTTTAAATATTTTGAACAAGTAATAATTTAATTCATTTGGCGGATCCTTTGTGTAAACCTTCAAATAGTAACCTGCTTCTTTAAATCCTTGTGCTTCCTGATAGTAATAGGTAAGGCTATCAATTACCTGATCTGCCGGTATACCTTCCCTTAAGGTTGGCATTACAGAATTAGCGGTAAATGTATTACCTTCTACCTGAATAGTAAGATTGTAATTTCTACCATCAGGAACACCTGCAAAGCCCGGTTTTGTTAAATACTTACCATCTTTATAGTAATCAAGTGTATCAATATAACCTCGATTATCGGTAAGAACTACAATTGCGTTATCGAATATAGTATATGCACCGTTATTTTTTAATGCTTTTGTTAAGGAAACGACTACTGTGTCCTGAGTGTTAGGGTTATTGTCAATTATCCCATAAAGGACATATTTGTCAGAGTATCCTTTCAGGTTTATCTTATCAGTAAGATCAACAGGCTTGCCACATGCAAAGAGAAGCTGAGAAGCTATTAATATCAGGAATAAATATTTGCTTTTCATAATGATTAGAAAGTAACAGTGAATGAATATGACGGTATTATCGGGAACAACCAAAGCATTACAATTCGCTTTTCATTAGGATTTACGTTGCCATTTGAGTCTGTAGCATCTGTCGCGTAAACAGTAAAAGGATTTTTACGAGAGTAGACGTTATAAATGGTGATATTGTGACTAAATTCAATATTAGGATGTTTCTTATGCTTTTTAGTATAAGTAGCTGAAAGATCCATTCTGTGGAAAGAAGGCATCACATAACCATTTCTTTCAGTATAATACGGGAAAACTATATAGTCTACTTTACCTGTCGCAACGGGTAAAGTTACCGGGCGGCCTGTAGAGTAAACAAAAGCTCCTCCCAATGTCCAACGATCAGTTAATTTGAAATTAGTGATTACATTCAGATTGTGACGTCTGTCATAATCTGCTCTGTATATTCTGCCTCCGTTTACATCCTGTACTTGTCTTTCTGATTTAGAAAGGGTGTAACTTACCCAGCCTGTTAAACGACCATGGTTTTTCTTGATGAAAAGTTCGGTACCGTAAGACCAGCCTCTTCCTTGTCTGACTTCAGTTTCAATGTTGTTGTTTGCAATAATTTCAGCATTGTCTTTGAAATCAGTTACCCTGTCCATCCATTTGTAATAGACTTCGATGGAACATTCATACATATTCTCTTTAAAGTTTTTGAACACACCTGCCGCTATCTGGTCTGAAACCTGTGGCTTCAGATATGTAGAGCTTGGAAGCCAGGTATTTGTAGGTAGTGGAGCTGTTGCATTTGAAATCAAATGTAAGTATTGGTACATATGATTGTATGATGCTTTTACAGAGAGAGTCGGGTTGATGATGTATCTCAAAGACAAGCGTGGCTCCAGACCCCAATAAGTTTTAATAGGCTGACCAGCAGAATAATTTGTAGTATCTGTCTGATTTGCAGTATTAGGCGGGTTAGAAGAATAGTTATAAACAGGTGTAGGCCCAAGTTGAGTAAAACCTGTTAATCTTAAGCCGTATTGTGCTGATAGACGAGCGGTTAGTTTCTGTTCATTACTAAGGAATGCACCGTATTCAGCTGCCTGGTATTTATTTAATAATACTTCTTTATAAATAGCATCGCCAATAGGAGTAATAGTACCGGGAT
>CAZNHL010000042.1:27757-36268 GCA_964572965.1 uncultured Bifidobacteriaceae bacterium
TGTAAGAGGCAAACACGCCAACTTTTACTTCATTATTATGGAAACTCTTAGTGTAATCATGTTTCAGTGTAAACTCTTTCGTATCAGATTTCCAATCAAGACCCTGATTACCGGAATTGAAGAAAATATTGTAACTGAAATCACTGAAAATTAAAGAAGTATGGCTATAAAGGGTTTTGTTAAAGGTATGATCCCAACGCAGCGTTGATGCTGCATTACCCCATTTTAATCCAAACATGCTACCAAAGGCAAATACGTCCTGTCCATAGTAGCCAGATAATGAAAGCTTATTCTTCTCATTAAAATTGTAATGACCTCTGAAGTTTAGATCATAGAAATACAATTTATTGTCACGGAAGTCAGGGCTTAATTTTAGAAACATATCAGCATAGGTTCTTCTGCCTGAAAGAATAAAGCTACCTTTGTTTTTTCTGATAGGCCCTTCTAATGTAAGCTTACTTGAAAGCAGACCTATTGATATTGTTCCATGATATTCTTTATTATTTCCGTTGCGGGTTTTAACATCCACAATTGAGGAAAGACGCCCTCCATACTCAGCAGGTATTCCGCCTTTATAAATATCAGCGCTTTTTAAAACGTCTGCATTGAAAATTGAAAAGAAGCCAAGTAGGTGTGAAGCATTATAAACAGGAGCTTCATCAATAAGAATCAGGTTTTGATCAGCACTACCACCACGTACATAAAAGCCCGTTGTACCTTCTCCGGCACTTTGAACACCTGGTAATGTCTGAATGCTTCTCAGCACGTCAACTTCACCAAATAAAGCCGGTAGTGTTTTTAAATCCTTTATTTCTAAAGTATTTGTGCTCATTTTCATTTGATTGATGTTTTCATCCTGACGTTTGCCGGAAATGACTACTTCCTGCATTTCAGATGTTTCGTCTTCAACTTCAAAATTCATCACTTTAGTACCTGTGATATTGATTTTTTGCTGAATGGTTTTATAACCAATCAATGTAATTGTGATGGTGTATTCGCCGGCAGGAAGGAGTAGACTGTAATTACCGTTTTCATCGCTGGCTACTGATTTACCCAGTTCGATAATAGTCACAACAGCACCAACTAATTCTTCTTTGGTATTTTTGTCTTTTAACTTGCCGGAGAGGGTATATCTCCCGTCATTATTGTTGGCAAAAGTGCTTAAGCTGATGATGCTAAAGCATATTATAAATAGAATCCTTCTGCAGATCATTATAAAGGTCTTTAATAGTGGTATAAAAATGTTTGATGCACTAGGACTAGCATCGGCCTTGGTTATAAGAAAGATAGAAGAGGTTGATATACAAACAATAGAGTTGTAAACCTGCCTGTAAATATAAATACATTAATTTTTTTTTCTCTGGATTTTGTCCTTTTTGTATCTGGACAAAGAGAGAAAAAATGCTACAATGCAGCAATGAATAGGTACTAAATGTTTTATATATCATAAGCTTCAAATTTGATCTTATGACACATATGATTATTTATACCCCTATGCATAACTAGAAAATTTTATTATAATTCTGCATAAGGGGATTAATATCACTATTTTATGCTCTTTTTTTCAATAATACAACACTTTCACAGTGGTGCGTTTGTGGAAACATATCAACTGCTTTAGCACGTACCACATCATATTTTTCATGTAAAAGTGTTAAATCTCTTGCTTGAGTGGCAGCATTGCAACTGACATATACAATTCTGTCAGGAGCCATTTCCAGCATTCTTTCTATTACTTCTTTATCCATCCCGGCTCTTGGCGGATCTGTAATAATAACATCAGGCTGATCATTGATTTGAGCAAAATCCGGTGTCAATACCGCTTTCATATCACCTGCATAAAATACGGTATTATTGATGCCGTTAATTTTCGAGTTAACTTTGGCATCTTCAATTGCAGTAGGAACATATTCTACTCCAACAACTTTTTTAGCTGTTCTTGCTACAAAATTAGCAATTGTACCTGTGCCTGTATAAAGATCATAGACTATTTCATGAGGCTTAATATCCGCAAATTCTCTTGCAATACAGTAAAGTCTGTAAGCCTGCTCAGAGTTTGTCTGATAAAATGATTTTGGGCCTACTCTGAACTTCAAACCTTCCATTTCTTCTTCAATGAACGGTTGGCCATTGTAGCAGATTACTTCCTGGTCATGAAATGTTTCGTTTCTTTTTGTGTTGACGATATAGAGCAAAGAGGTGATTTCTGGGAACTTTTCTTTAAGGAAATCCATCACTAATTTAATCCATTCGTCATTTTGAGCAGCAAACTGCACAATAACCATTAGATCGCCTGTTGATGCCGATCTGATAATCAGATTACGCATCATACCTTCCTGGGAGTTTAAATCAAAGAAAGGAATATCATGAGCCTTAGTGAATTCATTAACAGCCAGTCGGATGGTATTTGACGGTTCTTCCTGTAAATGACATTTTTTGACATCAAGGATTTTATCAAAGCGTCCCGGAATGTGGAAACCTAAAGCATTCCTGTCCATTTCTACATCTGAATTAATTTCTTCAACAGTAAGCCAACGCCTATTAGAGAAAGTAAAGTCTAATTTATTTCTATAAAAAAAACTTTTAGCGGATCCAAGTATAGGTTCAAATGTAGGCAAAGGAATTCTGCCTAATCTGCGCAGTGTTTCCTGAACATCTTTTTCTTTAAACTGCAATTGTTGTTCGTAAGATACGTGCTGCCATTTACACCCACCACAAAGACCAAAATGTTCGCATTCCGGTTTTATTCTATTTGGAGAAAGCTTTACATAGTTAGTGACTGTAGCTTCGGCGTAGTTGCTTTTCTTTTTGGTTAACCTGATATCTACAATATCACCTGGAGCAGTATGCTCTATAAATATTACAAGCTCTTCGTGTTTGGCTACGCAACGGCCATCAGAGGACATTTCAAGAACCTCTACACCGCTAAATTCTATATTCTTATGTTTTCTGGACATGGGGTGGCAAATATATGGTTTTTGCCGTTAAATTAGTAGTGATATAGAATAGCTGTTGCTGATTAGTGTGCCAAAAAGTGATAAAATAATGGTTTTGCAACGAAAGGTTCTAAATGGACGTTATTGGAAATAAGTTGTTTAACTTTTAAATTTTTATGCTATGGCCAATTATATACCTCTCGTATTTATAGTTGAGAATGATTTTGTGAAATCCGGCAAGATTTCTCATGACCTCATCAATAACACACACTATAAGTTTGAATTCTTTTCTACAAGTGATGAATGCCTGCGGAATTTGCATCGAAAACCCTTGGCTGTTTGTGTAGATTATGAAATGGATAGTTATGACTCGCATGAACGTGACGGGCACCGCTTTCTTGATGAAATTAATGCCGCTGGTTATCATACGGAAGTTGTTTTTTTCTCTCAGAAAGAAGATTATCTAATGGTGAAAGAAGTAATCAAATGGGGCGCTTATGATTATGTGACTATCAACGATGATAATTTTCACCGGTTGGAAAATATCCTGTTCAATATAGAAGAAAAAGTTGTTCACCAGGTAGAGTCTAAAAAGTACAAAACAATGCTTATTATTACAGCAGTTGTACTGGTAGGCTGGATACTAGTGCTCTTATTTATGTATAATAATGGGCAAATCCATGGTAATTAGTTCATGAATTAGCTAATGTGGTGTCCCTTTTATAAAAAGGAATACCGCATTAAAAATTAACAATCTATATTTACGGCCATGTATTTATTACTGGTCGTTTTTTTGTTATTGCTACTATTGAGTTTGCTCAATATTTTTCAGGCGAAAACCCGATTGATGTGGCTTTTATCTGTTTTGACTACTGAATGGGGATATTTTTTGTCCCTTGTTGTTGTTGCTTTAGGCTACATAGTTTCATTGATTTTTGATTCTTATTTCTATTTTTTTATTGGCCTTCTGGGAGCATTTGCTTACCTCTTACCTTTTTATTTTGCTCTTAAATTAGCTCCCTTAATTAAGAACGGACTGCAAGATTCTTTTGGAGGTTTAGATCAGTATCCTGATTTTCATATTTCATTGAAAAAACTTTTAATAGGAGAAAAGCTGCCGGATATTACTCCTGTTAGCTATATCTATTCGTCTGAATTTAATTTGACATTGGATCTGTACAGAGGTAAAAATAATTCGGGACATAAAATGCCATGTGTGATCATAGTACATGGAGGAGCATGGGATAGCGGTAATTCAAAACAATTACCTGAGTTAAATAAGTACCTGGCCGCTAAGGGTTATATTGTTGCAGCAATTAATTATCGGTTATCCCCTCAATATACATTTCCGGCTCCGGTTGAAGATCTGGCAAAGGCTATTGAGTTTTTAAAATTAAATTCAGATATCTACGGAATTGATGCAGATAATTTATTTTTATTGGGACGCTCTGCCGGCGGACAGATTGTTCAGGTAGCCGGTTATCAGTTAAATGATAGAGCTATCAAAGGAGTTGTTGCATTCTATGCACCAGCAGATTTGGTTTGGGGCTATGCAAATCCTTGTAGTAAATGGGTAATGGATTCTAAAAAAGTTCAGGAATATTATCTGGGAGGTACTTATGAACAACGTACATCTTTCTATCATTCAGCAACAGTTTCTGAGGTTATTAAAAAAAGTGGGCCTCCAATGCTCATGTTACATGGGAGACATGATGTGCTTGTTGGTTTTATACATAATACAAGATTAATTCCATATCTGGAGAAGTATAAAATAGCTCATTACCTTCTTGATATGCGATGGGCAGTACATGGCTTTGACTATCATTTCAATGGCTTGGGAGGTCAGATGAGTACCTATGCTATTGAGTATTTTTTGAAAAAGTTCAGTAGTGAATAGGTTTTATGAATAATCAAGCATTCACCGATCACTTTTTACCAGAGTTTTCTATTGATATCAAAATTTTCAAGGTAATCAGCTACACGTCTTACAAACATACCGCCCAGAGAACCATCCACAATTCTATGGTCGTAAGAATGAGAAAGGTACATCATATGACGAATTGCAATGGCGTCTCCATGAGGAGTTTCAATTACGGCTGGTTTCTTTTGGACAGCACCAAAGGCCATGATAGCTACCTGTGGCTGCATGATGATGGGTGTACCCATTACGTTTCCGAAAGAACCTACATTAGACATAGTGTAAGTACCGTCAGAGAGCTCGTCTGGTGTTAATTTGTTTTCACGGGCCCTCTTTGCAAGATCATTCACCTGTTTGGTAATGCCAATCAAATTAAGCTGATCTACATTTTTGATTACAGGTACAATAAGATTGCCATTTTGTAATGCAACAGCTAATCCTATATTGATAAATTTCTTTACAACTATATTATCTCCGTCAATTGAAGAGTTAATTAATGGGTAATCTTTAATTGCTCTGGCAATAGCTTCAATGAAAATAGGAGTGAGGGTAAGATTTACGTCTTCTCTCGTTTTAAATTCCTGTTTCATTCGGTTTCTCCAGAAAACGAGATTAGTAACATCTGCCTCAACGAAAGAAGATACATGAGCAGAAATTTTGCGGCTGTCAAGCATGCGCTGTGAAATCATCTTACGCATACGGTCCATCTCTATAATGTCGACAGGTCCGGAATATGATGTTGCAGGCTTTAACTGCGTTTCAGTATTTTCCTGTAATACTTTTATCGGTTCAACAGCAGGAACAAAAGGAATGTCTGCAACAGATGACTGAATGGATTGTTGGGTTGTACCTACTGCAGCCTGGTTTCTGCCTGAAGTAATATATGCTATGATATCGTTTTTCGTAACGCGGCTGTCTTTACCTGTGCCTGGAATTCTTTCCAGTTCGCTCATTGAAATTCCTTCCTCTTTGGCAATATTCATTACAAGAGGGGAGTAGAAGCGCCCTTCCAATGGTTTTTCTGCAAGCGCTACAGGAGTTGAAACTGATTGAAAGTTGTTTTCCTGAACTGCCGGGCTAGAGGATGTTACGTTCGGATTTGTAATGGCAGGAGATGCCAATGTTGGAGTATTAGCACTGGTTTCTATTAATGCAATAATATTTCCGATTTGGGCTATTTGACCTTCTGCTACCAGTATTTCTTTTAAAACGCCACTAAAAGATGAAGGTATTTCGGTATCAACTTTGTCAGTAGCTACTTCAAGGATCGGCTCGTCAATGGAAATAGAGTCTCCTGGCTTTTTTAACCAACGGATAATTGTCCCTTCCATTACACTTTCGCCCATCTTAGGCATTACAAGCTCAACTACAGCCATGTTTTGTTATTTTTTAGTATGCAATTTTAAGCTTAAAAAAGGGGAAATGGAAGTAAAAAGAGGAAAGACTTGTTGCTGGTAGTTCTGGATGCGAAAAAACTTTTGAATTACTGGTTACTTCAGCAAGGCTTTTTGGATTAAGATGGAGAAAGGGTATCTTTGACCCAATTACTAAGTTAAGGAAAGTTTACTTTATATGATTTATGAAAAAAATATTCGGGTTTATCATTCTACAGCTATGCACTTTTGGCTCATTTGCAGCATCAAGTACTCAAACAGTAACAGATCCTAGCGCCCCTGGTTGGCCTACTGCCCAGCCTGGCCCTTTTACCGCCGGAACTTTTTGGGATGCAATCAGCAAGATAAATATTGCTGGTTCAGGAACACAAACAATTAATATCAATATAGCGGCTGCCGGAACAGTGATTGATGGTTCGGGAGATCCCAGAAGCTGGGATATTGTAAGTACTGTTGATACGCTTATCATTGATGGGTCAGGTTCTGGGGGAGGAACAGTAACAATTAAAGCTCCTGGTTATAGCTCCTGGACAATGGGTGCAAAGCGTATTATATTCAGAAATATTAATATCACCGGAGGGTTTGCCAGCACTTCAATTATTACTTTGGCAGAAGGTTATAATAAGATCATTAATTCTAATCTAGAGTTTTTGAATTTTAACTTTAACGGATCAAACAATACAATTACTAATTCAAACCTTACTGATTCGAAATATAATTTCGCTGCAGGTAATAATAAAATAACAGGGTCAATATTCTCAAATGCCAGTCCTGTTAATTTTCAAACAGCATCTGCAAATAATGTAATTACAAATTCTACATTTAGAAATGCTTCACCCGTAACTATTACAGGTGCGACTTCAACAGGTAATCAGTTTACGGGAAATACTTTTCAGAATACATCAACACTCACCATCACTAATGGAGGAACTAATACTATTAGTAATGGAAAATTTCAGAATAATACCTTTATCACAATTTCAGGAGGTACAGCTAATAAAGTGTATGGAAACTACTTTAACCTGAATACAGCTGGTACTGCATTATCAAATGCATCTATTCCGGCTTTTATTACGATTACGGGTTCTACCAATAATGAAATAGGATCAAGTGGTGCCGGTCAGGGAAATGTATTTGGAGCCATTTCTTCAGTAACAAACTATGTAGTGGTTTCTGGAGCTTCTGCCGGGTTAAAAATTATCAATAATTATTTCGGTACAGAAAGAACAGGGGCAAACTTACTGGGTAACCTTGCTGGGTCCGGTATTTTGTTAACAGCTACTACTACAGCAACAGTTGAAGGTAATGTTATTTTAGGTGCTGCGGTAGATAAAGCCGGTTTAGAGCTTGCGGGGGCAACTTCAGGTTTATCTGTTAAGAACAATAAAATAGGTATAAATGCTGCCGGTGTTTATGCGATTGGTACAATCTATGGGAATAATGGTTCTGGAATTGCTATGTATTCAGGAACCTTGTCTTCTTCAACAATAGATAACAATAATGTGTCAAGCAATAAACAACATGGTATTACTTTAGAAGGGACTACAACAACTGTAAGTATTACTAATAATATTGTAGGTTTAAAAGGCACCGGTATTAAGGATGTGTCTAATGATTATGGTAATGGTTTCACGGGGGTCAGAACTTTTGGCTCTGTAACAGTAACTGCTTTAACAATAGATAACAACGTAGTTTGTGATAATGGTAAAAATTCGACAAGCCCTTCGTTTCAGGCAGAAACTGTAGGCATTATTATGAACGGTACCACACTGGCTTCGGTAACAATCTCCAATAATTATGTTGGAGTAGACAAGAATCATAATTTGGCGGGAAATGTCTTTACTGGTATTTATTTGTTTAATAATGGTGTAATGGGAGGAGGCACACAGAGTAACGTGGTTGTTTCCGGTAACGTCATTGGTGATAATGGTGAAACAATCGGTGCTGTTATTAATTCGCATGGTATTGCAGTTTACAATTCCCAAAACTTCCAGATCCTGAATAACTATATAGGTATAGGTACTGGTGGACAAAATATTGGTAACTCTGCGAATGGTATTGAACTTAATACCTCTTCTAATAACTTCCTTATTTCAGGGAATAGAATTTCAAATAATAAAGGAAGAAGAACATCGGCTGAGTCGGAGACTTGTGCCGGAATTGTAACTTTCAGCAGCACCAATGGTATCATTATTAATAATATTATTACAAATAATCTGAATGCAGGGGCTGGCTGGATTAGTAATAACGGAATTGCTATTCA
>CAZNHL010000042.1:36278-39664 GCA_964572965.1 uncultured Bifidobacteriaceae bacterium
GGAGGGACCGCCGCTGGTGAGCCTAATACGATTTCAACAAATGGCATGCATGGAGTTATCGTTTTTGATGGGGCTAACAACGTTGAAATAAGACGTAATGTTATTCAGTGTAACGCTAAAATGGGTATTAGTTTGAATGTTGCAACAGACCCTGGTGATACACCTACTCAGACTAAAGGAGTAGGTAACTCCTCTATGACTTCAGGTCCGACACTTGTTATTGGTTCTTGTCCGGGAGGAAGTGCTTCTGGGAGCGGAAGTGTATCAGGCACATCACCGGGAACAAATTCATTGATTGAAGTATTCTCTACTCCGCCATGTAAAGATTGTCAAAGTACTGTACCGGCAGTGAAGGCTTTAAGAGGAGAAGCAATCGCTTTTCAGCAAGAGGTAACAGCCACTGGTACTACCTGGTCTGCCACAGGTGTAGGAGGTGATGTGTCAGTGACTGCAACAACTCCGGCAGGAGTAACTGTTGGGGGGAATACTTATAGAACAACATCAAGATTCTCAAATTGTGAACCTTGTTCTTTACCTGTAGAATTACTGAATTTTACTGTTATAAATAGTAATGGAGCAGCTTTTTTGAACTGGTCAACAGCGCAAGAAAAAAACAGCTCACATTTTATTGTTGAGAGGAGTATGGACGGAAAGAATTTTTCTGCTATTGACGAAGTGAAAGCTGCCGGTTATTCTTCACGTATTGTTGGTTATCATTATAGTGATCATACTCCTCTTGTGAGTGTAACTTACTATAGATTACGTTTGGTAGATAATGATGGATCTGCAGCCTATTCCGATGTCCGTTTTGTAGTTTCTGATGGAGGGGTAAGAATGCGTGTAGTGCCTAACCCAAATCATGGCGTATTTTCTGTACAAGTGTCTGCCCCGGGTGAAGATGTATTGGATTTAACTGTTGTAGATGTTTTAGGTAAATTAGTTTATAAAAAGAAATTAAACATATTTGAAGGCAGCTTAGTTGAAGATATCGACTTATATGGTATAGAGAAAGGGCTTTACATAGTTAATATAAATGGTACTAATGTCAAGACTATAGAAAAGTTGCTAGTAGAGTAAAAATATTTCAAGCAGTTTGAAAAGCGGTTCCTGAATTATTTCAGGAACCGCTTTTTGTTATCAGGTAGTCAAAGACTTATTTATCAGTAAATTAAGCCGTTTAGTCGAATTTTTATAAATTTTACCTATATCTGGAATTTTTTGAATGATTTCAGTATTTACCTGAAGTATATTGTTGTTTGTTGGATTTTATCCTGAAAAAAGGTTACTATTGCGAGATTATCAGGATATAGGGTAAGTAAAATATAGATCCGGTTTATCAAATTGATATTTATTGATGAAAAGATTATTTGGTTTAGTACTCACTATTATATTATTATCAGGTACTTACGTTGGTTATTCCCAATGTTCTATTGTGCCTGTAAAGGAGGCCGTTAGAAACGGAGATTTTGAAGCTGGTTATTTGCCTGGTCCAAATATTAGTGGGCCTCCGGTACCGGGGGTTAAGCATACATTTACACCTGGTGGGCCATTTGATTTTTCTAGTGATCTTAACTATGGAGGCTATTGGAATGGAAACAACTCTGTATGTCAGTATAGTTTAGGAGACGGTTACGGTGTTGGTAGAGTTGAAACCCCGCCTTGTTTAAATGGTTCTGCTTCTGCTTTGGTGTATGGACAATATTCAGGGTCAAATACCAATTATAAAGACCATACAACAGGAACGAAGAATGGTTTTGCTCTTATAATCGATTTTAACTCATCTTCTGGAGGTGTTTATAAAAAAGCATGGGCTCAAACTGTAGACGTTTATCCGTCACAAATGTACTATTTCTCTGCTTGGTTTGCTCAGTATGGAGCTAATAATGTACCTCAGTTACGTTTTAGAGTAGAGGCTTTAAACTCATCAGGTACAATTATTGATAATCAGGTTTTAGGAGCGGCAAGTGCAACTCAGGCATGGGTATTTGATCAGTTTTTTAGAACTTATTCTACTCCTGCAGGAGCTGTAAAAGCTAATATTTATATTGAAGCAATTTCTACAGGACAATCTTCTTCTGAAGATTTGATAATCGATGATATTTCGTTTATCAACGGATGTCAAAATATTAGTAATAATAGAAAACCTGTTTTTCCAAATGATGCAGTTAATTTATGTTCTTCTGCAACTGGTTCATTAACATTGACTGCTGCCTACACCGGTGATCCTAATCCTGGAAATAATACTATTACCTGGTATAAAGGGGCAGGAGGAACTCAAACTGTAGTTCCTAACGGCAATTCATTGTCTTTATCTGTTACTGATGCTGATACTTACAGAGTTTGTGTACAGGATCCGGAAAATGGTTGTGCAACTAGTGCAAGTGTTGTGGTAACAAAGTCAATGACGGCAACTTTGCCTAGCTCAGCAGTATTGTGTAATCCAGCTACTGCATCGTTAACACCAACAATAACTCCTGCAGGTTCATATGCTAAAACATATGCATGGACTGTGCCCGGTGGCGCTACAAACCCGGGAAATGCAGCAACAGCAACAGCGAATACTGCCGGTACTTATTCAGTTACAGTATCAAACTCTTCTGTTTCAGGATGCTCTGGCTCATCAAGTACTACAGTAACTTCTACATTGCCTGTTGCTCCCACTAATTTAGAATACTGTAGCGGTGGCGGAACTGCAACAAATTTATTAGTAGGTGACGGGAAAAGATATTCCTGGTATACAGCTTCCAATGGTACAGGTTTGATAGGAGCGAATAGCACAGCTACAACTCCTGTAGCATGGACTCCGGCAGGAGGAACAACAGGTGATCAGACAATATATATAGTAAATGCCGAAACTACTCCACTTAATCCTAAATTAGGACCCGCTACTTTATCACTTACCGGTGATCAGGTAAGTATAGCTGGCGGCTCTGCTACTTTTACTGTAACTCAGACAGTAATGTTGGTTTCTGTAGATGCAGGTTGTTTTAGAGGGCAAGGGGCTTGTCCGGCTGAAGGAAACTTTTATAATGGCACACTTACAATTTCAGGACCTTCTGCATCTACAATGCCTGTTGCTGTTAGATCTATTAGTGGAGGAACAGGTAGTACTTTAGCTATTAATAAAGTATTGACTCCGGGAACTTATACAATAAGTATTGCAGGAATTAATTTGATGGTAGGAAGTTTAGGTACAACTACGATACCATCATATGTAACTATAAATGGTGTTAATGGCGGTAATGGACAGCCTTATAATAAGTATGCAAACTGGACATTTGCATCTACTTCTGCTTGTGCTCCGGTACCTGTGGTTGTTAAAGCGAAGGCTTGCTGTACCCCACCTAGCGGTAGTACCTCTTTTGTGACTACTTCACCTGTTGATA
>CAZNHL010000043.1:0-27316 GCA_964572965.1 uncultured Bifidobacteriaceae bacterium
AGAAAGTGGTAGAAAACTCCCTTTGATGGTTTCTGGTACCATTACGGATGCTTCGGGGCGTACGCTTACCGGACAGACAACAGAAGCATTTTACAATTCAGTAGCACATGCACATTTGTTGAGTGTTGGCTTGAACTGTGCATTAGGTGCAAGTGCTATGAAGCCTTATGTTCAGGAGCTATCAGATAAGGCTTCTTGCTTTGTCAGCGTATATCCTAACGCCGGTTTACCGAATGAATTTGGCCAGTATGATGAAACACCTGCAATGATGGTGGATCAGGTGCGTGAATTCCTTGAAGAAGGCTTGGTAAACATATTGGGAGGATGCTGTGGTACTACACCTGACCATATCAGAGCGATGGCCGAGGAAGCTGAGAAATTCCAGTCTCGCCCCAAACCGGAGATTGCTCCGTTGCTTCGTCTGAGTGGTTTAGAGCCGATGACATTGACAAAGGAGTTGGGCTTTGTGAACGTTGGAGAACGTACTAACGTGACCGGCTCTGCCAAGTTCCTCCGTTTGATTAAGGAAGAAAAATTTGAAGAAGCCCTTTCTATTGCCCAGGATCAGGTGAGTGGCGGTGCCAATGTAATTGACATCAATATGGATGAAGGGATGCTTGACGGAGAGAAGAGCATGGTCGACTTTCTAAACCTGATTGCGTCTGAACCTGAAATTTCCAAAGTGCCGGTGATGATCGATTCATCTAAATGGCATATTATCGAAGCAGGCCTTAAATGTGTACAGGGTAAATCCATTGTTAACTCTATCAGTCTTAAGAGTGGTGAAGAAGAGTTTATTCATCAGGCTAAGCTGATCCGTCGTTATGGAGCAGCAGCTATTGTAATGGCTTTCGATGAAGTCGGGCAGGCTGATAATACACAGCGTCGTATTGAAATAGCGAAGCGTTCCTATGATGTTTTGGTTGATAAAGTAGGTTTCCCTCCTGAAGACATCATCTTCGATTTGAACATATTTCCCGTTGGTACCGGTATTGAAGAACACCGTCAGAACGCGGTTTCTTTCTTTGAGGCTACCAAATGGGTAAGAGAAAACCTGCCGCATGCACACGTAAGTGGCGGGGTGAGTAACGTGTCATTCTCTTTCCGTGGAAATAACCACGTACGTGAGGCTATGCACTCAGCGTTTCTTTATCATGGTGTGAAGGCTGGTCTTGATATGGGTATTGTAAACCCTGCTATGCTGGAGGTGTATGATAATATTCCTAAAGATCTTCTGGAGCATATTGAAGACGTGCTCCTTGACCGTCGTGACGATGCAACGGAACGCATGCTGGAGTTTGCAGAAGCATTGAAAGCTGGTCCGGGCAAAGTTTCCGGAGAGAAGGTTAGTGAAGAGTGGAGAAGCGGAACAGTTGAAGAACGTTTGACGCATGCCCTGGTAAAAGGTGTAGTTGAACATATTGATGCCGATACCGAAGAAGCCCGTGTGAAGTATGGCAGTCCTTTGGTCGTGATTGAAGGTGCTTTGATGGATGGTATGAACGTGGTAGGTGATTTGTTTGGGGCAGGAAAAATGTTTCTTCCGCAGGTAGTAAAATCTGCCAGGGTAATGAAAAAAGCCGTTGCTTACCTGATGCCTTATCTTGAAGAAGAAAAGAAACGTTCTGGAAATACTGCTAAAAACAACGGTAAGATATTGATGGCTACTGTAAAAGGTGATGTTCATGATATCGGTAAAAACATAGTAGGTGTTGTATTGGCTTGTAATAACTTCGAGATTATTGATGTCGGAGTGATGGTGCCATGTGAAAAAATCCTGGAAATTGCCCGTAAAGAAAATGTAGATATTATTGGTCTTAGTGGACTGATCACACCATCACTTGATGAAATGGTGTATGTGGCTAAAGAAATGGAAAAGCAGGGAATGAAAATTCCATTATTGATTGGTGGTGCTACAACTTCAAGAATCCATACGGCTGTAAAAATTGATCCTGCATACAGCGGTTCTGTTGTACACGTATTGGATGCTTCCAAATCGGTTCCGGTAGCAAGTAGTTTGTTGAGTAAAGATCAGAAGGCTGGTTTCCATACAAACGTAAAAGCAGAGTATGAACAAATGCGTATTGGCCATGCCAACCGCCAGCGCGATAAGAATTATGTGAGCATTGCAGAAGCAAGAGAAAATAAATTCAAAATAGATTGGGCCAATACACAGGTTGCGAAACCGAAAGTGAATGGTATTAAAGTATTTGAAGATTATTCTCTGGAAGAAATTTCGAAATACATTGACTGGACACCATTCTTCCAGACATGGGAGTTGCACGGTAAATTCCCCCGTATCCTCAGAGATGAAGTAGTAGGAGCAGAGGCAACGAAACTTTATGCTGATGCTTTAGAAATGCTGAAAAAGATCATTGCAGAAAAATGGTTGCAGCCTAAAGCTCTTATTGGCTTCTGGCCGGCTAATACAGTCAATGATGATGATGTACAATTGTATGCCGATGATGCCCGCAAAGAAAAGCTGGCAGTATTCCATTCATTGCGTCAGCAAGGGCAAAAAGGCTCTAATGTAGCTAATATTGCCATGGCAGATTTTGTGGCTCCGGAAGAAACAGGGATCGCAGATTACGTTGGTGGTTTTGCTGTAACTATTTTCGGGGCTGAAGAAAAAGCTGTTGAGTTTGAAAAAGACCATGACGATTATAACAGTATTCTGATCAAAGCTTTAGCTGATCGTTTCGCGGAAGCATTTACAGAATTGTTACACGAAAGAGTAAGGAAAGAATTCTGGGGCTACGCTGCCACTGAGAATTTTGAAAATGATCAGTTGATTGCAGAAGAGTATGACGGTATTCGCCCGGCACCGGGATATCCCGCTTGCCCTGATCACCTTGAGAAAATTACTTTATTTAAAGTGTTGGATGCAGAAAAGACAATTGGTATACATCTGACAGAAAGCCTGGCTATGTATCCGGCAGCCTCTGTAAGTGGTATGTATTATGCTAATCCTCAATCTAAATACTTTGGCCTTGGTAAAATTGGAAAAGATCAGGTAGAAGATTATGCTAAACGTAAAAATACATCACTTGAAGTGATAGAGCGCTGGTTAGCTCCAAACCTGAATTATGATTAGAAAGTATAAGCAACTTAATAAAAAAAGCTTTCCGGATATCAATATTCGGAAAGCTTTTTTTATTAAGACTTTTTCGTTTTTTAGTAAAATAGTTAAGTTTGTGTATCAACTTAAACACTACCAATATATGAAAAAGATTTTTACATTACTTTTTACCGGATTGAGTACATGTGCGTTAGCTCAGGAGCAGCTTTCTAATCCAGGATTTGAAAACTGGACTCTAACAAAACCTGCATACAATTATTATGCACCAAACGACTGGATGAATGGTACGGCATGCGCCAGTATAAATGGAGGCGAAGAACAATGTACTTTTGCACTCCAGAGGGTAACTGATGCACATAGTGGGAACTATGCAGTTGCTATGTATAACAAAGAAGAAATAAACGGTAGTGTGAGTTATATGAGTTTTGGCAACATGGGTGTTGGAGAAGGTTTAAATGGTCCGGATTTTACGGGAAGACCTGAATCTTTTTCTTTTTATTATAAGTATGCAACCGATGATAATCAGCAAATGAATATAAAGGTAATATTATATGCCGGAGATATTTCATCGCCTGAAGTAGTAGGGGTAGGTACTGGTGAGTACAGTATCACTTCTTCTGCTAGTGAGTATACATTGGCAGAAACAACAATTGCATATGCTTCGGATGCAACTCCAGATAAAATTGTGATTACTGTAAATTATGAAGGTACACCCTCTACTGCTTACGATACTTTAAAACTTGATGATTTCACTTTTAAGTATGCAACAACTTCGACAACAGATAATAAATTTAATGAAGAGTCATTGAAGATCAGTGTGGTTGATAAGTACCTTACAACGTCAAAAGCTGTTTCCGGAGTAAGAGTGATTGATTTGAGCGGAAATACAGTAACGAGTTTTGATAAAGAGGGAAGTGAGTTTAACGTGAGTGTTCTTAATTCAGGGATGTATATTATGGTTGGTAATGTGAACGGTCAGCCATTTAAGCGCAGACTGGTAATTAACTAGTAAAAGTATTGATATTAAAAGCAGAAGCCATTCATGAGTAATCATGAATGGCTTCTGCTTTTAAGTAAGATCTATCATGTCGCCGTCAAGTACATCTTCTTCAATAGGTTTACCGGATTTACTCCAGTTCTTTTTTAAGATTTGATAAGTTCCCCAGCAACTAAGGGCTCCTCCGGGTAAAGCAATAAGTCCGAGAGCATATTCCGGAAAAGTTTCTAAATCAAATAGCCCAAATTCAGCCAGAATACCCAGAAGTATACCCGTTATCAGTGTACCCCCATAATATGCTACTATACCTAAAATGGCGAATCCCCATTTATTTTTTTTGTATTGCTCTGCAAGTGAATAAAAGGCTTTTCCGATGAAGTAGATGAAAAATAATCCAAGCATAGCTATCTGGTTAGTTAAAATTATTAATTAAGATCTTCAATACGAGCTTTTTTAGAAATCGTTTTACAAAGTATAAGTTTATAGAGGAGTTTAGTCTAAAACTTAATTGACTTTTATGGCATACCTGTCTTCGTTACTCTATGTCAGGGTCGGAGATATACATACCTTGACCGGCTTTTTGATACTAATACTGAGCGAGCTCTCTTTAATCGCCGTTATTTTCTCATAAAATTCCTCTTCTGTAATGAATGTCTCAAGTTATGTACTGATAGCAGCAAGTTTTTCCTGTTTGGTATCAAATTCTTTTTTTACAGTTGCCGGCTGGCCTGAAGCATAACTAAGCGTAGAAGAAAGGAATGATATAACGGCTATAATAATCGTAGTTCTTTGAGATAATTCACTTTTCCTGATAGTGCCCATAGTAGTCAGTAGTGTCAATATGCCAGATTAATACCAATACTCCAGACAGATAAGCTTTCTATTGAGTCTTTGTAAGTTCGGATTTTTTCAGATTAAACGTTATTGATCATTTAGTGCTCCCGGATGAAGTGAACTTTATCCCAGCCTGTATCAGAAATAACGGTGTGCAGTTTTCCTTCATGATATGAATAAGTAGCAGTACCGTTAGGTAACTTTAATTCATACAGGTGTGGTTTTTTGGTCTTAATGGGAAAAAGCTGCTGAAAGTTTTGAGAATAGATAATATCCTTATCATTAGGTTCAGCAAAGTAGAGCGATGTAACAGTTGCATTGATTGTTTTATTGATCAGCTTTTCCTGTTTTCCGTTTGTTTTGAGCGCATAACCATTTGTATTACGTACCAGGGTATGTTTTACCTTTTGTTCTTCGTTGATATACCTGGTTTGTGAAGAAGCGTGCAATTGTCCCGCTATAAATGTATCGGAGATGTCTTCTACAATATGGTAGCTCAACATGAAAGAAATAGTAATTTCAAACTTAAGATGATAGATAGTTTGTTGGTCTTGCAGGACAGATTTTACCGTCAATGAACCTATTCTTTGAGAACCATAAAACACGCTGAAGTTAAGTTTTTCAGCATTGCTGGCAAATGCGATAACACTACTGATTGCAAACATGAAAAACAAAGGAATTATAGCTTTTAGGTGAAGCATATTGTATCTTTTTCTGTAAGACACAATTGTCACGTTTTACCCTTATAGTTGCGATGTTTTTATTATCTGGTATCTACTGATTTCAGGAAAGACAGTAATACTTTTTCATCATTATCCAGATCAGCCCGATCGGAAATTTCCTTATTGTTAATTTTGGTAATGTATTTTGTAAGTTGTTTTTGTTCGTAGGCATTGAGTAGCAATGGATAAACATAAGAGCTTTTACAGACAGCCCGTGTGTTGCCTAGTTTTTTAGCTACGCAATCAAGTACTTTTACAATCATCTTTTTGCTGTTTAGCTGTTCTTCATCTGAAGCAGAGCAAACTGCAAATTGTCTGAGGGCTTCCAGTGTACCTCCCCAGGTTCTGAAATCTTTTGCAGTAAAATCATCACCGGTGATTTCACGGATATACTGATTGATTTTGCCGGAATCGATGCCTTTGTGATTATCTTCATCTGTATAATACTGAAACAACTCCTGGCCGGGAATATCCTTACATTTTTTTACAGAATTTACCAGTCGCCTGTCAGTAATTTCAATTGTTTGTTTTACTCCTTTTTTACCGACAAAATCGAGTTTCATAGTGCTGCCGTTAATCTTCACATGCTTATCCTGTAAGGTAGAGAGGCCAAAACTGCCATAAGTATGTTTATAAGATTCGTTTCCAATACGGATGAGTGTTTTTTGCATAACATCCACGCAGATGGCCAATACTTTGCGTTCGTCCAGTTCTTTTCTTTTCAGATCCTTTGCTATTTGCTTTCTGGCAGAGGGTAATGCTTTCCCGAATTCCAGTAAGCGGAAGTATTTCTGCTCAGAGCGGCGACTGGTCCATTTTGTGTGATACTTGTATTGTTTTCTGCCGGCAGCATCTGTTCCTGTGGCTTGCAGGTAAGCATTGGGTTTTGCGGCTATCCATACATTTTTCCAGGCAGGAGGTAGCACAAGCCCTTTGATTCTGACAAGTTGTTTTTCGTCTGTTAGTCGTTTGCCGGCAGCATCTTCATAATAGAAATTACCCGGCAGCCCTTTGCGCAAGATACCCGGCATACTGTCAGTAACATACACAAGCCCGCTGGCTTTTACAACTTCTTCGCCCTGCTCCATTGTTTAAAAAATAAGTGATTGTTGCCTTATAATAAGTTAAGAACAAATCATGAAATAAAAGCATGTCTGATGCTTATTTATGGCTGAGTCTAAAGTGTGGAATGAATTAGTGTTTTAATGGCTATCCGCTTTTATGAACCTTCTTATGTTTTCCCGCAGATAACATAGAATTTCGCAGATTAGGATTTAAAACTCCGATTCTTAAAAACCTTGAAAATTTAAAAATCAATAAAATATACACTATGAGTGAAATTAGCGGGCAAAATTCAGGATCTCTGGTTAAGCGGATCAGGTAAGGTGTTCTGAAACGGATAGTCAAAATGTTTTTTTATATTCATAAACTTAAATACATTTTTTAGCTATGGAGAATAATCAAATTATAGTTTCTGATGAAGCTGTTCTGAGTAAAATTATGCTGCTTCGGGGTAAGAAGGTTATGCTGGATACTGATCTGGCAGAGTTATATGGCGCTACCACTAAAAGACTTAATGAACAGGTAAAACGCAATTTGTTACGTTTTCCTGCTGATTTTATGTTTCAATTAACTCAGGAGGAAAAGTCGGAGGTGGTCGCATTTTGCGACCACCTCCGTAAATTGAAGTTTTCGTCTACCTTGCCTTATGCATTTACAGAGCATGGAGCAGTCATGCTGGCAAGCGTACTGAATAGTGAGCGTGCTATTGCTGTCAATATTCAGATTGTACGTGTTTTTATTAAAATGCGGGAATTACTGATTACTAATAAAGAATTATTAAAAAGACTGGAACAAATGGAAGGTCGGGTAAGTGGTCAGGATGATCAAATAGGCCGTCTCTATAATTTTATCAAAAACTTTCTGGAAGAAATGCCTGAGCCCCGGCAGCCAATCGGGTTTAAATAAACCTTAGGTTGTGGTTTTGCCCTGTCAATGAGCCTACCGGGTTAAGTGCATTACAGGAAAGCCCGTAATAAGTGCCTGAATATTTTAATAAGGGTTTGTCGGCCAGATATTCTTTTGAATTTATTCAAAGACAAGGAGAGGATTACAGAAATTATTATCTTTGTAATTCGATTGATTTTATATTTATTTCTATGCGTATTTTAATTCACGAAAATCACGAAGTACTTAGTCGTTGGACGGCTCATTATATCGCTTCAAAAATCAATGCAGCAAAACCTACAGCAGCAAAACCTTATGTGTTGGGCTTGCCTACAGGTTCGTCTCCGATCCCTACTTACAAAGAATTGATCAAATTGAATCAGGAAGGTAAAGTTTCTTTCCAGAACGTGATCACTTTCAATATGGATGAGTATGTTGGTTTGCCTCAGAACCACGACGAGAGTTACTACACTTTTATGTGGAGCAACTTCTTCAGCCATGTTGATATTAAAAAAGAAAATGTAAATATTTTGAATGGTAATGCTGCTGATTTGACAGCAGAATGCCAGGCTTACGAAGATAAAATTAAAGCTGTTGGAGGTATCGACCTTTTCTTGGGCGGTATTGGTCCTGACGGTCACATTGCTTTCAACGAACCTGGTTCTTCTCTGACTTCAAGAACACGTTTGAAAACTCTGACTTATGATACAATTGTTGCTAACTCCCGTTTCTTCAATAATGATGTAAACCAGGTACCTAAAACTGCTTTGACAGTAGGTGTTGGAACTATCATGGATGCAAGAGAAGTAATTATCATTGCAAATGGTCACAAGAAGGCTCTTGCGCTACACAAAGTAGTAGAAGAAGGTGTAAACCATATCTGGACTGTTTCGGCTTTGCAAATGCACCCAAAAGGGATCATTATGTGTGATGAAGAAGCCGCAAATGAATTAAAGGTAAGTACTTACCGTTATTTTAAAGACATAGAGAAGGAAGCTTTGAGCAAATTGCCAAAGGTTTAGTCTCTGTTAGACATTTGTAAAAGCGTCCCGTGGTAATACTGCGGGACGCTTTTTTATGTTACGATATCTTGTTTGGAATTATTCTAAAGATAATACTGCTTTTGAAATGAAAATCGTAAATTTACAGTACTTAATATGTTGAACTGTTAATCTGTGGATTATGAAGTTATCAAAACCTTTTGTCGGGATAGTAGCTTTTTTGACTGTGTTATTGACAATGCCGCTCGGGCATGCCGTGATGATTATTATGGAGAAATCTTTTGGGCATGAACATGTGTACTCGGCAGCAATTGCGTTGGGTGTGGCAGGGGTGTTATTGTTGATTATCGGCAGCAATTACACCAATGAGAATAAAGCCACTTTTGCAGGATTGTTTGCGGGTCTGTTTATCTGGACAGGCTGGATAGAATTTGCACATGTCTATATTGCACATCGTTTTGGAGTTTCCCCTTTGCTGGAAAATGGAGAAGTGGTAACTAAACCGGAATACCTGATTATGCCGGCCTCTGTAGGTTTTCTGGCAATGTTCTTATTGTATTATTTATACAATTCTAAAACTGGCTGTACATTTTTCTCATGGGTACAACGTGTCTTAAGAATTCCTGTGAGAATCGCTCAGGCACCAAGTAATCAAAAGAACTATGCGCTTATTACAACTATCGAGCTCATTTCCTTATTGTGGACTTTCTATCTGGTATTGCTTTTCGCTTACGACAATGAAATATTGGGAGACCGTCATCCTGTGACTTACATTATTGCATTTGGTTCATTACTATGGGCGGCTTTCCTTTTCAGGAACCTGATTAAATTTGTGAATCTTGGGTATGCTATCCGCTATTCTATTCCTACAGTTATTATTTTCTGGAATTTTGTTGAAATTCTAGGCAGATGGGATATGCTGAATGAAATATGGATAAAGCCTTATGAGTATTGGCTGGAGGTGTTGCTGATCACTGTAGTGTTTGTAATGCTGACTATTGTTTCCCTTATTGAAAAAGGAAGACAATCGAGGTTAAAAGTATAAAAGATATTTGTGCTATAAAAAGAGCTTTCGAGGATCTACTTGAAAGCTCTTTTTTTATAAGTGTAATAGAAAGGCATTGTAACGTCTTTCAGTTCTTTCTAAATTACTATTCTTCAAAATCAGGAGGTTATTAAGAAAATATGAAAACACATCCAAACGCAGTGGTTCAATTAATAGTTGTTATGCTATTGTTGTTTTCAACTTCAGTATATGCTCAGTCAGACATCGCTTATAAGGAAGGGGATACCGCATTGAAAGGATATTTAGTAAAGGCGAAAGCGGGTAAATCTGCTCCCGGTATTGTGATTGTTCCGGCCTGGATGGGTATTACGGAACATGAAAAAGGCAGCGCTGATAAGCTGGCAGCACTGGGCTATAATGCTTTTGTGGCAGATATTTATGGAGAAGGAAACAAACCTGCTAATAAACAAGAAGCAGGGAAGCTGGCTGGTTACTATAAATCGCACATCGAAGATTATCAGAGAAGAGTAAAGCTTTCAATTGATGCATTGGTAAAGCAAGGTGCAGATCCTGCACGTATTGTTGTAATGGGGTATTGTTTTGGAGGTACAGGAGCTATTGAAGCTGCCAGAGCAGGTTTTCCCGTAAAAGGTGTTGTGTCTTTCCACGGAGGTTTGTCCAAGGATACTCTAAGAAAAGACAGTGATATTGTTGCAAAGGTACTGGTGCTCCACGGTGCAGATGACCCATATGTAAAGACAGCAGAAATTCTGAGATTTCAGGATGAAATGAGAAATAGCAAGGCTGACTGGCAGATGATTTATTACGCTAATGCAGTTCATGCTTTTACAGAAGTAACTGCAGGTAGTGATAATGCTAAAGGAGCAGCTTACAATGAAGAGGCTGACAAAAGGTCATGGCAGCATTTGTTACTGTTTTTGGATGAGCTCTTCAAAAAGTAATGGTATTTAGTAACCGGCATCTTCTCTAAGATTTTCAAAAGAACCTTTATTCCCCCCGGGATGTTTTTTTGTGTTTCGTAATACAAGATATTCCAGTAAAAGGGTGTTGTTATAAGCCGGACAATAATGATAAAATAAGCCCCATTTTATAGCTAACAATGGTTTTTTGTAAGAATTAGGCATGTAGGAGGGAATGTTGCCCACAAAAAATGCAAGAGTACTGGCACTACTGATTCGGCTTAGCTGTGTAGTGTCTGCAAAGATGAGATCTGGTGCAACTGCTTCCCATTTCAAAAGAGCAGATGCTAGAATAACTTTCTCAAGTGTGTCTTTTGAGTTTCTGAATTCATTCTGGGCATCGTTTATAAGTTGAGGTTTAATAGCTTCCAGTTGGTCTATTTTCTTTACGTCCATTAACCTTGCCAGGTGATAAAGAGTAATTGATGGTTTACCGTAATATGGTGCCACCGCGAGACTGTTGTTGATGTGATCGTTTTGTCGGAGTGTGGTAACAATAAGATCAAGGCTAGCAGAATCAGCTTTAGTCCATGTGAGATTGTAGTGCTGCACAAAAGTCAGAATGTTACTTAACACGCAAATATCGAATACTACCGGGAATTTTTTGCCGAACCAAACAGAGTAGGCGGGTATTTTTTTGTAAGGTTTTCCGGTAGTTTTAATCTGCCTGTGATTACTGTTTACATAGTTCTGCATCAACGCATGTACTTGCGCAGCTACCGAATCAGAAATGTTTAATGCCATTAAAGACATGACCGTATCGTCCAGGTCATCAGGTAAGGTGACTGATCTGCGGATTTTAGGAATCCACCATGTGTATGGAAAAGCATAGGTAGAGTCGGTACGCCAGAAATTGTATGTCTCCCGCCCTTTTTTATTCTTAAATAGACTGTACAACGGTTTTGAAGAGCAATTGATGCTGTCAATCAATATTTGCTGACGGGAGTTGAGCTTAGGGTATATATCAGTCAGTGTATAATTGATGAGGCCGTTGAAGAATATATTGTTATCTCTTCTCTTTGAGCTGAAAACCTGATTTGGGGAGATGTAAGAAGGAAAAATAGCTTTTAAAAAGAACGGATCAGACATTGTTTGTTCTGTAGCGATTCTTTGTAAAAGGTAATCAATCATAAAAGTATCCTTCTGCGCATTTGCAAAAAGAGCTGTTAATATAAAAGCAGACGTAAGTATCAGGCGCCTTAAAACCATATTCCAAATTAAGTGAATATATTTCAAATTGAGTATCCGTTTCAAAGCACCTTACCTGATCCGCTGAAACGGAGATTCTGAAGTTTGCCCATTAATTTAGCTGATAGCACAGATTTTACTGATTTTAAATTTTCAGGATTTTTCAGAATCGGAGTTTTAAATCCTAATCTGCGAAATTCTGCGTTATCAGTGGGAAAAATATAGCAAGGTTCATAGAAGCGGATAGTCATTTATTTCAAAATCAATTCTTAGAAGATTTGCCTTGCGTACTAGTTGGAATTTTTGGAGATTGAAGAGGCTGAGTAAAGCCTTCTTAAATAATTCTTTTCCATGAAAAAAGTAAATCTTCTGTTTGAAAAATTTGCAGGTGTTATTACTGAGTATAGTGGGTCTTCTTATGCATTTATAGCGGCTTTTTTGGTCGTTTTTGTATGGGCTGTAACCGGACCTGTATTTAACTTTTCGGAAACCTGGCAGCTGGTTATTAATACAGGAACAACCATTATTACTTTTTTGATGGTGTTTCTGATTCAGAAGTCACAAAATAAAGAATCGAGGGCGTTGCATATTAAATTGAATGAATTGGTTGCATCACATATTGATGCCAGTAATACAATAATCAGCGTAGAAGAACTTAGTGAAGATGAAATGAAAGTGCTTACTAAGTTTTATCGTAAGCTGTCTCTGCTTTCAAAAAAAGAACATGATTTAAGGATCTCGCATTCAATAAGAGAAGCCGAATTGAACCATGAAGAAAAAAAGAAAAGCAGAGGAGGGGTGAAAAAACTTAAGCCTAAGAAAAAGATTGGTGTGATTAAATCTGAAGTGAAAAAAAGAAGTAAAAGAGTATAAACTAAAATTTGGGTCTTTAAAAGAGTTCGGATGGAAGAATTTATGTTAACAGCAACGTTCCCGGTAAAGCCCCAGCGTATCTATGATGCCTGGCTTGATACTCATCAACATACTGCTATGACAGGTGCAGAGGCAGAAGTTTCTGAAGAGGTCGGTGGTTCATTTACAGCATGGGATGGTTATATAAGTGGTACAAATCTGGAACTTGATCCGGTGAAGTATATAAGGCAAAGCTGGCGTACAACTGAATTTGAAGAATCAGATCCTGACTCTTTTGTGGAATTACATTTTGAACAGATAAAAGGTGGTACAAAAGTCAGTTTATATCATTCAAATATTCCGCAAGGCCAATCTGATTATAAGCAAGGCTGGAAAGAGTTCTACTTTCAACCAATGCAGGCGTTTTTTTCTAAGAATCTATAACTTTGGTGATCGGCTGATATGATCTTGCGTTTAATTTGGTATGGAAACTGTCGGAAGTTTTAAACCAACTTTACTTAAGGTCGTTTCCTATACCATTGTAGCATTGTTGTAAACTATGAAATGTTCCACTCATAAATATTACAACTATGGCAAAGTATTCAAAAGCAGCGCAAGCAAAAGTGCAGAAAGCAATGCATGAAATGAAAGAAGGTACACTCAAAAGCAGTAGTGGCCAGAAAGTGACAAACCCGAAACAGGCCATTGCTATTGGTCTTTCAGAGGCACGGGAAAAAGGAATGAAGGTTCCGAAGAAAAAAAATAATTAATTACATATGTTAAAGAGAAGTCTGGATAAGTTTTCTGGCTTCTCTTTTTTATAGTATAGTTTTTATGACCGGAAACAAATCTGTACATCTCCATTGTGAGCTTTTAAAGCTGTTTTTTGTTTTCCGGTTTTGACTCAGGAATCTGTTTGTCAGAATTCAGTCTGCATTGGTTATGAAAGGTATCTTTATCAACCTTTGATGATTTTTAAACCGGACATAGAAATTTCTGTGTCCGGTTTTGTTTTTATACACCGAATAAAGGTAACTTTGATTAGTCGGTAAATCATAAAATATAAAAAAATGGCAACTTGGTTCGAGTGTAAGTTCAAATACAATCAGGAAGATCAGAATGGAGGGTTTAAGAGTGTAAGCGAAACGTATTTGATCGATGCGGTAAGTTTTACTGAAGCAGAAACCAGAGTGTATCAGGAAGTTGGCTCAAATTACAGAGATTTTCAGTTAGTGAAAGTGGGTAAATACCGTATGACTGAACTTGTCTTCAATGAAGAAGGGGTTAAATGGTATAAATGTAAAGTTGCTGTAATTACCCTGGATGAAAAATCAGGAAAAGAGAAGAAATCAAGCCAGATTATTCTTGTAAGTGGGAGCGACGTGAAGGAAGCTTATGATACTGTTGAAGATTTGTTCGGCGACTCTACTTCTGATTATGAAATCACAGATATCGGTAAAACGAATATTGTAGAAATACTGCCATACTTTGAAGAAAGAGTAACTGAAGGCAAAGAAGTCGAAGCTTCGGAAGAAGTTTAATGCAGGATTTGTTATAAAGAAAAAAGGGCGAAAAGAAATTCTTTCCGCCCTTTTTCCTTTTATGGTTTTTTATAAGTCGAGCTTTCGCAGGTCTTTGGCTCTCCATGCGGTTATGCCAACTACTCCGAGTGTCATAAAGCCGCCGAAAACCACAGATGTGACGACTCCAAACATCTTAGCAGTAGCTCCGGATTCAAATGAACCTATTTCGTTGGAAGATCCGATGAAAATGCTGTTCACAGAAGAAACCCGGCCTTTCATGTTTTCGGGAGTTCTGGTTTGAATAAGTGTCTGACGAACAACCACACTTATAGCATCAAAAGCACCGCTTAGAACAAGTAAACCAAGAGAAACGGCAAAAGAAGTCGATAGTCCAAAGAAGATCATTGAAACTCCGAACCCACCTACGCATAGCAGCATTTTAGCGCCAGCCTGTTTCCTGATTGGGTTGTGCGCGAGGAATAAGGCCATACATACTGATCCCATGGCAGGAGCGGCCCTTAAAAAGCCTAAACCAATCGGGCCGGCTTCAAGCATTTTTGCAAATATGGGGAGCAGGCCAATGGCTCCTCCAAAAAGAACAGCAAACATATCTAATGCTAAAGCACTTAAAATTACCTGATTCCCAAAAATAAACTTGATACCTACAGAAAGGCTATCCCAGATATTTTGCTGTTCTGTTTTTTCAGGGATTGCTTTTTTGACAATCTGAGAAATAAAAGCCAGTGCACATAACATCAGTATCACGTTGCAGAAGTAAGTGATTTTGATACCACAAAACCCATAAATTAAACCTCCTAAGGCGGGGCCTGCAACAGCAGAAGCCTGCCAGATACTGCTGTTCCAGGAAACGGCATTGGCATAATAACTTTTGTCGGGTAGTGTTTGCGGCATTAAGGCAAACTGGGCAGGTCCCAGAAAACCCCGGGCCAGACCGCTGATAAATATAATGGCATAAATAGGGAAAATGCCAATGATATCCAGCGCTTTGGAAATGTCCAGTGTAAGTGCAAATAAACCGATAGAACAAAGTACAAGAATACTTAAGACGATTTGTATGATGGTTTTTCTGTCAAAATTGTCGGCTATATGCCCGGCAAAGAGAGAAACACTTATGGAAGGAATAGCTTCTGCAAGACCAATTAAGCCTAGTGAAAGCGGGTCTTGAGTGATGGAATAAATCTGCCAGCCAACAATGACACCCTGAATTTGGAGGGCTATTGTGAAGCACATTTTGCCAAAAGTAAATAAACGGAATTCTTTGACTTTGAGAGCCGCGTATGGGTCGGAGAGGTGATCCAATGTTTTTTTTATAAAAGTACAATAATTTATAGAGATGTTAGATTTGAGATATTAGAATTTAGAAAAGGGATGTTTAAATCTTATCTAATGTCTCTTGTCTCAAATCTAATGTCTCATTAAAAAACTTTAATTGGATATAAAATTTGTACAAGGAGGAAAATCATTTATTTTTGTGCATTCTATTTTTAAAGAAGGAAAATATGAGTGTTCTAGTAAATAAGAATTCAAAGATAATTGTACAGGGCTTTACAGGTTCTGAAGGTACGTTCCATGCTCAGCAAATGATTGAGTACGGTTCTAATGTAGTTGGTGGTGTTACTCCCGGTAAAGGTGGTTCAGTTCATTTGGACAGACCTGTATTCAATACTGTAGCTGAAGCTGTTGAAAAAGCTGGTGCCGATACATCTATCATCTTCGTACCTGCAGCATTCGCAGCAGATGCGGTTTTAGAAGCTGCTGAAGCCGGTATCAAAGTGATTATTTGTATCACTGAAGGTATTCCTACTCAGGATATGATTGCAGCGAAGAAATTTGCTAAACAAAGAGGTGCTACATTGATCGGCCCTAACTGCCCTGGTGTTATTACTGCAGGTGAGTGTAAAGTTGGTATTATGCCTGGCTTTATTTTCAAACAAGGTAACATTGGTATCGTGTCTAAATCTGGTACATTAACTTACGAAGCGGCAGACCAAGTGGCTAAAGCTGGTTTAGGTATTACTACAGCTATCGGTATCGGTGGTGATCCTATTATTGGTACAACTACTAAAGAAGCAGTTGAATTGTTGATGAACGATCCTGAAACTGAAGGTATCATCATGATTGGTGAAATTGGTGGTGGTATGGAAGCTGAAGCTGCACGTTGGATTAAAGCAAATGGTACTAAGCCGGTAGTAGGCTTTATTGCTGGTCAGACTGCTCCTAAAGGACGTCGTATGGGCCATGCAGGTGCTATTGTTGGTGGCGCTGATGATACAGCTGCTGCTAAAATGAAAATCATGCGTGAGTGTGGTATTCATGTAGTTGAGTCTCCTGCTGATTTGGGTGAAACAATGGTGAAAGCTTTGAAGAAGTAAATCTTTAAATAATATTTTAAAAGGGATGTTTTGCTGAAAAACATCCCTTTTTTTGTGTCTATCCCTGTTTTGGGATTGTTCTTTGAAAGAGTTATGTTTTTTTAATATGTTGAATGCTAGAATGTTCGAGTAAAATTTATAATTTTATAATATCCATTTAATGAAGTGAACAGAGTTATTTGTTTTATATTGACCGTTTTAATATTGTTTGCAGGCAATAATGCCTTCGCATACAAGTATAAACGCCGTGCCAATACAAATTCTCTTTCCCCTTTAGGTATTGTTTATCTTAGAACTAAGACAGTAGCTCCTCAAACGACTGCTATTGGTATTAAAGCTTCAGCTGATTTCTTTAATTTTACTGGTAATAAAGAATTAACTACTGGTAGTTTCTCTAAAGCTGGACTTAGTGCCGGCATTTTTGTCAATATTATCGCTTCTAAGCATATTTCATTAAGACATGAGCTTAATTTGGGATATGGAGTATTCCAACAAACTTCTTTAGGCTATATTAATTGTACAAGACTCGATGTGCCATGGAGTGTAAATTATCATTTTAGTCGGCGTAATATGGTAAATGTTGGTATTCAGCCAAGCATTATCCTTAATTCACGCGCAGAAGGCATTTCAGAGAAAAAAAATGCCATACAGACTATTGAGCCGATTCAGCTGGCAGGATTTGTCGGTATTGAGTTGGGTTTGAAAAATAATCTTGGTTTGGGGGTACGGATGCTTGGTTATGTTAACAAAGCTGAAAAATCGCAGCAACAAAATCCGTTCTCGACTTTTTTACAGATATATTTGTCTTACAATATATCCGAATCCACTTCCTATGATAAAAAACTGATGTCATATGGGGGAAGAAACAGGCAGCAAACGAAAACAAGATTCAGGTATTAAAAATTAAGGAATTCAGATTGTTATAAAAGAAAAAAGGGTGTCGCATTTTTGCGGCACCCTTTTCTTTTATGTGTTTAAAGGACTATTCGAAATTCAGATAGAGTGTAACAGAATTCGTTGTTAACCTCTTTAAAGACTGGCTATATACATTGTTGTCAGGATTGACCATGTTCATTAGTCCGAAAGAAAACCTTAGTTCCGGTGCAAATTTGAACATTTTGAAGTAGTTGTCAAGCCCAAAACCTAGCTCAATTGAGCAATCTGTTGTGTTGGCCCTTAATTTGTCAGCTCGCTGATCTTTGTTTTTGTTTGCAACAGAAAAACCAGGCTTAACACCTGCAATCATATACATTCTGTTATTACCTCTTCTTTGAGCTTTGTATTTAATTAAAACAGGTAGTTCAATAAAAGTAGCTTCATTTACCTGGATGTCTGATCCTGTAACGAAATTGTAATTGACTGACCTGGAATAAAAAGCTACTCCGGGAGTAATACGCAGGTCAAAATATTCTCCTAAACGTGCATTGAAAATAAAGCCAAGATTAAATCCTCCGGTAGGAACACCGTTCACAGATTTAAGTGTGTCATTCATCTGATAAAACTGATCAGACACAACCGGTCTGTAAATAGAGTAATTACCAGCCAGAAGGAAACCGTAGTGGATACGCTTTTCGTCGTAATATGGGAGGTTCTGATCTTTTCCCGGTGTTTTTTGTGCTATACTTACATAACACGACAATAAAAGCAGTACAGTTAGGATTTTACTCCGTAATAAACTGAGCTGATACCAAAGGTGAGAGGTTTGCATTGTGTGTTTATATAACCGTTTCTTTTTAAAATATTTAGAAATTCTTCGCCTGCCGGAAATGCTGATACTGATTCAGGAAGGTAAGTGTATGCCGCCTGATCTTTTGAGATTAGTTTTCCCACTACAGGCAAAATGTATTTGAAATAAGTGAAATAAATTTGTTTGAAAAGGAAATTAGTTGGTTTAGAAAACTCTAAGATAACTAAAGCTCCGTCTTTTTTCAATACACGATTCATGTCCCGAAGACCTTTTTCTAAGTCTTCGAAATTTCTTACACCAAAAGAAACGATTACAGCATCAAAAGTATTGTCCTCAAATGGTAGTTTTTCAGAATCGCCAAGCTTTAGCTCAATTTTATCCTGCAGTTTTAGCTTTTTGATTTTTTGTTTGCCCATTTCCAGCATGCCGGCAGAAATATCAACACCAGTTATCTTGTCAGGGTTTAAATGCTTATTAGCCGCAATTGCAAAATCTCCGGTGCCGGTAGCAATATCCAGTAATTGTTTTGGCTGATGCTTTTTTAGAAATTTTAAGGCTTGTTTGCGCCAGTAAATGTCAATTCCATATCTCAGCAAATGATTAAGGAAATCATACCGTTCTGATATGTTATTGAACATTGTGGCAACCTGTTCTTTTTTGCCTGCTTTCTGATCCTGATAGGGTAGTACTGTCATCTTCTTAAATCTATACAAATGTATAAAATTAATAAGCCGATGAAAACCTCTTTTGTGATTAAAGTCAAGTCGGCTACAGTTTTGAGCCATAAAAAAAGCCACGAAGGACCCTTCGTGGCTTTTTTATAGCTTTATAAGATTATTTATCAACTCTTATTTCAACACGTCTGTTTTTAGGATCTGCAACGCCTTTTTGCTGATGAGGATTTGCCGGATTTTCAGAACCAAAGAATTGGTATCTTATACGTTTTGAGTCAGCTCCGTTTTGTAACAAATAGTTAATTACTGATTTCGCACGTAGTTTAGAAAGCTTCAGATTGAATTCTGCCGGGCCGGTATCATCAGTATAGCCTGAAATAAGGATTTTTGCTGATTTGTATTTACGCACCATTGCGGTCACTTCTTTCAGTTGAGCTTTGTCATCAGCGTCTAATTGAAACTGATTCGTTTCAAAATAAACAGTGCCATAAGTAGTTATGATTCTGTTTATTTCGTCGTTAGGATCAATAATAGCAGCTTTTGGCGTTTCTTTGATTGTTTTATCTTTCTTTGGAGTTGTTTCAACAACAGGGTTTGTGACAACGGAGTCAATTTTATTTGCTGCTAAAGCCTGAGCTGAATCTTTGTAATATGGAATATAAAATTCTTTACTGAACACAACGCTGTCGCTGTCTGTCATAGGAATAATATATTGTTGGTGATCAATAGTGTCGTTATTGTTTCTGGTAAAATAAACGTCATAAGTTCTCTTTGCCCTTAGGGTATGTTCAAAAGTACCATCAGTCAGTTGAGAACTCACAGTCTTTTTATTTGACTTTACATCGGTTGGTTTTAATGTAACAGTCACTAAAGGATCGCTTACAATTGTTTTACTGATTTTATCATAAACAATCCCCGAAGCAATCACATTGGGAATAGGAGTAACTCCATATATGTCTTTTTCACCAAGACCGCCATCTCTGTATGAAGATAAATACCCTTTTTTACCATTTTTACTTAAATAGTAGTAAACATCCTCATCAGGAGTATTTATCGGAAAGCCTAAGTTTTCAGGTTTAGACCAGGATTGGGTGCTTTCGTCGTATTTTGATTTAAAAATATCAAATCCACCCATGCCGTTATGACCTCTTGAACTGAAATAAATGGTTTTTTCATCTTCAGTAAAAACAAGCGCATCTTCATCATAAGGCGTATTTAAAACAGTACTGAAGTTTTTAGGTTTTGACCATGTACTATCAGAACTTAATTCTGAATAATAGAAGTCAAGATCTCCGTTTTTTGAAAAGTCATTGGTAGAAAAGTAGATTTTTTTACCATCCTTGCTCAGAAAGGCAGATGATTCAAATGAACCTGAATTAATACCTTTTATTTTAGCTGGTTTAGACCATTCATTATTAATTTTTCGGGTATAATAAAGGTCTCCGTTACTGGTACTTCTATATAGAAGCATTTGGTTGTTATTAGGGCCAAATATTTGTGTAACGGCATCGTGACCTTTTGTGTTTAATACTATATCCGCTGGTTTAGCCTTACTCCATCCTTCATTTTGCTTTGTTGAAACATAAATGTCTTCCCAGTATTCACCATTAGAGGTTACTTTTCCACCTTCCAACGGAGATTTTCTTGATGTAAACATTAATATCTGATCGTCTTCAGAAACGACCGGACTGTGCTCTGAATATTCAGAGTTTACCTGATCTCCAAGGTTAACAACATCAAAATCGCCGGATTCTGCTAACAGGATAGGAGCATCCTTGCATTGCTGAATATTGCGAATTACTTCAAGTCTTCGTTCATCCTTGGTTTTCTTAATAGTAGATTTATACTTTTCATATAATACTATTGCTTCATCAAAACGATAGTTAACATGCAATGCACGTGCATGCCAGTAATCTGCGTATTTGTCAACATCTGTTCCTGCCTTGTTGATAGATTTTTCTATCAGGTTAAGGCCTTTGACTTTGTTATACCTGTTAAGGTAGCACACCCCAAGTTGAAACATTGCTTTGTAATTGGAAGAATCTTTTGCCAGTGCCTCTTCAAAGAAAGGAATAGCTGTGATGTAATTCTCCTTATTTACTTTCTTGTTTCCTTTTCTTGTTAAGGCTTTAGAGCTTTGTGCGTAGCCGGTATAACAAATCGATAGGGCAAGTAATAAAAAGTACTTTTTCATGTCTAAAAGATATATAGTTAGATTAACTATTTGGTCTAATTACTTAATACGAGTATTGGCCAATAGGTGATACTTCTGGTTGCTAAATATACAATTAATTTATATATCTTTGTTTTTTCGAGCTTTTTGGGGTAGTATTTAATATTTTTATATTCCTCCGGTTGTGTCGATTAGGAAAATTTAATCAAGAACATTTTTTTTTAAAAGGCGTATCAATACGCAAGTTATTAATAACACTATGAGAAAAAGTTCATTTTCTTTCCATGTAAAGATATCTATATATGTTTTTACAACAGCTATTCTGTTGTTAGTACTGTTGAAACAAAATCTGGTACTAGCCGAAAAACTAGATGAAAAAGATAGTAAACAAGAATTAGCTGCTAAAGCAGATGTGAAACCAGCTTCCTCGATCGACTCTTCCGATGGTCATATAAATATAGTAGTGACTGGTGGGGTAGCTCCTCTCACTATTCATTGCCTGGGTACTAAGCTGTATGGTACGTCTTATAATAATCTAAAAGCGGGGAAATATACTTTTGTAGTTATAGATTCCGAAAATAAGACCATAAAACTAACAGTAGAGTTGGGAATTAATAAATAGAGTATGATGGGAAGAATTTTACTGAAAGGCATTTATAAAGTCGGAATTGTTGCAGTATTGCTCTCTTTGTTTGCATTGTCAAATGCAAATGCGCAGATTACCGCTACTACTAGTGTTAAACCTGTTTCATGTTTGAATGGGAGTGATGGAGAGATTACAGTAACTGTCACCGGAGGAATAGCCGGAGATGTCGGTTTATTTTTGATCAATCCACTTGTAGGAGCTAATATTGATACGATTGTTAGTGTTCACACTTTTACATTTACTAATCTTAAAGCATCACTAGCGGCATATACTTTGTATGTTTATGATCCTAATGACTCAGATCTTGAACCACTAGTTCTTAACCCAAATGTTGCTGCTGGTAAACCTATTTCTTATACAGCTACAATTTCAAGTCCCGTATGTGTTGGACAGCCAATTACGGGTACTGTTACTCCAACCTCACCTAATCCTGCAACAGGATTTAGCTGGACGGGACCTGATGGGTTTAGTTCGCCTACGCAAAATTTTACTATTCCGTCAGCAACATTGGTTAATGCAGGTACTTATATTTTTACAGGTACTGTTCTTGGGAATAATGGAGTGACCTGTTCCAGAAGCGTAAATTTAAATGTTGTAGTCAATCCTAAGCCTGTTGTTACACTAAACTCACCCGGGGGGCCATATTGTACAGCGGGTGCAAATATCACATTGACAGGCAGCCCTTCCGGCGGTACGTTTTCAGGAACCGGAGTTACAGGTAATCAGTTTTCGCCTTCTGCTGCCGGAGCTGGTACGTTTAAAATTAAGTATACTTATACGGATGGTAACAGTTGTGCTAATTCAGATTCTGCAAATGTAACAGTAAATCAGACTCCGGTTGTTACAGCTACTCCTAATCCTGTTACAATTTGTAGTGGTAATACGACATCAATCGCTTTAACTTCAGTACCTACGGGATCTACTTTTGCCTGGACGGTTAGTACTTCAGGTACAGTTTCCGGAGCATCTGCAGGTAGCGGAGCATCAATTGCTCAAACTTTGACCGGTAATGGTACTGCTACTTATAGTGTAGTGCCTACATTGGATGCTTGTCCAGGAACTCCTGTTTCAGTTCTTGTAACGGTAACTCCTTTACCGGTTGCTACTGCAACGCCAAGTTCTTCTATTATTTGTAGTGGTACAGCTACATCAATTGCATTGACTTCAAATCTTCCGGGCGCTACGTTTAGTTGGACGGTAAGTACTACAGGTACGGTTTCCGGTGCATCAGCAGCGAGCGGCTCTTCAATTGCTCAGACATTGACCGGCGATGGAACGGTTACCTATACAATAACACCAACATTAAGCGGTTGTCCTGGTACTCCGATTACAGCAACAGTAACTGTAAAACCGACGCCGGTTGCTACTGCAACACCTAATCCTGTTACAATCTGTAGTGGTGCTACCACTTCAATAGCCTTGGCATCAGTTCCTGCCGGTTCAACTTTTGCGTGGACAGTAAGTACTACGGGTACGGTTTCCGGAGCTTCGGCCGGAAGTGGTACATCAATTGCTCAAACGTTGACGGGTAATGGTACTGCAACTTATAGTGTTGTACCAACATTAAATGCATGTCCGGGTACAGCAGTTTCGGTTCCGGTAACGGTAAATCCGCAACCAGTTGCTATAGCTACTCCTAATCCGGAAACAATTTGTAGCGGTGCTACTACCTCAATAGCATTGACATCAGTTCCTGCTGGTTCAACTTTTGCATGGACAGTAAGTACTACGGGTACAGTTTCAGGAGCATCAGCGGGAAGTGGTACATCTATCGCACAAACTTTGACCGGTTCAGGTACTGCTACTTATACTGTAACTCCGACTTTGGGTTCCTGCCCTGGTTCTGCAATTACAGTTCCTGTAACGGTAAGACCTTTACCAGTTGCTACAGCAACACCAAATCCTGTTTCAATTTGTAGTGGGGCTACTACCTCAATAGCTTTGAGTTCGGTTCCTACCGGTTCAACTTTTGCGTGGACAGTAAGTACTACAGGTACAGTTTCAGGAGCTACTGCAGGCAGCGGTACATCAATAGCGCAGACATTGACCGGTAATGGCGTTGCTACATATACGGTTACTCCGACATTATCGGGCTGTCCGGGAACTGCTGTGAGCGTGCCTGTAACAGTTAATCCTTTACCTGTTGCTACGGCAAGCCCTAATCCTGTGACTATTTGCGGAGGTGCGACTACTGCTATTGCTTTGACTTCATCTCCTTCGGGAGCTACATTCAGCTGGACTGTAAGCACAACGGGTACAGTTTCAGGAGCATCAGCAGGTAGCGGTACATCAATAGCGCAAACTCTCAACGGTTCGGGTACTGCTACTTATACAGTAATTCCGACTTTGGGAGGTTGTCCTGGTGCTGCAATTACTGTCCCTGTAACAGTTAATCCTGCACCGGTCGCAACAGCTACTCCAAATCCAGTCTCAATTTGTAGTGGAGCTACTACTTCAATAGCTTTAACTTCCGTTCCGGCAGGTTCGACATTTGCCTGGACTGTAAGCACTACAGGTTCTGTTTCCGGTGCATCAGCAGGTAGCGGTACTTCTATTGCCCAGACTCTGACAGGTAATGGCGTTGCTACTTATACTGTAATTCCAACATTTGGCTCTTGTCCTGGCCCTGCAATTTCAGTTCCTGTAACGGTAAGACCTTTACCGGTTGCTACAGCTACTCCTAATCCTGTTACAATCTGTAGTGGTACAGCTACTTCGATAGCTTTAACTTCTGTTCCTACAGGTTCAACATTCAGCTGGACAGTAAGTACAACAGGTACCGTTTCCGGAGCTTCTGCAGGTAGTGGTACATCAATTGCACAAACTTTGATAGGAAATGGGACAGCGACTTATAGTGTGATTCCTGTATTAAGCGGTTGTCCTGGTTCTGCCATCACAGTTCCTGTAACAGTTAATCCTGCACCAGTTGCCACTGCTACACCAAACCCTGTTTCAATTTGTAGCGGAACTACGACCTCAATAGCATTAACTTCTGTTCCATCTGGTTCCACATTTGCCTGGACCGTGAGTACTACCGGTGTTGTATCAGGAGCATCAGCGGGGAGCGGTACATCAATTGCTCAGACTTTATCAGGAAATGGCGTTGCCACCTACACGGTAACCCCAACTTTAGGTTCTTGTCCTGGTACTCCGATTACAGTTCCTGTAACAATAAGACCGAATCCTATTGCAATTGCTACGCCAAACCCTGTTTCAATCTGTAGTGGTGCAACAACAAATATTGCATTAAGTTCAGCTCCTGCAGGTTCTACTTTTACATGGACAGTTAGTACTTCTGGTACAGTATCGGGAGCTTCTGGCGGCAGTGGTACTTCTATTGCTCAAACTTTGACGGGTAATGGTGTTGCTACTTATAATGTTATTCCAACATTAAACGGTTGCCCTGGTACACCAGTGAATGTACCTGTAACTGTAAGGCCTACACCTGCTGCGATAGCTACTCCAAATCCGGTTTCAATTTGTAGTGGGGCTACTACATCAATAGCATTGACTTCAGTACCTACCGGTTCTTCTTTTGTCTGGACAGTAAGTACTACCGGCACAGTTTCGGGTGCATCAGCCGGAAGCGGAACTTCTATTACACAAACGCTGACCGGTAATGGCGTTGCTACATATAGCGTTATTCCGACATTAAATGGTTGTCCTGGTACAGCTGTTTCGGTTCCGGTAACGGTTAGACCTTTACCAACTTATGCCGGTACTGATACCGTGAAGATATGCAGTGGTGCAAATGTGAATACTACTTTGACTTCCAATCCTCCGGGAGCAAGTTTTACATGGACAGTATTTGATGTGCAAGGCGTTTCCGGTGCCAGTGCCGGGTCTGGTACTTTATTAAATGATATTTTAGACGGAGATGGTTATGTTACTTATGAGTTAACTCCGACTTTGGCAGGATGCCCTGGACCTGTTGGTTACGTAACTGCTCGCGTTAAACCTCTTTCCCTTGCAATAGCAACCCCAAATCCGCAGGTGATATGTGCCGGTCAGTTTACTAATATTGCACTTACAAGTTTACCTTCAGGGGCAAGCTTTACATGGGTTGTTGTAAGTAATACGGGTGTCACTGGTTTTACGCCAAGTGGCTCTGGAAATTCAATTAATGATCAGTTATCTGGTTCGGGTACTATTCAATATCAGGTAACTCCAACACTGAATGGCTGTATAGGATATGACGCAATAGTTGATGTAACGGTTAATCCTAGACCTGTTGCCACGGCTACGCCAAATCCGGTTTCAATTTGTAGCGGAGCTACTACAGCTATTGCATTAACTTCTGTTCCAACAGGTTCTACATTTGCGTGGACAGTGAGTACTACAGGTACAGTTTCGGGAGCAACATCGGGTAGTGGTACTTCAATAGCTCAGACGCTTACCGGTGATGGAGTTGCGACTTATACTGTGACTCCAACTTTGGGATCTTGTCCAGGTACACCGATTACGGTACCTGTAACAGTTAATCCTTTACCTGTTGCTACGGCTACACCAAACCCTGTTTCAATTTGTAGTGGAGCTACTACAGCCATTGCATTGACATCAGCTCCGGCCGGTTCAACATTTGCCTGGACTGTAAGTACTACAGGTACAGTTTCGGGAGCAACATCGGGTAGTGGTACTTCAATAACTCAGATATTGACTGGTAATGGCATTGCTACTTATACCGTTACACCTACATTAGCGGGTTGTCCTGGTACACCGATCACAGTTCCTGTAACAGTGAATCCTTTGCCAGTTGCTACGGCTACGCCAAATCCTGTTTCAATTTGTAGCGGAGCTACTACAGCTATTGCATTAACATCAGTACCAACGGGTTCTACATTTGCCTGGACAGTAAGCACAACCGGTACAGTTTCGGGAGCATTGGCCGGTAATGGTACTACAATCGCACAAACCTTAATTGGTAATGGAACTGCTACATATAGCATTATCCCGTCATTAGGAGGTTGTCCTGGTCCTGCAATCACAGTTCCGGTAACCGTTAATCCGACCCCTGTTGCTACAGCCACACCCAACCCTGTTTCAATTTGTAGCGGAGCTACTACAGCCATTGCATTAACTTCTGTTCCAACAGGTTCAACATTTGCCTGGACAGTGAGTACTACAGGTACAGTTTCCGGAGCAACATCGGGCACTGGTACTTCAATAGCCCAGACCCTTACCGGTGATGGCGTTGCTACTTATACCGTTACACCTACCTTAGCGGGTTGCCCTGGTACACCGATTACAGTTCCTGTAACAGTGAATCCTTTACCAGTTGCTACAGCTACGCCAAACCCTGTTACAATTTGTAGCGGAACTGCTACGTCAATAGCATTGACCTCGGTTCCTGCCGGTTCAGCTTTTGCGTGGACAGTGAGTACTACCGGTACAGTTTCCGGTGCATTGGGAGGTAGTGGTACTTCTATAGCACAAACCCTTACCGGTAATGGAACCGCTACCTATAGCATTATCCCGTCATTAGGAGGTTGTCCTGGTCCTGCGATTACCGTTCCTGTAACCGTTAACCCGACTCCAGTTGCTACGGCTACCCCAAACCCTGTTTCAATTTGTAGCGGAGCTACTACAGCTATTGCATTAACTTCTGTTCCAACAG
>CAZNHL010000043.1:27416-39455 GCA_964572965.1 uncultured Bifidobacteriaceae bacterium
GCTACGCCAAATCCTGTTTCAATTTGTAGCGGAGCTACTACAGCTATTGCATTAATATCCGTACCAACGGGTTCCACATTTGCGTGGACAGTGAGTACTACAGGTACCCTTTCCGGAGCAACATCGGGTAGTGGTACTTCAATAGCTCAGACATTAACTGGTAACGGTGTTGCCACTTACAGTGTTATTCCTACATTAAATGGTTGTTCCGGCTCTGCAATCACAGTTCCTGTAACAGTGAATCCTTTACCTGTTTATTCAGGTATTGATCCTGTTCAGATATGTAGCGGGGCAAATGTTAATTATTCTCTTCCTTCTACGCCGTCAGGCGCAAACTTTACCTGGACTGTTGTAGATGTGCAGGGTGTTTCAGGAGCAAGCGACGGAGCCGGTACTACGATAAATGATTTACTGGATGGAGATGGTTATGTTACCTATGAATTGACTCCGACTTTGGCAGGATGTACAGGTCCAATTGACTCTGTAACAGTAAGAGTTACTCCTTTAGCATTAGCGATAGCAGATCCAAATCCTCAAACAATTTGTGCGGGGCAATTGACAAATATTTCAATTACGAGTTTGCCTCCGGGTGCCAGTTTCACTTGGACAGTAATCAGTAATACAGGTGTTACAGGCTTTACCCCAAGTGGTAGCGGTAATACAATCAATGATCAGTTGTTTGGTTCAGGTGTAATTCAGTATCAGATTACACCGACATTGAATGGTTGTGTGGGCTATGATGCTGTAGTAGATGTAACGGTAAACCCTACGGCTACGATTACAGCTACTCCTGATCCGGCACCTGTTTGTAGTGGTACGGCTGCTAATATCAGTTTGAGTACTAATCCTGCAGGGGCAGCATTAAGCTGGACTCCTATTAATGTACCAGGTACAGTATCAGGTGCTGTTGCAGGAAGCGGTACTTTCATTCCCGATGTGTTAACCGGTTCTGGTGTGTTCTCTTATGAAATCACAGCTGATCTTGCCGGTTGCCAAAGTAAGGATACCGTTGAGGTAACCGTTAATCCTACTCCTGTTTATACCGGTAGTAAGGCACTAACAATATGTACAAACACAGCAGCTAACTTCTCATTAATATCAGATCTTGGTAATAGCTTCTTTGTATGGAGTCCTGTAAGTAATACAGGAGTAACAGGAGATAACCCTGGTGCAGGAACAGAGCCTGCTGCTATTATCAATGATGTACTTGTGGGTGATGGTACTGTAGGGTATGAGATAATTCCTCAGTTTGGTGGATGTATTGGTAAAAAAGATACAGTATATGTAACAGTGACACCAGCTCCGGTCGTAACGGCTACTCCAAATCTTCAAACGATTTGTACAGGTACATCTACTAATATTGTTCTGACTTCTGTGCCATCCGGAGCAACGTATGCATGGACTTCAACTGTGATTTCAGGTGCAGTAACAGGTAACAGTGCGGCAGGTACCGGATCACCGATAGCTGAGACTTTGACAGGTGCTGGTATTGTTGAGTATACAATTACACCAACTTTAGCTTGTCCGGGAGCTCCGGTTTCTGTTCAGGTAACAGTGAACCCTACGCCTGTAGTGACTGCTACACCTGCTTCTCAATCAATTTGTACAGGTACGGCAACGAATATAGTTTTAGGTATTACTCCTGGAACGGCAACATTTAGCTGGACTTCTTCAGTACTATCGGGAACAGTTACTGGTAATGGTACAGGTACTGCTTCACCTATTGCAGAGACTTTGACTGGTAATGGTATTGTAGAGTATACAATTACACCAATGCTTGGTTTATGCCCTGGGACACCGGTTAAAGTGCAGGTTACTGTTAATCCTTTACCTGTTGCAACTGCTACTCCGGCAACTCAAACAATTTGTAGCGGTACACCAACGAATATTGGATTAAGTTCAAGTCCGGCAGGAGCAACTTTTAACTGGACGCTTGCAACGCTTTCCGGCGCTGTGACAGGTAATACAAGCGGTTCCGGATCAACTATAGCTGAGGTATTGAATGGAAATGGTATTGCAGAATATACAATTACACCAATGCTTGCATCTTGTGCAGGAACACCAATTAAGGTACCGGTTATTGTGAATCCTATCGCTATTATTGCAGCGAATCCGGATCCTGCAACAATTTGCAGTGGTTCTCCTGCTAATATTAATTTAACTACTGCTCCTGCAAGTGCATCTTTGACTTGGGTGCCTGTTGGTGTTCCTGCTACTATTACAGGAGCCACAGCGGGAACGGGAGCAGGTACAGGGGCTATCATTACAGATCTTCTCACAGGTTCGGGGAGTTTCTCTTATGAAATTACAGCAGACCTTGCAGGATGCCCAAGTAATTATACCCTGAATGTAACAGTAACTCCACCTCCGGTTTATACCGGTGATACTGCTTTGACTATCTGTAGCAATAATCCGGTTAATCTTACATTGACATCAGCTCCTGCAAATGTGTTCTTTGTATGGAGTCCTGTTAGTAGTACAGGCGTAACGGGTGCTAACCCCGGTTCCGGAACAGGAGCTACAGCAGTGATTACTGATGTACTTGCAGGTGATGGGGTAGTAGCTTATGAGCTAATACCTCAGGTAGGCGGCTGCATAGGAATAAAAGATACAGTATATGTAACAGTTACACCAACACCAGTAGTAACGGCTAATCCTGCTAATTCTACTATATGTACAGGTGCACAAACAGGTATTTCGGTAAATGCTACTGCAGGAACAAATGTTACATGGACTTCAATAGTTGTTTCGGGGACTGTGACGGGCAATACTGCATCAGGTTCAGGTACTTCGATTGCAGAAACGCTGAGCGGCGATGGTGTAGTAGCTTATATTATTAATGGTACTTTAGGAACTTGTTTGGCGGATGATGATACTGCTTTCGTAACAGTAACGCCTGCTCCTGTTATTTCATTCTCTTCAGATACTGTTGTTTGTTCTGGTTCAACTACTGCTGTGAGCTTAAGCAGTGTACCGGCGGGAGCTTCGTTTAGCTGGATGCCATATGATATTCAGGGGGCAATTATTGGCGTTGGATCAGGCCCTTCTGTAGGTACAACTATTAGCGATCAACTGGAAGGCTGGGGAGTAGTTTATTATCAGGTAACAGCAGATATTGGCGGAGGTTGCCAGTCTATGGATACTGTAGTGATAAGAGTCGATTCTCTACCTGTTTATGTCGGCAATCATAATTATACCATTTGCGGAAGAGAACCTTTATCAATACCTCTTATAAGCAGCCCGGCGGGAGCGGCATTTAACTGGACAGTAACCGCTGACCCTACGGTTATTGGTGCTGCACCGGGATCTGGAGTGGTGCTGAATCCTACTCTTGATGGGGAAGGTAAAGTAAGTTACTTTATAACAGCAACCCGTGGTGCTTGTACAGGTCCTCAGGATTCAATTATAGTAGTAGTTAAACCAATTCCGTCTGATGGTTCAATTAGCGGAGCGGATGCCATTTGCGATTTTACAAAGACATATAACTACCAATTAAACCCGGTTATAACCGGAAATAATCTTAGTATTCAGTGGAGTGCATCGGGAGGTGTTGTTAATTCTGGTAACAATTCAAGTGTTGCCAATATTACTTGGAATGATCCTCCGTCAAGTGTTAATGTAATTATTACTAATACAGTGTCTTTATGTTCTTACACTAAGACGTTGAGTGTTGGTAAAGGTATTTCAGAAGATCCTGCATTCTCTTATCCTAATTTCGGGTATTTGTGTACAGGAGATGGCATTGCATTGGCGACTTACAGTTCGGCAGGTGTTTTCTCTTGTGATGATCCTAATTTGATCCTGAATGCGTCTAACGGTACAATTAACCTGACATTAAGTAAAGTTTCAAATGTTCCTTATAAAATTAAGCATAAAGTAGGTACGGGCGCTTGCAGCGATTCAACCATAGTATCAGTAACGATATTTAAATCGCCAGGCAAGCCAGAATTACTTACGACTTCAGATACTGTAGTGTGTGATTTCTCTAAAAATTATACTTACATATTTAAAGTAACTCATACTGATGAAATTTTATTAAGACAGCAGTATATAAGAGGAGGAAAAGTAGTGGCAGCAATACAGCCAAATCCTACATTTACTGATCCTGTTACTTTTGATACAATAACAGTTAAATGGAGTAACAATCCGGACTCTCTGATTCATAATATTAGTTATCAGGCAGCAGGGCTTATTTGCCTTAGTCCTGTAGCGTATCAGCAGATTTATACAGACACACTTTATAGCAGATTCCATTATGTTACTACCGAGGAGCTTAATGAACCGGATGTTCTGCTGAATTTCAGGTTGTTTGCTACCAATCCCAAAGACAGCGGAACTGTTTACAGAAGAACTGCAACACCAGTTTTAGGAGCTTGGGAACCATTACTGAATATAAAACAGGGTGATACTTCTTTTGTAGATCTTTCTCCTGTACCAGGAACATCGCAGTCTACTTTTGATTATAAGATTGCAGGAAATGATCAGTGTGGTAATTTGAGAGAAAGTTTCCCTAGCAGAACTATTTTGTTAGGTGGTGTTGTAGATAATAATGTCTTGACTACATCATTAAGCTGGAGTCCGTACCTTGACTGGACTTATTTAGGAGGAGTTTCGGAGTATCAGCTTTACCATAAACAGGATGATGAAACAGATTTTACATTGTTAGCGACAATTAATACTTTGAATGATCTTACATACATTCACAGAAATGTGACAACAGGAGCTAAGCATTGCTATAGAATAAAGGCTGTGAGTTTGGCGGATGGAACTAATAATAATGCTGTTTATACTTCCTGGTCTAACTCAATCTGTGTCACATATGCGAGAGAAATTCACATATACAATTCATTCTCACCGAATGGGGATAGTAAAAATGAATTCTTCTATATCGATAATATTAATTTATATCCTGATAGCGAAGTATATGTGTTGAACAGATGGGGTGAAAGAGTATTCCATAAAAAGGGTTATAATAATGACTGGGACGGTGCAGGTTTACCGGAAGGTACCTATTTCTATATCGTGAAAGCGAATGGGAAAGAGTACAAGGGATCTATTTTACTGGCCAGATAATAATTGAAAGGAAATGCGTAGGCTCATATTTTTCATATTGTTTATTTTCGTAGGACTTGGAGTTCGTGCCCAGCAGGACATGGAGCCTCATTACAGTCACTTTATGTTTAACAGAATGTTGTTCAATCCGGCGTTTACCGGAGTGGGGACAGCTGTAAATGCAAACTTCCTTTTCAGGAAGCAATGGGTTAATTTTCCCGGAGCTCCTATGAATCAGATGCTGAATGTAAGCGCACCATTAACCAAGTATAATATGGGTGTGGGCGGGTCTCTATGGCACGATCAGGCTGGTTTGCAGAGAACTGTTAACTTTCAGGGAAATTATGGCTATCATATCAAAAGCGGTAGTAATACTTTCTCTTTAGGGTTGTCAGCAGGAATAAAGCAAGTAACTGTAGATGTAGATAAGATAGATGCGAAGGATCCGGACGACGCTACTTTATATGGTACTGCACGGAGCCCTATTGTAGCAGATTTCGGCTTTGGATTGGCTTATACGAGAGGTAATTTCTATAGTGGTTTGTCTGTAACTCACTTGAACCAGGCGGCAGTGAAATTCAATAACGGAGCTGCCAATACCCGCTTGAGAAGACACTATTATGGAACTATCGGTTATAAATATGATATTGATCCATATTTCTCGCTGAAACCTTCTGTCTTGTTACGATATGTTGATTATGGAGTTCCTTTCCAGGGAGACTTCAATGTATTGCTTGATTATATGAGTGGTGTCTGGGGAGGGCTGGGTTACCGTACCGGAGACGCTATGAGCTTTATGATTGGTACTCAGCTGAATAAACTGAATATGGGTATCAATGAAGCAATTAAGATTGGGTATGCTTATGAACTGTCTGTTTCAAGGGTGCCTAAGTACAGTGCCGGTTCTCACGAAATTTACCTGGCATATGAGTTTAAACGTAAAGAGAAAGTACATACTCCTAAATTCTTAAAGATCGAGTAATGGAAAAAGATATTGTATTGTTTGGAGCGGGTAGGTCTTCTTCTAATCTGATCGAATATTTGGCTGATTTCTGCAAAGAATCAGCCTTTTTTCTTAAAGTGGTTGATGTAAAACAACCGGATGACTGGCAACAGGCAGAGAAAGTGATTTTTGTGAGCGGTAGTGTTGAAGATGCTGTTTTCAGGGCTACACATATTAGTAGTGCGGCTATAGTTATTTCGCTTTTGCCGCCACTTTTGCATGCATTAGTGGCTGAAGATTGTGTGATTCTGAAAAGAAATCTGATTACAGCTTCTTATGTGTCTGCTGAGATTAATGACTTATCTGAAAGAGCCAAAGCCAACGGTGTATCTATATTGATGGAATGCGGGCTTGATCCGGGTATAGACCATATGTCTGCGATGAAGGTAATTGATGGATTAAAGAGAGAAGGTGCCCTTGTGACAGGCTTCAGGTCTTTTTGTGGAGGGCTGGTAGCTCCGGAATCAGATGATAATCCATGGCATTATAAGTTTACCTGGAACCCTATGAATGTCGTATTGGCAGGGCAGGGTGGTATTTCACAATACAAAGAAGACGGACAGGTGAAATGGGTGCCATATCATCGCTTGTTTGAGCGTACATGGGAAGTTGAAATTCCGGGATTGACAAAGATGGAGGTCTATCCTAACAGGGATTCGCTGGGATACCAGTCTGTTTATGGTTTGAAAGACTGTAAAACCTTTGTGAGGGGAACTATCAGGTATGCCGGTTACTCTAAAGCCTGGGACGCTTTTGTAAAAGCAGGACTTACTGACCATAGCAGAGTTATTGATTGCCAGGGATTGACTTATAGGCAATGGCTTAGCGGCTATCTGAGGGGAAATGTCGGTGATGTTAAAGATAATTTTGCTGATTATGTAGGTTTGTCTTCCGAAGAAATAGATAAAATAGAGTGGCTGGGGCTATTCAGTGATAATTTGATTCCTCTTGCTCAGGGAACTTCTGCCGAAATACTATTTAGCATTTTAACGGAAAAATGGGCTATTGCTGCGACCGATAAAGACATGGTAGTGATGGTACATTATTTTGATTATATCAAAGATGGAGTGACTCATTCATTAATGTCATGGATGATTGACAAGGGGCGTGACCGTAAGTTTACTGCTATGGCAAAGACGGTAGGGTTGCCGCTGGGAATTGTGGCAAAATTATTTGTTACAGGAAAAGTGAAGTTGGAACCGGGTGTGCAGATTCCGATAACGAAAGAAATATATGAGCCGGTTTTAGCAGAATTGGCTTTAAATGGAATTGCTTTTGAGGAATTGAGGGTTGACAATTGATAGTTGGCAATGTGGAACAAAGCGAAGTGGGATTAATCAACGGATAGGGTTTGTCCTCTACTCGTTTTATAAGCTGTCGGGTTAAAATCAACATAGAAAAATTTGCCATAATGCAGCTTATTTTCATATTAACCGTCTTACTTTTTGTTTGTAGTCCAGGTAAGTTTGCCCGTGTTCTTTAGTCAAAAACTCTTCTTCAAGCCTGATTTGAATTTGAATTAAGACGTAGCCTAAAACTAAAAATAATGCTGTCAAAGAGTTTGGAGTTGTAAGGAATAGTCCGATTAAGCTTAATATCATTCCAAAGAAAATCGGGTTTCTGGAAATGGAAAAAAGCCCGCTCGTAATTAAGTCAGTTTTTGTTTCGTTGTCAATGCCAATTCTCCAAGAGTTTTTCATGTGCCTTTGAGCAATAACAGTCCAAACTAAAGCAATAAATAGAATTGAAAGTCCTGCATATTTAAAGGTCAATGTGTCAAAATAATTTATTGTTAAAAATTGAGTATGCCATGCAGGTAAAGCTGCAAAAACCACTGTGTAAATAAAGATAGCAATAAGTGTCAATTTGAAGTAAAGCCCGATGAGTCCAAATGCACTGTCGTCCTTAGGCAGTACAAGCGGATTTTTTCCAATGCGTCTGGCAACAATTATACTCTTCAGAAAGAAAGCAAGTCCGAAGTAAATAATAAAATATATGGGTAGTGTAAGTCTAAGAATGTCGGTCATTTTATTTCGTTTTGGGGATGGAATAGCTTTAGTAGCGGCTGGACATTTTCCAATGCAAAACCAGCATAATTTAGAGTAGAATTTATTAACATCCCATTGGAGTTTCTAAAACAATCAGCTTGGTAATTAATTGTCCGGTATGTTTATTCCGTCCGGTTATCCTTAGGAAATGTCTACTGATACTTACTCCACTTGGATATTCAGTTGGGGATTGTATATTCTTTATGTGTTCAGCCCAGTCATCTCCACATTGTTTTCTTACAGCTTCCTTTAACGCTTCTATTTCAATCACTGGAAATTTTTCCGTCATTTTTTCATCGTATTCATCAGCTATAAACTTACATGTGTCGATTTTCCTTATTTCTTTCCAGACTGAATAATGATGTTTCCAATCCGTCAAGTCGCAATGCGGACCTTCGTGCATTATTGTCACACTTGTCTCAAAACGTTGTTCTATTTTTATATCTGTTAAAGAATCTGATATTATCGTTATAATTTGCTTCTCAATTGTTTCTCCAAGCTCTACATATACAGAAACGGTATCACCTTGGGTTTTATCTAACTTGTTTTCCGGGTCATATACCAATAACCTGTTTATAGAGATTGAGAATTCCTGGAAATTAATGTCAGTGGTCGTGTTTGCAGTATTTTCAGTTTCCAATGGCCTATTTGTCGTTTTCTCCTCGTATTGCGGAGTATCCATTTTTGTACTATCAGTTGCAATGGTTTTACGCTCACTCATTTCTTCAGTGCATGCGAAAACAGAAATTAATAAAATGATAAATAGGGTTAATCTCATATGAGTTTTATGGGGCGCTAATGTGTTTTAGAATGCTTCACTATACAGACGAAGCCGAGATGCGATCATATAAAAATAGTGAAAAATGTGTGGGAATAGCAGCAGTGACCTTAAAAGTTCAAACGATATCTGCCAGGGCTACAACCTGATGTTAGCGGTATGTTTTAATTTATTCAACTTTGATTTCTTCTTCCAGTTTTACTAAGGATTTTCCATTCCACATAAAATATTTAATGGAATCAACACCGGTTCTTTTTGGGGAGCCATCTTTATTTTTAATTAGCATTCCTTTTTTATTGAAAACATTTTTGTTTTTAAATTTGGTATATTTGATTGTATCTGTTGCTACATTTTTGGGGAATTTAACAATAGATCCCATTGTTGTTTCTTCCTCACCATCGTCGTTATAGACTCCTGTATTTATTAATATTTGCAGTTTTCCATTAGCGTCAATTATATAATATTCCGATTCTCCGCCACCACAATATGCTCTTATCTCTTGAGTAAATAAAAGGAAATCCACATTTTTCCAAGCTGTATGGTTCAATTCCTTTGCAATATGTGCACTCATATATTCTGTTCTTAAGCTATCAATGAATCTTTTTTGTTGAATGTCATATTTGTAAACGGTAAATCCTCTTACAGGTGTGTGTGCTATTTTATCATAATTATTTACGATAAAATATGTATAATCCTTGCCTTGGGAATTGGAAATAAACTTTTGTGCTGCTACGGAATATGCAGGAATATATGCTGTTTGATCACCTAGCTTAATTGTATTCCAATAATCGCTATGACTAACATAATCTCCAATTGCTAAATCAAGAGGAGTGTTAAATTGTAGCTTTGTTATTATTTCACTTGAAGTGTCAGGTTGGGAATAAACAAATACAGTATCAATAAAAACGACCGGGTTTATTAAGTTAAAATATCCAGTCATGGAATCTGCTGGGTTAGTTAAAAAAACGTTTCTGTATTTTTAAGTTGAACTGTGTCCTGATGTATCAAAGTTGTTGTATCCTCTTCAATTGCAGTACTTTTTTCAGTTACATTTCCAGAACATGCTGTCAATACAACTATGATTAAAATTATTAGGTGTTGTTTCATCGTTTAAATCAAATTACCGCTAACGTTTTCGGGCTTTGCGTTCGGGCGGATTTCGGAGCACAAAGCTGTCAACACACCGCAAATGTTGATGCGAGGTAGTATGTTCAATTAACCATTTCATCCGCCATTGAGCCAAAGCCAGTTAGCGGTTCGTTGTTCTTTTTTAGTGTCTGTTGTCACAATTTATTTGAATGTATTTGTCTTGTGAATTTATGTAAAAAATACTTGGACAACCAAACGAAAGCCATTCAAAGCCAAATATCACATCAGGTTTGTCCTTTAAAAGTTTCCCTACCCATTGTTCCTTCAAATCAGGGTAAACAGAGTTGTTTATTCCAAAGTTTAATGGAGTAACACGTGATCCTTCACTATTGCTAAATAGTGTCTCGTTAATTACTTTACCTGATTCATTATCTATTACTATTAAATGTCTGTCTTGAACCAGAGCAGGATTGTTTGGTTCAGTATAGTCTTGTAAATAGACTTGATAGATATCCGTTTCATATAAATAGGCTTGTCCTTTTATTGCATCCTTATGCTTTTGCGTGTTTGTTAACTTACTTTTTTCTATAGGAAATTTTTCGGTTTTGATTTTTCGCCAAACAATGGCTTTCATCTGTCCGCGAGTAAACGGATTTTTCTTACCTATGAAAACCAAAGCATCACTAAAGTATTTTCCAATTCCGTTTAAATTGCTTTTTGTAACTTCAAATCCAATCATATACTCATATTGACTGCAAGGACAATCTTTTATATCCCTATAGATATTTAGGTAGGCACCTACATTTAATTTTTTGACAGAAAAGGACAATAATGTATCTGTAGAGTAATCGTAAATAAAAACACTGTCTAGTTCTGATATATTAGTTTTGGCGAGAAGTCTTTTTCTATAGGTTGAATTTAGTTTAAAATATTGAAGGTTTTGATTGTCTACATTTTCAAGACTTGGAATTGCTAATGAGTCCGGATGCTCACTTAATGGATATATGTCAGATAGCGAAATAAAGCCAACTTTTTTGTTTACACTTTCTTCTAAATCTCGAATCAAGAAAAGGTCAAGGTCTTTGACGTAAGTTAATTGGTTCTCTTCGTCAGAATAATTAGTAGGATTAACTGTGTCTGAAGTTTCTGGTTTTGAATTTTTGGTGTTAGTTTTATTTTCTATCTCAATAGTGTCTGTTTTTGTAGTTCCTGATTTATTCTCGCTACACGATAAAGTAGTGAAGATTGTTATTACTAAAATTGTAAATATTCGTTTCATTCCTTTCAATGTTTGTCGCTGATTGTGTCGCTCTACAATGACCGCTAGCGGATAAGGTATTGCTGAAGGCAAGGGGGGCATACGAAGCACGAAAGTTTAACCTTGCAAAAATGCCCGATCGAAGCCGTTCAGCCCTTTTGGCAATACCTTATTATGTGCAGTTTTTTAAAATTTCCCATTCTTTTTTTTAGATAGCGAATTGATAAGTGTTTTCGTAATGTTGCGTACCGTCTTCATTATTCACAAAAGAAATAAAATCAATGAAAAAACCTTCTTCTCTCATTCCAATTCGTTTACATAACTTTTGAGAAGAAATGTTGTCTTCTTCTGTATAAGCATAAATTCTTCGAGCGTCTTTTTCAAATAAATATTTTAAAAGAGCTTTTGCTGCTTCTGTTGCATATCCTTTTCCTCCATATTTTGTATTAAAATTCCAACCTACACTATATGCGTCGGAGCCTTCTTTATGTGCAAAAACGTCACCAATTATTATATCAGGTTCTTTTAAACATACCGCATAATTTTTCTTCAAAATTTCTTATTATTAATCTTTCAGTTGAAATATTCATACTTTTTTGCTTAAATTTTGTTGGTGTTCGTTTTGCAAACTTGCACCTAACGGTTCGGGGCTTGGCGTAGTGGCGGATTTTTACCACAAATGTTGATACGAAGAGCCACACACTTCAATTATACGAAAAATTGTCATACGAAGCACTGAACCGCCACTTTTGCCAAACCGCTGTTAGCAGATGCCCTTCTGTCAGTCCGAAGTGCAGTCCAGCTCATTTTG
>CAZNHL010000044.1:0-29199 GCA_964572965.1 uncultured Bifidobacteriaceae bacterium
GATTGCAGAAGCCCGCGACAAGGGCGATCTATCCGAAAACGCGGAATATGATGCAGCTAAGGATGCTCAGGGATTACTTGAATTAAAGATCGCTAAACTTGGTGACGTTGTAGCCAATGCCCGTGTTCTTGATGAAAGCAATATTGACTTATCTAAAGTTTCTATTCTTTCTAAAGTAAAAATCAAAAACACTGCTAATGGAGCAACAGTTACTTATACTTTAGTGGCTGAAGAAGAAGCGGACCTTAAAACAGGAAAAATTTCTGTTAAGTCTCCTTTCGGACAAGGCTTGTTAGGAAAGAAAGTAGGTGAATTCGCTGAGATCAAAGCTCCGGCAGGTTCAGTAAAGTTCGAAATCCTGGAAATTTTCAGATAGTCATATGGCCAGCATTTTTACACGCATCATTAACGGAGAAATCCCTTGCTACAAAATAGCAGAAGATGCGGATTATTTTGCTTTTTTGGATATCCGTCCTTTAACCAAAGGGCACACACTGGTTATCCCTAAAAAGGAAGTAGATTACATCTATGACCTTGACGACCAGAGCCTGGCAGGTTTACATCTTTTTGCAAAAAAGGTAGCTATTGCCATTCAAAAAAGCATTCCGTGTTTGCGTATTGGTATTGCTGTAGTCGGTTTGGAAGTGCCACATGCACACATCCACCTGATTCCGCTCCACAGTATGCACGACATCAATTTTGGTAACCCTAAACTGGATTTACCAAAAGAGGAAATGACAGAAATCGCTAATAAAATATCTTCAAATATTAACTAACCGCGTTCAGAGCCCATCCTGGCCTCTGAACCGTAATTTTGAAAAACAATGGGAAGAGCGTTTGAATTCCGAAAAGAACGTAAGTTCAAAAGATGGAACAAAATGTCCAAAATATTCAGCCGTCTTGGTAAAGAAATAGCCATGGCTGTTAAGCAGTCTGGTAGCAACCCTGACGCTAACTCTCGTTTACGTACTGCAATTCAGAACGCGAAAGGAGTAAACATGCCTAAAGACCGTATCGATGCAGCGATCAAAAGGGCTTCTTCGAAAGATGAAAAAGATTTCCAGGAATTGGTATATGAAGGATATGGCCCACATGGTGTGGCTATTATCGTAGAAACTGCAACTGATAACCCAAACCGTACTGTAGCGAACATGCGTCTGCATTTCAACAGAACTGGTGGCGCTTTAGGTAATTCGGGTTCCGTAGAATTTATGTTTGACCGTAAAGCGGTTTTCAAAATCAACCCTGAAGGTCTGGATCTTGAAGAACTGGAACTTGAATTGATTGATGCAGGTTTGGAAGACATCGTAATGGGTGAAGACAACTGTGCTTTCGTTTATGCTGCTTTTGCGGATTTTGGTACTTTACAAAAAGGCCTTGAAGAAAAAGGTATTCCGGTAATTACAGCCGAACTGGAGCGTTTACCGGCTACTAAAGTAGAATTGGATGAAGCACAGGAAGAGGAAGTAATGGAACTGATTGAGCGTTTGAATGAAGACGACGATGTTCAGAACGTATTCCACTCAATGGCATAAGTATTTCTTTATTGATACAACCAAAGAGCCCTTTTACAGGGCTCTTTGTCTTTTACGCTCTTATATATTTCTGTAATGGAAAAAACACAGATAAACAATCCCTTGCACGGCAAAACACTGGAAATGATTTTAAATGAACTGGTTGCTTTCTATGGATGGAATCAGTTGGGAAGTAAAATAGATATTCGCTGTTTCAATTTTGATCCCAGTATTAAATCCAGCTTGGCATTTCTGAGAAAAACACCCTGGGCACGCACAAAGGTTGAAGATTTGTATATTGAAATGATTACTAAAAAGATTGGAAAGATTTAAACTATCCAATCTTTTCTTTGATTAAGCTTGGTATTTGCTCACCACCACTACAAGCTCAGGCATCCTTAAATTCATATTTTATACAATACTACTATTGACTTATCTCTAGGAATTGAATAGCTTGAATTATTATCTCAATGCTTTTTATCTAACCCATTTCCAACATAAATCATGAAAAAAACTCTATCACTTTTAAGCGGATTATTGCTATTGGGCAGTATTGCCTTTGCTCAAACTTTCACATTAAAAAGTAACGAAATTGGCGGACAGGCTACAAATGCACAGGTATTCAATGGTTTTGGCTGTTCCGGCGGCAATATTTCTCCACAACTAAGCTGGGAAAATCCACCTGCAGGTACTAAAAGTTTTGCAGTAACTATTTATGACAAAGATGCTCCTACAGGAAGCGGCTTCTGGCACTGGGTAGTGTTTGATATTCCTGCTACTACAAAAGAATTAAAATCAGGTGCCGGTACTTTAGAGAAAAACCTTACTCCTGCCGGAGTTATTCAAAGTATTACTGATTTTGGAAAGCCTGGTTACGGCGGTCCTTGTCCGCCTCCGGGACACGGTGCGCACCAATATCTGATCACTGTTTATGCGCTTAAAACCGACAAATTGGGTCTGGATAAAAACGCGTCACCTGCATTGGTTGGCTTCTACCTTAATTCTAATATTATTGAAAAAGCATCTATTGTGATGTATTATCAGCGATAATCTCTTAAATGTCTTTAACCCTGATAGTATTAAATAAGCACTTCTAAAAAAAAGAAACTCAGGCGCCGACAAGACACACATAAAGGTTTATTATTTTAATAGCATTGCCGCAGGACGAGCTATATATAAAATTAAATTGATTGTCCCATTTAAATATTAAAACTTTACCTCATAGGTACATAGAATAAGAAGATGGAATTGATTCTATGTAAAAAATCATTTTCTATGACCTTCTTTTAGTTTTAAACTGGAGTGAAATAGACCTATGTCTCTATCTGGTAAAATAGACAAGAAAACATAGTTATTTTCTACGAAAATCAATGTTGGAAAAGTATCCATCTGAATTGTCTTAATATTTAACTAAGACAATCTCAAATTAAAAAAGGTGACTTTCCAGTCACCTTTTTTACTGCATTAAAGGCTTTTTAGCTCTATTTTGCCATCCCGCCTGAGAACAATTTTTCACAAAGTAAACCCTAAGATCTGCCTGAAAAGCATTATCGATAAAACAAATCTTCTTAGCCATCGCATTCTCTGAGTGCACAAAAAACCATCTTCCTTCATTTTTTTCGGCCTGCGAAACATCGTCCACTTCACAGACTAACAAATCTGCCTGCGAGGCAAATTCTACCACAAAAACTTTAATTTCTGCTTCATAAGTTGATTTAGTTGAGAAGACTTTCTGCGCTTTAACTGAATGGAATAAGGAGAAAATCAACAACAGGAATAATACGATTAGTTTTACTTTCATCAATAATTAGCATTTTTAATTACACAGGAATCCTGTATTTTTGACAAATATAGTGCATGATTTTAATTTGATCTTTCAATAATGGATAATACCCATAGGCCAGTCATAGGTATCAGCCTCGGTGATTTCAACGGTATAGCCCCGGAAGTAATCATCAAAACATTTAACGACCATAACATTCTTAAATTTTGCACGCCTATCATTTATGGCTCTACAAAAATATTTAACCGTTATAAAAAGCTATTAGGTTTCGAAGATCAGAGTTATTTCCATATCAAAACTGCTGACCAGTTCAATGCCAAGCGTGTTAACCTGATCCACTGCTGGGAAGATGATTTTGAAATAGAACCGGGAAAAGTAACTGAAACAGCGGGTAAATGTGCATGGTTAAGCCTGAAGGCTGCTACCGAAGACTTAAAAAAGGGCTGGATTGATGCTATTGTTACAGCGCCAATCAATAAACATAATATACAAAACGACGAATTCAAATATCCGGGCCATACTGAGTTTTTTGCCGAAAATTTCTCAAAAGGCCCTAACCTGATGTTTCTTTGCGGCGAGACGCTCAAAGTTGGTGTAGTAACAGGGCATATTCCTTTGAAAGATGTAGCATCTGCTATCAGTAAAGAAAACATTATAACAAAACTACAGGTAATGACTGACAGTCTGAAAAAAGACTTCGGTATTCTAAAACCCAAAATTGCAGTGCTCGGTTTAAACCCGCATGCAGGCGAAGATGGCCTTTTAGGTGATGAAGAAAAAAACATCATTCGTCCCGCTATTGAAGAATTTAAGTCTAAAGGCAATTTAACTTTTGGTCCATATCCTGCTGATGGCTTCTTTGGCCAGTTGCTTCATTCTAAATTCGACGCAGTTCTTGCCATGTACCATGACCAAGGATTGATTCCTTTCAAAACACTTGCTTTTGAAAATGGGGTTAATTTTACTGCCGGACTTTCAGTTGTAAGGACCAGTCCTGACCATGGAACTGCTTATGATATTGCAGGAAAGGGAATTGCTGACGAAAGTTCATTCAGACATGCAGTTTTGCTTGCCTGTGACATCCTAAAAAACAGAACCAATAAATAATTTTTCAAAGATGCACGGCCTTTTTAACCTAAATCACCATGCAACTCTCTTTGTTTTGTTAACTATTTTATTGAATAATTCAAAATTATCTGCAAAATTGCAGCACTTGCTCAATCAACCATAAAAACCTAAGGGAAGTTTATGAATAAAATATCTTTACATGTATTAGCGCTAACGCTGATGCTTTCCGCTTGTTCAAAGAAAAAAGCGAAAGAAGTAGTAGCTGATCAGCCGGCAGACACTACCATTACTCAAACTATTGAACTTCCGGACACTTTAACTTTGTCAGAAACCAGTAAACTGAGTGCCGATGATTTAAAAAAATACGGCATAAAAAACATCAAAGCTGACGAAGTGAAAGGTTTAGAGGTTTTTGCTTTAAAGGGTAATATAAAACTTCTTGATACGCTTCAAAAATCTAAAGTATCCATACTTCTTTTTGACGAAAAAGGGAAATTCGTTTCCAAGACACCAATTGGCAAAAATGGTTCTGTTTTACTACAGAACATTAAACCCAACAATTATGTAGTTGTACTTTCTCGTCCAAAATACAGATCACAAAACGATCTGAGTATCTTAAAAAATGAAAAACAAGCACTCATCAGAACTAAGCTTGAGCATGAAGATGCTTATGCAATAGGTAACTACATCACTGATGCTGACACTAAAAACCGTCTTTTTGCTATCGTAGAAAAGGATTCTTTGATTGCTAAAAAAGCAGCAAACATAACAGGAGTATCTAAGGCAAATACTGTTTTTATACTTGTTTCGAAGAACGGAAAGGTTTTAGCGATATCAAACGCCAACAAAAAAGGCACTTTCCAGTTCAACAGCCTTGTTCCGGAAGAGCACAGTGTAATTACTCACCCTAGCTCTCCATTAAGCAAAGGAAGCGTTAAATATATTCCCAATACAGGTCATGAAGGATTAGTTTTACTGACAATTGGCCAAAAACTGTCTGCGAAGGAACTTGCATATAACACTGTTGCAGAAATTACACATGACAAGCTTCTTGATGGTGAAATTTACGGTACACTACTGGAAAAACGCACAAGAAATTTTGCAAAAAACGAAACTGTATGGCTGGCTGATCAGCATGGCACAATCATCAAAAAAGAACAAAGCCGTGGCGATGGCAATATTGATTTCAAAAACTTGTCAGAACAGACATATTATATTCTTGCCTCTAAAGGCCAGGAAGACTTCAAATTTGAATTAGCGGCCAAACACACTACAGGTAATTCAACGGCTCAGGGCTTATATGACAGAGCTGTAAAAAAAGTAGCTCAGAATGATTTTCAAGGAGCTACAAAGCTCATAGACAAAGCGCTGGAGTTAAACCCAAACTTCTATGAAGCTTATATGCTCAAGGGTCAGATTGAAGAGAATGCGTCAAGATACACTGAAGCTCTTTACAACTACGGAAAAGCATTGGAAGTAAAACCCGGTGATATTACAGCTATGTACAAGCAAGCTGTTGTAAAAAATGAATTGCAGCAATATGCCAGCGCATTGAGTGATTTAGATAAAGTCATCAATCTAGACCCTAAATTTTCACAGGCTTATTTCCATCGTGGTGTTTCTAAAAACAATCTGGACATGCACCCACAAGCCATTCGCGACTATCAGAAAATGGTTGAGCTTGACTCTAAAGCTATAGATGGTTATTTCAATATGGGAAGCTCGTATTTTGAAATAAAACAATATGACGAAGCCGTTGAAGAATACGAGAAAGCGCTAAAATTAGATTCTCTGGACTCTGAAACTTATCTTCATAAAGGCCTTAGTTATCAGCTACAGGGTAAAAACACTTTGGCAATTACAGATTACAACAAAGCGATAGAATTAAACAACAACCTTGAAGCATATCTTCATAAAGCGGAAATTTTAGAAAACGAACATGCTTACGAAGGTTTAGAATCATTGTACAGTAGTGCTATACAAGCTCACCCTACTAAATCAGAGCCGTTCTATCACAGAGCTATTTTCTTTACAAACAGAAAGAAATTTGACGAAGCAATTCTTGATTTCAGTCAGGCGATCAATTTAAATAACCAAATTGGTTATTATTATGCAGACAGGGCAAAGGTTTATTTGAAGAAAAAAATGAAGAATGAATCTTGCCTGGATATAAGCAAAGCAAAAGAGCTAGGCCATCCGGTTGAAGGGAAACTTATCAAAAAAGCTTGCGATTAAAATCGGGCATTGAAAACAAAAAAGCTTCGTGGAAATTCTACGAAGCTTTTTTTTATGAATATTTTTCTCTCTTTCGGGTAATCTTACATACAAATTATAACCGACACCTTTCTGATTAATAGAATTTATAATACCAGCTATTATTAGCCATAATCTGGCTAATGTCCTCTAAAACCAATACATCTCTCAGAAGTGCTCCCCCAATAACATGTGCTTTATTTAAATAACATTCGTGCTTTTAATTTTTTATTAAACGAAATCCCAAAAACATACATTAAATACGCCCTCTCACTACTACGCGCTGAATAATTTTGTGTTATTCAAAGAATCCTCTTTACTGTAAACCGTATAAAACAAGTATACAAAAACTTCTTTCATATGAAACATTTCAGTCATGTCTTACCAATAAGCATATTGTTTGTTTTAGCCTCCTGCTCCATGGATTCTAATCCTAAAAAAGAAGACCCTAATCAAACAACAGCCAGCGAACTGCATTCAACGACTCCAGACAAAACTGATCAAAATCCAAAATCCAGCAACACAACAGAAGCTCCCCCAAAACAAAAATTTATAACAAAACAAAGACTTAATACCACAAAACAGCGTACACCGACACCTTTAGCCCCTCAAAATCATAATGTGAGCCAAATTCAGGAAGAATACCCCATCTGTTTCGCGAAAGGTCAGCAATTAGGAATTTCAGAACGAAATCAGAATGTATTTGCCACCGTGAAAGCCGATGATCTGATTGACGGAAATCTCTATGGAACCATGATCAATGCAGAAACAAACCAGGAAGCTTCTAATGAGGAAGTATGGCTTATCAACAATTCAGGAATATTAATAGAACAAGATAAAACTACAAAAAACGGCAACTTTGTCTTTACAGGGCTCACAAACCAGTCTTACCAACTGATGGCTTATGACGGTCATAAACAATTTAAATACAAACCGAACCCTAAACCTTTTGGCGACAATACAGCACAGGTTTTATATGACAAAGCTCTTCTTAAGTATGATAAAAGTGAAAATACTTCTTCAGAAGCTTTAGTTGACAAATCGCTGGCAATTAACAGCCAAAGCTATGACGCGAACATGTTAAAAGGAAAACTGCTTGAAGCCAAAGGTGATAATGACGGTGCACTGAAATATTATGCCATAGCTTCTAACCTGAACAATGGGGGTGCAAGCGCTTTTTACAAACAAGGAATGATTAAAAGCCAGCAGGAAAAATACCCTCAGGCGCTGGCAGACTTTACAAAAGCCATTCAGTCAAACCCTAATGATGCTGATGCTTATTTTCAGCGCGGACTTGTCTATAATAACATGAATCAAAATACACAGGCATTACGTGATTATGAGCAATTTCTTAAAATGAAGCCAAACTATGCTCCTGCCTTATTTAACCTTGGCAGTACTTATGCTAACCTTGGCGACTTCGAAAACGCGGCAAGTGCATTTAGCAGAACTTTGGAAATAACACCAAACGATCCTGATTGTTACTTATACAGGGGTATGTGTGAACAACAACTAAGTAAAAACAATTTGGCACTTGCTGATTTTGACAAGGCAATAGAGTTGAACAAAAGCCTTGATCCTTATTTAAGAAAAGCGGAGGTCCTGGAAGATGAACGTGAGTTTAGCAAGGCAGAACAAAACTATGAAGAAGCAATTCGACACTACCCGAAAGAAGCAATACTTTATTGCCATAGAGGGATATTCTTTGGTAACAGAAAAAAATATGACCAGGCCATTGAGGATTTCAACAAAGCTATTTCACTCGACAATAAAAACGGAGAGTATTATGCTGACAGAGCGCAGATTTATATGAAAATGAAAAAGAAAACTGAATCCTGCTCAGATATAGCCATGGCAAAACAATTGAGGTTTAAAGTGGATAAAAAATTAGAAGAAAAAGCGTGTAAATAAAACTGCTAATAGCGATCTGCTTCTATGAACCTTCTTATGTTTTTCCGCAGATAAGTTTAAAACTCCGGTTCTGAAAATTTAACAATCAACAAAATTTATGCTATCAATGAGATTAGCAGGCAAAATTCAGAATTCCTGGTTAGACGAATCAGGCAAGGTACGATGAAACAGATATTCACTAAACGGCTTATTTAAACTGCTGTATTCTAAAAGGCATTGAAGATTGTCTTCAATGCCTTTTGGTTTTAAAAAACACAGACTATAAAACAAGATTTGAAATTTATTATTCGTTATATTTATGTTCATTTGATCATAAATTTATCGGATGTTTTTTAAACAGTTAAAGCGTTTTTTCAATTACATTCCCCTTCGCCCAAATTTCATCTGGTTTGCCTTTTTCGGTGGATTGGCATATTACTGGCTGAAGGAAAACTATGTCAGTACTGAATCATCATTCGGATTTCTGGTTACAGAAACCGGGATAATTATACTGTATTTGGCAGCTTCGTTAATTCTGATTTCCTTTTTAACGACACTGTTCAGTTATCTCTACTTTCTTATTTTCTATAGAAAGCAACAGGCTGTTATTTTTCTTGGAAAGGATATTAAAGAAGAAGCAGGGTGGGTTCCGTTGGAAATAAGGATTACCGGTGCCCTCAGACCTTTTCTTGGTTATATAAAAGCAGATATCGTTTTCAATGACCTGAACGCAACAGACTCTCTTGTACTCAACCGCTCTGTAAAAGACGTAGGGAAGTTTTTCCGCAAAGGTATATCCGGAATTAAACAAATATGGCTACCTGATCGTCGCGAATACCATGTACGTGAGTCTCGCCTGTTTTTCAACGACTACTTCAGAATGTTCTCGTTTACTTATGCTTTGCCATTTGAAAAGAGTTTCTATACAACTCCACCGGCAAAAAAGACAGACGAACAAGAAGCTACACCCAACTCGTCGGAAGACATGACTACCAGAATCCCGACCATGCGCCGTGTGGAAGGTGATTATCTTAATTATAAAAACTACGAATCTACTGACGATCCTAGAAGGATTGTCTGGAAGCTGTATGCCAAAAACAAAGAGCTTGTTGTTAAGATCCCTGAAGTTTTCAACCCTTTTGCTTCGCACTTATATTTGCTGCCTTCTTTTTACAAGCAATGGAAAGGCCCTGAAAAGCTGGAAGCAGAATTACTGAACGGCTATAAAGACAATCTTCGCTTATTAACAGACAGCCTTTTAAAACAGGGCACTTCCCTTCGCATCATCAGCGATCAGGAAATATCAACTTCCTTTGAGGTAACAGATGAAGAAAAAATCTTATACCAGATCAGTACTGCCCACTGGCAACAGGAAAAAACATTACAGGAACTTATACAACCGAATAGTCATACATTCATTTGTATTTCATCGCTACTGCCTGCCGAAATGCTGGAAAACATGCCCTTGCTGAAACAAGGAGCTGTACTATTTTATATTAAACTATCAGACACCTATCGTTGGGCATGGCTCAAAAAAGGGCTTTTGAGTTTCGGGAATATATTTTTCAAACTAAATGACAGGACAAACCAATCTTTAGGTTTGTGGTGGTTCTCAGGTTTTGGAAGAAAAGTAAGAAATAACGAAAGAATGATAGAAAAAATATTGGCAGAACAACCGATTACAGTGATCAAAATTTAGATTTAAAGATTAGAAAATTTCAAAATTATCAAGACACACAATCGTCAATTTTAAAATCTTTCAATCTTCTAATCACAACAAAACATGAATAAAGAAGAGAAATTTTCCGTTATGCGGGTGTTGATAAGCCTCATTTTCCTGGTAATACCTACCATGGGAATTGTGTGGTTCCTCTCTGCCCAGACAAATGCTTACCTGGGCTACCTGAATGTGAATCCATGGTGGCAGACTCTGCTTTTTTCTGCGGGGATGATTGCAGCTTTTCTGCTTTATTCTTTCAGGGGAAGGTTTATTGTCACTGCCGGGTTAATGGCTTTTGCCTTATTCAGTGGCTACAAGCTGATCAACCAGTATTATACAGGAGAATTTGACAGCTATTTTGTTTCAGTACAATATCTTTTATACACTGTCATATTCTGCTTTTCGTGGCTGATTGGCTACGGGCTCGCCCGTTTCAGGTACTTCCCTATTATCCTTTCAATCCTAGTTTTAACGCTGGCTATTATTCTGCATACTAATAGCACACTGATTCACGATATGAATCAGTATTTACTGGATTTCCTTCCTGTGGTTGTATATGGCTTTTACCTTATTTATACCAGAGAAGTAATCCAAAGTATGCAGGAGTTCGGGCTTAGCAATCTCTTAAAACTGACAGGGAGAACACTGCTGTTTCTTATCTTCCTTGCATTGTTTTTATTCGGCGCCAATTATGCCTTTGAAGACAAACTGAAAGATTTAAAGGAAGCTGTTGCACAAAGTGCAGACGGTAAAAACGATGGCAAAAATCAACCACAGGATGATGATGACATGATGAACCGTAACGGTAAAGACACAACATTCAACCTGAAAGATTATGCTCAGTTAAAATCCAGACTGGGAAGAAACCAGGAATTGATGTTCTGTGCGCACCTTGAAAACTATTTCCCCAATACAGAGGTTTCTAATCCGCTATACTTTGCATGTTATTACCTGACTAAATATAATCCGCAAAGGGAAGTGTTTGAGCTGGACTCCCGCATGCCATCGAATGATTTGTTCATGCCAAACCCATCACTTATTCCCTTGTATTTTAATGAAACAGATTCTTCTGTTATCAAAAACGGTAAAGGAGATAAGTTCAGACAGGTTGCCGAAGTAGATGTTTATGTGAATCGTCTCTCCCCTTCTACCTTTACAGCTCCGGGTACAGCTTTCTTCTGCCAGCCGATTGCCGTTGATGACGAATTTAAAGATCAGTTTAAGTCTGCCTATAGAGCAAAATCTTATATTTCAGTCCTGAATAGCGCATACTTTGTTTACAATGTTGACAATCCTCAAATCAAGGCATTTCAGGAACAACGCTTTCAGGAACTAGGCACAGTTAAAGATTACAGTCAGGTAGACACCGCTTTCTATAACTACTATACAAAGTCCCCTAAAGGAATTGTATTTGACAGCATAGCTAATCTTGCAAAGACATTAATAGGAAATAAAAAACTACCTGTCGACAAAGTATTGGCCATTCGCGACTACTTCCTTTCAAAAGATGATAAAGGCCGTCCGCTTTATAAATATACACTTACTCCGGGCAATGGAGACCGCAGCGACATGCACGGTGTCCAGACAACTACCAATCTGAGTAAATTCATTTTCAGAACACACAAAGGTTACTGTACTTATTTTGCAGGTGCTTCATTGTACCTTTTACGTTCTGTAGGTATACCTTGCCGCATGGCTGCCGGGTTTATGACGGTTGACCGTGCCGATAAAAATCCGGGATGGTATTGGTTTTACGGGGATCAGGCACATGCATGGATCCAGGTTTATTTCCCTGGCTATGGCTGGCTCGACTTCGATACTACTATTGGCGCTGAAGAAAGCCGCGAATCACCAAAACCTGACGGAACACCACCGACACCGCCATCAAAAGCTTGGCTTGCTGCAACAGGAAAGTTGATTAATATTACAGATAGTCTGACAAAAACTGCGACTATTGAAGTTGAATCTATTAACTATCATGACAAGGAGTTCAAGCTTAAAAAGCCAATTTCTTTAAAAATAGACCTGAAACACGCTAAAATAAAGCAGGAAAAAGCACCTCGCCGTTATAGTGACCTGAAAGAAAATGCTCAGGTTTTGGTGATTTCATATGATGAAAAGCTAAAAAAATTAAAGCCGGGCGCAAAAGATAATTTGACAACTATACTTGCCAAACTTCCTAAACTGGTGCCTATCGATGAAGTCCATATCAGGCCTGAGGAAAAGAAAGCGGAAGCAACGGACATTTTGAGTGCTGAAGAGAAAAAAGACCTTCTTAAATGGGGAATTATAGGATCGGCTTCATTAGTCATTCTATTCCTGCTGACATGGTTGCTCCTGCCGGTGATTGTATTTACAATACTGAAAAGCAAGGTTAAAGGCTCAAAAACTATCAATGAGCAAACTTATAATGGTAATCGCCTGGCAGAATTTCTTCTAAATCAGTTGGGACTTCAACGAGGCAATTTAACACCACTGGAATTTGCGAAATATAAGATCGATCCGCTATACGGTTTGTCATATGAGAAATTCATCAGTGTATATCATAAAGTTAAATACGCCAACGAAAAGCCTGATGAAGCAGAACAAATATTTGTCGGTAATTTTAACAGCACATTTACAGATAAGGCATTAGTTCAGTTCAAAACAAAACATAAACTGCTCAGTTTTATCAGTACTGGCAGAACATTTAAATTCTTATTCGGAAAATAACAAAGGCATTGGCCTGACAGGCATAATGCAAATAAATTATACAAACATGGAAGCAACTACAAATACAACTTCAAGTGAAAAAGTGCTGGCATTAATCAGCAATATTGAAAAAGTTATTAAAGGGAAACACCGTCAGATTCAATATGTAGTAACAGCATTGCTTGCCAAAGGGCATATTTTATTAGAAGATAATCCGGGGGCCGGTAAAACAGTAATGGCTAAAGCGTTGGCTTTGTCCATTGCAGGAAACCTCAACAAAGGCATTTCACAAGACGGGCACATAGGATTCAAAAGGGTTCAGTTTACGCCCGATTTACTCCCAATGGATTTACTGGGCACCAACATTTTTGACGAGCAAAGCAAAGACTTCATCTTCCGCAAAGGACCTTTGTTTACAAACATCCTTCTTGCCGATGAAATTAACCGGGCCTCACCTAAGGTACAATCTGCATTGCTGGAGTGCATGGCTGAAAACCAGATCACAATCGGAGAAAAAACATATCAGCTGGATAAACTTTTCTTTTCAATTGCTACACAAAACCCGATTGAAAGTGAAGGTACTTATCCTCTGCCGCACGCTCAGCTTGACCGTTTCTTTATGAAAATCAGCCTTGGCTACGTAACAGATGAGGTTGAACTCGATATTTATAAAAACTACCTGAACATCACTCATTTTGAAGATGAAATTCAGCAGGTACTTACTTACGACGACCTGATTGAACTGCAGAAAGAAGCAGAAAAGGTTTTTGTTCATGATGAGATCATCACCGGTGTAAGAAATGTGGTAGCAGAAACACGCAGAACTCCGGACATCCTTGTAGGAGCATCTACCCGAAGCGGTATTATTTTCCTGAAAACTTTGAAAGCTTTTGCCCTGGTAAATGGCCGTAATTATGTAATTGAAGATGATATTGCAAACCTTGCTGAAGTGGTGATTAACCACAGACTGGTATTTAAAAACCGTGACGCACAGCAAAATGCTTTAAAGAAAATTGTACAAAAAGAAGTGAGCAGACTGGCAAAATTAAAGCTGGTGTTGAGTAATGAGTAGTGAGATTTTAGACATTAGACTGAGGATTAATACTTCTCATTCAAAGCATTTTAAAACTCTAAATTTGTCATATAAAAATGCCTAATAAATTTATCTATTGGCTTATAAGTATTCTTACTGCCCTTGCATTCAATGTTATGGCACAGGAAAACCCGCGCAGATCTGAAATAGATGAAGCACGTGGCAGCTTGTGGTTTTTTGACAAGCAGGCCTTAGAAAAGTCGCGCGAATTTATCAAAAAGGACACTTCCTATTATGTAGGACATCTGTATGAAGGTGCTTACAAATATTACCGCGCAGCTGACAAACAAGGTTTTAATTTAGCCTTAGTGCCACTTTTACATGCTTACAAACAAATAGTACGTGACTATAAAAGTAAACTAAAACTTCGTACATCGGATGTTTTCCGATATATGGACACTTACAAATACCATCAGGATTTTGGCATGCTGACTTATATGATAACTCAGTGTTATGAAAACATGGATCAACCAGACAAGGCCGTTGAGTATTGCAAAAAATACAAAAGCTATAATATTCAGATGGAGTTCTACTTCAACCCATACACAACACTCTCCTGGATATATCACCGCAACCGTATTTATGATAATAAGCGTTTTTCTTTTTTAGAAGCAGACATACAAGGTAATGAACAGAAATCAATGAAGTTTCTGGACTCCGCTAAAGTAAAGTTTTACAGAGACCTTCCTGTTAATGCTTCTTTCTTTGGCCTTGCCCAGCTGGAACAAGAGCTTTTGAATATTTACCACTATAAAACAATTCTTTTCTCTTATAACTATCAGATAGATTCTGCCGAATACTATTTTGATAAACTGCTGGATCAACCGGCTCACTATCCGCCATATAACAACTATGGTCATTTAAAAATCACAAAAGGAGACTTTGCCTCTGCAAATGAATACTTTATAAAGGCATCTAAACAGTCAATGCCCGGCAAACAGACAAGAGAGCAATTCTACATGCTGTCTATGCTGGATGTTTACAAAAACACCTCTTCTGAAAGTGTTAAAAAGCTGAAAGAAATTATCAAGGCCCAGGGCTCTTCTCCTGGTTTTGGCTGGCATAATATTGCCCTTGCCCGCAATTACCATTACCTTGGTTTAACAGAACAAAGCGAAAAAGCTGCAAAAAAAGCAGAAAATTTTGAAGAAATGTATATTGGAACAACCTGGCTCCCTGAACAATATAAAAGCGCCACAGCTGTGATGCAGTATATGAACAAGTCGCAGGAAATGGCCAGAATAAAGTTTGAAAACAAAGGCTGGTGGTACAACCCGTCTGACCTGTTCCGCTTGTCAAAGCTTTGGATAGAAAGCTTCTGGATGAAATTTGACCTTGCCAATGTTTTCTCACAAAGCCATGAACGCGAGCAGGTAACCTATCACATCTTATCTTCTGAAAATCTGGTAACTTTTGATGAAGTATGGTTTTTGATCAAAGACTTCAGTCCCAATTTCTTTACAAAGAAATTCAGCAGTCTGATGCAAACAGATAAACGCCCTAACCTTAAACGTTACTACCGTTTTTATCTTGCAAAAATCCTGCAGGAAGAAGGCAGCTATCAGGCTGCTAAAGACAGTTTTAATCTGATCCTTACAGAAAGATACCTTGACAAGAGTAATGAAAAACTATTAGTTGCCCGTACTTATGAATCGCTGGCCAACATTGCCATTGAACAGGACAGCCTTGATGCTGCGAAAAAGTACACGCAAAAACTTTATGAGACATATCCGGAGTTATTACCCTATTCAGGATTAAAACTGGAAATGAACCTGATTCTTCCTGCTGTATTAAGTCCAAAGCAACAGGAAGTTATCGAGTCCCTCAAAAAAAGTCAGATTAACTGGACAACTCAGATCGACAGTCAATTACCAACTTTAAGAGTTACTTTCGGAAAGTCAGGCAAAAATGAAGAAGTAAATTTTGAAGTAAACAACTCCGAAGGAACTTCACTTCAGAAAGGTTCTTTTATCCTGGAACAAACCAAAGATGCCGGCAAATTTGTTGCCTTTGCTGCTTTTGGGGTAAAAAGGTTTGAAATAATAGAATGACATTATAAAACATCTACTTTTTTTATTTTTTTTTTAACATGACTGTAGACGGCTTAATTCCGGAAGAAATTATTATCAGCAAAATCTACCTTATTAGAGGGCAAAAAGTAATGTTAGACAAAGATTTAGCCGAGTTGTACGGTGTTGAAACAAAAGTCTTTAATCAAACTATCAAAAGAAACTCAGACCGTTTTCCGGCGGATTTCATGTTCGAATTAACTGAAGAAGAATTCAAAAACTTGAGGTCACAAATTGTGACCTCAAGTTGGGGAGGAAATAGATATACCCCCAAAGTTTTTACTGAACAAGGAGTTTCTATGCTATCCAGTGTCTTGAATAGTAAAATAGCTATAGATGTAAATATTAGGATCATTAGAATTTTCACAAAACTTCGTGAATCTATATTAACACATAAAGATATATTGCTAAAGCTAGAGCAAATTGAAAGAAAACTAATATCCCATGATGAGGAATTAGAGTTAATCTTCAAATACTTAAAAGAATTATTAAATCCTGCACAAAAACCTATTGAACCAATCGGCTACAAATCCAATAACTCAAAAAAAGAGGCGAACTAAAAAGTTGGCAGTATGAAACCTACAAAGGAAAACTTCTTTACCGATGTACATGAAGTTGCAAAGCTTGTTCCGAAAGGCAGAGTTACTTCTTATGGAGCTATTGCTGCTTATCTGGGCGCGAAAAGTAGTTCGCGTATGGTCGGCTGGGCTATGAATGCCTGCCATTCTCTCCCTGAAGTACCTGCTCACCGTGTAGTCAACAGCAAAGGTTTGCTTTCGGGCAGACACCACTTTGCCACTCCTACACGCATGCAGGAGCTTCTTGAAGCCGAAGGAGTCATTGTAAAAGAAGAACAGGTAGTAGATTTCAAAAAACTATTCTGGGACCCGGCAATTGAATTGATTTAGCTTTATTGGAGCCAGTCCCTCCTTAAACTCTTCCCTCAATCTAAGGCTGGCAGCCGATTTATTATGCAGTTCCTGCACTCCTTGCTACATTTGGTCATGGCCAGTGGCCCGAATCAGCCAGCAACCCAAACGGCTATATGATAGATTGCTGTTCTTTCTCCAAGACCATTTTCAAAATATCAACAGCCTGTATCAACTCTGTTTCATTCATAGATGCGAAGCCAAACCGAAATGTGTTTTGTTCCGCATTCCACCGGACAATTTTAAACTGCGTGTTTGCTACAAGTCTGACAATAGAAAAGTCAGGGTTTAGTTTTACCCAGATAGCCATTCCGCCTGTCGGCAATGTATAAGAAACATACTTACCCAATTTTTCTTTTAGCAACACATCTAAAAAATCCCTGCGCCTGTGATAACATTTTTTCGACTTTTTAAGATGCCTTTTAAGTTCATCCTCTTTTATCAAAATAGCCAAAGCATTCTGCATATATCCATCGCCCCCCATGTCTATTATTTCTCTGAAAGAGGTGCATTGTTCAATAAAGTTTTTCGGAGCTACCATAAAACCAATACGCAGAGCCGGATCTAATATCTTTGAAAAAGAACCAATATAAATCACGTTTCCATTGTGACCGCTACTTGCTAAAGGCAGGTAAGGTGCAGACGTATAATGATAATCGTAGTCATAATCATCCTCAATAATGGCGAATAAAAATTGTTTGGAAAGCTCCAATAATTTCACCCGCCTTTCCACGCTTAACGTTACTGTGGTAGGGTAATGATGATGCGGAATTACATACACTGCATCAATTTTTGTCCGCTTGCATATCTTCTCAATGGCATCTGTATCAATACCTTTGTCATCTACATTTACCTCTATTATTTCCGCTTCGGTTTCCGCAAAGGCTTTATTGGCAAGAGGATAATTAGGCTTACCCACAATGATTTTAGAGGAACGCCCTAAAAGCAGTTTAGCAGATAAATAAATACTCATTTGAGCACCGTGTGTAATCAGAATATTATCAGCCGAAATGTTTAATCCCCTTGTTACCGACAGATAATTAACCAGCTCTCCCCGCAGTTTCAATGTTCCCTGCGTTGTTCCGATATTTGCGTTTTTAATGGCATACTTTTTTGAAGTGAGCGAGCGATATGTTTTCAATAAACTATCTATTGGCGATAATCTCACGTCAGGGTGTCCGTCATCAATAATAATAATATCAGGACAGGAAACTGTATTTTTATTAATCTTATTTTCTTCAATAATCCTAAATGGTACATCCAAATCATTTTCGTAGGGTACCTGTATGTTGGTATCACCCCATTTTTGAGGTTTCAGCAAAGGAATACACTCAGAAACGGCAACGTACTTTCTTGGAACAATCATAATCCAATCCTGAGCATTCAGTTCCTCATAACCCGCAATCACGGTTTTGCGGTGTACTCCCAACGTTTTAGCTAATTCACGGCTACTCGGCAAATGTGTTCCTGCTTTCAATGTGCCGCTTCTGATAGCATTAATTATTGAAATAGCAATTTGCCTGTAAACAGGAACTTTACTCTCTGGCTCGATAATTATAATGTGTTCGTACGGCAACATTCTGGACTATCTTTTATGTACAAATTGGACTACTAAGATAGTCCTGACAGAAATTAATTTTGCTATCTCACTTAAACTAATTTAAAACAATGGATTACAACATTAGAAAAGTAAGTTTGAAAGATTTAAACACAATAGCAGAGTTATTCAATCTCTATCGGGTTTTCTACCGTCAAGCGGATGATTACGAAAAATGCAAGAAATTCATACAGGAACGACTGAACAATGACCAGTCTCATATTTTTGTTGTGTATGTAGATGACAAAGCAGCCGGATTTGTTCAGTTGTACAAGATCTACCATTATATTAAATTAGAAAAGCAATGGCTATTGAGCGATTTGTTCGTCCACCCCGATTACAGAGGTAAAGGACTTTCCGTAACATTGATAGACCGTGCTAAACAGTGGTGTGATGAAACCGAAGCTTGTGGATTGATGCTTGAAACCGAAAAAACAAACGATATAGGTAACAAGCTCTATCCACGTTGTGGTTTTGAATACGATGGTAATCACAATTATTATTATTGGTGGAAATAAAAAACGGCGGGCTTAATGGGCTCGCCTTTTCCTTAAACTCATTTGTATTATGACTATGTTAGATATTCAGATCATATTGAAAAACGAAAAAGTAATCCTTTATCCCTTGCAGGAAAAGGATTTTGAAGTTTTGTACACAGTAGCATCTGACCCCGCAATATGGGAACAGCACCCCAATAAAGACCGCTGGAAGAAAGATGTATTTAAAACTTTTTTTGACGGGGCAATGCAAAGTAAGGGAGCTTTTAAAATTGTAGATAAAACTACAGGAAACACGATAGGCAGTACACGGATCTACAACTACAACGAGAAGGAAAACAGCATATTTGTCGGCTATACTTTTTATGCGGTACAGTATTGGGGAAAAGGTATCAACCATTCTGTAAAAATGACAATGTTAGATTACCTTTTTAAATTCGTTTCAAAAGTGTATTTCCATATCGGAGTAAACAATATACGTTCGCAGGTTGCTATCGGACGTATTGGTGCTGAAAAAACCGCAGAACAGGAAGTAACCTACTTTGGCGAAGCACCACGGTTAAATTTTGTATACGAAATCAGTAAAGAAAAATGGCAAAAAACTAAACAACAATCATCGCACTTGACCTGATCATAAACAATAAAGGGCAGGTATTTGGTAAGTCTAACATACCAACAAACCTCAAACCTGCCACCACTCAGAACAGCTAAGTAGTTCATAAAAACCTAACTAACAAGTCATTACAAATAAATTTTCTAAAATAACTATCCGCTTCTATGATTCTTCTTATGTTTTCCACAGATAACACAGAATCTCTTGTTAAACGCATCCGGTAAGGTCTGATGAAACAACCGGACTATGCAGCAATCTCTTTGCTACCTGCCAGTTTTCCACTGATCCACAAGCCCAGTATTACTATTGCACCGTTCAAAAGCAGCAATTCAAAACCGAACTTATAACCGTTGAGTAAGAAAACAGAATTTCTATCAATGAGATAAGTCAGCAAAGGACTCAGGACAGAAATAAACGGCACCCAGCTATCTGCTGCAGATTTTTTAGTAAGAATACCATAAGCATACAAGCCAAGTAATGGACCATAAGTATAACCTGCCAAGGAGAACACGGCATCAACTACCGCAGAATTATTTTTGTTTAATTCATTAAAAATTAAAATAGCGACTAATAAAAGTACTGAGAAACCAACATGCACCCAGAATTTAATCTTCTTTTTCTCGGCTTCAGTCCTTCCTTCAAATTCCATAAAATCGATACAGAACGAAGTTGTAAGCGAAGCCAAAGCAGAATCGGCACTGGCATAAGAAGAAGCAATAATGCCCAGAAGAAAACAAACTCCGGCCACAACACCGAAATTATTAAGTGCTAACTGAGGGAATAAATCATCCGTTTTGGCAGGTATTGCAATATTCATTTGCTCACAATAGATGTACAATAACGCCCCTAAAGTGAGAAAAAGCAGGTTCACGACTACCATAATTAAGCTGAATGTGAACATATTTTTCTGTGCATCTTTAAGAGACTTACAAGTCAGGTTTTTCTGCATCAGATCCTGATCAAGCCCTGTCATGACAATAGTAATGAACATACCCGCGATGAATTGCTTACCGAAAAAGTTCTTATCCTTAACATCCCAAAAGAATATTTGAGAATAGTCGCTTTCTGCAACCTCATGAATGAGTGTACCAAGGCCAATTCCCAATTTCTCTGAAATAAGGTAAACACTGACTACTAAGGCTGTAATCAGAAATAAAGTCTGAAGACTGTCTGTCCAGATAATAGTTTTAATACCTCCCCGAAAAGTATAAATCCAGATCAGCAAAATAGTAATTACAACGGTTGCCAGAAAAGGAACTTCTAACCTCTCAAAAAGGAACATTTGCAACACTGCCGCGGCAAGGTATAACCTTAAAGATGAACCGATTGTACGTGAGAGTAAGAAAAAGAAAGCCCCTGTTTTATATGACCAAAAACCAAAGCGATCGTTCAGGTAAGAGTAAATAGAGATGAGATTCAGTTTATAATACAAAGGCATCAGCACTGTACCAATTATCAGGTAGCCGGCCATATTTCCAAGGATCATCTGAAAATAAGAGAAATCATTTACCCCAACTTTTCCGGGAACAGAAATGAATGTTACACCGGAAATAGAGGTCCCGATCATACCAAAAGCCACCAGGTACCATGGCGACTGTCGGTTTCCTGTAAAAAAAGTATCAGTATCTGCATTTCTGGAGGTCCACCAGGCAATTGCTAAAAGCATTGCAAAATAGATAACGATCAGGGTGATAATAAGAGAAGATGATAACATTTATAAAAAGAAAAACGATTTATATTACTTATGTATGTTCGCCCGAAACATTAACCGGCTTTTAAGCAAAAGAGCTTCTAAACTACAGTCAAAGCTATGAAGACAGCGTAAAATTGATTAAATTTAATTATATTTGCTAAGAGTAAAAACCTATTTCCATGAGTCTGACGTCCATACAGATTGAAGAATTAGTACAGGAAGAAGATGTCCTTACGCTTGACGAGTGCAGTTTAGTTGTTTTCAACGACGATTTCAACTCGTTTGAACATGTTATACAAACGTTGATTGACGTATGTGACCATGCTGCTGACCAGGCAGAACAATGTACATGGTTGATCCACTACAAAGGCAAGTGCGCTGTAAAATCAGGCTCTTTTGAGAAACTTAAACCAATGCGTCAGGCTATCTGCGACAGAGGTATCAATGCACAAATCTTATAATTCTAAATTTTGAGTACGGGATTTTGGGATGTATTGCAAAGTCCTACATTCATTATTGAAAATTTAATATTTCGCGTGTGAACTTCCCATCCCAATTAGTCGAAGAAGCGGTCAATCAACTTTCAAAGTTACCGGGTATTGGTAAAAAATCTGCTTTACGCTTTGCCCTGCACCTATTAAAAGCGGATCAGGATAACTCCATCCGTCTGGCTGAGGCTATCCTGAAACTTCGTACAGAAACAACCTATTGCCAGGAATGTCACAATATTTCTGATGCTGAAATTTGTAATATCTGTAATAATCATAACAGAGACAGAAGTGTTGTCTGTATTATTGAAGACACCCGCGACGTACTGGCAGTTGAAAATACCAATCAGTACAGAGGACTTTATCACGTATTAGGTGGCATCATTTCTCCTATAGAGGGTATCAGTCCTTCCGACCTCAATATTGACTCCCTTATTAAAAGGGTAAAACAGAATGAAATAAAAGAAGTCATTTTAGCGTTACCAGCGACTATGGAAGGCGATACCACTGCTTTCTATATCTCAAAAAAGCTTAAAGAGTTTAATATCAGAATCAGTAGCATTGCCAGAGGAATACCTATGGGAGGGGAACTGGAATATGCTGATGAAATCACTTTAGGCAGGAGCATTCTGAAACGTACATCCTGGGAGCAATAACCTTGAAAAAATTATCTGTCATCATTGTCAATTATAATGTACGCCACTTTTTGGAGCAGGCCTTATTGTCTGTTCAAAAAGCAGTCAAACTGATTGATGCAGATATATTTGTTGTTGATAATTGCTCAATAGACGGATCTGTTGAAATGCTCAGGGAAAAATTCCCAGAAGTAAAACTAATTGCCAACGAGCACAATGTAGGCTTTTCGAAGGCCAACAATCAAGCCATCAGAGCATCCGAAGCAGAATATGTACTTCTGCTCAATCCGGACACAATTGTTGAAGAAGATACGTTCAAAAAATGCTGTGACTTCATGGATGAACATCCCGAAGCCGGAGGTTTGGGAGTAAAAATGCTGGACGGAAAAGGTGTTTTTTTACCGGAATCTAAACGCGGGTTACCTACTCCTGAAGTTGCCTTTTATAAGGTTTTTGGCTTATCATCCATTTTCCCTAAATCAAAACTGTTTGGCCGCTACCATCTGGGGTTTCTTGGAGAAAATGACACGAATGAAATAGAAATTTTATCCGGTGCCTATATGCTGATGCGCAAGAGCGCACTGGACAAAGTAGGACTGCTCGATGAAGACTATTTTATGTACGGAGAAGACATTGATCTCTCCTACCGTATCCTCAAGGGCGGCTATAAAAACTACTATTTTCCCGAAACCCGTATTATCCATTATAAAGGAGAGAGTACTAAAAAGACAAGCGTAAACTACGTTTTCATCTTCTACAGGGCTATGATCATATTTGCACAGAAGCATTTTACACAAAATAATGCTGCTGCGTTTTCTTTCCTGATCAACATGGCTATTTACCTGCGTGCAGGGTTCGACATCTCTAAAAACTTTATTAAAAAGGCATTATTACCGGCAATTGATGCTGCTATCATTTTCTTTTCAATGCTTTTTTTAAAAGATTTTTGGGCAATACATTTCAAACATGTTGAAGACCTGTATCCGGAAACATTTATGTCAAGGGTAGTACCTGCCTACATACTTACCTGGCTTATTTCAATTTATTATAGCGGAGGTTACGACAAACCTTTAAGTGCATTCAAAGCCTTGAGAGGTATTCTGATTGGCACGCTCCTTATTTCAGGAATTTCAAATTTTCTTGATGCTTACCGATTTTCAAAAGCCTTGATTCTTTTGGGAGCAACAGTTACTGCAATAGAATTTATTGGAATCAGGTATTTATTACATTTTATCAGATTCAAAAACTTTGATATCCAAAACGATCACCCAAAACGAATTGTGCTGGCAGGCAAAGAAGAAGAAATTTTAAGAGTACAGTCAATTCTTCAGAACGCAAATGTAAAAGCAGTCATTCTTGGCTTTGTGAGTAACGACAGCACAGACAGCAAAGCGTCTTCATATATCGGGCGTCTTGATCAATTGTCTGCAATATTAAATCTGCATAAAGCCGACGAGGTCATCTTCTGTTCCAAAGACATTTCTGCCAATCATATTATTGAGCTGATGTCTTCTATCAGTGATCCTCAGATTGATTTCAAAATTGTACCTGACGATGCCAATTATATTATTGGAAGCAGTTCAAAAAACACTAACGGTACCGTTTATTCTATTGATATTCATTTCAAACTGATTCAGCCGGGCAGCATCCGCAGTAAATTTTTACTTGACACGATACTTAGCATCATATTGATCGCTATTTCTCCCATTTTAATTTTCTTTCAGAAAAAGCCATTTAATTTCTTCAAAAACATTTTCGGCGTATTCTTCAGAAAATATACATTCGTCCAGTTGACAGACTGCGAATCTATCAAACTTAAAAATATCAAAAAGGGAGTGCTCACAACCACAAGTCATCTAAATCCGAATGCTACTTCTCTGGACAGTTCAACAGTAAGGCATTTCGATATGATTTATGCTAAAGATTACAAAGCGGTAATGGATCTTGGCATTATTATAAAGAACTTAAATCGGCTGGACAGGGTCATTTCTTAATTATTCAACCTTGTTTTCAAAATGCTTTCAACGTTTGGCTATATCTGGGATTTTGAAATATACCATATCGGTAATGCCTCCCTTACTTTGGGCAAACTAATTTCTTTTGGTACTGTATTTGCCCTTTTATATCTCTTTTCATTCAAAGCTTTTTATAAAATTACAGAGAGGCTTTTCTCCCGTTTACATATTCCTAAGCATACTGCAGCAAGATTCAGTTCTTCTGCGAGTTATATTATTTTTTTCCTGGGCACATTAGTAACTCTGGAAGCTTTCGGAATTGACATGACAACTTTCAGTATTATAGGAGGTGCTATAGGAATTGGTATTGGTCTGGGTTTGCAGAATATTGCCAATAATTTCATTTCCGGAATTATCATGTTCTTTGAAAAACCGATCAAAATAGGTGATCGCGTAGAACTTGATAATATACAGGGCAATATCCATCACATTTCTTTCAGGGCCACTACCATTGTAACCAATGACAATATCACTATCATTGTCCCCAATTCATTTTTTACACAAAACAAAATCACGAACTGGAGCCATACAACAAGCGAAATAAGGATACATGTACCAGTGAGCGTTTCATATAAAGAAAACCCGGAAGCTATCAGGGAGCTGTTGATGCAAATTGCCAGCGAAACACAAGGAATTATTGACACAAAACCTCCTCTCGTTATTTTTACAGGCATGGGAGAAAGCTCGCTGAACTTTGAGTTACTGGTTTGGACTGACAAATTTGTAAACGCTCCGGCTTTATTAAGAAGTAATTTATACTTCACTATTTTCGACCGCTTTAAAAAAGCAAATATTGAAATACCTTTCCCCCAAAGAGACATCCACATTATCAGCAAAACTGATCTGTCTGCAAATTCATAAATATCAGCTAACATTTGTGATTAAAAAATTGGATTGCCATCAGTGAATCGTTAAATTTACGAGGTTTTAACAAACACAATTGCGAAACAAATGAGCACAGCAACATTAGCAAACCCACTTTCTGACAGAATTAACTCTCTTGCAGAATCGGCAACAATCGGGATGGCAAAAAAAGCCCGTGAACTAGGTGCTAAAGGTATTGAGGTAATCAACCTTAGCTTTGGCGAACCAGATTTCCAGACACCTAAACATATTAAGGAAGCTGCTAAGAAAGCTGTAGATGACGGATATACTTTCTACACTCCGGTACCAGGTTATCCTGAATTAAGAAAAGCTATTGCTGAAAAACTTCAGAAAGACAACGCTCTTGACTGGAAAGCTGAGAACATTGTAGTTTCTACAGGTGCGAAACAGTCTATTGCTAATGCATTGCTTTGCCTGATCAATCCGGGCGATGAAGTAATCATTTATGCTCCATACTGGGTTTCTTACTCTGAATTGGTAACTCTTGCAGGCGGTAAGTCTGTATTGATTGAAGGCACTATTGAAAACGATTTCAAAGCTACTGTTGATCAGTTAAAAGCTGCTATCACTCCACGCACAAAGGCGATCATGTTCTCTTCTCCTTGCAACCCTACAGGTTCTGTATTTTCTGCAAAAGAATTGAAAGAGATTGCTGACGTAGTAGCTGCAAATGAGAACATTTATGTTCTGGCGGATGAAATCTACGAATACATCTACTTCGGACAGGAGAAACTGGTTTCTATCGGCTCATTCCCTGCTATCAAAGACAGAGTAGTTACAATCAACGGTTTCTCTAAAGGTTATGCAATGACCGGCTGGAGAGTTGGTTACCTTGCTGCATCTAAAACAATTGCTGATGCAACAGATAAACTACAAGGTCAGGTAACTTCAGGAACTTGTTCTATTGCACAAAAAGCTGCTTATGCGGCTATTACTGCTGATCTTTCTTCTTCGATAGAAATGAACAAAGCTTTCTTAAGAAGAAGAGACCTGTGCTACAAACTATTGAAAGAAATCCCGGGAGTAAAAGTTAACCTTCCTGAAGGTGCATTCTACTTCTTCATTGACATCAGCTCTTTCTTTGGTAAAAAAGATGGCGAAGGTAATGTAATCAAAACAGCCGAACAATTGTCATTGTACATTTTAAATGAAGCACACGTTTCAACTGTAACAGGTGAAGCTTTTGGTGCTGACAAATACATCCGTATGTCATTTGCTGCTTCTGACGAAGCATTGACTAAAGCATTGACAAACATAAAAGCTGTTTTGGCTAAATTAGCTTAAGCATTGCTGAGGCAATAAAAGGAAACCCCGGTGGCAGCATCGGGGTTTTTCTTTTTATTCCTTCCTAAAAATCAATTTTCACCATTTTTTTCCTTATTTCCCTTATTTTTGTCTAAGGCAATTTATTTAAGCCATGAAGCAGGATAACATTTCATTAGAGGCCATTTTCTCAGGTTTTGACAAACTCCGTGTATTGATTATCGGTGATGTCATGATTGATTCATACCTATGGGGCAAAGTTGAACGTATTTCACCGGAAGCTCCTGTACCAATTGTACATGTTCAAAAAAGGGAAAAGCGCCTTGGGGGTGCTGCTAATGTGGCCTTAAATGTTCAATCTCTTGGTGGTACTCCGATTTTGTGTGCTGTAATTGGCGACGACAGCGATGGCCGCGACTTTCTTGAACTTCTTGACAATGGCCATTTGGTGAAGGAAGGAATTATTCAAAGCAAAGAACGTATTACTACTATAAAGCATCGCGTTATTTCAGGCTCTCAGCAAATGCTGCGTATTGATTCTGAAGTAGATTCTTTAATTAACAAAACGGAACGCGACAGCCTTGTTTCCAAAGCAAAAGAACTGATACCTACTTGTGATGTCGTAATCTTTGAAGATTATGATAAAGGTGTTCTAAGCGCTGAAGCAATCAAAGAAATCATAGACTTTGCTAACGCTCATAATAAACCAACGGTAGTTGACCCCAAAAAGAGGAACTTTTTGCATTATCACAATGCCACATTGTTCAAACCGAATCTGAAAGAACTGAAAGAAGGTCTGAAGCTTGACTTCGATGGCGGCAAACTGCTTGACAATGTTAAAGAAGGCGTTACGCAACTTAAAGAAAAACTAGGCATTAACATTGCTTTCATTACTTTATCCGAATACGGTGTTTACATTGACGGAGGTTCTGAAAATCAATATCACATTAGCGCTCATAAGCGTGAGATCGCAGATGTATCCGGTGCCGGTGACACTGTGATCTCTGTAGCTGCAATGACATTGGCATTGGGCTTATCAGCGGATGTTATCGCAGGACTTTCAAACCTTGCCGGGGGTATAGTTTGTGAGCATGTAGGCGTGGTACCTATCAGGAAAGACGACCTTTTCACAGAAGCACAAAGAGTTGGGATATTATAATCACCATATATCAATGCGTGTACTCCTGATTTCCTTGTTCATATATGCATTCAGTAGCCTTGCACTCTACGGACAAACGGTTTATAAAACAGTAAGAAAAGTAGTACCTATCCATTCTCCGCAAAATTTCTTCCTGAACGGAGGAACCAGAGCTTTATTAGATGGGAAATCGCGTACAGCACTTGCGATAGACCTCCCTCCCAACACTGTAGAATGGTATTATATATTTACAACAACCGAAGATCCCGGTTCTGTAAAAACACAGGAGAAACAGGTACAGTTACTTGCACAACTTTCCCGCTTGCTTGATCCTTCCGGTGTTGCTGCTACAGCTATCAATACGATACTTGTACCGAGCGGCAGTTCCATCTGTGACCTGTTTATCCTCGACAAAGAGAATAAAGACAAATTTCTCAATAAAGAGTTCGGAGTCCCTTTCACCTACAAAGTTGAAGGAGCCAGAAGTAATTTTAAATCAGGCGTGGTTCAAATCAAAAACTACGACAAAGGCACTTATTATTTAGGAATCCGAAACCCAAGTGCGTTTACAAGTCTGTATGTGACTGTAGAAGTAGCTGCTATTGTGGAAGAAAAAGTAGCTGTAACCAAAACAGAGGCACAGGAGAAAGTTGAAATTTATACGAAACTGAGTAAAACTGCTCAAAATGAGCTGGACTATGAAAAAAGCCTGACACTCGCTCAAAAGGCTTTGCTGTTAGACCCTGCTTTATGGGATATGCAGGCTCAGGCCGGATTAATGCAACTGGCCCTTAACAAACCTACCGATGCGCTGGATTCTTATATCAATGCGATCGCATTAACAAGGAAAACACAAAAACCTAAAACTGCATTACAAGCAATGCTGAAACAACTTGACTGGCTGGATAATGAAGAAGCGCAGGTCAACAGTCTTGACGATATCCGGGAACTGCTAGAAGCTGAACTGAAAAAAACAGCAATTAGAGAGAACTAATAACCTCTTTCAAACAACCAAAAATTTTTAATACCTATCCCTTATATGAACCTTTTTATGTTTTTCTCCCGTAGATAACGCATAATTTCCCAGATCAGGATTTTAAACCCCGGTTCTGCAAAACTCTGAAAACTCAACAATCAACAACATCTGCACTATCAGCGAAATCAGCAGGCAAAATTCAGAATCTATGGCTAAGTGAATCAGGTAAGGTGCGATAAAACTGATACTCAACAAGTTTTTATTGACAAAAGAATAAGTGTTTCTGATAAACATAAAAGAAGCTAGACTTCAGAATCATTTTTTTTGATAAATTGAAAAATTATTAACCAAACAACCACATGCATGTGGTTGTTTGGTTAATAATTTTT
>CAZNHL010000044.1:29209-38121 GCA_964572965.1 uncultured Bifidobacteriaceae bacterium
CAAAAAGACCCTATTTCCCTTTTTAAAGACAAAACCATTAAGCTTAATTCTTCCAGCGTTTATAGTATTACTCCTACCGAAGATGGCAAGTCTATAATTGTAGTCAATTCTTTAAAAGATAATCAGGTTGAAGTTTTAACTTTTGACGAAAGCTTGAAACTGATTAAAAAAGAAGACAAAACTTTAGATATCGAAAAAGAGAGAAAAGAAAAACAAAAGCAGGAATATGGTAATTTACCGGTCAAGGTTTATAAAGACCCTGACACTAGAGAACTTGTTGAGGAAATAACCCTTAAGGACAGCTTAATAAAATTAAAAGATGCTCCGACTATTAACGGACAATCTCTTACTGCAAGCGGCACTACCTATAGAATAGCGCTTTCAAAAGGTGCCTATGTATATCAAAAACGACATAGTAAAGGTTCTTACAGAGAACTAACGTTCTTTAAAATATATGAAGACATAAAACTAAGAAATGACGAAGGTAAAAGATTAGTATATGTTACTTCCAAATCGATAGGTGAAGAGCAACTTTACAGACAAACATATTTTTCTCTGAATACTATCAAAGTTAAAGACTACTCCAACGTTTCTCTTACATCAACTGCTAGTTCATTGGGAGCAGTTAGTAATGCTCTTGGTGTACTTACAGCCCCTACAGATGTTTACGCAAATGTAGAAAAGTTCGAATTGAAACCTGCAGCGTTAACATGTGGAGATTTGTTATTGGTAGGTTACAGAGTCAATGAAATAAAATTTGGAAAAGCACCCACAGCCGAAGAGTTGCTACCAACATTTTATACTTATCGATTTAATGGCATCACTACAGAAGTCGTTGATCAAACAAAATTCCAGGAGCCTGTTTCAAGATTTGTAACCTTCTCAAAAAGCTTAACTTACAATGGCGGGCTTTTATTGGTAAGTACGCCTTTTGACAATATTGGAGACAGAGCTCCAAAAGATAAAAATCCGCGCAACTATGTAATCAGACACATTACAGACAATGCAAAAATAGGCTATGAACTAACGTTGGAAGTTCCTTCCGGTTACACTCGCTTTGAACAATGCTTTGAGCAAATTGACGGTTCTATCATTTTGTTCGCGAGTATGGATAGTGATAAGAAAGAAAAATACTTTAACAGAAAAACCACAGGTGGTAAAGGCTTTGGAACAGACCAATTTTATGTTGCTGTTATCAAAGACGGTAAGTTAATTTCAACACAGACTCTCAATAAAGTAGGAGCTCCTGAATTCGTACTAGTGGGAGAAGGGGACAAGAAAAAAGAGTTTAGCTCCGACATGAACAGTATGATTGTATCAGATGTACGTTACACAAATGATGGATTATTAGTATTTACATCTATTCCTTACAAAGACAACACAGGTATTCCGATGAACAAAGGATTTGGATGCATGCAATTCAATAAGGAAGGTAAACTGGTGAAAATTTATTGGCAGCCTACTGTTTCAGAATTCGAATCAAAAATTACTCCTCAAGTAAGCAGAGTTTCTGAAAATGAATTTCTATGGGTGGTTTCTGAAAGATTAAACAACGAAAAGCCATTTCACAATACTAAACTGGTAAAAATCAATATATCTGCACAAACTGCAACATCTCCTGTTGTTGTTGGCGATGAAAAACATGTTACTCTGGAACAATACCCTGCTTTTATCAACCCTGATGCTAAATCAATCACATTCTTCGGTTTCGATTTAGGCGGCAAAGAATTATGGAAACAGGATGTTAAATTCTAATTTCCAAAAGGAAGGTATTTAAACAGTTCCCCTGACACTCTCGTTAGGTGATGGCGTTAACAAAAAAGGCCAAGATTTAAATCTTGGCCTTTTTATGTTTAGTAATTATTCTTCTTCAAACTGTATTCCTTCACCTCATCAATAAAGCACTTCACTTTGTCTTTATCGGTCTCCGGATACACGCCATGACCTAAATTGGCAATATGGCGGTAATTTCCAAAAGCATCGATCATCTGACGGGTAGCTTTCTTTACTTCGTCAAAAGAACCGAATAAAGCACAAGGATCCATATTCCCCTGTAGTGTCTTCTCTTCACCAATCAACTCCCGGGACTCTACAATATCCATATTCCAGTCAAGACCGATTACCTCACAAGGCAAATGCCCCATTTCGTGGCGAGCAAAGAAAGCGCCTTTTGCAAAAACAGTCACAGGCACTTCTGTGATAGCTTCGCAAATCTGACGGATATATCTTAATGAGAACTCATTATAATGATGAGGCGGCAAAATACCTGCCCAGGAATCAAACAACTGTATCAGGTCAGCGCCCGCTGCAATTTGCCCTTTCAGGTAATTAATAGTAGAGTCTGTAATCTTCTGCATCAGTTTATGAGATGCTTTCGGGTTGTTGTACAACCAGGATCTTGCTTTAGAGAAAGTCTTAGACCCGGAACCTTCAATCATATAAGCGAATATTGTCCACGGAGCTCCTGCAAAACCAATCAATGGCACACGGCCGTTTAATTCTTTCTTAGTGAGCTTAATAGCATCTAATACATAAGCCAGATCGTCGGCACCACAAAGATGAAGCTTATCAATGTCCTGCTCCGTTTTTATAACATTAGGAAAAATCGGGCCTTTTTTCTCTTCCATTTCATAGTCACAACCCATTGCTTCAGGTATTACCAGAATATCAGAAAAAATAATTGCCGCATCAACGCCCAGAATATCCACCGGCTGAATAGTCACCTCCGTTGCAAACTCAGGAGACTTTACTAACTCCTTGAATCCATTCATTTTAGCGCGTACTTCGCGATATTCAGGTAAAATACGTCCCGCCTGACGCATCATCCACACTGGCGTACGTTCGGTTTTTTCTCCGCGCGCAGCTCTTAATAACAGATCATTTTGCAATTGCATACCACAAAGGTACAAACCAGATTTCTCACATGATACTTTTTTCAAAAAAAGCTTCGTAAATTAAGGTATGGAAAAGAGCTAATGTTTTGTTTAAACACAACAAACAAGGTATTAACTCGTTCCAAATTATCAACCAGCCCTATGCAATTATGACAAACACAGAAAAACCACGCTCTCTTATAAGAGAAGAAGATCAATTCTGGTCAAGTTCAGCAAAAAAAATCAAAGGAGTAAGAGACATGGTTAAAGATGACATTAACAATCCGGCCTCCTCTTCTAAAAAAACATTTATCGTTATTTTCTTTCCTGACACACTTACGAACTTATTAACGGTATTGGATATTCCTAAAAGTGAAGCCCTGGAAATTCAAAACCAGTCTGCTACATTTAACAATGATTACATTACAAAAAACATTGTATGCCTTGTTAATGCCAACACGTTGAATAATCCTGAATTCATAGATCTGATCATGGATTATAATTCCCGCTTTATTATTCTGGAACGTCACCCTCTGTTCTCAAAGGAAGCAGAGATAATCGAAAACATCAGCCGTCTAAATAACAACCCATCTGTTTTATTCTGTGGCGATCTTGATGAAATAATCATTGACGACTACATTGAGGATCTTATCCTTACTAATTACAAAAGTTTTATACTGAACAAAAACGAAGCCTTAACAGACAATAAAGTATCTGAAGCCCTTAGAGTTGTGCAAAAAACACTTGACGAAAAAGTAGTTACAGAGCAATCCGCAAATTCAGACATCGAATGGTTTGAACTTAACTTAGGCAGAAAAAGCGAACCTGAATTAAACCTGTTTCTATAGCCGCTGGTGTAAGAAACTATACTACATATCGAAAAGCATACTCATAATTACCTGAATATCAAACTGTGCACAACTGTTCGTAAAGAATTTCGTTTGTAAGTTATATTCAGCAAAACTCTAAGAGTTATGAGTGTAACAGTAGCTAATCTCCCGATTGTAAGGCAGGAAGACCACATTTGGTATTCAGAAGCCTTCAGGATCAACGGTATCAGGGACATGATACGAGAAGATCTGGAAAAGCCGAGTGAGCGTAAAACATTCATTGTAATGTTTTTTGATGAGACTTTAGACAACTTCCTTAAAGCCTTAGGTGCAAAAGAAAAAGACATCCCGGTATTTGAAAACAGTTTCAGTGTTTACAATCCTGAGGAGATCTCTAAAAACAGCGTTTCCTTTATTACTTCAAACCTGCTCAACGACGCAGATTTTGCAAAACACATTTCTAAATTCCCTAGCAGATTTATTTTCGCAGAAAGGCATCCTCTTTTCTCCAGAGAGCAGGCTGCATTGCAAAAAATAGCTCAGCTGGGTAAAAAATCTGAAGTAGTATTTTGTGGCGATTTAGACTCTATCATCATAGATAACTATGTAGAAGACCTGATACTAACAAAATTCAAAGATTTTAAACCTAATACAACTACCAGTATATCAGACAAAGAAGTATCCAAAGGCATCAGCATTGCACAAAAAATGCTAGACGAAAAAGTACAGACTGAAAAGCCGGCATATTCTGAGGTGACTTGGTTCTATGTGAATCTTGGCATGAGGGTACACAACAATTTTCAGTTGCCTTTGTAAAGGCAAATCAGGCATCTATAAAGCAAAAGCGTCCCGCTCATTGAGCGGGACGCTTTTTTAATTTAAAATAGCACCTTGAACCAGGAAACTTAACTGGGTCCTTAATGCGCAGCATTTAAAACTATAGATTTCCAGTTGTAATTACTACTACTATCTTATTGTAATGTGGGAAAACCTTTTTCGGTTTTTCCATATTTCAACAAGAATGCAGTAGGAGTATGATACATTAATCCCCCATGTGGTCTTTCATTGTTATATATCCACATCCATGCGTTGGAGATAGCCTGCACTTGCTTTAATGCATCAAATGCATATTTATCCAGTACCTCTTCCCTATAAGTCCGGTTAAATCTCTCAATCAGCCCATTCTGATAAGGTTTCCCTTTTTGAATAAAGACAAGCTTTATTTCCCATTTCTCTGCCCATTGCCGTAGTACTTCAGCTATAAACTCGGAGCCATTGTCCACACGAAGTGTGTCAGGTTTGCCTCTCCAATCAATCAAGGAATTTAGTTCTCTTGTCACACGTTTACTGGTCAGGCTCCTGTCAATGACAATATGAAGAACTTCCCTGCTAAAATCATCTATTACGTTGAATGAACGGTATGCCTTGCCATTATTGAGTGAATCGCTCATAAAATCCATTGACCAGGTAATATTGGGGTCTATAGGGTAAACCAGTGGCTCTGCTACACGTGCAGGCAAACGTTTCTTGTATTTGCGACGCATATTCAACTTCAGTGAAGTGTATACCCTGTACACTTTTTTGTGATTCCATTGATAGTTGCAATTCCGCAAACGATGGTACATCATCCAGAACCCCCAACTACTATGGAGATCTGCAAGGTCTCGTAATGCAGCCTCTATTTCACTGTCATCGGAAGTAACAGGGGTATAGTAATATACCGAGGAAGAGATATGAAACAAAAGACAGGCCTGCCTGATACTCAGGTTATGATCTTTATGAACATAACCCACCAGTTCTCTTTTTTCAGCAGGCCCTAAAGCTTTTTTTCAATAACATCCTTAAGAACTTAGTTCTGATGTGCAAGTTCTGCATACATCTTTTTGTACTGGGACAGCTCTGCTTCCAAGTCTTTCATCTTCTTGACCTGACTAACTTCCATGCCAGAATACTTTGACTTCCATTGATAAAAGGTAGGTTGGCTAATACCGTGATCACGACAAATCTCTGAGACTGATTTGCCTTTTTCTTGCTCCCCCAGAATATTGATAATCTGGACTTCGCTGAATTTTGACTTCTTCATATCCTTATTTAAGTTAACAATTATATTTATAATCGCCACGCTTTTAGGGGGAGCTTACACTGGAACATAAGTTTGTCCATCATATTGAGTATACTTATTGTCTTTGGGTGTATATATTCGAAATACAGGCCTAACTCCATTAACACCAAATTTCTCAGAATTATGTAGTTCAGAAAAATAAAAACCTGAATTAAGTCAGGGGTTGAGTAAGCAAAAGCTGAACGATTCCATATTTTTTTATCTATCTTAGCCATGATTAAATAATTCGTATGCCATACGATAGAAATAGCCCACATAATAACCTACCTCTTCTTCCTCCGGATTTAACAAAGGTTGAAACTGTAGCAGTTTTAAAGAAAACAGCTTCCGCTAGGGCTGCATTGGCAGAACTAAAAGGGCGTTTAGCATCTATTCCTAATCCGAAAATGCTTATTAATGCTATAGTGCTTCAGGAAGCCAAGGATAGTTCAGAAATTGAAAACATTTTCACGACAACAGATGAATTATATAAAGCGTTTTCATCTAAAGAAGTATCAAATCCCAATGCAAAAGAAGTCTTAAACTATCGTCAGGCTCTGGTAGCTGGTGTTGATAAGCTAAAAATTGATAACACTCTTGACATTGAAAGTGCTATAAATATCTATCAGATTATAAAAGACACTACACACGGTATTCGTCACCCTTCCGCCAAAACCAGGATCCGCAGAGCAGGTGACGGCAATGTTATTTATACACCGCCAGAAGGTGAAGTTATCATAAAAAACCTTTTGGATAATCTATTTGAATTTGCCAGGACAAATAAACATTTAGACCCTTTGGTCAAAATGGCTTTAACACATTACCAATTTGAAGCGATCCATCCTTTCAGTGACGGTAATGGCCGAACAGGCCGTGTTTTAAATGCTCTCTTTCTTGTTCAGGAAGGACTACTGGACTTACCGGTGCTTTACCTTAGCCGATATATCATTGACCACAAAAACGATTATTACGAATTCCTAAAAGGAATTACTGAAATCGGGAAATGGGAACAATGGATTCTTTACATTTTGGATGCTGTAGAACAAACCGCGACTTACACACTAAACAATGTGAACGGTATTCTGGAAATTTTCCAAGCCACAGTGGAAAGAATTAAAAATGAAACGAGTTTTTATAAGTATGAATTGGTTCTTCTACTATTTAGCCAACCATATTGCAGAATTAGCTTCTTACAGGATGCAGGTATCGCTTCTTCCAGAAATACTGCCAGCAAATATTTAAATACTTTGGCCGACATTGGAATTCTTGATAGAAAACAAGAAGGTTCAGAGCAGATATTTGTGAACACGGCTTTGTTTAACCTACTATCTCGTTAACTACTACCCACCTGTATCATGCACAAAATATTAAGAAACTTGTGCACGACCCCATAAACATGCACAAGCGTTGTGCATCATCTGGCACACATGCACAAAAAATCGCAAAATTTGTGCAACACCCACTTATCATGCACAAGCGTTGTGCATCTGCTCAACACCATGCACAAAAAACAAAGAATTTTGTGCATGACATATTAATAACTGCCACTCCCTGGTCGGCCAGTAAGCTAAACTTTAAATTACCAACTTTTTGTAATTCTAAACACTATTAACTAATAACAAAAGTACCCATGAATAAAAGGTTCATGGGTACTTTTGAGTGCATTTACTGGTCTGTGTGCCACAGACCAAGGTGAGGATCTATTAGCGAAAGATTATCGGTCATAGAGGTTTCTTATTTTGAGAAATTGTTCAAAAATTGTGTCAGTCTATATAAGACACATATTGAAAAGCAGGAAACAGAATACCTTCGTTTCGACTCAACCATTGTTGCCTTATCCTCTAAATTGTTGAATGTCGGTTACTTGTTAAAAGGTGGGGGTGCAGAAGGGTTCAGGCAAGTTAAATTTACTGTCGGTTATGGTGATATTCCAGAAATTGTCAGTTTCTATACAGAACAACAACACAGCAGTGAAAATATCTGTTTGAAAGGCACAATCCTGGAACAATCTGAAGTAGGAAAGCCGAGTATAAAGATATTTGACAGAGGGCTTAATTCACGAGATACTTATGATATTTTCACTGAGAATAAGATTCAATTTGTCTCCAGAATCAGCCCTGGAGCCAAACACAAGGTCATTAAAGCAGTCCAACACAACAAGCAGTTTCCAAAAGAGACCGCAAGCCTGTACATATCCAAGGATGACTGGTGTCAATTGTATGGAGACAAGGACAAGAAAGCTAAAAATCTTGTAAGACGGATTGAGGCTAAAAAGAAAGATTCGGGAGAGGCTATCGCATTTGTCAGCAATAATGAAGAGTTAACGGCAGAAGAGATTACAGGTTACAACCATGCACTAATGGAAATCAAATAGTTAATTATAAAAACACACAATAACACTACATATATCAACTAAAACCAGCAATAACTTACATCATAATCTTCCTGACAACAAAAAAATAATATACGTTTGAATTCGTACTTAAAATTCTGATTCTGGCTACAACAACTTATTACACAAAATCACATTATCTCTTTGACCTATAACAACCAATAATATTAACCGTCCCCAATTCCCGGTAAAATAAAAGTCCTGCCTCTTTCAAGGCAGGACTTTTAAAATTTATGCTAAAAGAGCAATTACTTGTTCTCTCCGCCTACTTCTTCAAAGTCTACGTCTTTTACATCGTCGGCACCAGGAGCTCCGCCTTGCGGACCACCGGCTGCACCAGCACCCTGAGTTGCATTATACAACTCAGTAGAAGCCGCTTCCCATGCTTTGTTCAAAGCTGCTACTGCAGTTTCAATTGCAGCGTAATCTTTGTTTGCATGAGCCATTTTCACATCTTTCAATGCAGCCTCAATAGCTTCCTTGTTTGGAGCAGACAACTTGTCGCCATACTCGCTCAACTGTTTTTCAGTCTGGAAAGCCAATGAATCAGCCTGGTTCAACTTCTCGATGTTTTCTTTTTCAATTTTATCAGCCGCTTCGTTTGCCTTAGCTTCTGCACGCATTTTCTCGATTTCAGCATCAGTCAAACCTGAAGAAGCTTCAATACGGATTTTCTGCTCTTTGTTAGTTCCTTTATCTTTTGCAGAAACGTGTAA
>CAZNHL010000044.1:38131-38377 GCA_964572965.1 uncultured Bifidobacteriaceae bacterium
TTTGCATCAATATCGAAAGTTACTTCAATCTGAGGAACCCCTCTTGGTGCAGGAGGAATACTATCCAGGTGGAAACGACCGATTGTACGGTTGTCTTTCGCCAATGGACGTTCTCCTTGCAGAATGTGGATCTCTACTGAAGGTTGGTTATCAGAAGCAGTTGAGAAAGTCTCAGACTTCTTAGTAGGAATAGTTGTGTTTGACTCTATCAACTTAGTAAACACACCACCCATAGTTTCGATACCT
>CAZNHL010000045.1:0-15416 GCA_964572965.1 uncultured Bifidobacteriaceae bacterium
CCATTACTCCATGTGAAGGCATCATCTGATCCGGAGTAGAGGTACCGCAGCTCAGCAATTCTACTTTTTTTATTTCTTCAGGATTGTTTTTGAATAAAGCCCTTACCGCCTCTGCAGTCATCTGCGAATTTGTATGTGTTGCTTTACCCTCCTGATCAATTGCATAAAAACGGCGTGTGATACCGTTATTTCTTAATACTATTCTTCTTGACTTTGATGGCTTACCGTTAATGTATCCCAAATAGCTTTCCATTTCATCACTTGAAATAGGCTCGTTTGGAAGAAAAGATCCGGTTCTGGTAATATAAACTTTGCTCTCAGACATTATCACTCAATTAATTCAATCCCAGGTAATATTCTTTTTTCTTTGCTAACTTTTTGCCAAAAAACGGCCTTACAAATATCTTATTTAAGGTTACTACAAATGGCGCTACAATAAACAATGCAAACAACAAGTAGTATTTGAATATTTTCAACCAGAAAGTTCTGTTTTTTTTCTTAACAATTACATTGGCCCAGATTCCAAACAGTTTTGAACCAGTATTTTCAATAAAAGCCAGATCTGGCTTTACATACACAGCATCAGCAGCAACAAGACTCTTTTGCAAATCACTAAAATCATTCGCTTTCAGATAATCAGCTACAATCCCACCCAATTCCTTCGTATCAAGAATATCTTTATCACTCACACCCGGCTTAGGGAAAATACCCATGTAGTTATCTTTTTTTCCTGTCAGCATCCAGTAAAGAATGGTCACAGCACTTACATGGTTCTGGTTTCTGTCTACCAGTGTCACATTACCAACCAGCTTAGCATCTGAATCAGACAAAGCTTTTTTCACTTTTTCCTGTGCATTGATCCACATATTCCGCGAACCGATCAGCGTAATGACAGGTGTATTTCTTAGAACATTTTTGAATTCTGAATTTTCTAAAAGAGATGTTGCCGGAATGCTTGGCGATAAAAACCAAGGCTGGTAAGCAAACACAATCAAATCATAAGTACTTTCCTTCAATGTAAAAGGAGCAAGCTCAACAGGCTTACTTAGTACACTTTCAGGCATAGCATCAAAAAAGCGTTCACTTGTCCAAGGAAAAGTATAATCGTCTTTCGGTTTAAAACGAACCGTTTCAACAGAAAACCCCGAATCAGACAATGGCTTTGTAAAATTCTCAACAATGTCAGTTAACTGACCAGATTGAGTATAATAGATTGCCAATACTTTTTTGCTCATTGTTTTTCAAATTAAAAATCAGAAGGCTTTAACACTTTCGAACGCTTACTATAATCTGTAATTGCCTTCTGTACTGTTGCCGACATACCTTTATAAGACTTAAGTATCATCTTTTTATCATCCTCTTTATTGGAGGAATAATTTAAAATTGCCGGAGCATTTTCCTGAATCATTAATCTCAGGAAACGGAACTCAGCATTTTCAGAATCCTTCTTTATTTCATCTTCAAGCTTTGCATGCCCGTCTTTAAAGGTTGATAACTTATTATTAAGTCCCGAAACCAGACCTGCTTTTTTCATTAACAAAGCACCTACAAATGCTTTTTTCGAATCAAATGACACATGTTCCAGTGACTTCAACAAATCATCTACCGGAGCTAGTTTATCAGATGCCATTGCTGCATAATAAGCTGACCGGTCAAATTTATTGGAATTCTCCTGCCCCTGACTAACAAAAGCAGCAAATAAAGAAACAATAAATAAAATTATTGGATAAATCTTCAGATTCACGGCAATAGTATTCAAGCTTCAAATATAAATAATATTGAAGCCTTGTACAACCAGAAAAATGGGCTTTTAGCAGACTGATAAAATAATCCATATTTACTTTCGTTTATAGAGCCCTACTCAGAACAGATAGTACGATGCAGGAAGAAAGGGAAAAATCACTGCTTTAAACACCGAAAGCGGCTAACAAAGGCAATAAGATTTAAATATTAAGACTTTACCACAAACACATAGAATAAGAAGAGGTGATGCTTCAATATGAAAAATCATTTCTGATGCCCTCCCTTAATTTTAACAAATCTGTGTTTATCTGATAAAACAGATAATTCACTCCTGTTTAAAACTAAAAGAAGGTCATAGAAAATCATTTTTTACTTAGAATTAATTCCATCTCCTTATTCTATGTACCTATGAGGTAAAATTTTAATATTTAAATGGGCATTCTAAAAAGGTATTAAAGCGCAAATATTATAATTCAACAAATAGCCCTAACTTTCGGGCAGCAATTCACCTTCATACATCGGTATAGAATTGTTGTAAATTGCATTTATGTCCTTCCTGGAAGAAAGAATAAAACAAGTAGAAGAGTTTTACGCATCGCTGGATCAAGATCTGGCCGATTTTCAGGCACAGGCCGGTTATTCATGTATCAGTGGCTGTTCTAAATGCTGCAAATCTCCTACTATAGAAGCTACCGTTCTGGAAATGCTTCCACTTGCCTCCTATCTGTACAAATCAAAAAGAGCTGAACAGCTTTATGATAAGCTGATTGAAAGCAGTTCCTCTCCCTTATGCGTCCTGTATGAACCGACACAATTAATAGGAGGTTGTACTGAATACCCCTATCGAGCACTTGTTTGTCGTTTGTTCGGTTTTTCTTTTACAAGAGATAAAACAGGACAACCGGTTTTACTCACTTGCAAAGACATTAAAAGTGAACATGCCGAAGCGCACGAAGGCGTTACCCAAAAAGCTCAGAATGGCATGAAAGTACCCATTGCCAATATTTACTATAATACACTTACTGACATTGACTACAGCTTGAGTCAGAAGTCATACCCTATTAATGAAGCAATGCGTTTAGCAATTGAAATGATTTTCAACCACTTCCAGTATACAGACGATCAGGACTTGCCAACTGCTGTCTAAAACACCCTCCTGTTATGATCAGGAGTGATTATAACGCATTTACTATCCTTTTATTGACATTCCTTGTCGTATTTCCGTATAGTTAAATGAGTTTTCTTACTTTTTAAATTTTTTACGTCTATGACAACTATTCAGAAAATAGAAAAGTCGATCATTATCAATGCGCTAAAGGAGCGCGTATGGGACGTAATGTTGCTCGACAAATTTACGCGTATCTGGTATACTACATTTTCAGAAGGCTCTCATGCTGAAACCGACTGGACATTGGGTAGCAAAGCCATATTCACCGATAACGGTAATTTCGGACTCATCGCGAAAATTGTGCACAATGAACCCTATCATGTAGTTTCACTGGAATACACAGGAATCTTAAAAAACGGTGTTGAAGATTACGAGACTCCGGATGCTATGAAAGGCTGTTTTGAAACCTATACCCTCACAGAAAAAGACGGTGCAACCCTCCTTTCAATAGAGCTTGACATAGAAGCGGAGTATTTTGACATGATGTCGGCAGCCTGGGAAAAAGCCCTGATCAAAGTCAAAGAACTGGCAGAATAAAAATTTCTTTTTAGTAAATCTATGTTCAATTTTTTTAAATCTAGACAATTATGGCCTCATTAAACCCTTATCTGAATTTTCCCGGAACAAGCGAACAGGCTTTCAATTTTTATAAATCTGTTTTCGGTGGTGAGTTCGCAATGCTGCAACGCTACGCAGAAACGCCGGAGGGTGATAAATTGTCTGCTGAAGACGCTTCTAAAATTATGCGCATAGCACTTCCTATTGGTAAGAAAAATGTGCTGATGGCAACTGACGCACTGGAATCAATGGGTAAAACACTGACAGAAGGAAACAATTTTTCTCTCTCTTTCAGTACTGACAGTAAAGACGAGGCAACGAAACTGTACAATGAGCTTTCGGCCGGAGGACAGAAAACGATGCATATGCAGGATACTTTCCGGGGCTCTTACTTCGGAATGTTAACAGACATGTTTGGTATTCAATGGATGATAAGCTACGACCATGAAAACAATAAATAAACCAAAAGAACTAACGCTGGAGCGTGTTTTAAATGCTGCTCCCAATGTTGTATTTGATGCGTGGACTGACGAAAAAAAACTGGCAGTCTGGTGGGGACCAAAAGGTTTCACAAACCCCGTTTGTACCATGGACCTTCGTGTCAATGGTGACTTGTTCATTGAAATGACAGGGCCCGACGGAACAGCTTACCCTATGATTGGCAGGTTCCAGGAAATAACAGCTCCGGGAGATAAAACCCAAGGGAAACTGATCTTCCTTGCCATGCCATTAGATGACAATAATAAACCCCTTATGGAAGTGCTTAACAGCATTGCTTTTATTTCTGAAAATGGTAAAACCCGATTACAGGTACATGCACTTGTGGTTATTGAAACAGATGCAGCAGTACAATACCTTGAAGGAATGGAAAACGGCTGGAATGAAAGCCTTGTACGTTTGGAAAATTTTCTGATGAAACTATAAGCGAAAAAAGATCTAGTCAACTAAGGCAATCTAAAAATAAATAAACCAATGATGATGTAAAGAGAAAACCATTGTTCTCCTTTACATCATCATCTTAAACTTTTCCAGGAATTCCTCTTTCTTATTGATTGAAATTTCAAGTTCTGAGTTGTCAGACATAACAACGGAACCGGTTTTCCCTTTGTGGTATTTGCGCACGTACTGGAGGTTAATCATGTGTGACTTATGGATGCGCATAAAACCAAAACTGCTTAACAGGTCTTCGTAATACTTCAGCGTCCGGCAAATCATCATCTTCTTACCATTGCTAAGCTGGAAGTTTGTGAAATTGTCATTTGCCTCACAACGTATTACATCACTGATTCTGATCACTTCAAAACCTTCCATTACCGGCAATACCAATTTTTGCTGCTGCTTATCATCAGTGCGGATATTCTCAACAATAATTTTAGCGTGTACATTTTCAAGGTTTTTCTCTCGCGAAGCTTTCACCGTAGCTACAGCGGCAATAAGTTCATCAATATCTATTGGCTTAAGAATATAATAAGCAGCACTCAGGTTAAGCGCCTTCAGTGCATAATGGCTGAATGCCGTTACAAATACCGTTTCAAAAGTAATGTCTTTGACACGTTCAAGCAGGTCAAAAGCATTGCCAAAAGGCATTTCCACATCCAGGAAAACAATGTCGGGCTTTGTCCGCTCAATTTCCACCAAAGCAGACGCAACGCCATCAGCCATACCTGCCAGCTGCACATCCGGACAATACTTTTTCAGGTAATGCGCAATAGTTTCCCGGCTGGCGAGTTCATCATCTACGATCAGGGCTTTTAATAACATATGCGAAAACTAAACGGTGAGTTTTTTAAAAACAGGAACATCAACAGTAATACGCGTACCGGTATCTTCAATAGTGGGGTCAAAATCCTCAATTACTACACGAAGGTTTTCCCCGAACAGTTCATTGATCAATTCTACCCTGCTTTCAGTATTTTTAATTCCTGTCGATTTATTAGCCTTTTGGTTAGGTGTTTTAAGCAAAGCCGATTTCTTGCGCCCAATGCCATTGTCTTCGATCACAATTCTTAAAATATCCTTCTCCTTAACAGAAAAAGACAACCACAGAAAACCCTTTTCTTCTTTGTAGCGCAAACCATGCCAGATGGCATTTTCAATATAAGGCTGAATGAGCATCGGCGGAATTTCAAACTGGTCAGCATCAATTTCCTTCGCCACTTCAAAAGTATATTCAAACTTATCACGGAAACGATAATGCTCAAGTGTAAGGTATAAATTCAATATTTCAATTTCCTGAGAAAGCGGAATAAAGTCGTGCTGCGAATTTTCCATAACCATACGCATAAGGCGGGAGAAATCGGCCAGGTATTTATTAGCAGACTTTTCGTCATTTTTGGAAATAAAGCTGTTAACTGAATTCAGTGCATTGAAGATAAAATGAGGGTTCATCTGACTTCGCAATGACTTCAGGGCAAGTAGCTGATTCGCAATTCTTCGCTTACGGGCATTTTTATAAACAAGCCAGGCAGCAACAATTACTAGGATAAGTCCGGCCACTAAAGCATAAATGATGATCCGCTGACCCGACAAACGCTCCTACTTTACCAGTTTTTCATTGGTAAGCGCTTCTATTGTTTTCTGGTTAAGTTCAATGTCCTTCTCAAGCAGTTCAATGTGTTTCTGGTTTTCGGCCAGGTTAATATTGCTGGCCAAAAGCTGCTCCACACGCTCTTGCTTTTCAGCCATCAGAGAATCTTTACGCAGTAAATATTCCCTGTAATTCTGATCAGAGAGCTTTATCTGCTGCCTGTCGAGATAAGTAAAAGCAAGGCTTTTATAAGCCTCTGCCAGCAATTCCCGGTTTTTTATTTTGCGTGCAAGCGCCAATGCCTGATTGTTGTACTTCAGCGCTTCATCTGTCTTTGCAAGGTGCAGGTAAGTATTGTTAATGGCCAGGTTTTCCTTAATTTCTGCCACTTTATCTCCGGCCTTCCGGCTAATTTCCAATGCACGCAGGTGATTGCCCAAATTTTCATCAAACTTGTTTTCCTTGATTAACTCCCTGCCAATGTTCTGGTTAATGTCTGTCAGCGTACGCGTATTCTGATTCGTTTCAGCTATACTCTGGGCTTTATTCAGGTAATTCAGAGCCTGTTTACCCTGATTCATCTGGCTATAGATCTGACCGATTTTGTTATTCACCAAAGCTGTTTTCTCCGAATTCGCACCCGATACCTGCTGTTCCAACGGTAAAATCTGCTGGTAAGTCTGAAGAGCCTGCTGCCATTTTTTCTCTGCCATGTAAATGTCGCCGAGCTTGTAGCGTCCTTTCAGCGACATGGCATTAATTTTCTGCTTGTCACCAAAAGCCACATACTCTGAAAGCTGAACCAGAGCTTCACCATTGTTTCCCTGCCCCAGATAAGCCTCCGCAAGCGAATAAGCCACTTCCATCGCCCGCTGGTTTTCACCATTTGTCAGGAAAATACTATTAGCCTTTTGAAGATTTTTAACAGCCAGGCTGTAAATCCCTTTATTAAGGTTTACTTCGCCAAGCACTTTATAACTCTCTGCCTCAGAAAGTGCATCTCCCGACTTTATAGAGCTCTTCAAGGTTCCCTCCAAAAGTTCAACTGCTTTCACCGGATTTTCCTCTCTTAGCTTGTCAGCCTCTTCAATAGTTTCCTTCCGGTCCAGCTCCTCCTCAACGCTATAGTCTTTTGACTTGCTGTAACGGGAAGCATTGCTTTTGCTCGGTGCAAATTTCTTCTTCTTCTCAGCAGATCCATCCTGTGCTTCGCTTGTGAAAACACAAAAGACTAACAGCACAAGCATTGGCATGACTGCAGATTTATTCTTTCCTATATGTATCATTTTCCCCATTGCAGGCAATAATAGAACTCTCCTACGAGAAATAAAAGGTTGCGGATCAAATTATTTGAAAGCCAGTTTGTTAGCAAAAACAACATTTCCTGTTCACCAATCCGGCTTCCCGTTTCACCCTGTCAAAGCAGCTGTTGGCTAAGTGTAGCTGGAAAGAAAAAAATACAGCCCGTAGATTTCAGAAAAAAACTAAACGCCATGAAAACGACCCGCACAACTAAACTCGTATTCGGTAAAGCTTTAATAACATTGGCCTTAACCAGCCTCTTAAGCAGCTGCACACTAGACAGCCAGGCCGATACCCTTGTAGCAGAAAATACAGAAACAGTACAAGAAGCAGATACTACCACAGCCAAGGCAATTAAAATCGCATTGCTACTCGATACAAGTAACAGCATGGACGGTCTGATAGAACAGGCCAAATCTCAACTTTGGACTTTGGTCAATGAGCTGTCAAAAGCAAAATGCGGCAACGAAAGACCTTCCCTTCAAATAGCCTTATATGAATACGGCAACGATCGGCTGAGCAGACAGGAGGGTTATATCAGACAAGTCCTTGCTTTTTCAGAAGACCTTGACAAAGTATCAAGAGAGCTCTTCGCATTATCGACCAACGGAGGCCATGAGTTTTGCGGTCAGGTAATACAAACCAGCCTTAAGCAACTGGCATGGAATGCTGACGGCAATGATTTACAGATGATTTTTATTGCCGGCAACGAACCCTTCAATCAAGGCCCTGTCGACTACAGAACAGCCGTTCAGGTTGCTAAAAACAGAAATATAGTGGTTAATACCATCTACTGCGGCAGCTTTGACGAAGGCAGAAACAGCCTCTGGAAAAACGGCGCCGACCTTGCCAATGGTTCTTACATGAGCATTGAGCAGGACAGAAAAACCGTTTACATCGACACTCCTTACGACGACCCTATTGCGGAATTGAACCAAAACCTGAACAATACTTATATCTATTACGGCCACCAAGGTGCTGAGAAAAAAATTGAGCAGGCACAACAGGACAAAAATGCTGAAAGTTATGGCAAAGCAAATTCAGTAAGCAGAACAGTTACCAAGTCGAAACACGTTTACAAAAATTCCGGCTGGGACCTTGTAGATGCCAAAAAAGACAACAAAGTTGTGATCAGTGAAGTAGCCGAAGAAGAACTTCCTGCAGAAATGAAAGGAATGAGCGCTGCACAAAAAACGGCCTATGTAGACAAAAAAGAAAAAGAGCGTGAAGAGATCAAAGCCAAAATCTCAGACCTGAGTGTAAAAAGAGAAGCTTATATTAAAGAAAAGCAAAAAGCTTCCGGCACCACAGAAAAATCACTTGACAACGCAATGATAGGCGCTATTAAGCAACAAGCTAAAACAAAGCAATTGGTTTTTACTGAATAGCATTTATGTTTTTAGGTATGGCCAGTCCTCCATCATCTCATTTTTTAATTGATACCACATTGTGGAGGCGGGTCAACGGTTTACCGGATCAGGATAAACCGTAAAAAGAAAGCCCGGGGCAAATGCCCTGGGTTTTTCTATGATAAAAATAAACTAAATGATGGTGTCATATGCCCCCGCAAACATCTTATCGGAACACCATAAAAGTTAAAAGTCTTAATTTAAAAAGCTTATCTTTACCTATCTATAAAAACTATGACTTTCTATTTCAGATTACTTGGAGTTAACCTGCTATTACTATTTTTATTCAGCAGCGCAAAAGCACAAAACTACACGCCTGTAAGGCCTGGCTGGACTTACCAGTACGCCACAGCTGAAAAAGACACACTGATAACACTGCGTGTCAATAAAGCTTATTTGTCAGGTACAGATTCAATTTTTCAGCTTGATAACAAACTGTTAATGGACATCCGTTTCAATAGTTTAACCGATAACAATGCATATCTAACCAATGTATTCGGCAAAAAGATCATTAAAAATCCACAAGGAGACTTACGTTTTGTATTGCTGAATACAGATACATTGCTGATTAAAACAAAAAGCCAGGCAGGTAGTTCATGGGCTTTTTCAGAAGAAAGAAATATTACTGCAACACTCACTTCAAGAGCTATTGCCAGTGTATTAGGACAAAGCGATTCAGTACTTACCATAGATTTAAGTAATGGCGGTCAGATATTGTTATCTAAAAACCATGGTATTGTAAGCACTACCACCGCATTTGAATACTTGCCTGTTTTTGCACAAACACAATTCATCAACTTCAGCACATTGAGCCTTGATGCTATCAAAGAAACCAGACAAGGTAAATACATTGCAGACCCTTTTGTGATCAATGATTTCAAAAAAGGAGACATCAGAGGTAAAAAATCAGTTTACTGGGGGGCTACAGCCCCCATTTCCACAATTTCCTTTCAGGAAATGGTTATTGATAAAACTATAAAAATCAACGACACCATTGTCTACAAAACAGAACGCACTTTCACGAACAAAAAAGACACTGTTACTAAGTATATATTTATATCACCGCCTCCGGCATGCTGCTATGATAACCTGGAACCTTATGCTTATGAACGCCTGAGCTACGAACTGGATTCCGCATTAGAAAACAGAAATCTTGTGTACTGGTCACAAACACTGTTTGACAAGGATCTCGAAAGATATTCAATAAAATTAATGTCGTACCTGCCCGGCGGAGAAATCGGTTATGATGCAACTTATACCGTTGGAATAGGACAAACTTATTACAGAGGTGGAAGTATAGAAATCAGTAGCGACACAACACTGATCTGCTTTCAGACAACTGATTTTGTCTACGGTGATTGTGGTACAGTCTTACCTGTTGATGACGAACAGCTTGCCGGTTCGCAAGTGAACATAGGTCCTAATCCTGCCCATGATCATATTAAGGTACATAATGCAGGAAATGCAACTTTTACTTTTTACAGCAATCTGGGAGAAACTGCTCTTACTGGCATTTTACAACCGGAAAACGCAAGTATTGATCTCTCCGGCCTGAATAGCGGGCTTTATGTACTTCAGCTTCAAACCGTCAATGGATTGATAAAGGAAAAGGTTCTCGTAATACGATAATTTCCTTTTACATAGTTTAGAAAAACATTTTAAGGTCACAGCCCTTCTATTTTAAAAAATAGAAGGGCTTTTTATTACTTTGCTATCTTAATTATACCTCCATGATAGAAGCAAAAGATCTGGCCGTTTTAAGAACAGCAATACAACACTTTGTACTGCTGACAGACGAAGAATGGAACCTCCTTACTCCAAACCTCAAATACAAATCACTGCAGCGGGGAGAAAAGTGGATTAACGAAGGAGAAAAAGAACAAAACATGGGAATCGTACTTGAAGGTAATATGCGGCACTATTACACTAGAGACGGCGAAGAGAAAACAACTTATTTTTACTTTGAAAACCATCTTGTCAGTTCCTACTTCAGCGCTATTACCGCAAAACCATCCCTGCTTACTTTTGAAGCGCTGACCGATACCAGACTTCTTACGTTTCCCTATAAACATCTGAAATCACTTTATGACCAATCCCCAAAATGGGAAAGGTTCGGCAGGCTAGTAGCTGAGTATATTGCCACCGGGCTTGAAGAACGGATGGCAGGACTGCTTATGATGAGCCCCGAAGAGCGTTACATTCAGTTACTGGAAGGGAATAAACAGAAAATCATCGAAAGAGTTCCACAACATTATATTGCCAATTACCTTGGCATAACACCGGTAAGCCTTAGCCGCATCCGTAAGCGCTTGCTGGAAAAATAACCTTTTACCATTTCTATGAACCTTCTTATATTTTTAGTTTCACAGATCAGGAGTTAAAATTCCGGTTCTCCAAATCCTGAAAATTCAGCAATCAATAAAATTTGCGCTACCAGCGAAATTAGCAGGCAAAATTCAGAATCGCCGGTTAAATGAAACAGGTACTCAATTTTACTTTTATTATCTTTTGTTAACGTTTTAATGTAGCCAGGTAGCTGACCTTTGTTCTATACAAAACAAGAACAAATATGAAATATCTACTACAGGCAGAAGCCATCGTACCTTTTCTCATTTCAGCAGTTTTACTCAATATGCTATCTATAAGCTTTGCATGGTGGGTATGGATACTGGTATTTTTAGCACCCGATATCAGCATGATCGGATACGTTGTCAATAATACTGTAGGCGCTTTTATCTACAATCTTTTCCACCATCAATTGCTAGCTGTTGTTGTGTGGCTGATCGGACTGGCAATTCAACAACCATATGTGCAACTCGCCGGCCTTGTGCTATTGGGGCATAGCAGTCTCGACAGGGTAATGGGTTTCGGACTGAAACTAAACAAGGGGTTTAAATTTACGCACCTTAACACTATTGAATAGTACTATTGTGGTAATGGGGGCCCTCTTCGAGACATAATACGTTCTGAGCAAGAATCAAGGTGGATTCTTACTCAACCAACAATTAGGAGACTTGCTGCGGTGTCTTCGGCTCCGCTCAGACACCAGAGAGACTGAACCTTAGAGACACAGAAAAGAGCACTGAAAATGTAAGATTATTGAACGAGACGGAGTCTCTGATTTCATTGCTAAAGTCCGTAGAGACGCTACGCTGAACTCTACGGACAGAGGGGGAGTATATAAGAAAACGCCTACAATCAAACGAATTATCTTAAAAGCATTCATCGGCAATAATACTATATCTCTAATATGCCCATGTTCTCGTAAAAGACCTTGTTACACCCAAAGCCCCTATAATAGGGCTTTTGATCTCTAAAATATATAATACCTATTTGTTTACCTCTTCTTACAACTTCCAAAGTCGACGTTAAAACTACTAACGTTTTCTCCTCTTATAATGACAGTAGCCATCGTTCCTGACTCTTTAACAATGGAGTCACCAACCATTACGCTACCGTACAGACCTGAGACATCCCCATCAAAAGCAAAATTCAAGAGTACATTATTGACAACTATTGTATGATTTGCATGATTTTTACTAATGTAAACGTCCGTTATTCGACCTTTTAATACTAAAGCTTCATAATCTTTTTGAGTTTCACATACAGATTCAGCACGCCTTTGATCTTCTGTCAAAATAGAATATATAGCAAAACCAACGGCAATACTACCTCCTAAAAAATAAAGCTTTCTTAGTACATCCATTGTTATACTGCTAATTATTTATAACCCTTATTTTCATCTACCATGTCCAGGTTCTTGTAAAGGACCTGGTTACACCTATTTTGAGAGGGTCGCTAATTCCATTGCTCAAGTCTGTAGAGACGCTACGCTGAACTCTACAGACAGAGGGGGCTTGTTGGGGACGCTTCACTAAACAGCAATCAACGGCTAATAAACATCATTTAACCCCCATAACAGGCTCTCCCTTTTTATGATAGGAAATACTAAAAGATTTAGATTTATAGAACTCGACTACTCTACTTTCAGATGAAGTACTATCATAATAGGATATTTTATAAGGCAAGTCTATAATACTTTTCAGGTAATCAATGTAATGTTTATGCTTTAATGAGTCATATCTTTCTCGTACTTCATCGACACTTGTCTGAAAATACGGATAACAAGTGTCGTGGGGCAATACTTTAACGGATACACTTGCGGATGTAAATAGCCTATATTTCAGTGAATCAGCATTTTTCTCTAGATTTACTCTTTCCCAAAATATTGAAGTAGAAAACTTATTAATACGATTACTATTCAGCATCAAAAGAATGGTATCTTCTGAGTTATTGACTAAATGAGTATAAAAAAAGATTATAGCAGGGTAATGATTTTTTAATACGTCACCAGAATCTTTATCATAATTAACATGAACACTGTCTATTATACCTTTAATAATCAGCGCCTTATCAGTACGATGATTAAAATCAGAAGAACAAGAGAAAAAACACATTAAAAGACAAACAGCAGCAAAATCTTTAATTCCCATAACGTTTGATATCTTTATTAATATCGTCATAAAACCCACCATTCGGGTCAACAGCCCTGCCTTTTCCTTTACACTCAATACCCTTAGTTACCTTAAAAGCACCTAAAGGATGTTTAAATACGTCTTCCGTTTAAACGTATTTGATGGACCTACCATCATCTCACTTACAGCATTCGTAAACCTTACAAACGGTTTACCGATTCTGGACATACCTAATTTGGACCATTACCAGCCGTCCTGTGGTTTACATTTTAATTTAAATCTCAGTCTAATAAATAACCAACATACCAACTAAATATGTTGAAATATTTAATTAAAAGAAACATCAAAAGATTGGTTGATAAAAAATATAAAATCACTTTTTTAGATATTCCAATTGGCTTATACAATATTTCTAATAGTATGTTAATACATAAAATAACAGGAAAAATAATTAGTGTAGAAAAATAAAACATAACCAAATACCTACCTATTAAGTTATATTTTACGAATAATAGATTAACATTTAAATTAACCGCAATTTTTCCTACCTCATAACAAGAAGGAACTTCTCTTAACTGATAATAAACTGACATATACACAATTAGTGAAATAAAGCACATTAAAATAGCAATACTTGAGCAAAATATATAAAATGCCAGTATTGTTATTCTGATTTTGTAAGTATCTATTGGAGAATTATTATACCTCTTCATAAAATTTACTTAATCGCATTTAAAAGTGGGTTAAAATGCGAGTTAGTTGTCCAGCCACCAGTCGTTAAATTACCTCCCCAACCAGCAAATCCTCTACTTTTGTAATCAATGCCTTTTTCAGTTACTATCACAGAAGAACCGTCTACTACTTTATATACCTTACTTTTGTTTAAACTAGGAACTCCAACTCCATCAATAGGAACTGGAAATGAAAAATGTGGCTCTAGAATGTAAACTGTTGTTGTGTAATACATTCTGCCATTATACTTTATGTCCATATCTGGCATAAAATATATAGGAGAACTAGATCTATTTATCAAAAACTTTTCATTTACAGAACCCAGAGCAAACTCAACATATGCTTTATTAGGATCCTCTTTAATTGCATCAGACCATAATGCATCAAAATCAGTTGAAACAAATTCCCAACCTTTGTCAACTTTTAGTAGGTGTAGATTTTTCAACCGCCTTTCCTACAAATAATTATAAATACCTACTATAAGATTATCAGCTATAAACAAAATCGATGATTTTACTGTAACCCTAATGGTCATCAAAATATAGTCCCAAAAGCTCCGACCTAACAACCCTGAATAACCTACTTCTAAGTATAGAATTAAGCCTATAAAAACATATGTTAAGCTTAGCCAGTACTCTTGACCTGACAGTAACCATATCAATATCTGACCACATTTTAAAGACAAAGTTATTGTTAAGTACTCAATTACATTATCCACTAAATTAATGTAAAACAAAGTCTTAGATTTATTAACCTGTTCATCAGCTCCTTTATAAAGAAGATCTATTGATTCAAATAATGCAACGAACTCTTGTGTAAAGTTCAATATCGCCCAAAAACTCTTCTTCATTTTACTTATTACCATTTAGGTAAAGTTTTCATTAAATACTTCATTATACTTGTAGGATTATCTGATTGAGGATCCAATTGACTCTTAGGAATAGCACTACGAGGATCTAATAATTTTTCTACCTGACTAGCCCCTACTCCAGGAGCCACCCATTCTGCTGCTTTGTAAATTGGATTCACAACTTTTGAAAATACATTACTAAATCTGTAATATGCATACATTGAAGTTACATCAATATCAGCGAGCAAAGTTCCGCCCAAAGCAACAGTTCCCACATAAGCCGCTCCGACAGCAGCAACCGTTCCTCCAAAAATATAACCTCCTTTACCTACTGAACCATCATTATTAAAAAGTGGATAATCAGCTTCCTTCCCTCCACCTTTAAACATGTTAGCACCCCAATCCTCGAGAGCTGCATCAGTAAAATTGTCCCAAAAAAATGATTGCTGATAGGTACTCCCATTTATCACCCACTTGTTATCAGCTATAGTGCCGCCTCCAAAATCTTTAGCAGCTATAGAAGTTTGATAGTTTCCATCAACATAAAAATGAAGTGTATTGGGGTCTCCCGTAGAAGTATATGTGGACGTTCCCGTTTGCGTATCATAATTAATATCGTCATAAAACCCACCATTCGGGTCAACAGCATTCA
>CAZNHL010000045.1:15426-38353 GCA_964572965.1 uncultured Bifidobacteriaceae bacterium
CAGTTGATAGCCAACTCAATAATGATGAATCACCAAATTTGTTAATAACCCAACTATGTTTCTCACAAAGAGAATTATCGCATATTTCATTGCTATTACATGAAACCAATAAAGTAAATGCTATTACAGCTATTAGTATGAATCTGCCCATTGGTTTTTAGTCTTTTTTTGTTCCGGCCACGTTGGAGGTGACGCTTCGCTAAACACCAACAAGGACTAAAAATACGCATACAAATTTAACATCAATTCATCTGTATGATTTCCAACCAAGTACTATTGTCTATAGTATAGCCATAATAGTAAGTCGAATCAAACCAAAACTTAAGGGACTTATTCTGTTTTACACCTTTTCTTTTCAGTTGTTCTTCCACTAAATTTACTTCACTTAGTTTTGCAGGATAACTACTTACAATAGAATAGTCTGATTCTTTTATAGCCGCATTAAACCAAGTATCAAGATAACGGATGCTTCCAGAGTTCCCGCTTGGCATATAAAAAAACGGGCTAGGCATAGCCCCTATTGAAGTACCAACCATGCCTCCGGGTATATCATTGGGGACAAGCTGATATGAACCTATTCCAAACAATAAGGTATCGCCTATCTGATTTTGAAGGGTTATGATTGGTATACCATTGTTTAACTGTTTGAATATCTTTTTCGGGTCTTCTAATTTTCTATTGGAAGAAAAAATATTTCTTTTTGCAACCTGATGTATTTTATCTGAAATTAACATGATCGTATCTTCATCAGAATAATAATAGTTATGTAATAACTTCTTGGTCTCAATATCAATTAACTCCAACTTCAAAGAGGTCTTAGAGAAACCTAAGCGATATAGTTTATTCTCGAAATAAAAAGTATTTGAATTACTCAAATCACCGCTTATATAATCATATATTAATTGGCCTGTCCTCAAATCTAATATCCAGAATTTTGTACCATACTCTGGAGGTTCCTTTTCCTCCGTTAAAATAATCTTAGCCGGCTCTGTAATATAAACCTTACCTCTTTCCGCTACCTGATTAATCGTTGTTTTATTATAGTCGTTAATAATGCTATGTTTATTTTTCAAAATGGAACCAATCCCTCCACGGCTATTGAAAGAGTGAATAGTATAATGAAGCCCTGTAAACTCCAACACATTTACCTTTCCTAAGCTGCCATTAAATATAAGTACATATAGAATTTTACCGTTTGAGAAAACATCAATCACTTCATCTCCCTCATTTCTCTTTAGATTTACATCAATTACTTTCCGGTCATTATTCCCTGTTTTGGATATGTACTGAATATTTAGACAACTTTTTTTCCTGGGGGAGTTAAAATAAAAAATATAAGCAGAGTCTGTCACTATTGCTCCCCTCATTACTAACTCATCTGTTGGCCGAGCCCCCTCATTTCGATAAGAAAATGATTTGATAGCATTAAACTGTTTATCAACAATTCTGAATTTATAACTCAAGTTATGGTTCTTATAATAAAAACACATAGTCTCATTACTATCAGCAATAACAGAAAGCTCTTCAGGATAAAATGAATTCAAATCGACTTTAGACCTAATCTCCTGTGCCTGCAAACAAAAACAGCCAAAAAATAATACAATAATTAACAATGTTCTCCACATAAGCCTTATATCAACCAATTTCTATTTCGCAGGCTTTAAACAGAGCGGAATTTTCACTTTTTCTTCCCGAATAAGAAACCTATAGCGAAATTAACAGCAGACGCCTTCAATACATCTTTATCTCTGCCAGATTCTCTCAAACTGTCTTCATAATGAGGCCTCATATTGGACAGCCCTAAATTATAACTAACCTCAACAAAAAAACCACTTTTTAATTTATAACCTAAACCAAAATTCATAGATATATTAAGAGGATTAATATAACTATCTCCAGTACTTTTGGGCTGTTTTTTAGGATGTACAGGAATATTTACATCAAAACCTCCACCTGTAAGTTTTGTTCTCCCATGAACAACTAATCCAAAAGCAGAGCCTGCAAAAACTTCAAATCTACCCCTACCTGCTTTAACTCCTGTTACAAGATTAATGGGTAATTCAACATAAGAGATTCTTGTCTTATATGAATACCCCGCATCAGTCTCATATTGCGCCGCTCTTTGCAGAAATAACAACTCAGGCCTCAACGCAAAATATTTACCAAATTGAAAATTGGATACTATACCTATTATTGGTGTAGCCATCGCTTTATAAGATCTATTAGGGGGATCACCCGATGTTACTTTCCTATCTTCTTTAAAAGTAGAAATACCACCACCCAGTTTTGGCCCAAAAGAAATTTGAGCAAAGCAGGTCGAAATTGATATGCCAATAACAAGTAAAAAAATTAAAAATATTTTATTCATTTTCTCTTAAAATCAGACCTAACACATTTGTCACCATCACTTATTATAATAGTCTTGGCGTTTTTGATATTTATCCATAAAATCATTCATTTTTATCCCTAACAATAAACTACACTTAAAAGCCCAATTGTCAGGATATTTGGGTTTGATATAATTTTAAATTATATCAAACGTCGAGACGTTATCAAAATCACTTACGATAAATTTCAAATCGCGCTTGGCTTCCTTTTTATAGAGATTTTTCCAAGAATTGTACATATAAAGATAATATAAGACAACTGAAACACTTAACTGAGTAATATCTTCTTCAACAAGTTGACCGTAATCTTCTTTGACTTTTAATCGAAAATGATTGATTACTATTTCCAAATTATATTTTATAATTTCTGATACAACATCAATTGTTTGATTTATTAGAATGACATTTTCAGAAAGCGATTTAACTCTTATATTATTCCCTTCATTCGAGAGTACCAAAACGACATCTTCTATCTTAATTTCTCTGATCATTATAAATGGTAAATAATATTAGATGATAAGCGTGACCACATAGATCTCACTTCTGACCAAGGAATATTACGAGACTCTATTAACTTCACTAAGTTCTGTCCAACTCTCGTCATACCCAAAGTGGTTTGTCCGTTAGCCATAGCATAACCTGCTGCAGTTTTCATCACATCATCTCCTCCTGCCCCAATATACGCCGTTCCATTTTTACCATTCGACTTGTAATATACCTGGACCAAGCTGCTGTACCAAGGCCAAAGGTAACTCCTGTTGCTACCGTAACTGCTACAAACTCTCCAATCTGATCAAAGTTACTATTAAAATTATCAGGAGAAGGAAAGATACCACTAACCAATATTAATAAGCTCAGCGAAAAATTATCCTAGTTTTAAAGAAACGACAAATCCCAAAAAAACGAATAATACGAAGAAAACACTAAACCAGGTGTATCTTCTTTTATCCGAACTAGTCCATTTTTCAAATTGTTTGAACCACGTTAAATATTTATCATTTTTAAAAACAAAAAAATATGATGTAATTACTGACAATAAAATAAAAACTAAAAAATGTAACATTGACAGAAAAGTATCCCCAATAAATACTTGAATTAATGAATTAATTATTGAAAAAAAGAATAAAAATATAACCCCTAATAGCATTCCTCCGGCAAACATTATACTTATACCTGCCCTTTCCCCCCCAAAAGCTTTATTAATTTCTTCGTGAATATCTATTCCCAATTTTTCATATCTTCTCTTTTGAAAAGGTAGCTTATGAATAAGATTAAAAGGATTTATTTTATTCACAAATAGATGTAGTTTATAATGAGACTTATAAAAACAAAAATGTAACACATTTAGATAAAACTCTATTTTTTCCATTTATTTATCATAATAAGCATTGACTGAACCTTCTCCTATAGTACCTCCAAAATATCCGCCACCTAAGCCTCCCAAAAATCCTCCAATTATGGCACCGGGAATAGCACCAACCCCACCAAACCAAACACCAACAGCTGCACCCAGAACAGCTCCACCTTCAGAACCGAGCCATCCCCCTACTAAACTTCCAGATGTACTTGCTACAGCTACTTGAGTATTATAACCAAACTGCCCGCCATCATTTCGATACCCACTATATATATTTACGCCACCAACTACGACTGTAGCTGCTAATGTGCCTCTGCCCGCCCATTTGTATCTGCTAGCTGCTGCAAATGCTCCAGATCTGCTACCTGTATACTGATTCCCCCCCCAAGAATTATTATAATACTTACCATTTATCCCAAGCCATTTACCTTCTGGTGTAGCAGTGCCTTCTAATGCACCAAATATACCACCTCCAATGTCCATAGCCAAACTAGTCCTATTAGTACTCTCAATAAATGCTTCATCTTGGATTAAATCAGGGCTATCTTCTCTACAAGTAGAATATAGGCTAGAACCAGGAATAGAAACTGGCTTGTTTTCAACAACTGTTTTTTCATTATTACCACCAAACCACGACTTAAACGACATCCAGAATTCTTTAAATGTCCAAGCTCCATTTGGATCTATATGCATTACAGGACTATTCCCCATCCCAACATATCCTGAATAGAATTGTCCCTGAGGGTCAAGTGAATTCCATCTTGCAGTTACCGGATCATATAAACGCAGCTCGAAAAAATTCTGCCCTATCTCACTTTCATATTCTGCATTTTCTCCCTGGTAGCCATAGGTAGTAATTCTTGCAAGGTCATTAGAATAAAGCATCCTGGAACCATATGGATAAAAATCTGCATAGCTTAACTGGACAACCATGTTAAAGCTATTCGGTTTTATAAGCGCACGTACATTACCAAGATGATCCTTTAGCTCATACTGGTAAACATAAGTCTCACCGTCTTTAGTATAGTGTCCGAGCCTTTCTAATCCGTAGACAGGGAATTCTGCTGTTGTATCACCGGGAGTTTGACTATAAGTAGCCAGTATATTACCTGAAGCATCACGCACATAATAAATGGTAGCTACTATTGTATCTGTGCCTGCTTTATAATGATTTTTTACGGCAAGTTGCCCGCCTGCATTATAAGTATAGTTGATCAAGGGATGTCCGCCCTGCAACACAGTATCCATAAGTCCGCTAGCATTATAGCTAAAATTCCTTGTTACAGATGTCTCATTAAAAGTTTGTGAGGTCATCTGCCCTATGACATTGTAACTATAAGAAGCATAGCCATTGGCAGAAGCCAGCTTATTCGAATTTTCAAGGTAATGATAGCCCGGATCGTCCTCTCCACTACCGGTAAAGTTATGTACTAAAGGAGTTCGGTATCCTTGTTTATGTCCATAGCGTTTCAGGTTTAGTATATTGCCATTGTGGTCATAATTCATTCCTGTTTCAACATACTGGCTGTCAGCATCTGCAATAAATGTATCGTCATTTGTAAAACCGCTTATAGCCGAGGTTAGCTGATAACGTTTATCATAACTATAAACATAGGCTGCCGGGTGAAACATCTCATTAATGCCCATGCGCTTGCTTTTCCAGCTCATTGCTTTGGCAATACCATCATAGCGGTCTTTTCCGGTATTGACAGTAACCCCTTTTATTGGTGTACTATAATTAACATTTGAAACAGCTGCTGTATAATCTCCTTTGAAATACTCCAGCTGCTCAGCAAATACATTTCCATCCAGCTGATTTGGATTATTGATGGCTTTCAGCCAGCCTTGCGCGGTATAGGCATACTCTGTTGTGTGTAATCCCTTAGACAGGTTCACACTTTTGAGCGGGCCATGCTTATAATAAGTATAAGACACCTGCTCTTTAGCTGTGGTATCAGGGAGATTATTGGTACCATAGGTTGGTTTTGCTGTACTGGTATACACTTTTGACAGACGGGAATCTGCATCATAAACATACACATGGTAAAAAGCATCAGAAGCACCTTCCTGATAGGCTACTTGCTTCACTTTACTTATGGCATTATATACATAGCTTACTTTTTTCCTTCCTAAACCGGGGATTTCCTGTACCATCGTTATCAGCCGGCCCGGATCGTCATAAGCATACCAGACTTTGATAGGGCTAAGAATATCATTTAATCCCCATAACAGGCTCTCCCTTTTTATGATAGGAAATACTAAAAGATTTAGATTTATAGAACTCGACTACTCTACTTTCAGATGAAGTACTATCATAATAGGATATTTTATAAGGCAAGTCTATAATACTTTCCAAATAATCAATGTAATGTTTATGCTTTAATGAGTCATATCTTTCTCGTATTTCATCGACACTTGTCTGAAAATATGGATAACAAGTATCATGGGGAAATACTTTAACGGATACACTTGCTGATGTAAATAGCTTATACTTCAGTGAATCAGCATTCTTCTCTAGATCAACTCTTTCCCAAAATATTGAAGTAGAAAACCTACTCATACGACTACTATTCAGCATCAAAGGAATAGTATCTTCTGAATTATTTACTAAGTGAGTATAAAAAAATATTATAGCAGGGTAATGGTTTTTTAATACGTCACCAGAGTCTCTATCATAATTAATGTGAACACTATCTATTACACCACTAATAATCAGCGACTTACCAGCACGATGATTAAAATCAGAAGAACAAGAGAAAAGGTACATTAAAAGACCAATAGCAGTAAATTCTTTAATTCCCATAACGTCTGATATCATTATTAACATCATTTTGATAGTTTGGTGTAGTACCATTCCAACTAGGATGCAATTTTAGTTTTTTCAAAAACAAGCCATGTTGACTATTAGAATACCCTTGAACTCCATGATAATAATACTCATGCATACCCAAAAGATTCTGTACATTTTCCACTGTTGTTAAATCTTCATTTATACCTTGCAAGAATATTGCTGTCACTTTTATTTTTCCATTCTCATGGGTTGTTACTGCTTCACCAGATACTTTTGTTCCATTATTAAAATATTCTTCTTTTCGGTTATTAAAATCATAATTATAAGCTGAAATTTTACCATTATATAGCTTATTCATATCAACTTCTGGCATTCTGGAAACAATATCAGTGTAAGCATTAGCTTTTGCCATAAGCGAAACATCCCCCCCATTAATTCCTTGTAAATTGTTTATAGCCCAACTATGTTTTATAATATACTTACCACCTTGAGTCATTTGATTATACTTTTCCCCATTCATAAATAGAATATCGCCTTTAAAACCTTCTGTATCATTGCCTAAGTATTTCCCTGTTTCTATATCATATATAGGACTTGTCTGTCCTCCGTCAGGATCAACCCCAACAACAGGATTATTCCCCATACCAACATAAGGGCTTGGGCTTTGCCCATAAGGATCCATACTTGTCCACCTACCAATTACAGGATCATACAACCTTAACTCAAACTCATTTAGCCCGGTAACGTCATTATGTTCCGCAAACTCACCCTGATAGCCATATCTTGATGGTGTGGCACCCTTGTATTCCGGCGCAAATGCAAGGCCATATGCATAGTAATCAGCATAATTCTCTGTTTCAACAGTACCGTTTGTATTTCTGCTGAACCGGGCTCGGGTAGAGGCTTAGAGATATAATCAATTATTACATCCTCACAACTAAAATCAATACTGCCATTTTCATAATCTTCAATTTGAAAATTAATCTTTTCCCAACTATTGCCAGAAATATCAAGAATATCAAATCCAAGAAGTTGCTGAATACCCCTGCCTTTAAAATCAAGTTTTAAGTTTTGAACATTTTCAAACCTTATAGATATCTCGATAAACTCTTTTGAAGTATCCGGCCATTTAATTACAGTACTTCTTATTTGACTGTAAAAAATCACCTTCAAATTATCAACTGACCAGTCTATGGCCTTTATGAAAGCCAAATTTGACGGTTTCCAAGTTTTGTAAATACTTGTGATCACTTCAATGTTTGTTATTTCTTTCATTTTATAAAAAAGTTATATATTGATTCTTTTCCAAAAATCGACATTGGCACATATGTATATTGATGTAGCCTCCGCTCTTCGAGATTTCTAATCCGGCCTTTTATCCAATCACCTCAGCAAACTCACTATCCCTTTCACAAAAGACTCTTTCCCATTAAAATCAGTATAGTTTAGAGACCAGTAATACACGCCTGGCTCAGCGGTATCACCGTCCCAACCGCTGGCAAGGTCACTTGTTTTAAACACCTGCTTACCCCAGCGGTTATAGATTACCATTTCTGAAGAAATAATACCGCTCATCTTTATTGGAACAAAATGCTCATTTTTATCATCACCATTGGGGGTGAAAACATTCGGCATTTCAAGGTTGATACTGACAATATTAATAGTATCTGTTTTTGAACAGCCATAGCCATCTGATACCGTTACCCAATACTTACCACCCTGTGTAACTTCTATAATTTGTTTATCAGAACCATCCTGCCATTGGTAATGAGCGCTTGTATTGTGTGCATCAAGAATTATTTTCTGGTTTGAATATATACCAACATCCTTGCCGAAATCAACAGCGAGACTACCTAATACATTAACTTTATATACAAGTGTATCACAAGCATTGACATACAAATAATAAGTAGTTGACTTAAGCGGTTCTACTTCCAAAGTAGCTTTCGGTGAAATAATTACATTTGGGGCTGTACTATCTGCCCAACCTTTTAGTTTAAAGTTTTCAGGAGCAGTAAGAGTAGTGGAATGGCCATAACAAATACTACTATTTGCTATATGACGCTTCTCGCAGAAAGGTTCAAGAGAAACGTCATCAATAAAGTAGTAGGCACCGGAAAAATAAGTAGGCGCATTATCTAATTTAGTTACTTTTTCTATTTGAGTTGAACTATCATCGCGAAAATTTCCTATTGTAATATACTGGTATTTACTTGTCGCAACCCATTCTGCTTCCAGATTTACCCAGTTGACATAATCGGTTACAACAGTTTTAAACTCTATCTGAGGGACATATGGCAACTGGTAAATATTAGGCTGAATTGATTCTAATAAAGGTTGCTCTGAAAAACAAACCCCTATATTATCGGCAGCATTATAGCTATAATCTCCTAAAGACACGTAAAAAACTATTTTATATTTCTGTCCCGGAATCAATGGTTCTTTTAGCTTATTTTCTACATATTCTCTATAAGCAATATTTGGATATGTCCTGTCATATATAATAATCCCAGCCATTACGTTTCCAGTTCTTGGCTTTTGTTCTCCCACGTTATTCAATAAGTTTTTATTCGGGTAAGCATAGCTCCCACAATCAGGATTAACTAACAATGAAAATAAATCAGATGTTCCGCCCAATCCTGTCCAACTATTAACAGCTCTATTAAAAGCCATACCTGACTGATAAGCATTACATTGTAGAAAATCAATATTAACATCTTCAAAACTTGGATTAGTAACTAAATTTTGTGCAAAACCAACATTTACACAAAACAGCATTAAGAATATAGATCTTAAAATGCCCATAGTAGAACAGAAAGGTATTAATCAAACCAAGAACTTATAATATAATGAGCCTCACAACTATAGATGATCGTGTCATCTGTTTAAATTAGGTATGTAAACAACTGCGTCTACAAATTACCCATCAAGATATATTTTAATAGTGATACTTTTCTAAATGTCTGAAATCAAAATTAGTATTATAATTTAGCTTTAAATTGTCAGACACCACTCCAAATAACGTATCTTTTTCCATGTCAAAACTTTTATAAAAAAAAGGTAGCTTTTTAAGAATATTAGTATCAGTCTTATGAAAATACTCTCCATTTTGAATTATGTCTGTTATAGTTTTGTCATACTTCCTCAAAGTATCTTCATTCGAAAGATTAGAATAACTAATATCCTTTACTACTTGGCGACAATCAAAATCATATATATATGCCCTATTTGTATCAATGTTATTTATGTAATGTGCTATTTTATATTGTAAATAGTATATTCTATTGTTATGCCTAATATAGGTATAATCATAATGAGAGCTATCATCAGAATAGTTCATAAGAATTGTTTTACCTTTAATTGAATGATTAAATTTTATAAGGACTGCTACTTCTGAGTAATACCCTTCTTGATTTGAATATTGATTTAAATTAATAATAGCACCTACAACTCTAAACATCGCTTTTTTTTCATGCACTTCATTTTTTTTTCCTTGAGTACAAGAAAAAAAACAGAAATAGATGTAGAATAAAATATTACCTCTTAATTTGATTTGTTTCAATTCCATATTCTACTGCATTTTGTTTAAAATCTGGAGTTGTATTTTTATAAGACGAATGTTTTTGCTGCATTAAATAAATTTGAAGATGTTCTGATGGTATCATCCCCAATCCTAATATCCCGTGACCAACATATTCATGATAAAAAGTATTCTGAATATTCTCAACAGTTCTAAAAGTCGCTCTATGATTCCAAATATTAAATGTTATATTATTTTTTTCATTAAATGCTCCAGTACTACGTTTATTTGGTCTTACCCCCCCATTAATAAAAATATCTCCTATTTTGTTATCATAGTCCCAAGCTCCTATATTTTTCAAGCCGTCAAATGTATATGGGAAAATGTTAGTTTTTAAGGCCACATACTTAATCGCATTTGCCAATACAAATGAATTGGCTTCTTCCACACCATAAGAGTTTTGAACTGCTGTTTTATGATTTATAACCTTTTGATTATTATCAGACAATTGATTATACAGATATCTAGACATAAATAACAACTTTCCCATAAACCCTTCTGAGTCATTCCCAAGAAACTCTCCCGTTAATTCATCGAAAATAGGGCTCCTTTTTCCTCCATCTTTATCAATACTATTAACCGGATTATTCCCCATACCCACATAAGGACTAGGATACTGCCCATAAGGATCCATACTGGTCCAGCGACCTATCACAGGATCATATTGGCGTAACTCAAATTCATTTAATCCTGTCTCATTATTAATTGTTGAGTATTGTCCCTGATACCCATTACGAGCTGCAATACTTCCGTCGTAGTGCTCATGAACTAATCCATATGGATAATAGTCAGCAAAACTTTCCTTGTATTTAGTAGTTTTATCAAACCGGGCTCGGGTAGAGCCTAAATGGTCTTTGAGCTCATAAATGGTCTGTTCAACTCCATTTATAATATATTTACTACCCAAACGGTTCATTCCATAAACCGGTAACTCAGTAAAGGTAATGTTATTACCGACCTTCTTATAAATAGCAACTACATTTCCTGTTGCATCGCGTACATAATATTCGGTATACTGAAGCGTGTGTAAAGTTTTATCATAAGTTTCTTTGCTCACCATTTTTCCACCTTCATCGTAAACATATTTCACCAATGGCTTACCTTCTTCTGCTACAAGATCTGTAAGACCCCGATTATTATAGTTATATGTTCTGTTAACAGGTATAACAGGTTTTAGCAATTTATGTGTTATCATCTGCCCTATGGCATTATAACTATACTCAGCATAGCCCAACGCACCAAGTAAACGGTTATTATATTGCGGATCATCAGCATTATAAGCATACTCTAACGAACCTTCTGCACTAAAATCATCTACAATAGTACTACCACTTCCGGTACGTTTTAGCTTTTGAAGATTACCATTTCTGTCATAACTTATCTCCGTTTCGCTATAACTTCCTAATGCAGAAGCGGCAAACTGGTTACTAGTCACATTCCCGTAAACGCCATCAGTAAGACGGTACAAATTATCATAACTATATTTATAAGCAATCGGGTCTGAAGGTTGAAGAGCCCCATCCGGCCTTTGAGTAAACCAAACCATGGCTTTAGGCAGTCCGTCAAACCTGTCGGTACCAGTTCCTGAAAATGCGGATAACTGGCTCGGAGTATCATTGCTTGCATAGTCTCCGCTAAAATACTCTAGTTGTTCTGCAAAAATATCAGTACCAATGTTCGATGGATCATTGATGGCTTTTAACCAGCCTTGTGCTGTATAAGTATAATTAACTTCTTGTTTATTATCGCCATAAATAACACGTTTAAGAGGACCATGTTTATAGTACTCGTATTGTACCTCCGGCAAGCCGGTTGCCGGTGCTCCATTATCTTTATACGTTTGAGGTTTACTGTTCATAGCATAAACATTCTTCAAACGACTGTCATCATCATAAGTGAATATGTGATAAAATGATTCCGCAGTAATATCCGGCTGATAAGCAACTACATGAACCTGGCCATTAGCTGCATATTCATAAGTCAGTTTTTTCTGGCCTAAATCAGGTATATTTCTTACTATAGTAATAATACGGCCACGTTCATCATAATTATACCATGTCTTCGCGCCTGCACTGGACTCTGTCCAGCTAACCATTCCCTCTGTGGCTTGGGCATCAGTAAGCGGGCCAGAGGCATCCGGTAAATCATAATGAGTGATTACGAATTCTGATTTTGTTCCACCCGAAGCCAAGCTCAGGTATTCATTGTTTCCGTTAATTTCAGCTGCTTCCTGGAGACTTGCAGAACCAAACGAGTACAAACTACCTGCAGAAGGGGTAAATAAGCCAGTCTCAAAAGGACGGTCGTTTCCATCATAATTCACATAGCTGAACGTTCCGTTTAATGCCTGTTGTGCATTCTGACTAAAACGCAGGACGCCATCACGGCGATACATAAATTGGGATATGCCTTTATCAGTACTATTTGATTCTATTAAAAGTCCTTTATAATCATACCTGAAAGTACTTTTGTCTATCAGATCAAATGATATACCTTCCGTCAATTTTTCCTCTCCGTTGGGGCTTATAGTACAGAGTATACGCCCCATATCATCATAAAAATTATAAGACCGCTGTAACTCCGTTCCTCCCTTTTTCAGTAAACTGATTAATATTTTTCCATCAGTGGTCATGTAAGTAAAACTTTCAAGCCCGGCCATATCCTTATTATAGCTGATATAGGCATTACCTTTTAGATTGGCAGGCGTGGTACATGAGGGACATACTTTGGTACTGCGCAAGTTTAAATAGGTACTCACAACAACATCATTGTCTGCAACAGTTCTTGTTTCCTGTATAGTATATTTACCATTATTTTGTGCTTTAAAAGCATCACCGGGCAAGGTATTGGCTTTTACACTTCCAGTTCCGTCATTATAATATAAAGTACGGCTATAAGGATAGCCGGTCACAGGCACTCCGGTCTCTGTAAAACGATCTTCTCCTGCATCAGCATCAAGGTCTGTATTCTTATTGTTAGTACTGTAGTACCAGCCTAAAGTCCCCACTGTAGTATTATCCACCGGAGATGGATTCAGTTCATTTGAGACAACAGAACCGCCTACATCTTTATAGTCGTCAAAGGACTGATAAGTATAGGCAAGGCCACTGCTTTGCTGAACAAAAGCATCTTTATACTTAAAATGCATATCATAAGCCGCCATCACAGGGTCTGTATCACAACCGGAGCTAGCTATAGTAGGCAGACCTACTACCGGAGCCGGCAAAGTTGTAATAGCTGCTCTCCCTTGTGCATCATATAAAGTAGCAGTAGCCATAATAACTCCATCGCTCAGGCTTTTAACCTGTACCTGGTTATTGCGACCCATCTGATCAAAATAAGAACGCATCTGACCCATAACTTTACCGTTATCATCAAATGTGGTAGTACTTGTATAATTGATCTTATTATCTAGAGGGTTCTCAACACCATCTATTACATTCAACTGCAAATGCGCTCCTGCCTGCAAGCGCACACCCGGCTTCACAACAATTCCTTTAGTACTGGTAACAGAATAGGTAAAATGCTGAAGAATATAATCAGTGGCCGGATCTACCGGATCACTACATTTTAAGTTAAAGGATTTACAAATTTGCTCAGGTAAAACAACAAGACATTTTGATTTAATGACCGTTTCCTGATCCCCGATAGCCCACAGATTTATAGCTTGGAAATTAGGGCAAACACCCCTATCAACACCATCCTCCTTTTTAGCAATTGTAAATGTATAGCTGCCTACATCAGCATTAAGCACGAATGAGCGGTTTGAAGTGTTATAGGTTATATCACTATTACCATCATGGGTTATAGTATAGTGCTGGTCAAAATCTGTTACCCCGCTAATATTAAGGGTATAGGCATTTCCCTTTTCTATTTTGAATGCTCCCGAAGCCCCCACAGCAGAAAGCGTGGGACTAATACTAACATTTTGAGTATTGTAAGCACATGACGGAAGTCCTTTAATTGTAATTGTATTACTTGTTTTACCTCCACAATTAATAGAGTAACTGACAAAATAGTATTGATAGTTTCCAACTGCCGTTAGTGTCGGATTATATACATTACAGCATCCGGGTGTTGACATAACAACAGGAACAAAATCACTGTCACCCGGTTTCTTTTCATACCATTGGTAAACGGCACTAGGATAAGACGCTCCAGCAGAAAGTGAAGCAGTATAGGGTACAGTATGCTCTGATGGCGAAGTCGTGGAAATCTGAAAAAAAGCAGGGCAACCTAGCTGTACTGTAGTGCTAGGGCTTTCATGACGGCATACACTGGCCGGACAGCCGACTGATACCCCACAACATTGTGCTTCAGAACCAAAATATGCGGTAATTACAACAGTACCTACATACGCAGGCTTCCACTCAATACTAACTTTAATAGACCTGTTATTATTTGACGGAGTTTTGGTAATATTCTGTATTGCAGAACTAGGATTGACATCTACAGTAACACTATAATCATATCCGCCTACAAGAGCTTCATTAGCCCAGCTTGCATTAAAATTATAATCAATATACTGGGCATTGCAAGTACCAGCCAGTAACAAGAAAAATAATACTAAATATTTTTTTATAAATTCCATGGTTTCCATTTCTGAAGTTTGGGAAAAATACGGTAATAAGCATCAAACTACTTGTTACCGTAATTCATTTTCATTTCTGCAACAGGTTTCTCTGCTACCTGGAAAAGCTCCTTATATATCTTTTTAAGCTTCCCGGATTCATCATAGACGTAACGTGTATAGAAATTATTGTTATCTATGATATGAGTCAATTCAGTTGTCTGAGAATCATAAACATAACTGGTGGTATTAGCATTTAAAGGACTTACTTTGAAATCATCAAAATAAACACTTCTTGTATTATTATTATTTACACAGCTAAACTCTATTGACTGATCATTGCCGGCAGGAGGAATAATTGTTACCATCAACTGATACCAGCTTCCCGCCTTTTTCACAAGAACAGGTTTTGAAGTACCTTTTACTACTGTAGCAGAAGTCTGTTTGACATTATTGATTTTGCATACCAGCTCAACCGTACTCAAATCGTTTTCCGCAAAACCAGGCATATATACCCATACACTTGCACGATATGGTTTATTCACATTAGCCTGGGTTTTATCCAAAGTATAAGTAAAACCTGTTGAACCAGAACTAACCAATAGACAATTGGCTCCAGTATGGCTCGAATAAGGGCTTATTATACCTCCACCATTGCTAACGCCGCCCATGGCTGTATTAGCATTGCTGTACAATTCGGCACCTGAATAGGCAAATTCTGCAAAAGAAGCATTTGTGGCACTTACGGTTACAAATCGGGACTGATTATCCATTTTGATGGCGGCCGACCTCCCATTCATGTCTTTCGAAGCCAGGACATTCGAATACTGATCAATCAATGTCAACTCGCTTTGTTTTTGCCATCGCTTATCTGTTGAAGGAGTTATAAAGTTAAACTGATGTAAATTATAGTCTGTCATTGAATATGTACCATCACCCCGAAGAGTGGCACTTGTACCATCACCAACCCAAGAATAACTCTGATACTTTCGCCATATTTTATCTTGACCTTCATCTCCTGGTGCAATACCAAGAACCGGAATGTTTTTACTCCAGATCGTAACCTGAGAAGAAACTAAACCGAGTTTAGTTGTATAATCAGCAGGATCTACTTTATATACCTGAACCTGAGCTACCTGGTCAAGCATATGCGCATTGTTGATATTGTGCACTTTAAGACCCATTCCAGAGTAAGCCGCAATATTATGTGAAGGAGTTGTTTCTTTCAGAAACACATTTCCATATGCATCTTTCTTTACTGACTTGACTACTTTACCTGTATAAAAGTCAAAAGCTAAATTTTCAGATTCTGAAGAAAGTCCGTTATAATTGCTTTCAAATTTTTCTTTTACTAAAACTACAGGATACTCATAACGATTGCTGACTATCTCCTGATTACCAACCCCTGCAACCACTCTGTTTTCACGAAACATTTGGTGAATCAACCCTTGGTTATTAAACTTAGTACCTAATGCCTGATTTATTAAATCATTTGCGGTATACTGATCATGTAAATAAGTATAAGACTGCTGATCAATAATTGAATTATCCAACTTGGCATTAGTTGTTTTTTTCAACAAACAGGCACGGCTTGAATAGTCGTATATGTCTATTTGCCGGCTTTCAGAATGATTTCCCAACACAGAAGGATGCGGGTTAAATACAAACATTGGCTTGTCTGCCACTCCATCATTATTAGCGTCATCATCTACATCAAAAAGATCGAATTCATATGTTCTCTTTGTAGGTAGCTGCCTTTCAATACCATCTTTTGTTACAAACTCTGTAATAGTGGTTTTTTTATAAAAAACTCCTGGACCGGGTAATTCTCTGGCATTTGCAATAAGCTTATTATAAAGTTTAAATACTTCCTGTTTAAATAGCTTAACCCCTAGATGATCAGCAGGTTCGTTATCCAGATAATTCTGGTTTAGCTGGAGTGACAATAAACCAAATGGTTCATAAGAGGTACTTCCTCCTGTATATTCATACTGGGTAGTATACTTCTCGTTAGCAACATTGTCAATTACAGACACTCTTTTTGTTCTTAAACCTCCCCCATATGCTAATCTTGCTGGTGCGGTAATAATTCCCCCAACTATATAATCTGGCCAGCCAACAAATTTGAAATTAACAGACACATGACCTTCATCACATGTATGCATCCAAGCTGGATTTGAAACTTGAAAACCAGTTATCTTCCGTTCTGCCGTAATTTGATTCTTTAAACTTATATCATCAACCTCAATAGTATTGTTTACTTCGTCAATAGCTGTAATAACCAGCTTATCAGCCTGTACTACATATCTTCTTAATTGCTTTAAGAAATCACTACTAGTAATCGTAATAGCATCAAGAAGAGAGCAACTACTACCATCAAAGTGTGATGGTTTTTTTAAGTTATAAGCCTGAATTAATCTTAGATCAAATTTATCATTTACCTGATAATAGTCCTTTAAATTGGCCATTTCATCATTAAACAGTGTTATTCTGATTTTATTACCGCCAATACTTGTAACATTGTTAATCCGGAACAAATGTTGTTTTGCTAATTCTACACTTTCATAACTATCACTTTCATATTCAATTTTCACTTTTGCACCTAAACTAGTAGTGACCTCTGTAAGTGACCAAGCATCAACGCTTTTAGCAGATACAGGAGATACTACTCGTCCCGCATTTTCATTAGTTGTCAATAACGTTTTATTAACATCGCTTTTGTAATTGCCCCATATATCAGCTTTATCAGCATCATAGTCAGGGTTTTTATTGAATACTTCACAATAACCATCGACACATTGTCCTGTTTCACAAAGTGAATTTTCACAAGGTGCTTTATCTCCATATTTAAAAGAGATGGGAGGAATAGGTGCTTCTTTAGAAGGTCCTCCTTTTCCACTAAAAGTTAGTGATTTCAGGGTTAACTTACCTGTATAAGCATCTAAAGCGGGCTGAACAATCGGATATCCAAAGGCATAAATAGACTTACTAATATCAAACTGGCTATTAACTGTCTTACCACATAAACTATAGTCTGTTTCAAAATCAACTTGTCTTAATACTTTACTCTGGATATTTGGAATTGTAGCAATATCATCTTCTGTAATAACTTTTTCGTCAAAGTGATTAATGTATTCAAAGTTGCCGGAACCCACAATTTTTTCAAATGTATAGTTATGAGAAGCAAGTCCAGCTTGCTTAATAGCATTTACAGATAAGCCACTAGCTGAAAGACTTTTAAAAACATCTTTTTGAAATAACATGACTTTATTAAGCTTCAATGACATAATAGGAAATTCCCCGTAAAATTGTATAAAACCACCACCTGAAGAGTACTGCGGGGATATTCCCCCTAGAGCCCTTGAACCTACGCTTAAACCATCTTTTCTTATATCTTTCACAAACACAGCCACATGTGATCTGGTTTCTATTGCATCCAGATAATAAACCTCTTTTTTACCACTCGAATAAAATTCTGTTTCTTTGTCAATATCTTTGCGGGTACCGGTAAAAGGATTTCTCCATCTATAACCGTCAGCCCACATACCATGGCGGAATCTTACCCAATATCCATAATCATCATCATCCAAACCGTCACTGCCTCTATCAACATAATCAGGCCCAGTAATAGATGTTAACAACCATGTATATGCATATGGCTGTTTATTAATATATTCTCTGTTGGCAATCCCACCTATTTTGGGTTTTGAGGTAAATTTTTGATACTCATCATAAGCATATACTGGTAATGCATAATGATAAGTAACTCCGCTTTCATTCGTTATCATAAACCCTCCTAACTGCTGCTCCACATTTTTACCCTGTACAACAATAGCATGATTAGGTTCGGCTACAAAACCCGCATTTTTAGCTTGTCCGGAAACTATTTGAAGATTCGTAAACCACTCAACATGTCTGGAACCTGCCAAATGATTAGTACTGATATTAAATCCTTTAGCATTAGCAGTTAAAACCCCATTTTTCCGTTCTATAGTATTAGAAAAATCATTCTTAAACCGGAATCGTGCTTTTTTATTGAATGACTTATTATTGGCATAGGTTATTTTAGTACCGTTATTATCTACGTTCTGCCTGAATAAAGAGCCATCTTCGAAGATATACGGCTGTATATAACCTGATAAGCCCTGACCTGTCACCGCATAATTATCATAAGCAGGGAAAGACCCTCCCAATTGCTTATCTGCCTCTCCTACAATATTGGTCTCGGAGTCTGGATCTATTAAACTGTAAGAATCAAAAGCTGAGTTACTAGCATTACCAACTCCATTAAATCTATTTGAAGCCAAGTCTGGATTTAGAGTTCCGTAAGCTAATACATCTGATCTCTCGTCTGACCAGTATCTTTGATAGGCACTTCCTAAGTCTAGTTTAACTACATAAATAGGAATAGATACACCCATAGAAGACGAGTAGGAAGAAATTTTTCCATATTTATTATTCACTTGGGAATTACCTATTGTGGAACCCATAAAACCCACTCCTGTGATACCTTTGGAGTCAGCATAAATACTTGCCCCCATTATACTAACACTTTTCTCTCCATTACCATCTATGTAACCAGAAATAACTCCTACAGTTGCTGTACCATATGCCGTTACTGTTTCAAAATTGGTTTTGATACCTACTTCAGCACTAAGACTCTCTCCATAAGAAGCCCCTACACCTACTGATGCTCTTGGCGTTACATTACCATATGGGTCACCATTTACACCAGCTGATCCTGAAAAAATAAGGTAATTGTATCTTAGTCCGAAATCCAAACCCACCCCGGCTCCTTTGTAAGTATCATTGGCAAATGTCATACCCATACTGACACCACAAACCCCCACTCCTACAGAAAAGGCACTACGTTCGCCCCCATTCCAATCGTCATGTACTGTTCTGACAGAACCAGCCATATCATCAGGAAAATAACTAACCAGTCTGTTTATAGCACCAGGATTAAGACTCCAGCCTAACCCAACCCAGCTTGCTTCCTGATCAGGAGCAATACCAGCATGATAACTTAAAGCCAAAGGGTAACCGCCTTCTGGGCCTGGGACTTCTATCAAAGGAATATTATAAGTCATATCACCAGTAGCCGGGTTCACCAGATCAGAAGCATCAATAGGTTCAAAACTGTTGAATTCAGGAGAAGTCGGTCCTGCTGTTAAAGCATAAGAAACTGCTGGAAATACTACCTGTGATAAAATATTTATTAATGTAAATAATGCCAGTGACCTTAAAATCACACTTTTTCTAATATAAAACATAACAGCTACTATTCTTATCTTACAATATGCCCTTATTAATCACTCGTTAACTAATGAAAACTACTGACCACATGTGACTTCAGGTATATCACTAAAATCTTTCTGTGAAAAAGAAAAAGATTGTTGACCAATACCCAAGCCTAAATCATTAATTATGAGGTCAAACCTATTTTTTTGTTTATTTTCTTTTGGTTTCCTGAATACCAATAATATTTGAGCTGTTTTAGAAACCCCATACATGTTAGGGTAAGCAGAATCTAAAAGAGAAATAGTATCTTTTCCACATACTCCATATATGAATTCAGGTAGATGAAATGAAAGAATTTGCATCCTTTCCGAAAACTGTTGTAGGTTTTGGGAACCATACACAGCATCTCTACCATTTGTCGATACATTCAACAAGAAATAATAATAATCCATATACTTCTGCTTTTTAGCTTTTAGCAATGAATCACAAAACTCATTAGAACTTAATTGTTCGGCTGCGACCAAAGCAGACGGTTTAAATGTAACTTGACAGGTCACATCAGCAATCTCCCGTGTCTCAGATAAATGATTATCAGGATCATGAATATATGTACCCAACTCCGAAACTGTAATCGTTCTCTGTTTGCATGCAGTTAAAAGCAATGCTGCACTAATACTTCCGACTATAACAGATATTATAAATCCGGTCCTCATCTACTACTACTGCCTAATTCAGTGATGATTTCATCAGTAATATCCACTTGCTTATCAGCATAAGCAATATTACCATTTGAAGTAGCCAGAATCATAGTATACCCATATTTTTGACCATATTCACTAATCTTGCCATTAATCTTTTTTAGTACTGCTTCAGTTTCTCTTTGTTGCTCCTGATCAAGTTTTTGACTAATCGCTTGTTGATATTGGACTAATTGCCCTTGCTTCGTACGTAGCAATTCAGAAGAAAGCCTCTTTTCATTTGCCGTCATTGATACACTTTTCTTTTCATGCGCTTTTAGGGATTCTTCAAACTCTATTGTTAAAGTATCAAGCCTTGCTTTAGCTTTCTCTCGTTCAACATCCACTTTTTTCCGTAAAAGCTGCATATCTTTCGAGTTTTCCATCAATTTAGCAGAATCTATATAAGCAACCTTTGGTGTTTTATACACATTATAACCAAGTACTCCAATGGCAATTACCAAAACAACCAGCACTAATAAACTCCATTTCACCTTTTGCATCTTGCTTATTTTTTGTTAACCTGTTCTTTCAATGCTTTCAACTCTTCTTCCTGGCGGATCATGTGGAGTGTCAATTCTTCCACTTTCTTTAGCAGGATGGCATTCATTTCTCCCAAATCGATCTGACCGGCGGTTTTTACTTCGGCTGCCGATGGTACTTCAGGCAAATGTTTATTGGTGTTGATGTATGACTTAAGGCTGTCCAGTGACATCAGTTTGTAGTCTTTGTCGAATACATAATCAGGGAAGTTTTCTGTCAACGGGTTATGTGAAACGAACACCTGGTTGGCTGCCAGTTTACCAAGCAGTCTCGCATTGCCTGAGGAACTTACCGAAAACAATGGTTTCCATCTCTGTGCTTCCGGCTGGGAGGGACGGTCTACGCCTATCACGAAATAGTCATTGGCATTGTCGTTGCTTTCCTGGTAGTCATCGCCGATGGCAAATCGCAGTTCGCTTTTGTTATTGGCTACATTGTATCTTGAGATCCACTGGGGGTCTGTGTTGTCGTCAAGGTTGAAATAGAGTTTGGCGCCTGAGCCTATGCTGTTTGACCTTGTAAGCCCGATGGTTGCATTGCCGTTGACTCCCAGTTTTACTCCATGGGCTGCCGCTGTTACAGTATCCAGCGTAGGGGCATTCACCCCTACAATTCCTGAAGTACTGATGCGTAAGCCTTCCACATTGTTTGATTTAAAGATCAGCGGGATAGAGGTTTTTGAACCTATAAAGTTCACTGAAGGGCTGGTAAGGTTTGAGTTACCATCAACCTGCCAGTAGGTAACAGGTGCTGTACAGTTACCCAGCAGGGTCCAGGGCTGGCCGCTGCCAGGACCGCCGTTGTTGGCGTCGGGAATGTTGTTCTGGGTCCACCAGTTGGCAAGGTAAGCAAGGCCGTTGTGTTTTACCTGGGCACCGCCAAGGTAGGCTGTAGCCGAATTCCATGCCGGTATCTGACCACAGTTTACAAACATGGAGGTAGTGCCGGAAGGTCCCGTGCCGGTTGGGGTGCCGCTGCCTGTGCAGGCACCTATCATTGTCCAGGGCTGGCCGCTGCCTCCGCCTCCGTTGTGCTGGTCGGGGCGGTTGCCCTGTGTCCAGAAATTGGCATGGTAAAGTACGTTGCTGTAGGTAACAAGGTCGCCGGCAACATAGGCTGTGGAGGTGCTCCAGGTTACGGCTGAAGCACAATTGGCTGTTTGCGCTTTTAGCTGATTGACATGCACGCATAGCACTAACAGCAGCGCTATTACTGAACTCTTAATTTGATTCATAGTAAAGAATGAAAACTTGTAATAAGGATATGGCATGCCCATAGGGCACAATTGACGGGGACTCATAAATGATAGATCCAATTATATATAAATGCTACATGTTTTGGTGAAGTGTCTGGCTGGCTGGTACCGATTGTTACTCCACTCAATAAAACGCCCGCAAGTTTGCCTTTTAATTCTGATGTCACAATTGCTATTTCTCCTATTATCTTACATCTAAAAATTTGTATCACTGCAAACTGTCCAGCCATTAAAACACTTGGAATCATTGATTTATTTACCATAAATAGTACAATAGAATGTTGCAATAGCTTTTAAACTTTATTTAATTCTTCCAAAAAGATATAAAAACTTACATGCGTGCTTTCGGCTTGGCTTGGCTTCGACTCCGCTCAGCCACCGGGTATAGACTCGACTGCGCTCGGTTACCGGTTTGGCTTCGATTTCTATGGTTTAAACAATAGCAGTGGTATAAATTTTATCATAT
>CAZNHL010000046.1:0-13038 GCA_964572965.1 uncultured Bifidobacteriaceae bacterium
GTGCAGAAGTAATAGCTACTGATTTTGCAGGTATGATCAAAGAAGGCGAAGAACTTGCTGCTATTGATCCTAAGATTGTTGTGAAAGTTCCGATGATCAAAGATGGTGTAAAGGCTTTGAAATATTTCTCTGAGAGGGGTATTAAGACAAATTGTACATTGGTTTTCTCTCCTGGACAGGCAATATTGGCTGCCAAAGCAGGAGCAACTTATGTATCTCCGTTTATTGGCCGTTTAGATGATATTTCTTTTGACGGTATGGCATTAATTGAGCAAATCAGATTGATCTATAATAATTATATGTTTGATACTGAAATTCTTGCTGCTTCTGTCCGTCATTCTGTACATTTGATTAAATGTGCTGAAGTTGGTGCAGATGTAGTAACATGTCCATTGAATGTGATTACAGGTTTGTTGAAGCACCCGCTGACTGACAGTGGTTTAGCTACTTTCCTTGCAGATCACAAAAAGGCAAACGGATAATCCAGGTATTAGGTGTTGGTTGTTAAGTGTTGGGATTTAACTGACAAAAAAAGAACCGGTACTGAATTTTACGTCATACATGTATATTATAAAAGTAAAAGGTAAAGCAAAAATCCCTGATTATATACAGATCAGGGATGATGCTTTTGTGTTGGTAGCATATTTCAGGGCCGACAGACCCCCTAAAGGACTGGAGAAATTCGGTTTAGGAGGTAAAGAGGATGCATTTAAGGCATTGGCCGATGAACTTCCTTTTGGAAAGTTACAAAAGCTTGAATTATAAGTAATAAGGTCTTTTTATATTAAAAATCTTTTCAGATGTTTTCTAGCGAACCTGTGTTGACGATTAGGCATACCAATATTTTTCAGGATGTAAATGTGGTGCTGTCTGATGTAAACTTTGAACTCAAAAAAGGAGAGTTTGCTTACCTGATTGGTAAAACAGGAAGTGGTAAGAGTTCTTTGCTTAAAACGATCTATGCAGATTTACCCTTATATCAGGGTGAAATGAATGTTGCAGGTTTTCCTCTGAAGAAAATATCACAGCGTAAAGTAGCTTTACTAAGAAGGAAATTGGGAATTGTTTTTCAGGATTTTCAATTACTGGACGATAGAAATGTGGCTGAAAATCTGTTATTTGTGTTGAGGGCAACAGGTTGGAAAGATACAAGTAAAATGAAAGCCCGCGCTACGGAGGTATTAATGCGTGTTGGTTTGGGTTCTGTTGCATCAAAAATGCCTCATCAATTGTCAGGCGGAGAGCAGCAGCGTGTTGTAATTGCCCGTGCTTTGCTGAACGAACCGATGATATTAATTGCCGATGAACCTACCGGTAACTTAGATCCTGAAGTAAGTGACGAAATTTTAAGGTTATTTCAGGAAATAAATAAAAGCGGCACAACCATTTTAATGGCAACTCACAATCACGATTTCCTGAGACGTTACCCTGCCCGTGTTTTAAAATGTGAAAACGGAAAAGTGGAAGACAGTAAAACCAGCACTACATTTTAAGGTGGCAAAACTGGTTTTTACTGTAACAACAGACCTGAATCACGACCAGCGAATGGCGCGTATTTGTGATGTTTTAAGACAAAATGGATTTGCTGTTACACTTGTTGGTCGTAAATTTTCTGATTCCAAACCTTTACAGAATCAGGGATATACTACTGTAAGGCTGCCGGTTTATTTTTCGAAAGGTAAACTCGCTTATCTCGAATACAACCTCAGACTATTCTTTTATTTGCTGTTTAAGTCATGTGACGTTATCTGTTCATGTGATCTGGATACAGTTATGCCCGGTTTATTAGTCAGTATTCTTAGAAGAAAGAAGCTGGTAATGGATGCGCATGAGTATTTCCCGGAAACATCAGGTCTGTATAACAGAGGTTTTGAAAAGAAAATATGGCAATGGGTCGAGAGGGTTTCTATTCCAAGAATTCAAAAAGGCTATACAGTTAGTCATGGAATAGCAGATATTTTTCATCAGAAATATGGTGTTAAGTATGATGTAATCCGGAATGTACCAAATTATTCAGAAGAGAAATCACTAAAAAAGCCAGGTAACTATATTTTATATCAGGGTGTATTAAATAAAGGGAGAGGGCTTGAAGAATTGCTTGAAGCAATGGCTGACCTTGACCTTGACCTGAAAATAGCCGGAAACGGGCCTTTGTTTGAACTTATTCAGCATAAGATAAAACAAAAGGGCCTTGAGGGAAGGGTTGAATTACTGGGGTGGGTTGCCCCACAGCAGTTGAGAGCTTTAACGAAAGGAGCTTTTTTAGGTGTTAATTTATTAAAAGGGGATGGTTTAAGTTATTATTTATCACTTGCCAATAAGTTTTTTGATTACTTCCATGCTGGTGTGCCCCAGATTTGCATGAATTATCCTGAATATATACGTATCAATGAAGAGTTTGAAGTAGCATTACTTATAAACGATCTGTCAAAAGATGTTTTAGTAAATGCTGTTAATTCTTTGAAGAATAATCCGGAGTATTATAAAAAGCTGGAAAATAACTGCGAACAAGCTGCAGTGAAGATTAACTGGCAGCGTGAGTCAGAAAAACTGATACAGTTTTACAAAGTACTTTGATTTTTTCTTTCCTCAATCAGAATTCCCAGTTTATAAATATCCAGTAATTTTAATTGTGGCTCTGTCGAGTTCAGGTTTTTAAGGATTAATGGCTTCAAGAACCTGAATACCATCTGAAACAGGTTTATGAGTCTGTTTTTTTTCAGAAAAATATAGGTCTTTTGTACTTTAATGAACTCATTGAATGTGTCAGGATTGATATATGGTCTTTGTTCAAAGTACAAAAGGTTTTTAATTGTATCATTTACGCGGCCAATAAACTTGTCTTTGTGCATTAACCCTTCATTGAGTACCGGATTGGCAATATGTACAATTGGAATATTTGCTTCCTGCAGTCTGTAGCCAAATACGGTATCGTTATAACCATACCTTGGCGATCCTTCATCAAAATCGACAAGTTTGAAAGAAGCTTTTGGTATTAGAAAATTGCCTGCCCAGAAGGTTCGATAAGGGTATAAGCTCCTTTGTTCAGCGCTTGCTTCTTCTCTTTGTTTTCCATGTCTCCATTTAAGTATAAGGTTTGTGTCTGTTGGAGGAAGGGCTGCATAAAGACACCCCCCGCATATAACTTTACCAGAATTGAGGTATGGTAAGTAGTTGGATACAAACTCGTTTTTCAGAAGGATGGCATCAGCATCAAGGAAAAGAAGGTTTGGGTACTGAGCAGCTTCTGCTAATACATTTCTGATCTTACAAAAGCCTAAATTTTCAGGAAGTAGCTGATAAGTTGTTCTCTCTAAATGGGCGATGGCTGCATTCTCCTGCTGTATTTTTTGACTTGTAGAAGCATCATCAAAAATGATTATTTCAAAAATAATCCCTGTTTTTAGGAGTTGTGCATGCAATTGGCTTACCAGTGTGCATACATTATAATTAAAAACAGGGATTACGACAGATATCAAGAGCTGTATTATTTGGTGTTATTAAGGTTTGCCAGATTTTGTTTGGCAAGTTCAAAGGCAGGGAAAAGTTTCAAAGCTTCGTTGAAGCTGGTTTTTGCAGCATCTTTTTTACCTGAATCTCTTTCTGTAATACCTTTAAGATTATAAGCTGCTGCTTTTAATGGAACGTTTTCCTGAAACTGGTCTTCATCATAATAAATGTTGATGCCCTGAGTTCCTGTAGTGCTGCTTAATACTTTTTGAATGCTGAGTAGCGCATCTGGGTAATTCTTTACCTGATATTGTAATGACGCTATCTGGTAAATATAATAGACATTGTTGTCTTTCTGATATAATGCCTGAAAATCTGCTATAGCTTCTTTGTGCATTCCCAGGTTCTGTTCGGAAAGAGCTTTCAATTCCATGATCATTTTATTGTCTTTATTATTTCTCAGGATATCCTGACTAACAAGAAGGCAGTTGCCGTAACGACCGGTTTCGAAATAAAGAATGGCCAGAGAATCTTTTAATGATTGATTTGAAGGGTTTAATACCAGCATATTTACCAATGCCGTTTTAGCCAGGTCTGGATCATTGTTCTTCATGCCAAAATGGAATACCTGATGTTGAAGATCGTAATATTCAGACTTCGATAAGGTACCTGTCAGATTGTTTTGGGCGAAAGCCAGTGTTGATGTAAAAATAATACCAACAAGGGTCGTTAGTTTCAGAAAAGTAGTTCTCATGATAGTAGTTTTTAAACAGGTTTAAGTCCAAGTTTAAGTCCGCATTGAAGGATAAATTCCATTCCTTCCTGGAATTCATTACGAATTTCTCCTTCTAATATTGCATCCCTCAATTGATTTTTTATGATTCCGACTTCCCGGCCGGGTTTAATATTGAAAAACGTCATAATGTCGTCACCTGTTACGGCGGGCTGAAAGTTTCTGAGTTTGTCTTTCTCTTCTACTTCTTTTAGTTTTTCTTCTACTTTTATAAAGTTGGCTAAATATTTTTTAACCTTCACATCATTTTTTGAAGTAATATCTGCACGGCAAAGCATCATCAGGCCTTCAATATCTTCACCGGCTTCAAATAATAATCTGCGTATTGCCGAATCTGTGATGTTTTCTTTTACTAAAGCGATTGGCCTTAAATGCAGCATGACCAGCTTTTGGACTTGTTTCATTTTTTCATTCAGAGGCAGGCGCATTCTTCTGAATATATGAGGGACCATTTTTGCTCCGCGGTCTTCATGTCCGTGAAATGTCCAGCCGACGCGTTTATCAAAACGTTTTGTTGCAGGTTTGGCTATATCATGTAAAATGGCTGACCAGCGTAGCCACAGATCAGTGGTATGCTCTGATATATTGTCAAGTACCTGTAATGTATGATAGAAATTGTCTTTATGGCCTTTACCATCCTGATGCTCTACGCCATGTAGTTCAACAAACTCAGGAAAAATGATCTGTAATAGGCCACACTGGAATAGCAGTTTGAATCCATAAGAAGGTTTTTTTGAAAGAATGATTTTATTCAATTCTTCAGTAACGCGTTCCATAGAGACAATATTGATCCGGTCTTTATGTTTTGTGATTGCTTCAAATGTATCCGGGTCGATATCGAAATTCAGTTGTGATGCAAAACGGATTGCCCGCATCATACGAAGTGGATCGTCATCAAAAGTTATTTCAGGGTCGAGGGGTGTTTTAATGATCTTACTTTTGAGGTCTGTAAGGCCATCAAAAGGATCTATGAGCTCACCAAAATTTTTGTCATTAAGGCTGATTGACATAGCATTAATGGTGAAATCCCTTCTGTTCTGGTCGTCATTAAGGCTGCCGTTTTCTACAATAGGCTTGCGTGATTCTCTCCTGTACGACTCTTTTCGCGCACCTACGAATTCAATCTCCCAATCATCTATTTTAAGCATGGCAGTACCAAAATTTTTGAATACTGAAACATGGAGAGGAGGGTGAAAGCTTTGTCCTATTGCTGTTGCCAGTTCAATGCCAGAACCAAGGCATACAATATCTATATCTTTACATGGCCTTTTTAATAAGATATCTCTGGCAAAACCTCCGATTGCATAAGCTTCTATATTGAGAGACTTTGCGCTTCGTCTGATATGTTCAAAAATATAGTCAGGTAGTAAATGTTCCGCCAGATTCATAAAGCGAAGTTAATAAAAATGTATTTCACATATTCTATTGGCTGGTTTTATAGTTTTATTGTTCTGATTTTCTTTGTGGTAAATAGAGTTTACTTTTTTGTATACAATTTTTTGGCGTTTACAGACGTTTTCTAAGATATATGTACTATTTTTGCAACCTAATACCAGTTCTTCACTATCTATGAATATCGAAACCCGCTTGTTATTGGATGAATTCAACAATTCCAGAGAACGACTGTTGACCAGACAGATTGTATTGATTGACCGTTTTGTACGAAATTATGTTGAAGACGTATGGCTTGCAAAAGGCTATGTAGATGTCAGATATGGCCATTTATCTTGTCTTTTAAACGTTCAGCCCGATGGTTCCAGTGTAAATTATCTGGCAGGAAAAGCACAAATAACCAAGCAGGCGATGAGCCAGTTGGTGAAGGAACTTGAAGCCTTAGGGTATGTGAAAACCATTGTTGATGAACAAGACAGGAGAGCAAGAGTAATTACTGTTACTGAAAAAGCTTTAGGCCTGATCAGATTACTGAAAGGCGCCGGTCAGGAAATGGATGAACGTTTTCTGGATATTATAGGACATGAAAAATTAGAGCAGCTACTATCTCTGCAAACAGAATTGGCACAAGGGCTTTATTCAGCTTAGTTCATTACTAAACTGAATCCGCCTTCAGGAGTTTTCTTGTACAAGTCCACCTTGACCTGATTTCTCAGACTCATAAAATGTGTCCAGTCAGAATCGGCATAAGCTCTGGAAATGCCACAGTTTTTATATTGGCCCAGCAATCCCATAATTAATTCGGTAATTTCTCTTATAGGGTTGTTGGGTTGTATATTTGCAGTAATGTAATCGCACCAACCTTCATTAATCATCAGCGATTTATATAAGAGATTGGACGGTTTATTAATCATAAAACGGAGTCCGCATACCCTTGTCATCGGCATGTCATTATAATCATCATAAAAGCAGCCAATTTCTTTTGCGTCGATCTGCAAACGTTTTTGCAGGTCTTCAACAGCTTCGGCTTTGTTGCCAACTTTCATATAGATAGCATTGAAATGTTCTCTTCCAGCTAAATGAAGCGCATTTTCATTACTTTCTCCGGTAATAATTGCAATGGCCGGAAATGAACCCGTCAGCTTATAATAGGCAAAGCGCATCAGGGTAATACCGCTGATATCGGGTTCGCCGAAGGGGCTAGGAGAAGTTACTCCTTTGTGACCAATGTTAAAGACACCGTCCCAGTCAAAAACAAACGCCTTTATGTGTTTTAGTTTTTCACGTAATTCAGATGCAGGTAAAATAAAGTTTGCTCCGGCATGCTGATATGCGTTTACAATTTGTTCGAAGTTGTCCGGGTTATTTGGTATGTTCATTTAATTGGCTTTTCGGAATCAATTTATCACTTAAATTTTAAATCTAAAATTTAGAACCTATCCATATTGTTTTTTGATTTACAAATTCTCTGATACCGAGGACGGAAAGCTCCCGGCCATAACCGGAATGCTTTACCCCGCCAAACGGCAATCTTGGGTCAGATTTTACCATACCATTTACAAAAACAGCGCCTGATTCTATTTTTCTCGCAAATTCCTTTCCCCTGTCAATATCCTGTGTCCAGACAGAGCCGCCTAAGCCAAAGTTGGAGTCATTAGCAATGCTGATGGCATCGTCTTCGTCTTTGGCTTTAATAACTGAAAATACAGGTCCGAATAATTCTTCATGATATGCAGGAATCTCGCTATTTACATTAGTAAGAATACATGGAGCAAAGAAATTGCCTTCCGGTACGTGTGGATGTGTCCAATAAACTTTAGCGCCATGTTTTACGGAACGGTCAACCTGTTCTTTGAGGTCTGCAATGGCAGCAGCATGAACCATAGTGCCGAGGTCTGTCATTTCATTCATAGGATCACCAATCTTTAAATTGTAGATTTTTTCAGTGAGTTTCCTGACAAAATAATCGTGAGTTTCTTCAGTTACTATAAATCTTTTGGCTGCAATGCAGGTTTGTCCGTTGTTGTTAAGCCTTGACTTTACCGCAAATTCAGATGCTTTGTCAAGATCAGCGTCATTCAGTACAATAAACGGATCACTTCCGCCTAATTCAAGTACTGTCTTTTTAAGGTATTTTCCGGCAGTGGCAGCTACTTTACTTCCTGCATCTTCGCTACCGGTGATCGTTACCGCTTTTACGACCGGACTTGCAATGATTTGCTCAACAAGGCTGGAGCTGATAAGCAAGCTTTGGAAGGTATCATCGGGAAAGCCTGCTTTCTGGAATACTTCTTCAATAGCTATGGAGCATTGTGGTACATTGGAGGCATGTTTCAAAATGCCAACATTGCCGGCCATTAATGCAGGAGCCGCAAAACGGAATACCTGCCAGAACGGAAAATTCCAGGGCATGACGGCAAGTATGCAGCCTAGTGGTTCATATGCAATAAAACTTTCGTGTGCGTCAGACTTAACAGGGGTGTCTTGCAGAAATTCTTTACCATGCTCAGCGTAGTAGTCACATACCCAGGCACACTTTTCTATTTCTGCCAGCGATTCTTTAATCGCTTTCCCCATTTCCATCGTGATTAATGAAGCATAATGGCTTTTGTTGTTACGCAATATGCCGGCAGCCTTTGTCAGCAGCGCTGCTTTTTCTCTGAAAGAAACATGCTTCCAGCTTTTAAAAGCCTTATCTGCATTTTTAAGCTTTCCTGTGATCTCGTCTGAAGTTAACTCAACAAAGCTGATTTCAACTTTACGTGTATATGGATTGAACGATTGCATATGCTAAAAATAAGTATTGAGTATTGAGTATTGAGTATTGAGTATTGAGTAATTTTTAGAAGTAAAAATCTCATATCTCACTTCTCATGACTCAAGTCTTGTTATTAAGCTATCTACGACTTTTCGTACACCTGTTGTCGCTTTTTCTTCAAGTTTGTGCAGGTATGGGTGAGGTGATACGTAGGGAATATGAGGGTCAATTACATAAATCTCTGTATTGTGGCCGGCATAATCTATCAGTCCGGCAGCAGGGTATACAGCTAATGATGTACCTACAACCAGTAAATAGTCGACTTTACTTATTACTTTGGCTGCTCTTTCTATTTCAGGAACCATTTCTCCAAACCACACAATATTGGGGCGTAATTGAGAACCTTGTGGGCAAAGGTCACCAATATTCAGTTCCCAACCATCAATATCAAAAATAAGATTGGCGTTTTTGGTACTACGGCTTTTAAAAAGCTCTCCATGTAAGTGGATAATATTTGAGGAGCCTGCTCTCTCGTGAAGGTTATCTACGTTTTGTGTTATAATGGTGACATCAAAATATTGTTCCAATTCTACTAAAGCAAGATGAGCAGCATTTGGGTTTACTTCTAGTGCCTGTTTCCTTCTCTGGTTATAAAACTCAAGTACCAGTTTCCGATTTCTGGCCCATCCTTGCGGAGAAGCTACGTCCATTACGTCATGGCCTTCCCAAAGTCCGTCTGCATCACGAAAGGTACTGATGCCACTTTCTGCACTAATACCAGCGCCACTTAATACTGCTACTTTCTTTTTCATAAGTTCAAAGATTAGCTCAATTTATCTTTTATTTTATAATCGGCCAATTTTTGTAATATTGAATTATGATAGCTGTCATACAAAGAGTGAGTGAGGCTTCGGTAACTATCGAAGGAAAAGTAACAGGAGAGATTGGTAAAGGTTTAATGATGTTGCTTGGCATTGCCCATGAAGATACTAAAGAGGATATTGAATGGCTGTCGTCTAAGATTATCAATATGAGGGTCTTTAGTGACGCAGAAGGTAAAATGAACCTGGCACTAAAAGATATCAATGGTGATATTTTGCTGATTAGCCAGTTTACACTCCATGCGAGTACTAAAAAAGGTAACAGGCCGTCTTTCATTGATGCAGCACGCCCGGAAGTAGCTATACCTCTTTACGAAGCAATGATACAGAAACTGGCACAGCATTTGTTAAAACCAATCCAAACCGGCGAATTTGGAGCAGATATGAAAGTGGCTCTCGTTAATGACGGACCGGTTACAATAATAATAGACTCTAAAAGTAGATTTTAGATAAAAGACTTTAGATTTAAGACTTAGCTTAGTTAATGTTTAACTTAAGCAGTTTATCTCAATGCTATTATCTAAAATATCTAGAAATCTAAAACATGACTATACAAGAAGCCCAGGAAACTGTTGATAAGTGGATTACTACTACAGGTGTTCGTTATTTTAATGAATTAACCAATATGGCAATTCTGACGGAAGAAGTAGGAGAGGTGGCACGCCTGATTTCCAGAAAGTACGGAGAACAGTCATTTAAAGAAAGCGATAAGAATAAAGATTTGGGAGATGAACTTGCCGATGTAATGTTTGTGTTAATATGTTTAGCTAACCAGACCGGCGTTGATCTTACAGAGGCACTTAAAAAGAATCTGGATAAAAAAAGTATACGTGACGCAACTCGTCATCAGAATAACAGTAAACTGCTCTAGTTTATTTCTAACCTAATCAATTATATACTAAACAAGGAACTGACTATGCTTAAAAAATTGATTCAAATCTCATTGGTGGCTGTATTGGCTTTTGGCCTTACAAGTTGTATTAAGAAAGATGATGATACTAAAACGTCTGTAAGTACAAGTTTGACAGATCAATCAGCATCTGATGAATATGATAAAGCAATGACTATTGTAGATTCATTGGCGAGTAGAAGAGGTTCTGCACGTATTGATGCTGCTGATTTGCCTTGTGGTGTAATAAAAGATACAGTGATTGACGGTAAACATACTATTAAGTTCGGAGACAAAACACCTTGCGGACACAGGCAGTTAAGTGGAACAATTACTTATAAATTAGTAAATGGAGCTAACTGGGGTGAAGTGGGGGCCAAATTAGAGGTAACTTTCGTCGATTACAAAGTACTTGTATTAGCAACAAATGAAAGTGTTATTCTGAATGGTACACATATAGTAGAAAATGTTTCGGGTAAGTATTTATGGCAACTGTTCACTACAAAAAATACGGTGATTAATCATAAAGCAAACGGAGGGTTGGAAGTTTCATTTATTGATTCAAAGGGCATAACTATTAAAAGATCAAGAAGAATACATCAGGATAGAAAATGGACCAGAGGAAACGGAGACTTTACAACGTTCAAGTTTGAAGTAAAAGGTGATTCTGCAAATGTGATTGAGAATGGGACCACAAAAGATGGTTATCCTTATGTAAATACAGTAAAAGAGACTTTTACATGGCAGAATTATGCAGCGAATTCTTTGTTCGCAGTATTGATTAAAGGTAGTTCAGAGACAGTGGTTACAAACACAAAAGTGGCAAGCGCTACCGGTACAATTGTTGTTACTGCAGGCTACAAGAAAACTCTTACAGAAGAGACGCTGGTACAGGACCAAACGTCAAATGCTTACCAGATTGTGTATAATATTAAATTCCCTGGTTATGACAAGACTACAACTAGCTACCAGTTGTACTAGTCAGACTATTGAATCCTAAGTTAATATCCCGTAAACTTGTAGTAGTTTACGGGATATTTTTTTACCATAAAAAGAAACGAAATGAACGATGCTTCAGGAATAGACAGAATGTTGGCAGGAATCATTGATGTAACAGTTGCCTGCATTTGTCTGATTGTACCATATATGGGACCATTATTGGGTTTTTCATATATTCTTTTCAGAGATGCTTTGCCTTTTTTGAAAGGACAAAGCCTGGGGAAGCAGCTAATTAAACTTAAAGTAGTAAGAGTAAATACAGGTGAAGGTATGCTTGAAGCTTATGGAGATTCTATTACCAGGAATATTTCATTGTTTATTCCTGTGTTTAATATTCTGGATGCTGTATTGGTATTTGCAAAACCATCTTTGCGTTTTGGAGATAAATGGGCTGAAACGAAGGTGATTAAATTGGAAGCATAATTAGTGACTGGGGGTATAAAAATGCAATAGCCCATGGTTTAAACCATGGGCTATTGCATTTTTATTTTTTTAAGATTATTTTTTCTTAGGAGCTGCTTTCTTCGCAGGAGCCTTTTTGGCAGTTACTTTTTTCTTCACTTCAGCAACTGTCGTTTTCTTAAAGAATTTTTTCTTTGGTTCCGGTGCGGTTTCTGCCAAAGCGAGGCATTCTTCCAGTGTAAGGTCTTTTGGCTCTTTGTCTTTAGGGATTTTAACGTTTTTATCACCAACAACAATATATGGACCATAACGGCCATTCAATACTTTCACCGATTCGTCTTCTGCAAATACTTTGATTGTTTTTTCGCTGTCGGCTTTACGTTTTGCTTCTATCAGCTCAACACAACGCTCCTGGGTAATAGACATTGGGTCGTCTTCTTTACCTAAAGAGTAGAATTTGCCATCGTGGCGGATGTATGGACCAAAGCGGCCGATAGCCACTGTCATGACTTTATCTTCGAATTCTCCGGCCTGACGGGGAAGTTTGAATAGCTCCAAAGCTTCTTCCAGGGTGATAGACTCCAATAGTTGCCCTTTTTTCAGGCTGGCGTACTGCGGTTTCTCTTCACCTTCAACTACTTCGCCGATTTGTACAAAAGGACCGTATTTACCCAGTCTTGCAGATATTTTCTTCCCTGTTTTTGGGTCTGTTCCCAGTTCTCTTCCTGTATTTACAGGGCCTTTTTCTTCTTCTGTTGTTTCTACTGTGTGGCGGAAGCCTTTGTAGAAATTGCCTATCATGGCATCCCAGGGTAAGCTGCCTTCTGCAATGTGATCAAACTCTTCTTCCACTTTGGCAGTAAACCCGAAGTCGATAACGTTAGGGAAATGACCAACAAGGAAGTCGTTTACGATCATTGCCAGATCTGTAGGGAATAATTTAGCTTTTTCTGCGCCGTATATTTCCTTTTTGATTTTTGATGTTACTTTTCCTTTTCTTAATGTGATTTCTGTAGCATCACGCTCTTTGCCTTCTCTGTTTTCTTTTTCAACGTAGTTACGTTTCTGAATAGTAGAGATGGTTGGTGCATAGGTAGAAGGACGGCCGATACCAAGCTCTTCCAGTTTTTTCACCAGTGAAGCTTCTGTATAACGTGCAGCAGGTCTTGAGAAGCTTTGTGCAGCTTTCATTTCATGCAGTTCCAGTTTTTGGCCGATATTCAATGGTGGCAACACTCCGCTTTCTTCTTCTTCGTCCTCATCATCTGATGCTTCGAGATATACTTTAAGGAAACCTTCAAACTTTACTACTTCTCCTGTAGCAATAAGCGTTTGTGATTGTCCTGAAATAGCAATTGTTGCTGTGGTCTTTTCTAAAAGTGCATCTGACATTTGTGATGCAATGGCGCGTTTCCATATCAGGTCATAAAGACGTTGCTCATTGCGTTCACCATCAACACTATGTTTTGCGAAG
>CAZNHL010000046.1:13048-38263 GCA_964572965.1 uncultured Bifidobacteriaceae bacterium
GATAAGTTCGTAAAGTCTTTGTTCGTTTCTTTCTCCCTCTACCTGATGTACAGCAAAGTCAGTAGGACGAATAGCTTCGTGAGCTTCCTGTGCTGAATCGTTTTTTGTTTTATATTTTCTTACATGTGAAAACTCTGAGCCATAAGCAGAAGAAATCTCTTTCTTTGCTGACTCAATAGCAAGTTCAGAAAGGTTTACAGAGTCAGTTCTCATATAAGAGATCTTACCTGATTCATACAAACGTTGTGCTACAGTCATTGTTTGTGCCACAGAGAAACCCAGTTTACGGCTGGCTTCCTGTTGTAAGGTAGACGTTGTAAAAGGTGCTGCAGGAGTACGTTTGGTGTCTTTTTTCTCCAGGTTTGAAATACTATAGGCCGATTCCGCGCATTTTTCAAGAAAAGCCTGTGCTTCTGCTTCTGTTTTAAAATCTTCCGAAAGTTTTGCTTTCAGTAATTTACCATTACCCAGTTCAAAAACAGCTGATACTTTATAGACAAACTGTGATTTGAATTGCTCCACCTCACGCTCTCTTTCAACAATTAAACGAACAGCTACAGACTGTACACGTCCGGCAGAAAGTCCGCGTTTGATCTTTTTCCAGAGAATAGGAGAGAGTTCAAAACCTACCAGTCTGTCAAGAATACGGCGTGCCTGCTGCGCATTTACCAGATCCATGTCAATGTTACGCGGATTCTCGATAGCGTTAAGGATAGCGTTTTTTGTTATTTCTCTGAAAACGATACGTCTGGTCTTACCTTCGTTAAGGTTTAACGTTTCATATAAATGCCATGAAATGGCTTCTCCCTCACGGTCATCATCACTCGCCAACCAAACTGTTTCAGCTTCTTTGGCAAGTTTTTTCAATTCTCTGACTATCTCTTTCTTGTCATCAGATATCTCATAGGTAGGCCTGAAGTGGTTATTGATATCAATGGCATTATTCTCTTTAGGTAAATCGCGCACGTGACCGTAACTGGATTTTACCAAAAAGTCTTTTCCAAGATATCCTTCTATGGTCTTCGCTTTTGCCGGAGACTCAACTATGACAAGGTTTTTCAAAGTATTTATTATTAATATAACCCCAAAGAAACAAAACTATGTGGCTTTAAACAAAATCTTATTGTCAATTTCGTACGAATTTACTTTTTGACTTACATATGGCTTTTGTGTCTGCCTATTTTTCGCCACTTTTGTATCGTTAGTGGAGAGTTCTCTCATATATATATTTTAAGTATCAGTAATGACTAAAAGATTAGTTCTTGTTCGCCATGCTAAGTCTGACTCTTCGGATCCGGGTCAGAAGGATTTTGATCGTCTGCTAAATGTTCGCGGATTTCAGGATGCTCCTCGTACCGGTGCAAGATTGGTTGAGCTGGGAGTAAAGCCTGACGCGGTTTTCTCAAGTCCGGCAATGCGTGCCCGAATGACTTCAGAGTTTGTTTGTGAACAGTTGAAGTATGATGTGAATGAGGTGGTGTATGATGAAGAATTGTATGAAGCTTCTGTAAGAAGCCTGCTTAATTTTATCAACGCCATTGAAGATAAGAATAGTACGGTTTTAATGTTCGGCCATAATCCGACGTACACATATATAGCAGAAGCATTGTCAGGTAAAGAAATCGGTAATATACCTACCTGTGGTGCAGTAAGCCTTACTTTTGAAGTTGAAAGCTGGTCTGAAGTATCTGCCGGTCTGGCAAATCTTGAGTGGTTTATTTTCCCTAAAGACGGAGTCAAATCTTTTCAGGAAGAAGATGAAGAGTCTGTTTAATAAAGGAGTTTGCCATATTGCATAGAAACAAAAGGGAGCAACTAAATCATAGTTGCTCCCTTTTTGTATTAAGAATACTGCAGATATCTACGTTTTTTGTTTTTTCTTTTTCGCAGCAGGGAAAAGTATATTGTTAAGAATAAGCCTGTATCCCGGAGAATTAGGGAATAGGTTCATGTCAGTCGGGTCTTCTCCAACATAATGCTCATAGTCTTCAGGATCATGCCCACCATAAAAAGTCCATGTACCTTTGCCTATTGTACCATGCACATAACGAGCTTCTTTCAGGTCTTTGTTTTCACCAAGAATCAGAACGTCGGAACGGATTAATTCTTTTTTAAAGGCAGTTGTCTGTCCCATAAAACCTTTGATGTTTGTTTCGTGGTTTTGTGTCAGCATGGTTGGCACCGGATCCCATTTTGCCGAAAACTGAAAGAGACTGAAGTAATCGTTTTTCTCTTCTATTACTTTCGGCAAATAATTAGGTCTGCTGTCTATATTACTGAATTCATAAACGCCAGGGTCCATGATCAGTGAAAAGTTTTTGAATGCAAAAGTATTCTGATAATCCAGTTTTTGTTGTGCTTGCGGATCAGCAGGATCTCCGTCAAACATTTCGCCGCAAATGTCAGTATTGGCTGCAGCCAGCGCTATATCATAAGTGTCTGTTGCTGAGCACATGGCAAATAAGAAGCCGCCGCCTACACAGAATTCTCTGATTTTCTGTACACAGGCAAGTTTGAGTTTGGATACCTTGTTAAAACCGTGTTTTCTGGCAGATTCTTCATAATTACGCTGTTGTTCCTGATACCATGGGAAATTGCGGTACATTGTCCAGAAACGGCCATATTGACCCGTGAAATCTTCATGATGAAGGTGCAGCCAGTCATATTTCGCCAGTTCTCCATTCATGATTTCATCGTCATAAATAACTGTATAAGGAATTTCGGCATAAGTCAATACCAATGTCACTGCATCATCCCAGGGAAGCTTACTTTTAGGAGAATAAACAGCGATTTTAGGAGCTTTCTCCAGTTTCATTATTTCCATATTCACATCAGCAGCACTTATTTGTGCCGAGATGGAAGCATATTCGCCGTCTGAAACCACTTCGTAACTTATGCCTCTGATGATCAGTTCGTTTTCTATGCCGCTGAAATGAGCACAGGCAAAGCTGCCACCACGATAATTTAAGAGCCAGTCAACCTGAACATCTTTTGTCAATGCCCAAAATGCAATTCCATAAGCTTTCATGTGGTTTTTCTGACTGTTATCCATCGGAATAAGCAGTTTAGACGCATTTGCACCCGATGAGACAATGATGAGAAAAAATATAGTAAAGAAATTGAACAACCTTGTCATTTTTTGAATGTCTTTTAAGATAAGATTAGACAAAAATATATTTATATAACGAATTATTGAGTAAATAATTCGCACTGATATTTGTTTATCTTTTAAAGATTAGTCATTTTTGTTTAAGACGCAATTTGCAAACGTCTATTTTTAAAAAGACTTATGAATCGTTTACTTGGTATATTACTTCTTCTTGTTTCAATTAGTCAGGCTCAAGCTGGGGTGCTTACTATTTCCGGTGTTTATTTAGGGAAAAATATCTATGTTCAAAACCCGTTTTCGGGTGATATGAAGACTTTTTGCATTCAGGAGGTTTTTGTTAATGATGTTAAAGTAAATGCTAACATTAAATCAAGTGCATTTGAGATAGACCTTACGCACTTAAAAATGAATGATCCTGTGAATATTAAGTTAGTGCATAAGGATGATTGTAAACCAAAGGTTATTAATGCACAGGTATTAAAAGTAAATGCAGCATTTCAATTTATTTCTTTTTCGGTAGATAAAAATTTTGTTCACTTCAGCACTAAAGGCGAAAAAGCTACAGGCAAATTATTTGTGGAACAATTCTCTAATAATAGCTGGAATAGTGTAAGAGAATTACCTGTGAAATCTTCTCCTTCAATGAATGTTTATGAAGTAGAAGAAATGCACAATTCAGGATTGAATAAATATAGAGTAAAATACCATGAACGTGATGGTCAGGTCTTTTATTCAAAAGTGGTTGAGTTTACTTCAGATAAGCAGCCTGTATCATTTTATCCACGCCGCGTTTCTACAAAAGTTACTTTGTCGAGACCGGTGATGTTTGAAGTGTTGGATCAGAACAACAATGTGGTTCGTAAGGGCAAAGGATTAGATATCGATATGAGTGATTTAAAAGAAGGTATTTATTATCTTAATTTCGATAACAGAACGGAAAAGGTGTTGAAGAAATAAGCTGAAAAATTTTCAGATAAAAAGGGAGGGAATGTGAATTTCCTCCCTTTTTATTTAGGGGCCTGAATTTCAAATATAGCCACCGTTTTTTCTTCTTTAATCAATAACAAGCGATTTTCACGGATTAAGTAATTCACCTCTTTGTTGAGGATCTGAATGAGTTTGTTTTCCGTTGACATGTTGCTGCAAAACATTTTGGAGCTTGCCAGACCTTCAAAATTGATCATCTGACTGTCGTGTGTATAAGAACCCATTACACGATTACATCCCATAAATCCTTTCAGTTTACCATCATCGTCAAAAACAATATATACCTGTTTTTGTTCATTCTCAGGTGTAAACTTTTTGTTTTGGATTTCTATCAGAGACCAATAAGAATTGGTAAGAGGAGCTGTGGGCTTTTCAGTATTAATTGCTTGTGAAGATTTAGACCCTCCGGCGCAAGCAAGGAGAAAAGAAAGCCCTATCATAGAGAAATATGTCAGTGTTTTCATAATCCAGGGGATTTACTAACATTACTTACTATGATAGGGACTAAAAAGTTTTATTTGGCGCCGAATACTGTTTTCAGTATATCAGTTATTTGTGAGTTTGCGTCTGTACGTATTTTCTTTTCCTGCTGTCCAACCATATAGTACATACCGTCTAAAGCTTTACCCGTTGTATAACTTATGAGGTCAGTGCTCACCGGTGTTACAAATGGAATTTTGTTGTAAGTACTCGTGATTTCTTTCCAGTAAGAAGTAGCAAGGCTCGAGTTTAGTGCCTTTTCAACATGAGGCTGGAAAGCTGTTTGTAATTGAGTATTACACTTTTCTTTAAGGTATTGAGTCGCAGCATTATCGCCTTGTGTAAGTATGTTTTTAGCGTCTGTGATAGACATTTGAGTAATAGCACTTGCAAAGATCGGTGTTGCCTCTTTTACCGCATCTTCAGCAGCCCGGTTCATCGATTTTTCAAAAGCATCAACTGTACTGCCCATTCCCAATCCTCTTAGCTTTTCAGAAACATAACTTATTTGCTGCGGGAAAGGAATTTTTACAGCAGAATTTCCGAAGAAGCCATCCTGCTTGTTCAAAGTTGATGTTGCTGTTTCTGTACCGATTTTAAGGGCACTTTTCAATGCATCGCTAACCTGGTTGTCTGATAATGAGCTAATGGAGTTGGTAATCAGATTTCCGGTGGTGCTTGTTGTTGTCGTTGTTGTTTTGGTAGTACTTGCTGGAGTTTTTGTACCTGTAAGGCTATTGGACTTTTTAGTCGTAGTTGTGGTTTTTGTTGTTTTCTTAGTTGTCGTAGTCGTTTTCTTTTGGGTTTGGGCAAAAGAAACAGTAATACAACCTGAAAGTAAAAGTGAAATAATCAGTGTTTTTTTCATGAGTTTAAGTCTATAATATAAAATTAAAACTTTTCTTCGATACCCAAACCAAACAATGCGAAATCATATTTCACAGGATCAGTCGGATCAAATTTTTTAAGGTTTTCGGTAAGTTCTACCGCAGTAATCCAGTCTGTTTGTTTTCTGGTAATCAGTCCGAGCTTTCTGCCGACCCTGTCAACATGCAGGTCACAAGGACAAACGAGTTGTGAGGCCTGAATATTTTTCCAGATACCAAAATCAACACCTTTATTGTCTTGTCTTACCATCCATCTCAAAAACATATTGATGCGCTTGCAGGCTGATTTCCTGTCGGGAGAGGCAATGTGTTTGATAGTTCTTTGCGGGTAGTCTTCAAGAGAAAAGAAAAGCCTGGAAAAACCATTCAGGCCTTTTTCTACATTGTTGTCACCTGTACTTAGGAATTGGCTGAAACCATTTTCCATAGATTGATGTCTGCTATAGTAATCTTTGAAAAAACTGATAAAGTAGAGCGTATCTGTACTATTAAAAGTACGGTGTTTGAAATTCAGGAAACGCTTCAGATCATTGTCGCTATGCTGTGTGATAAAGTCGTATGGACTGTTATCCATTAAGTCAATCAGCTCCTTACATTTATTGATGATGGTTTTGCGCTGTCCCCAGGCCAGTATTGAAGCCCAGAATCCCATAATTTCAATGTCTTGTGGTTTAGTGAACAAGTGTGGGATAGATATCGGGTCATTTTCTATGAAATCAGGCTTGTTGTATTGCTCAACTTTGCTTTCTAAAAAGTCATATAAGTCTGCCATCTAAAGTACTTTTTATCAGTTTATTGTCTGTTTTTACTAAACCTGTAACGTTTAGGTAATGATGTATCATTGGGGCTGAAAGGATTTTCTCAAACCTTAAAAGTAATAGTCTCCTATATCAACATAAATAAAAAAGGAGCTTAATGCTCCTTTTTTATTTATGAACGAATCTTGTCTAGGAGTTCATTCAGTGTATTTATTTCTGATTGAGACAACTTCTTCAAGTGTATCTCAGTTTTGTCTATTTCAACATCTAAAATTTTTAGCAGTTCCTGTCCTTTTTCTGTAATCATAATGTCTACAGAGCGGCGGTCGGAGTTACATGTTTTCCTTTCGACAAAGCCTTTCAGCCTTAGGCGCTCTACGATACGCGAAGCATCGCACATTTTGTCAATCATACGTTCTTTTAAATAATTGACAGTTGCAGGTTCAGGAGCTTTGCCCCTTAATATTCTAAGGATATTATACTGTTGTGTTGTTAAATCATATTTAACGAAAAAATCCTTAGAATGAGATTCCAGCCAATTACATGTGAACAGAATATTCACATGACCTTTATGATAATCGCTCTTAAAATGTTTTTGGCGGATTTCGTCTTCTATTTTCATTTCTACACAATCCATATTGTTACTTCTACGAAGTTATATAAAAAAAATGAGAGAATGTTTATCTAACATTCTCTCATTTCTCAGAGTTACGTTAGTATAACGCTTATTTTTTCAAAAACTCAAGGTTAATTGCAATAGTAACTTCTTCACCTACTACCAAGCCACCTGACTCAAGGGCAGCATTCCAGGTAAGACCAAAATCTTTGCGGTTGATTTTACCAGTAGCTTTGAATCCGGCATGTGTATTACCCCATGGATCTTTTGCAGTTCCTTTATAGGTAACATCCAAAACAACAACTTTAGTTACACCATGTAGTGTTAAGTTTCCAGTCAATTTGTAATTTTTGTCATTTATTTTTTTGAATGAAGTACTTACGAAAGTGATTGTAGGGAATTTAGCCACATCAAAGAACTCCGCAGATTTCAAGTGACCATCTCTTTTTTCGTCATCAGTATCAATACTTGCAGCATCGATCGTAACATTTACTTTAGCGTCAGCGAAGTCAGTTGCATTAGCCTGAACCAACGTACCGTCAAATTTTCTGAATTTACCTTCAGTTTCTGAAACAACAAGGTGTTCTACAGAGAAACCAACGCTAGCGTGTGATTTATCAACTGTCCAGTTAGTTTGTGCAAATACAGAACCAGCATATAAAAGACCGCCGGCAAGAATTAAAGCTACTTTTTTCATTTGGTTTGAGTTTTAGTTTGTTATTGATAAGACAAATGTAAGTTAAAACATTTAATGTTACAACGTTTATTTTAAAAATAGGTTTTAAATTTTAAAATAATATTTGAAGAGATTTGTGATTTGGGTTAATAGCTGGTCCCTTCTACAAATTAAAGATATAAAAAAAGCTCAGATTCCGAAAAATGCCGGGTATTATTTTTTTATGTCCTGATAATTATCGGGAGGTCTGTCTGTCACCATCTGAATCTTGACTTCATTTCCCAAGATGATGATAGGTACTATCATAAAGGTCAAGTATTGGTTTATGATTATTTTATATTTGTTATCTATAAATAGGGTTCATGAGAGAGAGCGTATGAAATAGATCCAGACACTGCTTTTTTTATGCGATCAATTGTTGTCTTCATCTATGTTTTTGCAGTCTGTTTTTTCTCCATAGCGGTAGCAACCATTTTTGTCTTTCCCATCTTGGCTTCCTTCAATATGTATAAATGTTTTTGAATCAGCCCCTTTTATTATTTGATCGTCGTAATAGACGTTATTTTTGTCAATCGCATAATGATAGTCAAGATACCTAAAGCTATTGTAGTCAATAAAGGGAATTGCTTTGCCTTGAAAAAAGTAAGATTTTTTATCCTTAGCCCACATTGAGCCTGTAATAAATTCAAATGTAGCAGGGTCTGCATCTTCAACAATATTACCATTGTTATACACATTGAATTTATCTTTTGTAAAACCAAATTGAAGTGACTCAAAAGAGTCTGGATCTTTGATATTTAGCTTTTTAACGCCGTCGTAGCGATTATTTTTATCTTGCCCATAAGGGAATTCCTGTGTTCTGAAAGTTAGCGGGTCAGCATAAGTTACAATGCTATCTTGAAAATATACCTGAAATTTGTCTTTAGCATACCCGTTGCCGATTTTTAAGAAACTCTCATAGTCACGCAACGGACATTTTTTTACTGACCAATAATAAAAGCTTTTATCTTTTGCCCAATAACCATAATCTGAGTTGGGGTCGAGTATTGTGAAGGTTTTAAGGTCTGATACTTTTAGTGCAATTGTATCAAGGTAGTAGTCTCTGTAATCTTTAGAATACGGTCCTCCATCAATAACTTCAAAGGTATTCCCATCAGCCCCGTCTATTTTGCCAGCTCCTTTATATGCAAATCTGGCATCTTTCCCATAGTAATTCAGCAGCGAAACAAATGTTTTAGGGTCTGCATCGATTAATTTTTCAGCTTCATAATAAACATGATTTTGGTCTATTGAATATTTAGTATGTTCTAACTCCCGGAATGTTTTGGCGTCTGCTCCCTGAATCAGAATTTTGTTTTTTCCACTTCCTTCGTTCCAATAAATATAATAGACGTTATCTCCGTCAATTTCATGATGGTGACAACTGGTAAGGATGGACAAAATTACAAAAGCTAAAAAATAGGATGAGATTTTTATCTTTCTGTTCATGGATCAAGGGTATTATTGTCAAGATGATAGGCTGGAACTGCTATTTATACTTCAAGCTCCAGCTTTGCGTAATCTATTTTAGAAAAATGCCTTGGGTCACGTGGGATGCTTTTAACAATCTGTATGTCAAAATCTAAATTGTTGGCTTTGGCATTTGTAATAAATAGTTCTTTTTGAAAGTGTTTATTTATCTCTAATACAAAAACTGGTGCACCTTTTTTTGAAACGAGTGTACCTAGTATTACGCCTTGTTGTTTCCTGCAAAAGTCTTCTACAAGAAAAGGGTAGTAGCTTCTGTTAGAAGTATGTATAATTTGCTTACATCTGCCTAATAAATACAGCTGCTCGTCATCATCAACAAAGCCTGCGTCTCCGGTGCGGTGCCAGGTGTTTTGTCCGGTAATGATTTTATTCATTCTGATGGCTTCGGGGTTTTTGATATAGGAGCGAAGTACATGATTGCCGGTTACACAAATTTCCCCAATCCGGCCTTTGGCTAATTGTAAGCTTTTGAGCTCGCTTTCACTGTTTATCTCAATAGCATTTTCATTAATTGGTAAAATCAGCAATTGTGTGTGATTGTCAATTGTTCCTACAGGCAGGCCTTTTAATAAGCGCTGATCGGTATTGCTGAGTCTTTGGACATCAATATGGCTGATGGGCTCGGCTTCTGTAGAGCCGAAAACAATGGTTACCTGCACATCGGGAAATGCCTTGGTAATCATTTGTGCTTCGTAAGGAAATACAGGAGCGCCACCTGTGAAAATTTTTTGGATACTCGTAAGCCTGATGTCATTTTTGAGTAAATAAGCAGCAAGACTGATCAGGTAAAACGGCGAAGAAGTAAGTACTTCTACTTTGTTGGTTTTAATCTGACTGACCAGCACTTCCGGTTTGAATTTCTTTGGTTTTCTGGCATTGAACTGAGGAATAACTGATGTTTTGCCAAGCCCCAGGTTTAGGAGCAATACAATCGGCAGCATTGTCAGGTCTGTTTCCGAGGTGTGCGCATTCAGCAAAGGTTTGAGTGCGTCGAACTGATATTGCAGGAACTGGTGCGTTCTGTTGGCTGCTTTAGGCGTGCCTGTGCTGCCTGTAGTAAATGTAATTAATGCCGTTGAGTCAATTTGGGGCGCAAAAAGCGGGATGTTCTTTCCGGAACCTCTACCGCTTAAACTAAGCCTGATGTCTATTTTGCGTAAATCCGCAGAGAGGTATGATAATACCTTTAGCTTAAAAGGAGCAATAAATGCTTTACATTCAGCTATTTTACAGCAAAGAGACAAACGTTTGAAACTGACCCATTCGTCAATAAAAACAGCAGATGCGCCAATATAAAAAAGTGCCAGTACGGTTCTGTATAAATCCAGAGAAACAGGAACAAAGACAAGCACTCTGTCATTGGTGGTAATACCTTTTGAAATAAAATAAGAAGCCGTTTTTTGTACTTCTTCCAGTAATTCTGCAAAAGAAACGGCTTTGCCATTTTCAATAATGGCAATAGCATTGGGATTCTGCTCAGCTTGCCTGATAAACAGAGAGATAATGTTTTCCATAGCTATTTCAGTTCGCGGGCGTAAAGCTCGTACTCTTTAAAATGATCTCCCGAATATTTTTTTCTTGAAAACTGCGATGATTTATTATGCTGATGAATAAATGCATGGATCACCGATTCGTAGTTGTCTACCTGTGCCTGCTTTAGAAAAGTGTCGCCCATGAGTGCTGCCAATCCGCTAAAATCCGGCTTATGGTTACGGGCAATGGTTTTTACAATGATATTCTTATGCTCTTTGTTATAATAGTCGTGTATGGCGAAAAGGAAACCCACTAGTTCCCCGTCAGCTTCGGCCAGCAAGATATAATTGCTATTGAGCAGGTTTTTTATGGGTAAATATTTTGCATAAAATGATTCCCGGCTAATAGGAGTATAGAGGAAGTTTCCTTTGAACATTTCAAGGCTGAAATGGAACACTCGCCTGATTTCGTTTTCAAAATCATTGAGGTTCAGTCTGCGGATAGTAACGCCTTTAGCTTCTAATGCCAGTTTGTAATCGTGTGAAAGAATCGGGGATGCATCTTTTACGGGACTGATATTGGAATAGTAGTTGGCAATGACATCAAAACCTGTCTGGCGGAACAGTTCATTATAATAAGGCAAATGTTCGTGTTCGGTAAGGAATAAAGGTTTGTTGCTTGTGTTAAACCTGTGTTGATCCCAGGTAGAACCATTCATTGGCCCGATAAGATATTTAGCTCCTTTATTTTGTGCCAAAATGCAGAGCTGGTTAAATAGCTTTTCTACAGCTTGCCGGTCATTGATTGCTTCGAAATAACCTACAGGTAAGGCTGGTTGTCCATTATAGTTCAGTTCATGATTATAAAACAGGATTGCGCGTGCAAGTGGAGCGTTTTCCTCATTTAGAACCAGTACATAGTCGCTGTCAAACTCTGAGACAAACTGTTCGTGTTGCTGCAGTCTGAGTGAGTTTGCCGGGTACAGTAAGTAAGGCAGTTTTATAAAATGCTCAAAATTCTCATCACCGATTTTACCTGTAATAGTTTTCTGCATTTATAGGAGAATAAATAATACAATAGCCACGGAAGCCGGAATAGAAAAATTGTCGAAGCCTTTGTCTGAAACAGCTTCTGAAACAGTTGCAGCTAAACCTACAGCAATTACCAGTAAGGCCAGTCTTAAATCGAGTATGTGGTAGCTAAACCAGTAGCAGGCAATGGTTAGCGGGACAGAAGCGCAGAAAAAGGCGAATGAACCAATGTATGATTTGGTGCCGGCACCTATGCTATACTTTTGTACGCCGTACTTTTTACCGATCAATGCCGCTATCGGGTCACAAAAGGCCATTGTCAGGATCGGGAGGTAGAAAAAGATAGTGCCAGAGTTTTGCAGGGTGTAAAAAACAAAAGTCAGGTATACGATAATAGGGTAGAGTGTACTGCCGTTGGTTTCTCTTTCAATAGCATTGATAGATCTGAGCAGATCAAACCTGAGGCTGAATACCAGTATAACCCAGAAAGACCCACACATTGCCAGCACGTACCAGTGACTGTCCAGCATGAGGGGGAACAACATCGTCAGAATTCCGGTACCGGCATGTACAAATTTGCGTGTCAGTTCTGCCTCGATGTTCAGGAAATGATAAGCAATTTCGGCCAGGGTAAACAAACCCAGAAATAAACCGGATAGGATAAACATGTTCAGCATTGGTTATTTGATTTTCCGGTCGATGATGAATTGATCATAAAAAAAGCCTTTGTCGATTGTCGAAAGGTTTTTGCTGTCATTGTCATAAATGTACCTGTCTGGAAAAGTAACGGACAGGCGTCGTGGTACCATCAGGTTCCAGTAAGCAAAGCTACTTCCTTGCGGTGACTTTTCATTGAAATGTTGTACACATGACCTGAATATTTCCATGGGCATATATTCAAAGATGTTGGACAGGTTAAAGTGTTGATGTTCTGTGGTGAGTAGTTCCTGTACAAATCCTTGCTTAATCTTAAACCTGTTAATGTTCTCTCTGATTTTGTTATAGTTTTCAGGCCTCAGATAGTGAGGAAGTGCTGTTTCGAATCTGCCCAACAGTATCATTTCAAGGAAATAGTTGTCCTGCACCGGAACAGAAGATAAGTGATTTTCAGCTTTTGTATAGATAAAATCATGGACAGTGACATTTACCTGTTTTAAAAACTCCGGGTCACGCCCATATTTTCCCATTACATATTTGTTAAAGAATAAAGCAAAAAGGAACTTCCAGCGTCGGTTGTTCCATGTTTTATGATAGAATGCTGATTGCTCTTCCTGCGTCTTTTCTCTAAATAATTCCCTGATCTCATTTTTAGAATGGATCAGTGGCAGCATCCATTTCCTGAAAATGGAAAAGTACTTTTCAAATTTACCGGCATTTACCAGACCTGTTTCTATGATATGGATATTCTTATCCCAATAGGCGCGGGCTTCAGAACCCAGCGATGTCCTGAGAAGCTGGTATTGCTGCTTCCTTTGCCCGGAATGTTCAATGCCAATGAAAGCGATAAATTCTTCCTGTGACAAATGGATAATAGCCGTTTTCTTTAGCTCTACAAGGTATAATTGTACATTGCTGATGTCAACGGCAGTTACTTCTTCCGGATCAGCCGTGAGCAGGGAAAAGCTGTTGTCACCAGCCGAAGCAATAGACAATACTTTACTGCCTGCATTTACATTTAATCCTTTTAGCAGGATGTCGGCATCTTCCCAGCAGTTGGCATACCTGATAAGCTCGAAATTAACATTCATAAATTATGCCGCTGTGATTTTTATTGTACCTGTTGCGCCATCCATGATGACGGTGTCGCCGGTTTTTAACTTTTGTAGTAAACCTGTAATACCCACAATACATGGGATATTCATTTCCCTTGATACTATGGCTGAATGGCTGAGTAAACTGCCACGTTCAACCAGAATGCCGGAACAGGTAGGAAATAGGGTAACCCAGCCCGGATCGGTACTGGAAGTGACCAGTATGGCGCCGTTCAGGCTTTCTACTTCTTCCGGCGAATTGATTACCTGTACTTTGGCAGTGACAATACCGGCACAGCAGGCAATGCCGTTGATGTCGCCGTTTTCCTGTGTAGTTTCCTGTTTTGCAGTAAAGCTGTTGCCTGCGTAAACCATGCCGTAAGTTTTGATCCTTTCTGCCTGCTGCCGGTTCTCAAATGTTTTATATTCAGCTTTACGGAGCTCAATCAGCTGTTTTAAGTTGGTAGTTACAGCAGTGCCTTTTATAAAATCAAAAATCTCGGGCTGGGTTAAATAGAAAATATCTTCAGGTTGACTGATACAATTTTCGGCATAAAACTTATTGCCTATTTCAATGAATATCTTTCGTACCATGCCGAAACCGCGGGTGCGCTCAAAACGCAGGTTTTCCCGGTTACTTACCAGATATCTGGCTTTTTTAAGCACATAATTGAAAAGTAACTGCTTTAACCATTTACCTTTCAATGTAGCTTTAACTTTCGTTTCTGCCTGTATTCTGTTTGCGCTGCTGTGACTGGCTGAAAAGGATTTTGAGTCAATGTTCTGGACAATGTATGACTTTACAATCCTGATGAAGTTTTGAGGCTTAATGCCATAAGTCACCGTTTCCAGTTTCAGTTCACCCACACATCTGTCGCCCCATTTCCGGATGTAACTGTCTATCACTTTTTTGACTGGTGAAAATTCAGGCAAATGGAGTTTTTGCCATATTTCGTGTTCATTATGTAGTAAAAACAATTGTCTGAAGTTCTTATTTGCATGAATCTGATCAGCAATAGCAAGTGTGAGCGTAATTGGTTCTGTAGAAATAATATCTCCGGCTCCGGAAACCAAGTCATTGTGGAGTGTGCCTGTTTCATCAATTTTATATTTCTGAACCAGTTTCTGAAGCACGCCGAAATAGATCATTGCAAAGAAATCGTTAACCAGCGGGGCTTTCCATTTTTTTACCAGGGTTTCTTCAAATGCAAGGTAATCATTCATCAGTGTTTCTGCATTCCTTTCTGATAAATGGAGCTGCTCATATTGTGCCATTACCGCATTGAAATGACAAAGGAACTCATCTCTCTGGCTTTTTACTGAGTTGTGGTTTTTGAGAATTTTATAAACGGCCGTTGTTACACGCCACCAGGCTTTGACGCTGTTTTCCTGTACTTTTTTTTCAAGAACGAATTTCTCTTTTACGCCCATCATCTTTTCCATGAATGAAGCATTCAGGGAAAAGCCGGGTAGCTGAGCAAGTGCTTTGTACCAGCTCAACAGGTTATAATAAACCCTGCCATTAATCAGGCCAAGCATATTGGCATAAGTTAGCTTCTCTTCTTCAACCATAGCTTCCGAAACACCCATCAACATGGCAAACTGGCGATAGACGGCTTCATACATTTTCCTTATGAAAGAAAAAGTCAGCGGACTGGTTAGTCCGGGGTATGACTCAATGATATTGCTGTTGTCCCACAAAATCATTTCACCTGAAATATCCGGTGCGCGACTGAGTGTAGTAATGGGTCTTGTTTGCAGGAGGTAAAGTTGCTGGCCTGCAATGGCGAACTCAATATCCTGATACTGATGGAAATGCTTGAATAGTGTATTTAAAGCTTCTGAGATCTCAAGAATATGGCTGTCTGATAAACAGGCTATATTTTGCTGATGGACAAGTAAATGTATCGTTTTTAGTTTTTTGCCGGAAAAATCGAGATCTACATACTTTTGCTTTGTGGTAATCTCTTTTCTGATGCCGGAAGGAGTAACGTAGTAATTGTCTGCGTTTAATTCGCCTGATACCAGACCTTCTCCAATACCCCAGACAGCAGAAATCAGTTTCTCGTTTCTGTTGCCGCTAACGGGATTTATTCCAAAAGCCACACCGGAAGCTTCGCTGTGCAACATGTGCTGTATGATCACAGCAATCCCGTTTTGTGACGGGTTCAAATGCTGTTTGTTATAGGCTTCAACTCTGTCGCTGTAGGCCGATAACCATACTTTTTTGATGGCTGTTGCCAGCTCATCTTTATTGACAAACAGACAGGTTTCAAACTGGCCTGCATAGGAGAGGGCTGAGCCATCTTCAGCAATGCCGCTTGACCTTACCGCGAAATGAGTATCGGCCGGGAAATACGAAGTGATTTTATTGAGTAGTTCAATGTCAAATTCTGTTGCCTGAATTTTTTCTCTGATCTCTGCCGAATTGTTTAAGCCTGTAAGTTTTGAACTTAATAGCGGAGCGGGAATTACTACAAAATCAGGTACTTGAAAGCCTGAGTCAATCAAAGCTTTTAAGTGAAAAGCCTTTCCGCCAACTTCATTTTTGCTGGCGAAAGAGCCGGTATCATTGCTGAATAAAATGTCCATATCTAAAATCTGATGAACATTTTAATACCTCCAAGCAAGATATACATACCCAAAGTCCACAAGGCAGCAGCTATTTCCATAGACTTAGCTGCTTTCTGAGTTTTACTTAGCATAAACCAAAGAGAACTCAGCGAGCAGATGACAAACAGAACTACCAGCATCATTTGTTCTTCTACAGAATGACCTGCGTATTGTGAAGAGAGAATTGCCAGTACAAGAGTCGCTACCAAAAGCAAAAGCCAGGTGAGCGGAGCGCCTGTGATACCCAGGAGTTTGGTGTAGCTGACCACGCCTTCCTCTTCATTGAGAGGTGTTTTTATTTTACGGCCTATTTCAAGTACAACACCATTCATAAATGAAACTGCAAAGAAGAGCAATAAACCTCTTGACGGAACTACATTATTCAGTTCCCAGTCGAAGCCGCTGGCCAATACATCTACCAAAGGAATAATCAGCATATGGGAGACAACGTACCAGAACTGGTGTTTTTTAAGCCATTCAGCTACAAAAAACTCTTTCCCCATGAGCAGCAGATAGCCGACTACCAGTGCATAAAGTGGTAAAATCTGAGGGACAAAAATACTGTTAACAACAATCTGAGATACAAATACCCCAATGCCCACATTACGCAGTTCTGTTAATGAGATTAATCCACGCGGTACAGGCAGGTATTTTCGGAATTTAGCATCATCTTCTTTGTCTTTGAACTCATCAAATACCCTTAAAAGGAAGAAAATACCGATAGTATTAAAGATTGCCAGAAAGTATAGCTTCCATGAAATAAAGCCTTCTGCGCCACGGCAGACTCTCGAAAAGGCAATGGCAGAAAAACTAAAGGCGGCTATCATCAAACCATGTCCGAGAACAGGGAAACGCTCTTTCTGATAAATATAAAATCGCTTGATAAATGAATCCATGCTACTTCTTTCTGCCAAATAATTTATGAGCTTTAGAGAAATCCCCCGAAGCCATTGCTGCTGCTATGGACAGTTCGCCCGCCAGCACTGTAGCTCCGCAGATCTCGGCAAATTTGCGGGCAGAACCTTCTTCTGTACAGCCAAGCAATTTCAGACATTCCTGTTGGGTAGGTAAACCAGTGCCTCCGCCGACTGTACCTACAATCAGACTAGGAAGTGTAACTGCTACATACAGGTCATTATTCTCCTGCGCTTCCATGCGGGTAATACCCACATAAGCTTCCGTTACACAGGCCACATCTTGTCCGCAGGCCAGAAACAAAGCCGCCAGGCCATTCGCATAATGGCCCTGAATACCAATAGCACCACTTTGTACTGCTGCTACCGATGAAGTTTGCCAGTATTGGGCAATATCTTTTGCCGTAGAACCTAACACTTTTTCAACAATGTCTTTTTTGATAAAAGCTTCTGCTGTTATTTTTTTACCCCTTACCGTTGAAAATGAATTGGCTGTGGCTTTCTTGTCTCCCGAGTAATTACTTTCTATAAACCATTGCAGCGGTTTAATCGGTGATTGGTCAATAATGTACTTACAGATGGCATCTGTACAAAGAGTAACCATGTTCTGGCCTGCTGCATCGCCGGTGTAATATTCAAAAACTACCAGTATCTGATTGCCTTCCATGTTGAGACGGAGGTCCTGTAGTTTGGCGAATCTGCTCGTAGTGCTTACAATTTCTTTAAACCTGTCTATCTGCGACAATAACCATTGTGCAAAAGTACCGACTTCGGGTAAGCTATTAAATCGGAATGCCGGTGCTCTTTGTACTGATTCCGTTAAGCAAACAGATGTAATGCCACCGCTCAGCCTTGTCGCTTTTGCGCCTCTGTTATATGATGCTACCAGAGCGCCCTCAGAAGTTGCCAGAGGTACAAAGAAATCGCCCTGAGCGCAAGTGCCGTTTACCCACAAAGGACCCACAATACCCGTAGGTATTTGTGTCATGCCTATAAAGTTTTCAATATTTCCCCGGTATTCAGCCGGATCGGCCGGAAGAGGACTATTGCCTGCAATCTTTTGAAGTGAAACCTTGTATTGATTTTCTAAAAAGGAAAGCCTTTTTGATTGTGCGTCTTTTGAAAATTGTAATGAACCGGGTATTTCCGGCAATACAGGAAAAGTGCCGGGATCTTTAGCACCAACTTCTTTTAATACCTGCTCAAAAGGCTTTGAATTCCGGGTTAATGTGCTGATTATCTTTTGTGCCCTGTCTGTAATAGTTGCCATAATGTTTTTCCCTCCAATAGCGTTCTGAACTAAAAAAGATAACGGTGAATTTTTAACTCAATTGCATTTGAAGCGGATATAATGCTACAAGATTGATGTTGCCAATTTAGTATAATTTTCACAAATCATTCCGGAAATTGACTGCTCAAAAATGTTAAATATGATTATCCGTTTAGCAAATCAGTAAGGTGTGAAAGGTGTTTCAAACCCAAAAGAGATACATACTGATTTTAACCTTACTGGTTTGTCAAAGCAAGGTTCTGCCAAACGGATAATCCTGATTTAGAATATTATTCAAATTTCGGACACAATACTTGACGTGTATGCCTGATATTGACGTTTTTGTTTTTAGGGTATTTTACACTGAAGTCAAGAAGCAGTTTTTTTGTATCGCTTGGAGGAATTGTGAGATGCCAGATCAGCTTCCCGCTTTGCAGATCATGGGTAGCACCCGATATTTCATTGACATTTACTTCTATATCAGACTCCTGTGCTATAGGTACTTGGTCAATAACTTCAATGTTAATAGGTACATTGTTGGTATTTCTGACACCAATACTGTAAATAAATGATTCTCTCCTGTTTAGACCGATAGTTTTTTGAGAGCCGTCATCTTTTTTCTTGACTCTGTTTACAATTACTTTTGTATCAACACCAAGGAATAACTCAAGGGTGTCGTTAGCTGTTTTGAAGTCCATTGCTGATTTACCTACATAAACGTTATTAATATAAACATTGGCAACTCCTTCTATCAGGTTCATTGATTCCCAATTTGTGATTTTTGCCATCAGGTATACATTATTGTCAATTTTAGGGACACTGTAATACTGATAGTCAGCCGGAAATTCAAAGGTGTTGACATCCAGTATTTGGGCAACTCCATCTGAAAGGATAGTGGTAACATCCTTGATAGTAAATTCTGAACTTACTTCATTTATTTCTACCATAGTAGTAGCAAGTTTAGAGTTTGTCAACGACTTTTCTTCCGTTTTTATATTGTTATTCAACATTTGTACAGCATCCAGTCTGCCTTCTCTGTCTGATGCGTGCGATCTTCTGTTGTAGTTCAGGCCCCAGGCTTCAAGTGTCGGTTTACTCAAGTGCCTGGTCGGATCAGCAGTAGTTAGTTTCAGGTTTACTTTATTCCAGTCTTCACCTGTTTTGTTAATAACCATTGCCCTGTAATTAATCATTATCGGAGAGCCGGCACCTTTGGTTCTTATATCATATTGTGGGATCCATGTGGCATTAGTGGAGGCATATATCAGTGAAAGCTTGGTTTTAGCAGCAACAGGAGCATTCAGAGTGATATACAAAGTGCTGCTGTTAGACTGGGTACTTCGCTGTAATACCTGTAACTGTGCTGTGGTTTTTTCAATAGCAGATTCAACCTTCAGTAAGGTATTTTCATTGCTGATTTGTTTCTCATGTACTTGTTTGAGCTGAGTTCTGTAAAAAGGCAGGGTAGTTTGGAGTTCAGTTACTGACACACCGTCTTTCCCTATTCTGTTAATATTTTCCGTAAGCAGCTTTTTCTCAATTTTAATACCGTCAGAGTCCAGTTTAAGTATCCTTTGTTTCAATTTCAAAGCTTCCAGGCTATCAGTTAACTGTTCTGTTTTCTTTGTCTGTTTTACATTGGTAATATAATCAGACAGATTGGAGACTGAAATTATTTTAGCTTCATCACCGGTGCTTATCTGTAAACTGCTCGGGATAAGTGAAGGGGACAGACCTGTTATTTTAACTACATTCGTTCCTTGAGTGAGGGCGACCGTCGCTTCCCTTTTTAAAGATGCTCCATTCAGAGAAATAGTAACTTCTGTTAACTGGGTTGTAACTAATGTTTCATTTTCCTGTGCATCAGTAAGGTGCTGAAACAAAAAGAATAGTAAGAATAAAGTCAGTGTCTTTTTCATATTAATGCGTATCAGGTAGGTCCTGAAATTATTTTTTAAATGAGTATTCGCTTCTATAAACCTTCTTCGGTTTTCTCCCGCAGATAAGATAACGCAGATTAGGATTTATAATTCCGGTTAACCAAATCAGGTATGGTACAATGAAACGCATACTCAAATTAATAAGTATGTTTTTATTTCTTTTATTTAGTTTGAGTTATAACCCATTTGGTAATCACATCCAGCGCTAACGGTGAAAAAGTTTGCTCAATGGTTTCATATTCAGAAGGTAATCCTGTTTTACATTCCTGAAATAAATGGTTTAAGCCGGGAAACTCCATCGTAGTTAAATTCTTGTTTCCGCCTTTTGCAAGTGCTTTTTTGATAGCTGCGAGGTTCTCTTTTGATGCAACTTGTAAGTCTTTTTCTCCATTAACGGCAAGTACCGGGCATTTAACTTTTTCCAGTGCAAGAGCAGGGTCATACTTAATAAATTGTAGCATCCAGGGGCTGGTAAGCTGATTAACCTTTGTTTCTACAAGCTGGTCGGCAGCAGCCCCTTCTGTGATATTATTTGTAGTGTCATTCTTCAGAATATTCCGGAGTGAGGTTCTTAATTCAGCCCTTAATGTCTGCTTGTCTTCTGTTTTGAGCACAAGATCAAACATTGCAGAGTTTTCTTTTGTCCTTTGCTGTATTACGGCATCAGATAGGCCTGATGCTTTAATAATTGCTGCCTGTTGCGATAGGAGTAGCTCTTTGCCGGGAACGGCTGTTCCTGCCATCAATACAATAAATTGAATATCTTTTGACTTTGATGCAACCATAGGCGCTATTATACCTCCTTCGCTATGACCTATTAAACCAATTTTTTGTTTGTTAATCTCTTTGCGTGTTTTTAGATAAGCTACAGCACTTTCTACATCTGTAGCGAAATCAACCGAAGTCGCAGTCAGAAAATCGCCTGTTGATTGCCCGACCCCGCGGTCGTCATACCTCAGCACAGCAATACCGTTTCTTGTTAGATAATCGGAGATAACCAGGAACGGTTTATGACCTAATATTTCTTCATCCCTGTTTTGCGGGCCACTTCCGGAAATGAGTACCACTACAGGAAAATTGCCGTCTTTTGAAGGTAATGACAATGTACCACCTAGTACCACATTGGCCTGAGGGTTCTGGAAAGTAACGTTTTCAGTATAGTATGGAAATGGCTGAATTGGTTCCTGAGGCCTTCTGGTAATCTCTTTTTCAAGTGTTTTTCGTGACAAGTTTAATGGAAATTCCTGTCCGTTTTGTTTAAATACTCCGGTAATTATATCAGCTGATAATTCCCCGTTATATTCTATACCTATGCCTGCCACAACAAGTTTCAGTTTTGAGTTTTCAAAAGTTGTACTGGTAACAGGAATTCCTTTTGCGCCCTGATCAGGGCTATCCATTGTAGAAGTATAACCGCGGGTTGACTGATTGATGTTGAAAACGAGTCTTAGCTGTGTTCCCTGGGTTTTTAATATGCCATTCCATTGTCCGGTAATGGTTTGAGCTGTTAAAGTAAGTGATGCCAGAAGGCCGATTAAGAATGTAATAGTAATTTTTGTAAGGCTCATGTATAAATATATTGGTGGATAGGTTTTATGCTCTGTTAAAATAGTTTTGGCTTTTGTTTCAAACTTGCAAGATCTGCTATTTCCTGAATGCGTTTCTGTCTGGTTTGGTGTTTTTTAGCTGAAATAAGCCAATATAAAATACTTTTTTTAGCTGATTTATTCAAGCCCGAAAAAAAATCTTTTGAACCCGGCCTGGCTTCAAATGCTGTTTCCAGGTCTTCAGGTATAATTAACTCTTCTACCTCATCTAAAATTGCCCATGAACCATTTTTTTTTGCTGTTTCAATAGCATCCAGTCCGGCCTGCATCATCAGTTTCGCTTCAATTAAATGCTCGGTTTTTGCTTTGTTGATTTTAGACCAGGTGCCCGTAGGTTTTCTTTTAGTAAAAAGTTGCATAAAAGTTTCACTGTCCAGCGTTTTCCTTGTGCTGTCAATCCAGCCAAAGCAAAGGGCTTCGTCTACAGCCTCACTCCAGGTGAGTGTAGCAATGTTGGTTTTTTTCCTATAATAAACAAGCCAGACAAATTGTTTTGAACGATGGTTTGCTTCTAACCATTGCCTCCACTCTTGCTGGCTTGCCGGACAAAAAGTATCTGTTTCCTTTTTATTCATTTAATCAAGATGCGCGTTGATGACTACAATATGGCCATTTTTATTAAGGGTAAAAGCAAGTTCTCCCGTTTCATGGCCAAAGTCTCCTGTAAAATCAACCTGTGCTTTCGCATTGCGGTTATCAATTAATTTTACAGATACTAATTTGGTAACTGTTTTATAACCTACAAAAAATTGCTCAAGATATTTTCGGACACCTTTAGTACCCATAAACTTGTTGCCAACAGATACATCATCAATGACAGCATCATCCGAAAATAATAAAAGGGCAGTTTCTATATCAAAAGCATTAGTTGTATCTATGAATTGCCTGATGACTTTTTTAATGTTCATCTGTTACTTATTTCATTGTCACAAAAACAGTAGTGGCAATCAAAAGACCTGTCAAATGATAGGCACCACTGATAATTCCATAAAGAATAGGTCTTGGAATATTCGGGTTAATTGCAATAGTGACAGTATTGGCCACCAAATAACCTATCCCAACTATAAAGGTAAATTCAATTCCTTCACTATAAGAATCAATCCCTAAGGCATAAATCAACAAGGCACTTGTAAGGGTAATAAGCAGTGAACAAATTGTCGGGCCTATGATAAAAATAGGAGCGAGGTTTTGCTGAGCCTCGTTTTCCCTGCCTAATGACAGTTGATATTGCTTTTTAAAGAGCACTGTAAACCAAAGAGTTCCAAGAACACAGTAAATAGCAAATGCTATTGCTACACTAAGCCAGTTGATGGCTGATAACCAATGAATCATAAAATTTTGTTTTTAAGTTTCAGCAAATGTATAGCGGGCTAGTGACAGCCTTATGTCAGTAGTGTTTTTTTCTTTAGTATGGTCTCAGTAATTCTGTTAAGAGCCTGATTCCTGGAATTTACCATGTCAGGCTAAAAGGTGAAGGAGCAGAACAATCTGTCAGGATTATTGTAGAATAAGATAAAGTGTATGCTAATTAAAAGAAGCTCTGAATTCCAGCGGCGAAAGATTGGTCTTTGTTTTAAATAACTTGCTGAATGACTGTGAATGTTCAAAGCCCAGTTCATAGGCTATTTCGCTGACAGAAAGGTTTGTAGTAGATAGTTTCTCTTTGGCTTTTTGAATGAGCTTTTCATGAATGTGCTGTTGTGTACTTTGGCCTGTCAGCACTTTCAATAAGCTCCGCAGGTAATTGGGTGATAAGTTTAAGCTTTCGGAAATATATTGAACAGTGGGTAAACCTTTATTCAGTAATTCCTCGCTGTTGAAATAGTCTGAAAGCAATTGTTCCAGACGGTCGAGTATCTGGTGATTAGACTTTTTGCGTGTAATGAATTGACGATGGTAAAACCTTTCAGAATAGTTGAGCAGTGTTTCAATCTGTGAAATGATAATCTGTTGGCTGAACTTATCAATGTTGGAATGATACTCTTGCTTAATATGCTCAATGATATTGTTTAATATTAGTTCTTCTTTTTCGGAAAGAAATAAAGCTTCATTCACAGAATAATCGAAGTATTCATATTGTTTGATATTTTTTGCCAGAGACGTATTCCAGAAAAAATCAGGGTGGATCAACAACATCCACCCTGTGTGTTTCTGAACGGTATCGGTACCTGTTGTCATTACATTGAAAACTTGTCCCGGAGCTATGAAAAACATAATACCTTCATCAAAATCATATTCCTGCTGACCATATTTTATCTTGGCTGCAGAATTCCGTTTTAATGAAACAGAATAAAAATCCAATACCCAGCTTGTCATCTCAGTTTTTGCTGTGTGTTTGATATTACTATAATCTACCACACTGATCAAGGGGTGCTCAGGCTTTGCTAATCCACGCAGCTGATGAAATTCGCTGATTGTTTTTATCCTGTATGGTTGCATGTTTTTAGTGCTTATTGATTATTTCCTGTTGATGATAAACCGCTGCAAATCCTTTTGCAAAATCTGCCAGCTTAATTTTGCCTAACGCGGGTTTATTACGGTTATAGTCTTCATACAATATACCGCTACGTCTGCCCGCGTTCATTTCTACCAAACCTGCCGCTGTTTTCGGATTCATTCCTGCACCTATTGCATCCTGAAGCATTTGTTCGTCGGAAATTTCAATCCATTTAAGATCTGGTTTGCCAAGTGCGTTGCCCAGAATTTTGGCGATTTCGTTTGGTGAAAGTTCTTCACTTGCAATATAACGCACGGTTCTTCCGACAAACGGTTTTTCAATCTCTTCTGTAATTACCGCTGCAATATCCAATGGTGAAACCCAAGGCTCTTTTTTGTCTCCGCCGTAGTTTTGTACGATTGTACCCTGTGTTTTGATGGTTTGTATAAACGCAAACATATTGTAGTAAAACCCAACCGGACGCATAAATTTAATGGACACATCGTCAGGAAGTTGTCCCAACAGGTTTTCAACATTGTAATGAAAAGCAAGAAAGCCATTTCCTGCGCTCATATGAGCGCCAATGCTGCTTAAATGAATTACTCGTTTCACTCCGGACCGTTCAATTGCTTCTTTATAGTTTTTACCAATTTGGGTATTTGAAGCAATAAAGTCCACATTGTGGTCGAAGAAACTGCCGCTGCCTATCGCTTCCATCAGATAAACAATATCTGCACCTTTGAAGGTTTCTGAAAGAAAACCGACATCCTGCATGGTGCCGATAGCTGCTTTTGCACCCAATGCTTCAATGTCACTCTGCCTTTCCGGGCTGCTGCTGATTACTGTAACCCAATGCCCTTTTTCTATCAATGCTTTAGCAAGTGGCTTGCTGATGTTTCCTAAGGAACCTGTAACTACTATTTTCATATGATTTCTTGTTTGATTTGTTGATGTAAAATTCTTCAACAAACAGGAAACAACTGTAGCCTAAACGCTTTTTGATGTAGCCAAAATAATAAATAGATAGCTGGATGTATATTATTGTAAATGACTATCCTCTTCTATGAACCTTCTTATGTTTTTCCCGCAGATAACGCAGATTAGGATTTAAAACTCCGATTCTGAAAAATCCTGAA
>CAZNHL010000047.1:0-37754 GCA_964572965.1 uncultured Bifidobacteriaceae bacterium
TGAAAAAAGTATAACTGAAAAAATCATTCGTAATAATGATTCAAGTTTTGTAATGGAGGCATTGCTTTCGGCTAGCAAAGATCAGAGCCGGGAAACAGTCAATGCTATTACTGTCAGGATAAATACCATTGAAAAAGAACTCAGGCAGGAAATTGCCAATCAGAAAACAGCTCAGAAAAAGATAAAAATCATTTACAAAAAACTTCATGACACGTTTCTTAAAAAGTATGAGTCAGAGGCAAAGATGAGCCAGGTTTTTACCAATGGTGTTTATAATTGTGTCACAGCAACAGCTTTATATGCACATTTTTTACAACAATTAGGAGTTCCGTATGTAATTGAAGAATTACCGACACATGTATACCTGGTGGCTTATCCCAATACTGAAAAAATAATGATTGAAACAACAAACCCAACATCAGGCTATTTTCAGTTCAATGAGGACTTTGTTAAGAGATATATTAACACACTTCAGAAATCAAAACTTATATCGCAGGAAGAAATCAGTAAAGTGCCTATAAATGATCTTTTTAATAAGTATTATTTTAAAGACGGAGATATAACTTTTAAGCAGTTGGCAGGAATACATTACAGTAATCTTGGTTTGTATGTTTACGAGGCCAAAAACAATGATGAAGCTTTGGAAGATTTTAAAAAGGCTTACTTGTATTACCCTTCTACGAGTAAACTCTTTTTGATTTCTCAATCTCTCAGGAACCTTATAAGTGCGGCAACTTACCAGTCAGAGAAAGACATCTCTAATTATATTTTTCTTATTAAAATAGCTGAATATTCAGATAATGATATTACCGAAAAGCAGCTAGTAGGTGAATTTGGCCGAATTACAAACGAACAGTTAATTGCAAAGAGCAATTTTGCTTTGTATGATGATACTTACAGAAAAATTACTGCAGTATTAGATAGTGGTAGTTTTAAAAGAGAAGTTGATTTCATTTATAATTATGAGTCAGGCCGTGCTTTTCTTGCATTGGGAAAATATACAAACGCTGAAGAAAAGCTTAAAGCAGCTTATCAGATGGAGCCTGGGAATGCTTATATCAATGAGATGTTAAGCATGTGTTTCCGTCAAAAAATAATTAACATCAATAGTTCTCAAAAAGTATTAACACTGATCGACAAGACGCTGGCAGACTATCCGACATTAAAAGAAAATGCACTATTTGTGAATATTACTAACTCGTGTTATCTGGATCTGGCTTATCAGAACTTTTATAACGACGACATTACAAAAGGAGAAAGTTATTTAGCCAAATTTGAAGCAGATGCTGTAAAACATGCCGATATTGAATTCAATGAGAATTATGTTGAAAAGGCTTATTCTAACGCAGCAGTGGCTTATTATAAAAGAGGAAATAAAGTAAAAGCAAAAGCCGCTATACAAAAAGGGTTAAAATACAGTCCTTCCAGCGAGCGGCTTAAGTTATTATTATCAGATATCAGGTAATTTTAATTTGATAACGCAATATTGATTTTCTTTGAGATTACCAGTTGTCTTGAATTATTCATAGTTATTTTGGCATTAACCTTTAAAGGAGCAATAAGTACTTCTCCTTCATCAACGTAAAAGGTTTTTGTAAACCAGCCATCCTTTTTAGCAAGTGGAATTGTATATGGAGTTTTGGTGTTCTCGTCTTCAATTGTATAAAACTCTACGTTTTTAACTTCCTTATTGAGTTTAAAACGATAAGTACATTCCCCGGTGAGACGAAGTTTGTTATCTTGCTGTACAATAATGTAGTAGTCATATTTCTTTAATTTCCCCTGCTCATCATACTCTTTTAACCCTTCAAGTGGTTGCCCGCCGGAGAAATAGCAAAGGTATTTTATTTTTCCATCAGGATAATAAGCTGTTTGTTTTCCATCTTTTCTTCCATTATGCTGATTGAAGTCCTGATAAATTTGACCGTTTTCATAATAGGATTTAAAAAAACCGTTTTGAGTACCATATTTGTACTGAATCTTTTTTTCAAGGCTACCATCGTTTCTGTAATAGGTACAAATACTATCCAGCTTTTCAGATTTGTAATATTCCGTTGATTTAATTTTTCCGTCTTCGTAGTAGCTTTTTTGAAGGCCTTTTCTCATTCCGTTCATGAAAGTAGCTTCTTGTTTCAATTTCCCACTTTCATAATAGCTTTTAGAAGGCCCATGATATCTTTTGTTTTTAAGACCTACTTCAAATTCAACCTGATTATTTTTATGATATCTAATGTATTTGTCTTTTGGTGTTTTAGCAGATTCGGAGCAGCTGAATAGTATAACCAGGAAGAAAAGGAAATATAGTTTTGACATAGCTTATAAATATCCGGCAAAGGTAAAATAAAAAAAACCTGTTGAAGAGCACATAAGAAGAATTAATTTGATTTTTCCTGAGGACATTTGCTCCAGGTCAGTCAATTGCCCCGTTAAAAATGATACACAAGAGTATCAGCAATAAGGCTGTAGAGAAAAAGAAAATTTAGCCTTCATTTTAGAATGGAAAGATAAAACTTGCTGAATTACAGTATAATTGGAAAAACTTCCGTAGAACACTCTAAGTAAGTGCTTAACGTTTTTTCAGCTAATGGTCAACCGCTTATTAAAAGTCTTTTGCTTTTATTTGATTCTCATTTTTCCGCTGTCGTTTTATTCTTTTGCGCAGACACAAACAGAGAATCAGTACTGGAATTCATTCCAGTTTACACAGTCAATCAAAGGAAAGTTTGTTTCAGAAGTAAACCTGGATCAGACTTTTACCAGTGGTACGCAACAAACTAATCCATTTTATAGAAACTCACAACTGACATTCGGAGCCTGGATACATTATTATGCCACTCCGCGCTGGAAACTGTCATTCTTTCTGGCCTATTTTTATAATAGAGAAGTACCTGAAATCAGCCAGGATTTTTCACCGGAAATAAGGACAGCGGTACAGGGAATTTATTATATCAAAAAGCTCAGATATACGCTTACCAGCAGAACATGCCTGGAGGACAGAAGTATTGAAAACAATGAAGGTTATTTTGAGGTAGTTTATCGATTGAGGGAAATGATAAAATTGATGTATCCCATTAACGGGAAACAGATAAGGGCCGGAATTTTGTATGGAATAGCAAGTGATGAATTGTTTGTAAAAACCAGGAGCAGTGTAACGGGCGATGATTTTTTTGACAGAAACCGGCTTACGCTGGGTTTAGGGTATTCTATAACCGATAACTTTCAGATAGAAGTGGCCTATGCAAACGAATATCTGCCAAGGACACCCAATGACAAGGTGTTTAATGCAATTTCTACTACAGTTGTTTTCAATAACCTTATTCCTAATATTCAGGATAAACTGAAAAAGAAACCTGCTGCTATAGCTGATGAATAGTTATCCCGGCAGATTATTGGAATACAGCTTTGGCCTGGTTCTGCGAAATCTGCGATAGGAAAAAGCATTATTTTTTCTTTTTATCATTAACAAAACAAGCGAGTTGTTCTCGTAGGGCAGACTTATGAAGCTTAAAGTTATAGGTCCTGATACCTTCTTCTTTTCCCATGTTGATTTTTACCTGATTGATGTCATTATTTAAAAAGAGGTCTAACTGGTCTTTTTTGATGAGGTAGATTAGTACAAGGCTACTATCATTTTGAACATAGCGGGCATCAAACTGTTCTAGTTGTGTACTGTCACCGTTTGACAGTTTTACAGAAAGCTTTTTGTTAAACTTCTCACCTTTGCTTTTTTCAGGAAAGGGACTTGGCTCTAAACCTAAATAGTAGTCTTCCTTGTCGGTGATAATTTCCCCGTGCAATTGTTTTACTTCAGTCCAGTAAAAGCGCATTGAAGGAAGATAATAGAACAAGGAACCATCAGGCCTGACGCGCTGGGTAACGCCGTCGCACTGAGCAAATAACGGAGTAGTTAGCATGCTTAAAAAGAAAACAGTCAGAATATGCTTCATCCTTTATATTGGTTATCAGATAATATTCATACGGAAAATGCTAATTAAAAATTTAGAAGCAACGTTTTGTGCTGATAGTGGTAAAGGCAAGCACAAGCGTAACAAGTGAACATAAAAGTTTTTGCATAGCTAAGAAGAAGTTAAAAATCAGCCACTGGCTATAGCTATTCAATACGAAGGAAGTACGCTGGGGTTTTTATAACTCCTTGAGTACTTCCTTCATACAAAAACTATATATGACTTGTCTCTTAGCTCAACTTTTCTTTTAAGAATCGGGCAGTGATATTGTTCTTTTCTTTGATCATATCTTCTGGTGTTCCTTCAAACATAATCTGGCCGCCTTTGTCTCCACCGTCAGGCCCAAGGTCAATAATCCAGTCGGCAGATTTGATCACTTCCATATTGTGTTCAATAACCAGCACTGTATTGCCTTGTTCAACCAATGCGTTTAATGCTTTCAACAATTTGCTGATGTCATGAAAATGCAGACCAGTTGTAGGTTCATCAAAGATAAAGAACATGTCTTTGGCAGAATCTCCGGTACCTTTGCCCAAATAAGACGCCAGTTTAACCCGTTGTGCTTCACCACCAGAAAGTGTGTTAGATGACTGACCAAGACCGATATAACCCATGCCGACTTCTCTGAGAACAACCAGTTTTTCAACGATTTTATTTTGCTCTTTGAAGAAATCTATGGCGTTGTCTACTGTCATGTCCAACACATCAGAAATATCTTTCTCTTTATATTTTACTTCTAAAATTTCTTGTTTGAAACGCTTGCCATGGCAACTTTCACATTTCAGGTAAATGTCGGCCATGAACTGCATCTCAATTTTTACTTCACCTTCACCCTGGCAAACTTCACAGCGACCACCGTCAACGTTGAAAGAAAAATGCGATGGTTTGTAAGCCCGGGTTTTTGCCAGAGGCTGTTCTGAATATAAATTTCTGATCTGATCGTAAATCTTCAGATAAGTTACCGGATTTGATCTTGACGATTTACCGATTGGGTTCTGATCAACAAATTCTACCTGTGATACTGTTTGTAAGTCACCATCTATTTTATCAAACTTGCCTGTAAACTCATGGAAACCTCCATAAATTTTCTGCAATGCAGGATATAATACTTTTTTGATCAGTGTCGACTTCCCGGAACCACTCACGCCTGTTACTACGGTCAGTGTATTCAGAGGGAATTTAGTAGATACATTTTTCAGGTTATTTTCCCTGGCGCCTTCTATTGAGATGGCTCTTGACCATTTACGTCTGAATTTTGGTACCGGAATTTTCTCAAGGTTATTCAGGTACTTGTAGGTATGTGAACGTGTCAGGTCAAAGCCATTTGCTTTTTCAGGGAGATGACCATCTTTTACCTCCATCTGGAAAACAAGTTCTCCTCCTCCTGTTCCTGCGTTTGGTCCGATATCAATTAACTGATCGGCAGCCCGCATTACCTCTTCTTCATGTTCAACTACTACTACAGTATTGCCGAGCGCCTGTAAAGAACGCATTACTCCAATCAGCCTGTGAGTGTCGCGGGGGTGTAAGCCAATACTTGGTTCATCCAGTACATACATAGATCCTACGAGTGCACTGCCCAACGAAGTTGCCAGTTTGATACGCTGGAACTCTCCACCCGATAAGGTAGACGTTAACCTATTTAAAGTAAGGTAACCTAACCCAACCTGACCGAGATAACTTAAACGCGCTTTGATTTCAGGTAAAAGCCTTTGAGCTACTTTTTCTTCAAAAGCTGTCAGTTCAAGCTTATTAAAGAATACTTCAGCATCGCTGATAGGAAGCAGAACTACGTCTTGGATTGATTTACCTGCAATTTTTACGTAAGATGCATCCTTACGAAGTCTTGTACCGCGGCAATCCGGGCAAACAGTACGGCCACGGTAACGTGAAAGCATTACACGGTATTGGATTTTGTGTGTCTGACTTTCCAGGAAAGCGAAGAAATCATTTAAGCCTTTGAAATATTTATTTCCTTCCCAGATTAATGTCTTCTCAGCATCACTTAATTCATTATAAGGTCTATGGATCGGGAAATCAAAGCGTATTCCATTTTTAATCAATGGCTCAACCCATTCACCCATCTTTTCTGTTTTCCATGGGGCAATTGCTCCTTCAAAAACAGAAAGTCCTTTGTTTGGGATTACCAGGTCTTCGTCAATACCAAGTACATGGCCAAAGCCTTCGCAAGTACGGCATGCGCCGTAAGGGTTGTTGAAACTAAAAAAGTTGACACTCGGTACTTCAAAAGTGATTCCGTCAAGTTCAAAACGATCGGAGAAATTCCTTTTTTCTTTACCAATAATTTCAACTTCACAAACTCCGTCACCTTGAAAAAAGGCAGTTTGTATACTGTCATTTACACGGAATACACTGTCTTCATCTGCTTTGTTGACAGCAGTTCTGTCAATTAAAATATGTACATCTCCGGAATCGGGTAATGCTTTTTCTTCTGCTAAAAGTTCTTCAATGAACTGTAAATTTCCATCTATTACTACTCTGGCAAAACCTTTTTGCAGCAAAATGCCCAGCTCCTGTTTCAATGTCCGCTGAAACTTCAGACGCAGAGGTGCAGTGATAACAACACGAGTTCCGTCTGCCTGACTGAAAATATAATCAGCAACGTCGTTAACATTGTCTTTTTTTACTTCATTTCCCGAAACCGGTGAAATAGTATGCCCTATTCTTGAATAAAGCAATTTAAGGTAATCGTAAATTTCGGTAGTAGTACCTACAGTTGAACGCGGGTTTTTAGTGTTCACGCGCTGCTCAATAGCAATAGCCGGAGAAATACCTTTGATATATTCTACTTCCGGCTTTTCCATACGGCCAAGAAACTGGCGGGCATAGGAGCTTAGGCTTTCTACATAAATCCTTTGGCCTTCTGCATAAAGAGTATCGAAGGCAAGAGATGATTTTCCGGAACCGGAGAGCCCTGTTATAACTACAAATTTGTTGCGGGGAATAGCGACCGAAAGGTTCTTTAGGTTGTTAACCTTTGCGCCTTTGATGATGATATATTCTTTAGGATCGAGAAGATCGATCGCTTCCTGATTTGTGATAATTTCAGCCTTTTTCGACATAACATGCTAAGATACAAAATTGAGCGCTTGAATTATTTTGTAGCTCATGAAATTTTACCGCAAAGCCGTTAAATTTGCTTTATCCTTTCAACCACTTAAAAATCAAAGACCAGCTTGCTTTGTTGCCGTAAGAAAGAATGCCTACTTTGTAAATTCTGCCTGCCAGCCATGTGACCAATACACAGGAAGAAATTAATAAACCGATAGATAATAGTACTTCAGATAAAGGAACGCCAAACGGAGCTCTGAGTAGCATCACAACGGGTGAAGTAAATGGTATAATAGACAACCAGAATGCGAAGTCTCCCATTGGGTTTTGCAATATCCATTGAAGGAGCACGATGCAGGCAATTAAAGGAAAAGTAATCGGCAGCATGAATTGCTGAGTATCGGTTTCGTTGTCAACAGCAGAGCCAACCGCTGCAAAAAGACCTCCGTAAAGTATATACCCCCCTATAAAGTAAATCATGAACAACAATAACAGCATTGGGAGATGTGCACTTTCAATACCATTTAAGATAGTATTCATTTCCATTGCCTGAGCGGTGTCAGTCAGCTGGCCTAATGTTGAGTGTATGTTTTCATTATTGAAGCGAGCTACCTGAAAACGTTCATAAATCCAGAGAATAAAAGCCCCTGTCATTGTAAGCCATATTACAAATTGTGTGAAGCCAACAAGCATAATACCTGTTATTTTGCCGGCCATCAATTCAAAAGGTTTTACTGAAGTTACCACCAATTCAACAATACGGTTGGTTTTTTCTTCCATTACCCCGCGCATTACCTGAACCCCATACATGAAAATGAAAAAGTAAATCAGAATAGCACCGAAAAGGCCTGCGGTAAAGGCAACAGCATTGCCACCGTTTTCTTCATCAATAAGTGTTGTTGTCCAGTTGAATAGACTTTTCTGTGAAAGGAGGTCGCTGTTTAGGCCAGCACTTACAAGTTTGTTTTCCCTACAGATTTGGGCAATGTCCTCTTTAATGTTTTGCTCCAACTGTTTATTGTTAATCCCTTTATGCAAAAGTTGAAGTTCTATGGGTTTTGTTTTGTCCTGGCTTGAGATGAGCAAAAGGTATTCGTAATCACTTTGCATAAAATTAGCAATTACCTGATTTCGCTCTCCAGAGAGCCACATATAACTTATGTGTTCTTTTACAGGAAGCTTACGGTAAAATTGCTGAGGATTTCCTTCTTCGTGTACTGTAATGATGTGATTCCCGGAGTTTTTAATTGCAAGTCCTAAGGGTACAACTAATATGATTGCCATTACTACAGGACCTATAAGACTCATCCACAGAAAAGACTTTTTCCTTACCCTTGTCAGGTATTCCCGTTGGAGAATAAGTAATATTTTGTTTAGAGAGCTCATTTAACCAATTGAATAAAAATATCATTCATTGAAGGTATTTCTTCCTGAATGTTAAATAACTCTACCTGATTCAGTATAGTTTTTAACAAACTGTTAAGGGAAAAACCTTGTTCTAATTTGATTGAGGAAAAGGTTCTGCCATTTCTATGTTCAGAATATAATACATTCACTTCTTTTGGCCATTCAGGCACAGTGTCGGATTCTACTATAAAGTTGAGATTCCTGTATTGCGAAAACAATTGTTCTTTCGACTGGCACAGAATTACCTTCGAATTATTAAGAAAAACCAGCTGGTCACAAAGCTCTTCAACAGTTTCCATTCTGTGTGTTGCTAAAATGATTGCTTTCCCCTGGTCACGCAGCTCAAGAATGAGCTTTTTCATTATATCTGCATTTACAGGATCGAAACCTGTAAATGGTTCATCTAAGATAATAAGATCAGGATTATGGATAAGAGCTGCTACAAACTGTACTTTTTGCTGCATGCCCTTTGACAGGTCTTCCAGTGGTCTGTTTTCCCAATCTTTGATTTCAAGTCTTGTAGCCCAGGTTTCCCACTGTGCATTTGCTTCTTGTTTCGATAAGCCTTTCAGGTTTGCCAGGTAGCGAATCTGTTCGCCGACTTTCATCTTTTTATAAAGACCGCGCTCTTCAGGCAGGTAACCAATTCCTCCGCTTGTCTTTACGCCTTTTAAAAGAACCTCGCCTTTATCTGCCTGCAGGATTCCTGTAATGATACGGATAAGGGTTGTTTTGCCGGCACCATTGGGGCCAAGTAAGCCTGTAATGCTTCCCGGAGTCAATTCAAAACTAACATCGTCCAGTGCAGGAGCGGCGCCGTATTTTTTAGAAAGGTTACTAACTTTTAAGATCGACAAGACTATAATGTTTGTCGTAAAGATAGGCTATTTAACGACTTTAAAGATTACTTTTCCAATAGAGTTATCTATATGGAAGATAATGGCGTTACGTGCACCTTCAACATAAGAAGGGCTGTAGTATTTGCCATCTTTTTCTTTAAAACCCGGAGGAATTACCAGATCAGCCAATGCTGTTTGGTTTACAACGATTTTAACAGGAGTGTTATCGGCAGGAAGAATAATTTCTACAGTGCTTGTGCCTGTACCTACCCACACGTTAGTTGTTACAGTAGGCTGAGCCCCAAAATGTAAGATCATAGAACCAAAAGGCACATTGGCCATGATAGTTCTTGCTTTTAACAAATCAAGGTTCTGGGTTTTAATATGACCCATATCGGTTTTCAGGATTAGAGAATCCATTGTAACACGATTAGGCATACCTTTTTGCAGCTTAAGATCAACATCAGCTTTTGCTGTAGCAATATCTACAGTTTCAAGTGCCAGTCCTGAAAGATTTAAATCAATACGGCCAGAACCAAATCTGCCATGAAGACGGTTTGTTTTAATAGTAGAAAGGTAAACGTCCCAGTCATTTTTAGGGCTTGAACTAGCCTTTGGAATGGTAAAACCAATCTTCATGTCATGATCGGCTACACGATCTGTGTATTCGCCTTTTGCATTACCTGTACCGTTTTCTTTTACTTTAACAAGGCAAGGGTTAGTAACCGGAAATATATTAGTATTACCTGACGGGATGTTTAACTTCAAAGAATAAGTGTATGCTTGTTTTTCATCAGGACTACAAAAAGACTGAGTCTGACTATATGCAACGCTAGAAGCTAAGAGTAAAAATATAAATGAGAAAATCCGCATAGATGTCTCCTATACGACGAATGGGCAATCGTGGTTAGGGATATTTTGATTTTTATTGACTAAGTAGCAAAGATAGTATACTTTTCTTCTAGGATTATAATAATTCCTAAATTAAATTCAATTTTTTCATTTTTATTTGAGGTTAAGTTATGAGAAACCAGCTATTTACTTACATGAGGGCTAATTTTGGTTTTAGCCGTGGTGAAGCAAGGGGATTTATTTTGCTTTGTGTTTTTACAATTGCATTAATGTCTACGCCTTTTCTGATGAAACAATATTATGTTCATTCGGTTCCGGAATCGATAAATGAAACACTATTATTAGACGAACTGACAAATGATTTAACAAATAAGCGAAGAGGAAATAATCCGGACTCTAAAAAGTCTAATCTGACAGAGAAGTCAGAGGTTTCTGTTAAAAAGAGATTGTTTGTGTTTGACCCCAATAGTATTTCCGCAATCCAGTTTCAGGAATTGGGTCTGGAGAAAAAGCTAAGTGAGAGAATTATTAATTATAGAAATCACGGAGGTGTTTTCAGAAAGAGGGAAGACCTGAAAAAAATTTATGGTTTGTCAGCAAAACAATATATTGAACTTGAACCTTATATAGAGATTCCGAAAATAGAAAACTCTTCTGTCCCTGCTAAAAAGTTGAAGCCGGTAAAATCAGAAAAGAAAATGCTTGATATTAACATTGTAGATTCTATTGGCTTGTTGGAATTAAACGGTATAGGTTCTACACTGGCGGGGCGTATTGTGAAATTCCGTAATCAGCTCGGAGGGTTTTATACTGTTGATCAGCTGGCAGAAGTATATGGTCTGAAAGAAGAAACACTGAACCAGATACAAGGGCAATTTTGGGTTGCAAACGATTTCGAACCAAGTAAAATCTCCTTATCTTCGTGTAGTTATGAAATTCTGCGTTCCCATCCTTACCTGAGGAAATATGCAGGGGCGATTATGAAGTTGAAAAGAAGTGAGGGAAAAGCCATTAATAAAGAAAGTTTATTAGAGAAAGGACTAACTACTGAAACTGAATATCAACGCTTATTACCATACCTCTCCGACTAATATTATGTTAAAATACCTGCCAATTATTGCTGTCTTGTTACTATCGGCCTGTTCCGATAAATCATATTCCAGCCTTGTAAGTGATGAACCTTTGGATACAGCCTATATCCATGGTTATGTGATTACCAAAAGCAGAGATACGTTGTTTGGTAAAATCCAGGACCCCACAGGGAGTTCGACAAACGTTATCTTTAAAAATATAGAAGGTAAGGATACTTTATTTGAACCTCAGTCTTTGATTGCTTACAGAACCGGAAATAAATATTTTGAAAGCCTTAATCTGGCAAAAGGTGACGGAAAGCGAAAGTTTGAGATCAATACTTTTGGAGAGCGTATGATTGCAGGGCCAATTACACTTTATAAAACACAGTTAAAAACAGATGCGGTATTGCCCCCTACGGAAGCATTTATAGCGAAAAAATCGGGTTCAACTGACTTTTATCCTGCAGGCAGTATATACAACCTTATTCCTTTAATTCAGGACGATGCGGAATTGGCCAGGCAAGTGGCAAGCCATGTTTTTGAAGATACTGAAGAAAGTAAACTTGAAATTATTGTAAGGTATAATAAAAACTACCTGGAGAATCACGCAAAATAATTATCTGTCAACTTCACCCATCACCAGATCAATTGAGCCGATAATAGCTACAAGATCGGCAAGCATAGCTCCTTTAGAAATTTCAGGCAATACAGATAGGTTTACAAAGCAGGCCGAACGAGCCTTGCAACGGATTGGCTGGTCAGATCTTTCCTGTGGGTCAGTACGGAAGAAAAACCCTAGTTCACCTTTAGGGCTTTCCCCTCTGCAATAGAAATCCATAGATTTGGAGCGGATTTTCTTAGGCAGAATGGCCTGAGGATCATAATCACGTGTTCTTTTGTGGTCAGTCGTTAGTTTTTCAAGGCACTGCTCAATAATCTTAACACTTTCCCAGCATTCAAGTACGCGGACATTGTTCCTGTCCCAGCAATCACCTACCGTTCCAACAGTTCCTTTACCTACAGGTATATCAAAATCTATTTCAGGATAAACAGAATAGCCGTCTACACGTCTCAGGTCATATTTTAAACCCGAACCTCTCAATACTGGTCCGGAGCAGCCAAAATTGATGGCAAGGTCCAGTGGCAGTACACCTACGTTTGCAGTACGGTCAATAAATATGCGGTTATCAATCACGAGCTTTTGAAGCTCATTTAATTTAGGTTTCAGGTATTTGATGAAATCAGCGCAACGTTCCTCAAAACCAACAGGGAGGTCGTAATACAAACCTCCTACCCAGATATAGTTATAAAGCATACGGGCTCCGCAAACCCACTCCAATAAGCGAAGGATATGTTCGCGGTCACGCATCATCCATAAAAACGGAGTGTATGCACCCACGTCCATTGCATAAGTGCCAACTGCTACAAAATGAGAAGCGAGTCTGTTCAGTTCAGCAACCAGCACACGGATATATTCAGTACGCTTCGGTATGTCTTTATCAATACCCAGCATTTTTTCCACACCCATCACATAAATATGCTCCGAGTTCATAGAAGCTACGTAGTCCATACGGTCTACATAAGGAATAATCTGGTTATAGGCTAAAGACTCAGCGTGCTTTTCAAAGCAACGGTGAAGAAAACCGAGGTGAGGTACTACATCTGCAATAATTTCCCCGTCTGTAACAACTTCGAGGCGCAAAACTCCGTGAGTTGAAGGGTGCTGAGGACCAATATTGAGCAACATTTCCTGCGTCTTCAGATCCTCAACTTTGTATTTGTTGGGTTCAGAAGCTCTTAAATGATCAGGGCTATATTGATATTGGATAGGCTTTTCAGACATGAATACAAATTTGGCAAGAGAATCTGACAATTGCCAGTATTTTGAAAGCCGTAAAAACAGATATTCCACTTTTCTGAAAAGTGGAATATCTGTTACTTAATTTAGGCAGTAGTAAGCTTATTGGCAGCTACTTTATTCTTTTTATAGAAATTAATCAGCCCGTTTGTAGAGCTATCATGAGATTCGATTTCACCCTCATTGATCAATTCAGGAAGAATCTTATTGGCGAGTTGTTTGCCCAGTTCAACTCCCCATTGGTCATAAGGGTTTACATTCCAGATCATGCCCTGAACAAAAATTTTGTGTTCATACATGGCCAGTAAGGCTCCTAATGTTTCAGGTGTTAACTTTTTAAAGAAAATAGAATTTGTAGGACGGTTTCCTTCAAATACCTTATGTGGCAACAATGCTGTTAATGCTTCACCTGTTAAACCTGACTTTTCCAGTTCGGCACGTGCTTCGCTTTCTGTTTTTCCTTTCATCAAAGCTTCTGTCTGTGCAAAGAAATTAGCCAGCAGTTTTGGGTGATGGTCGCCTATAGGGTTCTGACTTTGTACCGGTGCCAGGAAATCGCAAGGGATTAGTTTCGTGCCCTGGTGAATCAGCTGATAGAAAGCATGCTGGCCGTTTGTACCTGGTTCTCCCCAGATGATAGGACCTGTCTGATAGTCTGTTTTTTGGCCGTCACGTGTTACGCCTTTCCCGTTACTTTCCATATCACCCTGTTGGAAATATGCTGCAAAACGATGCAGGTACTGGTCGTATGGCAAAATAGCGTGTGATTGTGCATCAAAGAAGTTGTTGTACCAGACACCCAAAAGTGCTAGTATAACAGGAATATTTTTTTCTAAAGGAGCATTTCTGAAATGGAGATCCATATCATGAGCACCTTTCAATAGTTTTTCAAAATTTTCGAAACCTACATATACCGCAATTGACAGACCGATAGCAGACCAAAGGGAATAACGACCACCTACCCAGTCCCAGAACTCGAACATGTTGGCAGTGTCAATACCGAATTTTGATACTTCGGAAGCATTTGTAGAAAGCGCGACGAAATGTTTAGCAACAGCAGCCCCGTCTTTTGCAGACTTTAATAGCCAGTCTTTTGCTGTATTTGCATTGGTAAGTGTTTCTTGTGTTGTGAAAGTCTTAGAAGCAATAATGAACAGGGTTGTTTCTGCATTCAGACCTCTTAGTGTTTCAGCAATATGTGTACCGTCTACATTAGAAACGAAATGGATATTCACAGCGCTGTTATGAGCATAGGGTTTGAGTGCTTCAGTGACCATATATGGGCCAAGATCGGAACCGCCAATACCAATGTTCACTACATCGGTAATGCTTTTTCCTGTATAGCCTTTCCACGAACCGCTGCGTACTTTTTCAGTAAAGACTTTTACTTTTTCCAGAACAGCATTGATTTCGGGCATTACGTTTTGCCCGTCAACATACATAGGCGTATTTGAGCGGTTACGTAAAGCAACATGTAATACAGCTCTGTTTTCTGTGTTATTGATTTTTTCACCCGCAAACATTTTCTCTGTCCACTCTTTGATTTTGGCTTCTTTGGCCAGATCAAACAACAAGGTCAATGTTTCTTCGGTAATGCGGTTTTTTGAGAAATCTACAAGCAAGTCATCCAGTTGAATACTGAATTTCTGAAAACGCTGCTGATCCTGCGCAAACAGATCACGCATTTTTAATGAAGATACTTGTTTAAAATGATCACTTAATTTGATCCAGCTTTTAAGTTCTGTTGGTTTGGTCATAAAAAATTCGACTATGTAATAAGCATGACTTATATCGTGAAAAGCATATTAGAGGTTACTAAGCCTCAAAATATTATTGCTATCAGGTAAATGTGGCAATTATTGATAAATAGTGAAAGAATTATCTTATCATTTTAGCATTAAGCAGTTAAACAGTAATATCCCTTGAAGATTAGTCCTGCAATTACTTTATAATTTTGTAACTTTGTACAATTCGTATGTGATGCGCTACTTTTTATTGATTGCACTGTTGGGATGGTTCACGGCTATGAGTCCTGCTAAGGCTCAAAATGCAGGTGATATGCCCGCCAACGATGAATCGGCTTATGTTTTGAGCAATCCTTCGCCTAACCCTTTCAAAGAAACTACCAATATTGCTTTTGCTTTGAAAAAAGCCGGATTGGTAAACATAAAAATTTATAATCTGTTAGGGAATGAGGTTGCACTTGTATTGGCAGAGCAAAAGGCAACAGGTAGTTATAGTGTTCCTTTTGACGGGAAAAACCTGCGTAGCGGAATCTACTTCTTAAGATTTTCTTTTAACGGACATACTACTACCCGTAAGCTGATCCTTACAGACTAACTTTTAGTTTAGTATTCAATTCATGAATCTTGTCAGCAACTTCAATGAGCAGATTCATGTTTTTTTCAATACCATTACCGATTACAATTATATCAGCGCCTGCATTTAGTGCATCTATTGCTTTTTCCTTAGTATTGATCCCACCGCCAATAATTAATGGAATCTGTACACTTCTGCTTACTGCGCCAATCATCTTAGGGCTGATAGGGTTTTGAGCTCCGCTACCGGCATCCATAAAAATCAATTTGAGCCCCAACATCTCACCCGCCATAGCGGTACAGGCTGCAATTGCCGGCTTGTCAGCCGGTAATGGTGTAGTATTAGTAATATATGAAACAGAAGTTTGTTTACCCCCGTCAACGAGCATGTAGCCTGTGGAAAGAATTTCCAGGTTGCTCCGTTTTAATATTGGAGCCGCTATTACGTGCTGGCCGATCAGTAAATCTGCATTTCTTCCTGAAATAAGAGAAAGAAATAGCATAGCATCTGCATTAGCATCAATAGGGAAGTTGTTGCCCGGAAAAATAACAATCGGAATGGTACTGTTTTCTCTGACAATACGCACAATCATACCCAGATTGTCCTGTGTAATTAAGCTGCCTCCGACAAAGAAATAGTCTACTTTACTTTCTTCGGCAATGCGAACAAGCTTACGACAATGATTGGCATCTTCCACATCCGGATCCAACAACACAGCAAAGGATTTTTTTCCCTTTGCTTTATCACTCAGCATCTTTTGGTATAGCTCCTTGTTCATTGTGAAGGTCTTTAGTCAAAAATACTAATTTTATGATTGATACGCTATAACACATGAAGATAACCGTTGCGGTAACGTTTACTTTTAATGGCAGAGTCCTTAACTTGCAGCATGCTAGATGAACTTGATGCTCCGGAAGAACTGGAAAACAATGATGATGATGACGATTTATACCTTCATCAGACAATCACTGTAGATAAAGGCCAGAGCCTTTTACGTATTGACAAGTTCCTGATGGACAGGATACAAAACGCTACACGTAACCGGGTTCAGACTGCTATTGATGATGGTTTTGTTAAAGTAAATGATAAAAATATCAAAGCTAACTACAAGGTTAAGCCTTTTGATATTATCACGATTGAGCTTCCCAAGCCTCCCCGTTCTAATGAGATTTTACCTGAAAATATTCCTTTAAACATCGTATATGAGGATGACGATCTCCTGGTTGTAAATAAACCGGCAGGTATGGTTGTCCATCCGGCCTATAATAATTGGTCAGGAACACTGGTGAATGCTTTGGTTTATCACTTCAATAACCTTCCTGTCAGAACAGATCATAATCCTGGCCTGGTACATCGTATTGACAAAGATACTTCGGGACTTCTGGTGATTGCCAAAACAGATCATGCGATGAGTTTTCTGGCAAGACAATTTCATGACCATACCATTGAACGTACTTATTATGCTATGGCCTGGGGAGAGTTTGAAGAAGAAAAAGGAACAATCAGAGCAGATTTGGGGCGTAGCCCATATGACAGGAGAGAGGTAATTGTTTATCCTGACGGAAAAGGAAGACATGCTGTTACACATTACAAAGTGCTAAAGGCATATCGGTATGTAACGCTAATTCAGTGTAACCTGGAAACAGGCCGTACGCATCAGATCCGTTCTCATATGCGTCATCTGGGACATCCGCTTTTTAATGATGCTGCTTATGGCGGAGACCGTATTCATAAGGGAACAGTTTTTTCCAAGTATAAGGCCTTTGTTGATAATTGTTTTAAAGTAATGCCGAGACAAGCCCTGCATGCCAAGTCTCTGGGTTTTATACACCCGACTACCAAGGAATTTATGCAGTTTGACAGTGAATTACCTTTGGATTTTAAAATGCTGATTCAGAAGTGGGAAAACTATTCAAAAGAAGTAGACTAGTCTTTTAGATATGAGATAACAGACGTTAGATTTTAGAATCGTTAACACTTCTCACACTAACACTTTGAAGCCATGCACGACATAGAACCATTTTACGGCTGGGAGAAATACTATGTGTCTGCGACTGACAAACAATCTCCCTTTTATAAGAAAGATTACGATCTTACCAGGTATAGTACCGAAATTTATGGTTACTATATTCACCCGCTTTGGGATGGTATCGGCTCACCTACGCTGTATATCAAAATCCTCTATGCCAATTACCACAAGCATTATGCTATTATAGAAATGTTTGGTGAATGGAATGATGCACTGCACAATGATATTATGTTTCTGAAAAGGAATATCATTGAGTATATGCTGAGTCAGGGAATTAACCAGTTTATTTTAATAGGAGAAAATATCTTTAATTTCCATGGTTCCGATGACTGTTACTATGAAGAATGGTTTGAAGAAGTGGAGGATGGTTGGATCGCAGCAGTTAACTTCCGTTACTTTGTTGAGGATGAGTGGAAGAAGTTTAATATAGACAGCTATATAAATTCAGGAGGAAGTCTTGCTGAGTTTGATGAATGGCGAACAAGGAATCCGGAGCAAATGTATCTGAAAGTAAAAGAGCTGATTGTAAGAAGGCTTGGCTAAAAAGTTATGCTAATATGCTAAAACGGAAAGGGCTCCGCTGAAATTTCAGCGGAGCCCTTTCCGTTTTCTATGATGATATTAGAGATTAATGAATCACTATTTTTTGAGTAGTATCGGCAATTTTGAGGAAATAAACCCCTTTATCAAGTCCGCCTAAATTAACGTCAATACTGATACTACCGCCTTCTGAGCTTATTGTCTGAACCCATACAGAGGAACCAATTATATTGAATATTTCTGCTCTTATAGGTTTTGCTCTATCAGCAGTTACATCGAGTATAAAACTCCCGTTATTTGGATTAGGACGAATATTGATGTCAGATACTACTACATCTGAACCGGTTACAGATCTTACAGAAGAGTAATCACTATCGCCGTTATAATCAACCTGCTTAATGCGATAATATACAGTTGATGAAGATGCTTTGTCCTGTGCGTTATAGTATTTCAAAGAGTTGCTGTTTCCTGCACCTGTTACAGTTGTAAGAAGGCTGAAATTAACACCATCTAACGAACGTTGTACTTCAAAATGGCTATTGTCTTTTTCTTTAGCTGTCACCCAATTCAACTGAACATTGTTACCGGATTTTTCAGCAGTAAAAGAAACAAACTCTACAGGAAGTGAACAGAGACGATTTACTCTGATGCTGTCAGAACATGTTTTTGTGATGGTGAAATTCTTATAATTATATCTTATTTGTCCGATAGCATTTCCTAAACTAACACTAGCATAATCAATTTGCGCAGTACTGCCACCTCCTGAAGTTCCGCTAGGAGAGTTAACAACATACCAGCCACCAATATCGCCAGAAGCATTATCTATGGTAATTGTATAGTTACCTTTTGATAAATTGGTATTAATAGCAAGAGTGAAAATTTCTCCGACACATGTAAACTTATTTGCAGCACCGGCAAGACTATTGTCAAAATTGTTAGTGTAAACGGCTGTTCCCCCTGAATTCCTAATAGTAACACGGAATTTTGATGCCGCACAGCTACCAAAACGGGCTCTAAGGTCAAATGATGTTATTGTTAAAGCATCAGATTTTACTGTTATATCATTACTTACAGTTGTTCCTACAACCCAGCCATGAGTTGTTGTTGTGGTGGGGTTTCCTACGGTGGAAGATCCGCTTGTACCTGCACTTGCAGAAGAAGCAACTGTTACCCATGCATTAGCCGGAGCCAATAAAGGATCAGCGTAAGTAATAGAAAGCGGAGAGCCGATTCCCATTACATTGCCATTGGCATCGTGCCAGACGTAATTAGGATAGTCACTTGCAGGCGTACCCGTTGCAGTATAAGTAACAGTATTTCCTGAACAGCTTATAGTACCTGCTGGTATTTTCTTATCCGATATTACATAAGTCAGCGTATCTTTATAAGTTCTGCTACATACGTCTGTAATTGTTAAAATTACTTTGTACGTGCCGGCTGCCGTAAACCGAATAGAAGGGTTGGCGTTCAATTGGGCATTTGATGCAGGTGATGTCCAGACATATTCAGCAGGTGTTGTGGCATTAGTGATTGCATTAGCTCTTTTTACATCCCAAACTTGTGGGTTTGTTGCGTGTAGTGCACCACCAAATACATAACTCATTGGAATAATCGTGTTTGTGCAATAAGCACCCTCTGGATTAGCACTTAAACTTGATACAACTAAAGATCTTGGAAAGGTAGGTAAACCCCAGGCAGAACAAGCAGACCTTGCAGCGAAGTCTTTAGAAACAGATAAATCTACGGCAGTTTGATTAAGAGTTGAAGTGGCACTGTTGGGATCGGCTATAGCTCCTAAATAACTTGTACCAGCCACAGAACCTCCTCCTGTACCAGAAATTGCCATATATATTACTCCGTTTGGTCCAAGAGCAAGCTGACCTGCTTCATTTGGTGACGGAAGGGTGGCTACAGTACGGGGAGTACCACCTGCAGTTATATCATATTGATAAACTGTTCTTCCGGATAAGTTAGTAATATATAAATAAGCATCGTTAGGAGAGAACTCCAAACCGTAACTACCACTGTTACCACCTGTGCTGGCTACATTTATCCTTTTTGCAGTACTGGCAACAACCTGTCCGGTTGCAGCATCAAAATCAGTAATGTCTACATCACCGCTCAAATAAGTAAAGGCGAGTTTGTTTTGGCAGCTATTAGACTTAATAACACCAATAGCTGATGTATAAGCAGTTTGTGTAGTAGCTGTAGTAAAAGATAAAGTACTTATTACTGCAGTTGTATTAACAACACCTGTATTAGTAATTTCAAATGCGCGAACACTTCCACCACTGCCAGTTGCTCTGGTAATTACCCAATAAGCTGAATTTGCTTTTGTACTGCCAATGATATATAAACCTTCCCCTACACCTGTTGTTAAGGTTATGGGAGCAGCCTCAACTACACTAAATACGCTTCCTGTTCTTCTGACAGTAACATACTTTGTTCCTGATGTTCCTGTTTCAGAGGAGGTAAAAACTAACCATTCGTTAGCATTTCCCGGCTTAGGCATAACGATTGCAGACTGGGTTGATGATTGCCCCCCGCCTAAAGAAAAAGTATTGAATTTAACGTTTGTTGTAGCATTCCAAATATCTACACCGTCTGTATAAAATAGAGGGTTCCCCGAAGCATCACTGATGGAGGAGCTTCCTTCCAGCGTTTTGAGTGGGAAGTCATTAGGGGAAACGACAGGTCCTGAAGACCCATTGAAACTCATTTTAACTCCCGGATAACAACTGGTACTTCCAAAATACCAGTTATTGGTCTGTTGTGCGAATGCCCCATAGGACAAAAGGCCCATGGCAATAACGCCACAGGTGTATAATAGTTTTTTCATCATAGAATAGTGATTTTTTCTCCAAAACTTAAATCAGTTCATAAATCATATTCCCAATTAGTATATATACCCGTAATCCATTAATTACACAGTATAGTACAAAGGTAACCTGTATTTACTATATTTTAAATCTTATTTTTATTTAACCATGTTGACGACCTTCTGTCCCGTAACTCCGGGCAAAAAAAAAATCCCGTACAGAAAGCTCCGTACGGGATTTTACATTTATATAGTTTGTGTGTATCTGTGCTTATTTAGCTACCACATGCTTCACATGCTTCCGGATTGTCAAGAGAACAAGCCATTGCGCTTAGTTTTTCATCACGTGTTGTATCTCCTGATTCAAGTGCCACATCGGCTTGTTTTTCAACTGTAAACTTGATGGCATCAACAGCAGCTTTTGTACGCAGGTAATACATACCTGTTTTCAAGCCTTTTTGCCATGCATAGAAGTGCATAGAAGTTAATTTACCAAAGTTAGGATCCTGCATGTGTACGTTGAATGACTGGCTTTGACAGATATAAGCACCTCTGTCAGCAGACATGTCAATCAATGTTTTTTGCTTGATCTCCCATACTGTTTTGTAAAGTTCCTTGATGTTTTCAGGAATCTCGTCTATGTGCTGTACTGAACCATTTCCTTGAATAAGGCTGTTTTTCAATCTGTCATTCCACAAGCCTAGTTTGATCAGGTCTTTCAATAAGTGTTTGTTCACTACAATGAATTCACCGGACAATACACGTCTTGTGTAAATGTTAGAAGTATAAGGTTCAAAGCACTCGTTATTACCAAGGATCTGAGAAGTAGAAGCTGTTGGCATTGGAGCAACCAATAACGAATTACGTACACCATGTTGCTTTACATCTCTTTTAAGAGATTCCCAATCCCAGCGGCCGCTGTCTGGAGTTACTCCCCACATATCAAACTGGAAGATTCCTTTTGATACCGGAGAACCTTTGAATGTTTTATAAGGACCTTCTACTTTAGACAACTCCATAGATGCAGTCATTGCACCGAAGTAAAGTGTTTCGAAGATCTCTTTGTTCAATTGTTGTGCCTCTTCAGATTCGAAAGGCAGACGAAGTAAGATGAATGCATCAGCCAAACCTTGTACGCCCAATCCGATCGGACGGTGACGCATGTTTGAATTTTCTGCTTCTTTTACAGGATAGTAGTTAACATCAATGATCTTATTCAGGTTGCGTGTAGCTACTTTCGTTACTTCGTACAACTTCTGGTGATCAAATTTGCCGTCTTTAATGAAACGAGGCAATGCAATAGAGGCAAGGTTACATACTGCAATCTCATCATCAGAAGTATACTCCATGATCTCAGTACACAAGTTAGATGACTTGATAGTACCCAGATTTTTCTGGTTAGACTTCTTATTAGCGTGGTCTTTGTAAAGCATGTAAGGTGTACCTGTCTCAATTTGAGACTCAAGTACCTGGAACCAAAGATCCTGTGCTTTTACTACTTTACGTGCGCGACCTTCTCTTTCGTATTTTTCGTATAGTTTTTCAAACTCGTCTCCGTAACAGTCAGCAAGACCAGGAGCTTCGTTCGGACAGAACAGAGACCATTCTTCATTGTTCTGAACACGTTTCATGAACAAATCTGAAATCCAAAGTGCATAGAACAAATCACGTGCACGTATCTCTTCTTTACCGTGGTTTTTCTTAAGGTCAAGGAACTCAAATATATCTGCATGCCATGGTTCAAGGTAAATAGCAAAAGCTCCTTTACGCTTACCACCGCCCTGATCTACATAGCGTGCTGTGTCGTTAAACACTTTAAGCATTGGAATGATACCGTTTGAAGTACCATTAGTGCCTTTAATATAAGAACCTGTAGCACGGATATTGTGAATGCTTAATCCGATACCGCCGGCAGACTGCGATATTTTAGCACAGTCTTTCAATGTATCATAAATACCGTCAATGCTGTCATTCTTCATCGTTAACAAGAAGCATGAAGACAATTGAGGTTTTGGTGTTGCAGCGTTGAATAATGTAGGTGTAGCGTGTGTGAACCAACGCTCAGACATAAGGTTGTATGTTTCAATAGCAGCTTCAACATCAGCGCCATGAATACCTACAGCAACACGCATCAGCATGTGTTGTGGTCTTTCTACTATTTTACCGTCCAGTTTTAACAGGTAAGATCTGTCAAGTGTCTTGAAACCAAAGTAGTCATAGTTAAAATCTCTATCGTAAATGATAGAAGAATCCAGCAATTCAGCATTGTTTTTGATTACTTCAAACACCTCTTTAGAGATCAAAGAAGCATTTTCGCCTGTTTTAGGATCGATGTAAGTGTATAATCTCTTCATTGTATTGAAGAAAGACTTACTCGTGATTTTGTGCAGGTTAGAGATCGCAATACGCGCGGCCAGTGTTGCGTAGTCAGGGTGTTTTGTAGTCATAGACGCTGCAGTTTCTGCTGCCAGATTGTCTAATTCTACTGTAGTTACACCGTCATAGATTCCGTTTACGACTTTCATTGCCACTTCAACAGGATCGATGAAGTTCATGTCAAGACCATAACAAAGTCTTTCAATACGCGAGGTGATTTTATCAAATTTTACGGATTCTCTCCGTCCGTCTCTCTTAATTACAAGCATGTTGGTTCTTGTTAATTGTATAAGGTTTGGTTAGGTTGATGCTTTTAGAAATCTTCGTCAATTGTGAATTTGTGAGCGTCCTTGTCATTGCCACCCATCACCCCTGCTTTTTGGTATTCCGCCACTCTCTTCTCGAAGAAGTTTGTTTTACCCTGTAATGAAATCATTTCCATGAAGTCAAAAGGGTTTGTTGCATTGTAATATTTCTCCAGTCCCAGAGATACCAACAAACGGTCCGCCACAAATTCAATATACTGCTGCATTAGTTTTGCATTCATACCAATCAAGTCAACAGGTAATGCATCAGTCACGAATTCTTTCTCTATTTCAACCGCTCCTAAAATAATTTCATGTATTTTTTCTTTCGATGCCTTATTCTTAATATAGTTATTATAGATCAGACAAGCGAAGTCAGTATGTAAACCTTCATCACGCGAAATGAGTTCGTTTGAGAAGCTTAAACCTGGCATTAATCCACGTTTTTTTAACCAGAATATCGAACAGAAAGATCCTGAGAAGAAAATCCCTTCTACAGCGGCAAAAGCAAGCAGCCTGTCAACGAAAGAATCGCTGTTAATCCACTTGATTGCCCATTCACCTTTTTTACCAACACAAGGTACTGTGTCAAGTGCGTGTAACAATCTGTCTTTCTCTTTTTCATCCTTAATATAGGTGTCTATAAGGAGAGAGTATGTTTCAGCATGGATATTCTCCATCATAATCTGGAAACCATAAAAGCATTTAGCTTCCGGATACTGTACTTCAGCAAGGAAGTTAACAGCAAGGTTCTCGTTTACGATACCGTCACTGGCAGCAAAGAATGCCAATACGTGAGAAATAAAGTGGCGCTCGCCATCATTCAGCTTTTCCCAGTCAACGATGTCCTGACTAAGGTCAATTTCCTCTGCAGTCCAGAAACTAGCTTCTGCTTTCTTGTACATTTCCCAAATGTCACCATATGTAATGGGAAATAAGACGAAACGATCTTTATTCTCCTGAAGTATTGGTTCAGTTGCCATGTTTACTTATATGTATTATGTAACTAATATATTCTAAATTCTTCGAATTTCCGAAACACCGAAGTGTTAAAATGCTGTAGTTGAAGGGTATCCGTTGCAAGGGTTATTTCAAACCATTCTCTCTCTGCATTTTAGCTAAAAAAACTAAAATTTAACCCGGTAATCTGACAATTTGGGTTGCCTATACGTTTGCAGTGGACTCTTACAAAGATGATTAAATCGAACTAAAACTCAAAGGCAAATTTAACAAAAAAATCATCTTGGAAAGCTTAACGCAGGAGTCACATATTTTGTTTTAACTAAATGTAAATTAGTTAATTATATGACATATTGGAAGTAAAACTTTTATGCGTATGAGCTTAGAATAGCGATTAAAAAAAATCAAGTGTAAAGCGTCTATAAAAAGTACAATAATAAATATTCTTATGTAAGTATTTGCAAATATGGTATTTGTCAGTATATTTGCAGTCCTTTTTCAAAATTAAACGGCAAGAAAATGTACGCGATAGTAGAGATAGCCGGTAAGCAATATAAAGTAGAACAAAACAAGTTTATCTACACAGATAAGCTTGAAGCTGCTGAGGGCGCCGGTGTAAGTTTCGAGAATGTATTATTGGTAGACAATGGCACTAACATCGAGTTGGGTGCTCCTGTTATCAAGGGTGCGAAAGTAACTGGTAAAGTATTAGGTCATGTTAAAGGTGACAAAGTAATCGTTTTCAAAAAGAAAAGAAGAAAAGGTTACAAGAAGAAAAACGGTCACAGACAGGAATACACTAAAGTATTGATTGAGAACATTGCTAAATAAGTAAATACAATGGCACACAAAAAAGGAGCCGGTAGTTCAAGAAACGGCCGCGAATCACATAGCAAGCGTCTTGGTATTAAAATCTTCGGTGGTCAGGCAGTTATTGCCGGTAATATCATCGTTAGACAAAGAGGTACTAAGCATCATCCAGGATTGAACGTAGGTATTGGTAAAGACCATACTTTGTTCGCTTTGGTCCCTGGTACAGTGAAATTTAAGAAAGGTAAAGACGATCGTTCTTTCGTTTACGTTGAGCCTGCTGTTGCTGCTGTAGCTTAATCTACAAACAGAACTGTTAATATTAGAAAAGCCTGTCTTTTAAGACAGGCTTTCTGTGTTTTATAAAAAAAGGTATTTAGCTATACAGACCTTTGAATTTGATATATTTTTCGACCTCTTCCTGTAACAGGTATTTCACGGATTTATTCTTTTTAATAGCCTCACGGATGAAGGTTGCTGAAATTTCAAACAGAGGGGCTTCTACTTTTTTCACTTTGGGATGGTTTAGTAAAATGGAGCCTTTGCTGAATGGCCTCGGGTAAACCAATAATCTGTGATGATCCAGTATTTCTTCAAATTGATGCCAGTTAGTAAAGTCGGCAAGGTTATCTTCTCCCATAATCAGGTCAAACCGGTGATCCGGGTGTAATTCCCGAAGCTTACTGAGTGTTACGTATGTGTAGTTCGGTTTGGGTAGATTGAATTCAATATCATCTACCTTAAATACCGGATTATCCATAATAGCCAGTTCAACCAGTCTGAGACGGTCGTTTTCATTGAGAAGACTGTCAATATGCTTGAAAGGGTTTTGCGGAGATACCACGAACCATACCTCGTCTACATATTCTAATTCGACCATGGAGTTAGCAATCACCAGGTGGCCAATATGTATGGGATTAAACGAACCGAAGAATAGGCCTACTTTCATATGCGTATATGCAATAAGGTCCCGGTATTAAAAATATCGGGACCTTATATCTATTATGGTTTAGCGATAAAATCTTTTACAAGCTTTTCGGCTTCTGCTAAAGCCGTAGGTAAGTGTTCATTGATCAGTACGACGTCAAACTGATTCTGAAAAGACATTTCGAAATTTGCTTTGAACAGGCGTTTCTGAATACTCTCTTCATTTTCAGTAGCTCTTTCACGTAGCCTTTTTTCCAGTAGTTCTAATGAAGGTATTTTGACAAATATAGACAGAGCTTTGTCGCCGAAGTATTTTTTAAGGTTTACACCTCCTTTTACGTCTACATCAAAGATGATGGTTTTCCCTCCATCCCATAGGCGTTGAATTTCGGCTTTCAGGGTGCCGTAGAAATTACCTACGTATACTTCCTCCCACTCTACAAATTCGTCCTGGTGGATTCTCTTTACAAATTCTTCGGGTTTTAAGAAATAATAATGTTTGCCGTTTTCTTCGTGTTGTCCTCGTGGGTCACGTGTACAGGCTGAAATAGAAAATCCCATATCCGGGATTATTTTCATCAGGTGTTGTGCAATTGTTGTTTTGCCTGAACCTGATGGTGCACAAAAAATGATGGCTTTACCTTGCTTCAAAATGTATTCTAAATTTGATTAACCGAAATATTTAATTTTGACCTGATCTCCTCTACCAATTTCGGTGATACATCTTTTTTCTCAATGCGCATTTTGACAACGTCTCTGATGCATTTTTCCAGGTTAAAATAACCCATTGACTTTTCACAACATTTGATTTTACTGTCAAAATAGCTGAGTTGTTCTTCTGAAGCTTCTCCGTCAAGAATGAGGTTAATTACTTCCAAACATTTGGATAGACCTGCCTGTGTCTCAATAAGCGGCGTGGCAGCGTTGTTTTCTGAATTTACAGAGTTCATAGATAAGGTAAGTTATTATATCTTAATCTTTATAGCCTAAGTGTGAAGCATATTCGCGCAACTTTTCTTTTAGTAACATCCTTGCCCTGTGCAATCTGGAGCGTACAGTTCCGATTGGGATGTTCAGGATTTTAGCCATTTCCTCATAGGTGAAACCTTCAAGGTCACATAGAATAATTACTGTACGGAAATCCACATCAAGTGCGTTCAATGCATTGGCAACCTCGTCGCCAATCAATTCCTGCACAGTTTCCACACGTAGATCTGTCGTATGCTTTGTGTCTGCTTCTTCAGAGTTGTAGAAAGACTCTACTTCCTGATAATCAACCTTGTTTGGTTCTTTAACCTTACGACGATACTCGTTGATGAAGCTGTTTTTCAGAATTCTAAACAGCCATGCTTTCGCATTAGTTCCCTGTTCAAAACTCTCGTAAAAACGATATGCCTTTAAATAGGTGTCTTGCACCAGATCATTGGCATCATCCTCATCAAGCGTTAGCCTGTATGCAAAGTTGTACAAAGGGGTAACCAAAGGCATAAAGAGTTTCAAGAAATCTTCATCACGCTTCTTTTTGGCTTCTGGGCTTATATTTTCAAGAAAATCGGACATGGATCAAAACAAAAATAGTACAGGAAGTAATTCCTGTACTATTTTACGTAAGAATTAGTTCTTAGGCAAATACTGAGCGAACTCTTCGTACCATTCTTTTGCTTTTGGGCCTACTATATAGGTGTGAAGCTTAAAATGTACTTTTTCATTGCCATTTTTTTCGATCAGAATTTGTTGTTTCAGATCTTTGTTGGCATATGTTTTTATTTCTTCATCCCTGTCAAGGATGTATGAATCTATTTTAGTGACTTTGTATTCGTTTATTGCCTTTCTCTCCAGAACTTCGTTCAGACTGTCTGCTTGTTTAACTAAAAACTGAGCCTTATCATAGTCGGTACTATTTTTGGTCAATACAAAGAGGATCATGTGTTTTGCAGCAGAATCTAGCAGAAACTCTATCTTTGTATCCATTTTATTTAGTTCAGGATGGTGTTTAAACTGCGCCTGAACGTTAATAATGCAAGCCGTAAAGGCCAATGTAGCTAACGTAAAAATTTTCTTAATCATAAGGTTATAAGGGTATTAAGTAAACTAAATATAGCTATAAGACATTGGCATTCAAATATTAGTTTTGCATCATTAGCTTGAGCTCGTTGAGCTTTAATAATGCTTCTACCGGCGAAAGGGTGTTGATATCGATGATGTTCATCATTTCTTTCACGCGTTGATATTTAGGATCATTGGCTTCGAAAAGGGTCATCTGGTAATTGTTTTTCGGCATTTCGCGCAATGGCTTAGACGGATCAGTTTTGACTTTTTCTTTCTCCAGATGGTGCATGATTTCATTGGCTCGTAGCACTACACTATTTGGCATACCCGCCATTTGTGCTACATGAATACCAAAACTGTGTTCACTTCCGCCTTCTTTCAGCTTTCTCATAAAGATGACTTTGTTGCCGACTTCTTTTACAGAAACATTGAAATTCTTGATTCGGGGAAAATCTTCTGTTAACTGATTAAGCTCGTGGTAGTGCGTTGCAAACAGTGTTTTTGCAAAGCTCTTGCTGTGGTTATGGAGGTACTCTACAATGGCCCAGGCTATAGAAATACCATCATAGGTACTGGTTCCGCGCCCGATTTCATCCATCAGTACCAGACTTCTGTCAGAAAGGTTATTCAGGATACTGGCAGTTTCTGTCATCTCAACCATGAAGGTAGATTCTCCTCTGGAAAGGTTATCAGAAGCACCTACACGGGTAAATACTTTGTCAACAATACCAATTTCGGCAGCCTGTGCAGGAACAAAGCAGCCAATTTGCGCCATCAGCACAATCAATGCTGTCTGGCGTAGCAGTGCAGACTTACCGGCCATGTTAGGCCCGGTAATGACCATGATCTGTTGTGTTTCGTCGTTCAGGAAAATGTCGTTAGGAACATAGCTCTCTCCTATTGGCAATTTCTGTTCAATAACCGGGTGACGGCCCGCTTTGATGTCAATACGCTTACTGTCATTGACAATTGGTTTAGCGTATTTGTTTTTCTTTGAGATAGAAGCAAAAGACGTAAGACAATCTATTTTTGCCAATATTTTAGCATTTTTCTGAATCTGCGGAACGAAGTCTACAGCAGCTAAAACCAACTCTTCAAACATGCGGTATTCAATGGCATGTATCTTATCTTCTGCTGTCAGGATTTGCTCCTCATATACTTTCAGCTCTTCAGTAATATAACGTTCTGCATTTACCAGAGTCTGTTTGCGGATCCAGTCGGCAGGTACTTTGTCTTTGTTAGAGTTGGTTACTTCTATATAGTAACCGAATACTTTGTTGAAAGAGATTTTAAGAGAAGTAATACCTGTTCTGGCAATTTCGCGTTGCTGAACCTGTAAAAGAAAATCTTTACCGGCATAAGCGATCTGGCGTAACCTATCCAGTTCTTCATCTAACCCGTCATTGATCAATCGCCCCTGATTGGTTACAATCGGCGGATCCGGCATCAGTTCTTTTTCAATCTTTTCACGGATGAATGTACAGGGGTCCAGCTGGTTTCCCAGTTTCTTCAAATCACCCGCTTCAGCATTTGATAGTAAAGCTTTGATCGGGTCAATATGGCTTAATGCTCTTTTGAGCTGATTTAATTCTCTTGGATTAACTCGGCGAACAGCTACTTTGGAGATAACGCGTTCCAGGTCACCGATAGGTTTCATGTGCTGAATAACTTCTTCAAGGTATTCAGGTTTGTTAATGAATGCCTCAACTACAGCCAGCCGTTCTTCAATCGGGTTGATTTCCTTTAAAGGAAGTACCATCCAGTTACGGAGCATGCGGGCACCCATCGGCGTACAGGTGTCATCCAGGATATCAATTAACGGCACCCCCCCTTCATACTGCGGATAAACCAACTCAAGGTTACGTATTGTAAACTTGTCCAGCCATACAAAACGCTCTTCTTCTATGCGTGAGATGGAAGCAATATGGCCGATCTCGTTATGTTCAGTGTCTTTTAAATATTGAAGAATGCTCCCTGCAGCTACTATGGCAGCAGGCATACTGTCAATACCGAAACCTTTAAGTGTTGCTGTTCCGAAATGCTGCGTTAAGCTTTCGTGAGCATAATCAAATGAATGGATCCAGTCTTCCTGGAAGTAATTATTAAATCGATCACCAAATACCTGGCTGAAATCGTTTTTACGGTTTTTAGCGCAAAGAACTTCAGAAGGGCTAAAGCTCTGGAGGAGTTTATCCACATAGGCAGCTTTCCCTTGCGAAGCCATAAATTCGCCCGTAGAAATATCAAGGAATGCGATGCCAATTTCGTCCTTTTCAAAGTAAACAGCGCTAAGATAGTTATTGCGCTTTACGTCGAGTACATTGTCGTTGTAAGAAACCCCCGGAGTGACCAGTTCTGTAACACCTCGTTTTACAATCCCTTTTACAGATTTAGGATCTTCAAGCTGGTCACAGATTGCAACCCTTTCACCGGCACGAACAAGCTTTGGAAGGTAATTGTCCAGAGAATGATGAGGAAAACCGGCCAGTGCTGTTTCTGTGGGAGAGCCCGCACCTCTTTTGGTCAGCACAATGCCAAGGATTCTGGAGGTTTTGATAGCGTCTTCTCCAAATGTTTCATAGAAATCGCCTACACGGAATAATAACAAAGCGCCGGGATATTTTCCCTTAATCGCGTTGAATTGTTTCATAAGGGGAGTTTCTTCTGTTTTCTTTCCTTTCATAGGTGGGATATTAGAAATAGGCGGATGTCACTCAGCAATTTACCAGATAGCAAATTACGGTTTTTCGGCTAAAAACAGAAATGCGCTTATTCGAAATTTGGCATTTCTGCACTAAATTGCGTGATGCAGAAATTGTCTATGGACGAACTGAATCGTCTCACTCCCGAAGAATTTAAGGATACTGAAAAAAATACCGTTGTGGTGGTTCTTGACAATGTCAGAAGCTTAAGCAATGTAGGGTCGGCATTCAGAACCGGCGATGCTTTTAAGATTGAGAAACTGTTGTTATGTGGTATTACCGGGACACCTCCCAACCGCGAAATTCAGAAAACAGCTTTAGGAGCAACAGAAACAGTGGTGTGGGAGCACCATGGAGAGACATTAGAGGCTGTCCGGAAACTGAAGGAAGAAGGCTATGAGGTATTTGCTGTAGAGCAGGTTACAAATAGCATTTTTCTACAAAAATTTCAACCGGAAGCCGGGAAGAAATACGCTTTTGTGTTTGGCAATGAAGTAGACGGTGTAGATAGCAGCGTGTTGCCGCTTTGTAGTGGTTGTCTGGAAATTCCTCAATTCGGAACAAAACATTCATTAAATGTTTCGGTAACTGTTGGTGTGGTGCTTTGGGATTATATGAGTAAAACTGTTTTGATATAAAGCATAAGGGTTCCGCAGAATTTCCGAGGAACCCTTATGCTTCCGTTTACCAGCCAGGTTGCTGCCCAGACGTCATAATATTATAGGTATCACTTTTTATAGTATACACGACTATCGATTCATTAGATCTGGTGTTGGAGTAATAGCCATATTGAACGGAATATGCTAATTGATCACTGGCAGGGTTAAAAGACGGAGATCTAAGATTATAGCCGTTATTATAAAGATAATCTACGGTTGCTGAATAACTGCTTGTACGATTATAGAGTCTGAGGTATGGAGTACTTCCATCTTTTAATACATAAGCTACATATTGTCCATTCGGAGATACAGCAATATCAGTGAAAAGATAATAACTAGTGCTAATAGAAGTTGTGACCCCATTTTTATAGTGATAAAGTCTGTAATAACCTCCGGAATAAGTTACATAGGCAATATTGTCTGAAGTTGAGCCGACAGCCAGGGCATATACCGAACTGTTAGAAACAGAAATCGGTAAGATGATGTTTGCTTTAGTGTTATAGTCTTTTACATAGTATCCTCCTCTTGAACTGGATCCATAAATGGCTTTTCCGTCAAGAGAAAAACGGGTATTGGAATAGCTGCTGACATTATAACTTGAACCTGAGCTTAAATAACTTCCGTCAATACCATAAATATAAAAACCTCCGTAGTAAGTATCATTTACAAGAATACCTTTCCTGTCGGGTGTCCAGGAAGGAGAAGAGATTGAATAATTATAGGTATTGGTAATACTTGCAGTGGATTTTGTGTTCGGATTTAATGTTAGGATGGAAGAAGAGTTTATATAAACTATATCACTTTTGTTTCCTGTTGGAGTACCTGTTGTTTTCAGCCAAAGTGTATCCCGGCTTTTAAGTTGTCCCTGAGAAATCAGGCCGGCTGTTATGTATTTTCTGGTATTAAGATCTCTTTTTTGTTTAAAGACTACGTAATTACTTCCTTCCTTCAGAATTGAAACATAATTTGTATCACTTGCAATAAACTTGACAATGCTGCCTTGTTGGCCACCGCTGATTGTGACATAGGCAGTGTCATTTTTTTCTATTGGAGAAAAAGTGGTTTTGGGTTTGAAATTAACTTCAACAGGGAGTTCAGGATCTACCTTTTTACAAGAAACTAAAACTATAAAAAGACTTAAGCCTAACAAGAATTTCCTTAGCATGATAATATTTTTCAATTCTAGCTTCAAAATAGCTAATTTTGGAGTTCACAACAAAGTACTCAACACAAAATACAGTATGGAATTTTTAAGCAGGAAACTCAAAGTGTTGGCAATCAGTTGCTTCATACTGAGTTTTGCACATGCGCAGGATTTTGCACATTTCAAGCCTCTTAAGTCTGAAGGTACAATCCCTAAAGAGTTTTTATTACTTTCCTCTGAAAAATACAATCAGAGTATGGAAGCTCTTTCTAAATCGGCGAATGACGATAAAAGGTATGAAAGAAAGGCTAAAAAAGAGTTTTCATTGAAGAACAGCTTCGAAATGAAGGATTTTCTTTTTAGCGGAAGAGTGATATTTAATGACCCTATTTCTAATTATGTTAATAAAGTTGCTGCTGAGATTCTGAAAACTGAACCGGAACTTCAGGGCAAGGTGAAATTTTATACTATCAGGACTGCAGATGTAAACGCATTTGCTACGCATGAGGGGTTGATATTTGTGAATGAAGGAATGATTGCCCAGCTTGAAAACGAAGCTCAGCTGGCTTTTTTACTTTGTCATGAAATAGTGCACTACAAAAAGCAACATGTACTTAACAGTTATGTTGAGGGTGTGAGAATTTCGAAGGGAAAAACAGGTTATCGTTCATTGTCGGAAGACAAAAAATACTGGGCAGAAAACCGCTATTCGAGGGAACTGGAAACGGAGGCTGATATTTCAGGTTTGGAAATATTTTTGAAGACAGGTTATAGTGTAAAATCTTTGGAGAGGTTTTTTGATGTATTGCAGTACAGCTATCTTCCTTATGATGACATAGCTTTCAAAAAGAGTTTCCTGGAGACAGAAACATTCCGTTTCCCCGACTCTTATTTTCTTGAGAAAGTAAAACCTATAGCTTCAAAAGATGAAGAAAATGAGGAGAAAAGCACGCACCCAAGCATTAAAAACAGAAGGGCTTATATTGCTGAAAAAGCAAAGAGACAGGCAAACAGAATAGCAGACCGAAACTTTATAGTTTCTGAGAAAGAGTTTTATACAGTAAGGAAAATTGCCCGCTATGATATTACAGCGGTTTGCCTTTTGGATCAGGAATATGTAGAAGCTTTTTACAATTCATATCTTTTATTACAGGAAGATTCAAGCAACTTATATGCTAAAAAAGGAATAGCGAAGTCTTTATATGGTTTGACCAAATACGCGAATGAAGGCCGGATGCACGAAGTGACAGAGAATTATAATACCATAGAAGGTAATTCTCAACAGGTTTATCATTTGTTTGACAAGCTTAAGGTAAATGAACTGAATGCAGTGGCGTTAAAATATTGCTGGCAGCTAAGTCAAAGATATCCCGCAGAAGCAGATTTGAAAGCATATACTGACGACTTGTTCAAAAGCATGGTGTTTCAGCATTACAGAAGCAGCACTTTGTTTCAGTCAACGCCTTTTGTGCCAATGAAGCCAAGTGCTAATGTTGAAGATACGCGCTCTAAGTATGATAAAATTCAATCTGTACAGGATTCTGCGCTGACTGATCAGAATTTTATTAAATATGTTTTTGTGGACGAATTAATGCAGGCCGAATTCCAACTGAAGTTTGATGCACTCGCCTCAGAAAAAATGGCTAAAGATCTGGAAAAAGATGATCCGAAAACAGCAAGAAGAAAGAGAAAAGAAAAAGCTAAAGAAGAGACAAGAGTAAGACGTAAAGGACATGCATTGGGAATTGACAAGGTAGTTGTTTATAACCCTTTTTACATGAAAGTTGATCAGAGAAAGAGACGTCAGCAAAAGTATCTTTCCGCTGAAAATGCAGAATTCCGCTTAAGTGACCGTATCCGTGAAAATGCAGCAATTGCAAAGCTTGATGTAGAGTTGCTGAATGATCTTGATCTGAAGGAAACAGACCTGCAGAAATATAATGATATGACATTTATGACGCTCTGGCTTCAGGAGCGTGTGAAGCATATGGAAAACGGTGTGAAAATGCATAACCTGGATTATGAGTATGCTGAAGACCTGGCTAAACGCTACAATACCAAATATTTCTCGTGGATGGGTGTTATTGGGATGCGTCAAAAGAAATATGGCACAGCATCATTAATTGTGACAGCCGTTTTTGTTCCATATATGATTCCTTATACGGTTTATTATATAGTAACACCAAAATATGACTCCTACTATATTCAGGTATTATTTGATATTAAAACCGGAGAATCCAAGCTGGTACAATCAAACTATATTGATGATAAAGACTCAAGAACTGTTATCAATATGAGCATTTATGACAGCTTTTACCAAATGAAAACTTCAAGAAATAAGTAGTATGCGTTTCAGATATTTATTATCAGTTTTAATTGTCAGTCTTGCTTTTGTAACTCAGGCACAGCCTGGTTATCAGGGAAAAAAGTTTTTAACTACTTACAACCTTCGTTTTGTGCCCGCGCTGACTAATAAGAATTTTCATTCTAAGTCGGGTGTTTTACCTGGTGATTTCAACTTAACGCATATTGCCAATATTGAGTATGTGGTTTCAAGGAAAGTATCTTTAGGAATGCGTTATAGTTTCACACGCACAAGTGTGGATATGAACTTTATTGATGAAAAGAGCCCTTTCAACATATATAAAAACCGCGATGACCTTGCTTTTAAGGCATATGTTCACGGTATAGGTTTTTACACGAAGATGTTTTATGGAGGTCACCAGAACCTTGCCCCGAGGGGGAGTTATATGACCCTGCAGGCTGATGCTTATTATACAATGGTAAAAGATTCTTATGTGAATAACTCTACTGTTGGCAATTACTGGGGCAATTTTTCCATTGGCATCGGCTTTGGAAAGCAAATGATTGTCTTCGATAGATTAGTGCTTGATTATGGAATAGAGTCTAATCTTTGTGTACCCGGCATACTCGGAAGTACAATTTATAAAATGAGGTTTGATGTAGATGATGAGTATGACTATGATGACACCTCCGCCCCCGATAAGATTAGTGATTTGCAGAAAATAGTAAATGGAAGAGTATTCGATATGTATATGGTTATGTTTAAACTGGGAATCGGCTTTCTGGCATTCTAATAGTTAATATAGAACCAAAGAAAAAGGTCCCGCAAAAACTTTGCGGGACCTTTTTTATGAACTAAATGAGAGAGGTATTCTTACTTATTTATTGAATTTCTTTTCAACCTCAACAATGGCTTTTTCAACCTTTGTTCTCAGTCCGTCTTTAAAGACTTGAAGGTTTGCTGCTACTTTATCATCAAAAGCACCAATAATTTCTGCTGCAAGGATTCCGGCATTTTTAGCACCGTCCAATGCTACAGTAGCTACCGGAATTCCACCTGGCATTTGCAGGATTGATAATACTGAGTCCCAGCCATCGATAGAGTTACTTGATTTTACAGGAACACCAATAACAGGTAATGTTGTCAATGATGCAACCATACCCGGTAAGTGTGCAGCGCCACCGGCTCCTGCAATAATTACTTTTAAACCACGCTCACGAGCAGACTGCGCATAATCAAACATACGGTGTGGTGTGCGGTGTGCTGACACAATGGTCAATTCAAAAGGAACTCCCAGTTCTTTAAGTACGTCAGCGGCATCCTGCATAATGCGAAGATCCGAATCGCTGCCCATGATAATTCCAACCATATTTTTAGTATTAAGTACAGAGTATTGAGTACTAAGTACAGTGTGAATTTCTGATAATTTTAAGCGACTACTTTGATAGTGTCCTGAACAAATTTAACTTTTTCCTTCAGCTTATCCCAGTTGTCGTCAAGAATGGTGATATGACCCATTTTACGGAAAGGTTTTGTGAATTTCTTTCCATATAAGTGAATATAAACACCTTCTACTTTAAGTACTTCGTTCAGACCTTCGTATTTAGCAATACCGCTATGTCCTTCAGCTCCAAGCACGTTTACCATGGCAGATTGTTTCATAGTGCGTGTAGAGCCAAGCGGCAAGCCCAGGATTGCTCTCAGGTGTTGTTCAAACTGAGAAGTATAGTTTGCTTTGATTGTATGGTGACCGCTATTGTGTGGACGAGGGGCAATTTCATTAACAAGGACTTTGCCGTCTTTGGTAACGAACATTTCTACCGCCAGCAAACCTACAATACCCAGTTTTTCAGTTACCTGAACGGCAATATCGTTTGCCTGCTTTTCTATTTCCTTAGAAATGCTTGCAGGAGCAAACAAGAATTCAACCAGGTTATGTGTCGGGTGGAAGACAAGTTCAACAGCCGGGAAAATAGAAATTTCACCGGCAGCATTGCGTGCAGCTATTACAGCAATTTCTTTTTCAAAATCTACAAACTTCTCTAATAGAGAAAACGCATCAAACCCTTTTTCAAAGTCGGCTTCAGTACGCAGTTTTTGTACACCGCGCCCATCGTAACCGGCTCTTCCAAGCTTTTGTACTGCAGGAAGGAATGCTTTATGTTTTTGAAGATCTGCTTTATTGTCAATCAATACAAAGTCGGAAGTAGGAATTCCGTTGTCTTTGTAGAATTGTTTCTGAAGGCGCTTGTCCTGAATAAGACGAATTACTTTTGGCTGTGGATAAACTATTTTACCTTCGGCCTGCAGTTGTTCCAACGCTTCTGTATTTACATTTTCTACCTCGATCGTGATAAGATCCAGGTTTTTGCCAAAATTGTAAACGTCTGTGAAATTAGTTGGCGAGCCCAATACAAAGTTTGAACAAAACTCTTTGCATGGAGAGCTGTCGTCAGCATCAAGTATGCTGGTGTTGATATTGAAATCGACACATGATTGGATAAGCATGCGACCTAGCTGACCACCACCTAATATACCTAGACGAAAATCGTGATAAAATTCCCCGTTCATGCAGCTATGGCTTTTGGGTTTGACTTAAATGAAAAAAAAATCCTGACACTAGGTCAGGATTTTCGTACCAGGAGCGGGACTTGAACCCGCACATCCTTGCAGATACAAGATTTTAAGTCTTGCGTGTCTACCGATTCCACCATCCCGGCAAATAGAAAAGACGTTGATTGCTCA
>CAZNHL010000048.1:0-37548 GCA_964572965.1 uncultured Bifidobacteriaceae bacterium
CTGAAGATGCTGAGCGAAAAAACTCATAGGAAGCAAGCCATAAGCGGACAAGTATTCCTGAACACAGAACTGCTTAAAGACTTTTATGAACATCACTTGCCTTTTGAACTGACAGATGCGCAAAAAAGGGTAATCAAGGAGATTTATACCGATATGAAATCCGGTAAACAAATGAACCGATTACTCCAGGGTGATGTAGGAAGCGGGAAAACCATTGTCGGCTTTATATGTATGCTCATGGCTGTGGGTAATGGCGCACAAGGCTGTTTAATGGCTCCTACTGAGATCCTGGCCGATCAGCATTATAAAGGGCTTTTACCTTTTGCCGAAAGTCTTGGAATTAAAATAGCCAAACTTACTGGTTCCACCAAAACATCAGAAAGGAAGACCATCTTATCAGAATTAGAATCAGGAGCACTGAGCATTATTGTCGGTACGCATGCTTTAATCGAAGACCCCGTAGTCTTTAAAAACCTGGGTCTTTGTATTGTTGATGAGCAGCACCGCTTCGGTGTGGCTCAAAGAGCAAAGCTTTGGAACAAGAATAAAGTAATGCCTCCTCATATTCTTGTGATGACTGCTACTCCGATTCCACGAACATTGGCTATGACACTTTATGGAGACCTTGACGTTTCTGTCATTGACGAACTACCAAAGGGTCGAAAACCCATTAAAACAGTTATCCGGAAAGACAATCAACGTCTTGCAGTATTTGGTTTCATGAAAGAAGAAATGGCCAAAGGCAGACAGATTTATATTGTTTATCCATTAATTGAAGAGTCCGCCAAACTTGATTTGAAAGACCTCATGGATGGCTATGAAAGCATTAGCCGTGCTTTTGCCCAGGTACCTCTAAGTATGGTTCATGGACGTATGAAAGTGCAGGATAAAGATTTCGAAATGGCACGCTTCGTTAAAGGTGAAACCAAAATAATGGTAGCAACTACGGTTATTGAAGTTGGGGTAAACGTGCCTAACGCTTCGGTAATGATCATTGAAAACTCGGAGCGTTTCGGTTTGGCTCAATTGCACCAATTACGTGGTCGTGTAGGTCGTGGAGCAGAACAATCATTCTGTATCCTGATGGCCTCTCATAAAATGAGCTCTGACAGTAAAACAAGACTTGAAACCATGGTTCGTACCAATAATGGTTTTGAGATAGCCGATGTAGACCTTAAACTACGCGGCCCGGGAGACCTTACAGGTACTCAGCAAAGCGGTGTTCTTGACCTATTGATATCAGACCTGGCACAAGACGCTGCCATATTAAAAGAAGCCAGAGAAACAGCTGAGCATATCTTAGAAGAAGATCCCCATTTCCAGCTGCCGGCCAATTATGTCATCAGAGAACATATTGGCTCATTAAACAAAAATACCGTTAACTGGTCGAGGATTAGTTAATCCTTTTTATTCCAATATAAAGACGAATTGATTGCCGAATATAGCTCCCGGCCAAATGTTCGCTGAATTGAATACCATGTACTAATCCACTCGCCATTTGTAAACTGCCAGCCGTTGTTAAGATATTTTTTATTGATCCTACAAACATCAAAATCAGCATAATCTGACTGAAATTTATCAATTTCCAAAAAGTTTTTTTTGATCGGTAAACTACCCAGCAAATAGGTATCCGGCACCAATTGCAAAAAGAAAGACGAGTCCTTATCCTTTATCTCCCCTGCAAAAACATCACCATAAGGCGAAAAAGACCTTGTAGCTCCCGGGTATATATTAACCTGTTCACGATCAATATGAGCGTAAAATCCATAATAGCCATCTATTGTTATCCTCTCCCCCATATTTATTGCCTTCATCCGAACCAAAATAAAATAGTTTTCCACCGTTTGCGGTTCATCTTCCCAAACAGGTGTTAATGTCTTATAACGATACACACTTTCAAGAGTAGCAAGTCCTTCAAACTCATATCTTTTTAAGTCATTCTTAACAACCATTTTGAAGCTATAGGAAGAGTCCGACAATTTAGCAACAGGCTCTATTGCCGACAGGACTCTTTTATAATCCCTTCCAATAGTTCCAATGTAAGTATGATACATAAATACGCCGTTGTTATAGCCCGAAGTATCCTGTTCTGTCAGGTCAAGTCTTTTAAAAGGAGTTAATGCTACTTTTTGCTTACAAAAAACTGAACTTCTGACTTCAGCCAGCCAACTTCTGACTTCTTTAATCTGGGAATTCGCCTGTAGAGCACCTAATAGGACAAATACTATTAACAAACATCTCATCATAAACACCATAAAAACAAAAGGGATCGCTTTTCAGCAATCCCTTCTTAATATCTGTCAATTCTACAACTATCCTTTCAATGCTTCTGCACCACCAACAATCTCAAGGATCTCGTTAGTAATTGCCGCCTGACGGGAACGGTTATAGCTTAATTTCAATTCTTTCAACAATGCTCCGGCGTTATCTGTCGCTTTCTCCATTGCTGTCATACGGGCTCCCTGCTCAGATGCAAAGCTATCCAACACTGCTTTGAAAATTTGCACTTTCAAAGACTTTGGTACCAATGCAGTAAGAATTTCTTCCTGATTTGGTTCAAAAATATAATCCGTATTAGTTGTTACCTCTTTTACAGTTTGCTGAATCGGCAAAAATTGCTCAACCTTAAGAATCTGCGTAGCAGCATTCTTAAATTCGTTGTAAACAAGTTCTACTTTATCATATTTCCCTTCAACAAATTCAGCCATGATCTCTTCCCCGACAGCGCGAACTTTATCAAAGCTCTGGTCATGGAAAAGGGTAGTGTGTTTCCCTATTACAGTGAAATCTCTCTTAGAGAAATATTCAAAGCCTTTCTTACCGATAGTCAGGAAAGTAACACCGCCGTTAGCAAGTTGTGCAGGGTATTTTTCTTCCACATGAAGAGTAGCACCTTTTAAAGTAGCAGAGTTAAAACCGCCGCAAAGACCTCTGTCAGACGTCAAAACAACAATCAAAACTTTGTTTACTTCTCTTTCAGTAGAATATGCCTGCAACAATTCATTCTCAATACCAGATTCAAGGTTGCTAAGAATCTGCTGTAGCTTTTGGGCATATGGCCTTAACTGAACAATAGCCGTCTGAGCTCTACGCAATTTAGCCGCCGAAACCATTTTCATGGCTTTGGTAATCTGTTGTGTAGACTGAATAGAGGTTATTCTATTTCTGACTTCCTTTAAACTTGGCATTCTTATTAAGCTTTATAGGAAAGAGCCGGCCTTATGCAGACCGGCTTCTTTAATTTATTTTTTATATCTCGCAGCAAGTTCTTTTGCTGCTTTCTTAAGAACATCAGTTACACTGTCGTCAATTTTACCTGATCTCAATGTGTTCAATGTTTCTTTGTGATTAGCTAACAACAATGTAGAGTATTCTTTTTCGAACTCTCTCACTTTGTTTACAGGAACATCATCCAATAAACCGTTAGTAGACACGTAAACGATAGCAACCTGCAATTCAACAGGAACCGGAGAGAATTGAGCTTGTTTCAAAATCTCAACGTTTCTCTTACCTCTTTCAATTGTCAGTTTAGTAGCTGCATCAAGGTCAGAACCGAATTTAGCAAACGCTTCCAATTCACGGAATTGTGCCTGATCCAATTTCAAGGTACCTGCAACTTTCTTCATTGCTTTGATCTGTGCGTTACCACCTACACGAGATACAGAAATACCTACGTTGATAGCCGGACGAACACCAGAGTTGAATAAGTTAGATTCCAGGAATATCTGACCGTCAGTAATAGAGATTACGTTAGTCGGAATATAAGCAGAAACGTCACCACCTTGAGTTTCAATGATCGGAAGTGCAGTTAATGAACCACCACCTTTAACCAATGGTTTCAAAGCTTCTGGCAAATCGTTCATCTGAGCAGCAAGTGCGTCAGAAGACGTTACTTTAGCAGCACGCTCTAACAAACGGCTGTGTAGGTAGAATACGTCACCAGGATAAGCTTCACGTCCCGGAGGTCTTCTCAGGATCAGAGACACCTCACGGTAAGCTACTGCCTGCTTAGACAAATCATCATAGATAATCAATGCAGGACGACCAGTATCACGTACATACTCACCAATTGCAGCACCTGCCATCGGAGCAAGGTATTGTAATGGAGCCGGCTCAGAAGCCGCTGCACAAACGATAGTAGTATAAGCCATTGCACCGGCTTTTTCAAGCGCTGCAACTACCTGAGCTACTGTAGATGCTTTCTGTCCGATTGCAACGTAGATACAGTAAACAGGCTCGCCTCTGTCATAAAATTCTTTTTGATTGATAATAGTATCAATCGCAATTGTACTCTTACCAGTCTGACGGTCACCAATGATCAACTCACGTTGTCCACGACCTACAGGAATCATCGCATCGATAGCTTTGATACCAGTCTGAAGAGGTTCTGTTACCGGCTGACGGTAGATAACACCCGGTGCTTTACGCTCCAAAGGCATTTCATAAGTCGTACCAGCTATTCCACCTTTTCCGTCGATCGGCTCGCCTAATGTATTTACAATTCTTCCGAAAATACCTTCACCAACTTTGATAGAGGCAATTCTGTTCGTTCTTCTTACTGTAGAACCTTCTTTTACTCCTGTTGAGTAACCTAAAAGGATAACACCTACGTTATCTTCTTCCAGGTTAATAGCCATACCTTTCAGGCCATTTTCAAACTCAACCATTTCACCTGCCTGAACTTTAGAAAGTCCATAAATACGAGCAACGCCGTCACCGACCTGCAATACCGTACCTACTTCTTCAAGTTCACTTTCGGTTTTAAATTTAGTCAACTGTTCTCTTAAGATCGCAGAGATTTCGTCTGGTCTGATATCTACCATAATATTAATTAGCTATTAATGAAGCACCGTTGAAGTTCAACTTCAACCTGTTTAACATATTCTTAACTGATTTATCGATGATTTTATCACCGATCTTAACTACAACACCGCCGATAATTGACTTATCAACAGCTGTTTCAATGACAATTCCTTTTCCGGTGAAAGCTTCAAGTTTAGACTTGATTGCCGAAACCGAAGCCTCAGGTAATTCAATTGCTGAAATCACCGTTGCCTTTGCTATATTTTTGTGCTCGAAATACAAGGCAGAAAACTCATTCGCAACCTCAATCAACACTTCTTCACGATTTTTGCGTGTAACAAGCTCAATGAATGACAATGTCAAATCATTAATCCTGCCTTTGAAGATTTTATTAAGGATAGGAAGTTTTTTATCTGCTGTAATAACCGGGCTTTTCAATACCGCACTGAAATCTTTGCTTTGCTTGTAAACACTTACAAAGAAGTTCATATCATTAAATGCCACATCAAGTTTGCCCTCTTGTAAGGACAAATCAAGAAGTGTTTGTGCATATCGTCTTGCTACTCTAGTCTCTACCATTGTCTTGGATATAAGATGAACAAAAGTCCAACCTACTAATTAGCTTTAACTTCGTCCATATACTTTTGCACAAGGTCTTTCTGTGCTGCATCTGAACTAAGTTCTTTTCTAATGATTTTTTCAGCAATACCGATAGACAACTCAGTTGCTACCGCTCTTACTTCATTTAATGCTGCAGTTTTCTCAGAATTGATTGCTGCTCTTGCAGACTCAATCAGTCTGTTTCCTTCTGCTGAAGCTCTTTCTTTCGCCTCTTCCACCAATCTGCTTGACGCAGCAACTGCATCTTTCAGCAATTTATCGCGCTCGTTTCTGGCTTCTGCTAATAACTGTTCGTTTTGAGATTGCATATTAGCAATATCTCTTTTGGCTTGCTCAGCTGCTTCCAAAGCAGTTGTGATCGTTTCTTCTCTTTCGTTCAAAGCCCCAAGGATTGGTTTCCAGGCAAGCTTAGCCAAAAGAAGAAATACAGTAAGGAATGTAATCGTATTCCAGAATAAAAGGCCGAAGCCTGGTGTAATCAAATCCATAGTATTGCTATAAACTATTTAATTAACGGAATCAAAATAGAAAGCCTCTGGCTAAATAGCAGAGGCTTTCTATTTTCTACTTAAGACCTACAAGCAGACATACTACTACTGCGAAAAGAGCAACACCCTCAACGAAAGCAGCAACAATCAACATTGCAGTTTGAACTTTACCAGCAACTTCTGGTTGACGAGCAATAGCTTCCATTGCTTTGCCACCAATGTTACCAATACCTAAGCCAGCACCAACTGCTGCAACACCTGCGCCAATGGCACCAAGACCTGCGCCTAAAGATGCTCCAGCTTCTAATAAAATGCTATTTAACATAGTAGAGAAAATTGAAAATTAAAATATAAACAGTTAATAAACACAAATTAATGATGATGCTCTTCAACAGCAGCACCAATATACAAAGCACTCAACATCGTAAAGATGAATGGCTGCACGAATGCTACCAGGATCTCCAGGAATGTCATAAATACCACAAATATACTTGATCCAACACCTACAAAGGCACTTTGGAAAATAAAGATAAAGCTGAATAAACTCAGGATAATAATGTGACCTGCTGTAATGTTAGCAAAAAGACGGACTGTCAATGAGAATGGCTTTGTGAACAAACCAATAATCTCTACCGGCCACATAATAATGTACAAAGGAATCGGAACTCCCGGAGGCGCGAAGATGTGACCCCAGTAGTTTTTATTACCGTTTACATTTGTTACAACGAATGTAATAAGAGCTAATGCACAAGTGAAGGCAATGTTACCGGAAGAGTTAGCTCCGCCAGGAATTAAGCCCATCAGGTTATTGAATAAGATAAAGAAGAACAATGTCAGCAAATAAGGAGCAAACTTCTTAGCTTTTTTTGCACCTAAATTCGGAAGGATAACAACATCCTGTATATAAAGGATAATCGGCTCCATAAATGACTGAATCCCTGACGGTGCTTTTCCTCTGTTTGTGCGGTAAGCTTTACTTACTGTCAGAAAAACAAGAACCATCAACACTACGGCAATCATTGTACTTGCGACATTCTTTGTAATAGAAAAGTCATACAAACAGCCTTCAGAAGCATTTTTAAATGAGATTTTTTCGTGATTATCCAACACGTATCCATTGTACTCTTTCGGACCGTGATGAGAACCCACAAAATTAGATGAAGAGAATACTTCAAGACCTCTTGACTTAGAGTAGATAATAACCGGTAAGCTTAATGTTACCGAAGTATGACCAATATCAATAAAATGCCATTCATGTGCGTCGGCAATGTGATGAAGAATTAAATCTGTCGGCTTAAAACCACCGTCTGCATGTGATGCTTCTTCAGCATGATGCACCTCTTCAATAAGTGGCTGAATTACTTTTTTTGCTGCAGAATCAACAACACTCTGCGCTGTAGAATCAATATGCTGGTTTGCGTCGGCATTTGCATTGAAACTCAACACAAAAACAGACAAAACACAAACGAAAAAGAAGCTTAAACGGAAGTAAATTTTCTTAAACATTATACTATTTCACTAATGGGTCTGCAAGTTAGTTAATAAGAATTTAATTTCAAATCCCATATAGATGAAATAAATCACAAGATAATCCCCTGCAAAGGCATATTTCGCCACACCATCAAAATACAAATAAGTAGCTATAACTATTAATGAGATAAATAGCTTCACTGCTTTTGAAACATAAAAACTATTCTGGAAGCTTTCATGGTCTTTTTTCTCCAAAAAACTATTCTGAGCAGCAGTGCTGGCATAAGACAATCCTGCAAAACCAAGAATCACATACCACACATAAGGGTTTACCCAAGTTGGTTGGTTGTATGATAAAAAAATGAATAAGGCTATAACGATAGCTGTAACAATTATTAACTGTCGTACTAATGAACTCTGTTTACTCATCTGATTTACTCTGTCTGATTATTTGATACATGGACACAAAGATACCTAAAAACAACAGAATGATTGTCATATAAGGAATTTTGTGTTCATACTTCGTATCCAGCCAATAGCCAAGCCAGCCGCTGCCCCCAACAACAACAACCATACTAAAGATAAGCCCTGAATATTTCACATAGAGCTGCATATTAGGTTTACCTTGTTTTTCCGCTTCTTTTCCTTCAGGTGTTGCCATAAAAACTGATAATTATTTGATTTTAAAAGTATAACATGCCTTTATCTTATCTATCAATAAAGAGCGGGAAGTAGCTGTTACATTGACAAGATAATAAGATCCGCCGGCTAATAACAAATCTTTACGCCATTCAAGCTGACTTACGGTTATCTTCCCATTGCCGTTGCAATACCACCAGGCTGTATGAATTTGATCTTTATCTTTCTTTAGTGTACCAACATACACTTTCTGTCCCGCTACAATTTGCTCATTGAAGTAATCGAATACATAACCGCTGCCTGTCCAGCAGATAGCCGGATTATGATCTGCCATAAAAAAAGTACTGATTGGCTTTATATATACCAGATTGTCATTTGCTGTCAGTTTATGTATGCCGTCATTTAAGCGTTCCTGTTTATAATCGTTTATAAAAGGAGAGTTGACGGAAGTCACAGGTGGTTCTGCATATTTCTCTGTCCTCAAATAAAAGCCGCTTCCAATTAATCCGATAATAAGCAGTGCTGCAACAATTGGTAAAGTGCGTTTTGAGGTGGAAACTTCCGGCACTACTCCGGATTGAACAAACTGTGCCAGTCCCGAAACAACAAAAGCCATTGGAATAAAAACATACACCAATAAGCCTAACAGGCCAACAGCATCATGCCATAGAGATTCCGCATTGATATCAAACAATACTAACATCAATATGCGGATCAGGTTGTTCAGTAAATTAGCAATAAGAGCTACAGCTAAAATACCGGCAAGCCATAGTATCCCCAACCTTACTTTATACTTTACTTCATTATACCTTATCAAAAAGATAGTAAGTAACACGCTGTACTCAATCATCTTCAGGCCTGCGCATCCGGCATCTACCTGAAAGACATTACCCCACAAAAGAATCCTGTTGCCTTCCTGCTGCGCCTGCATACCGGCTTTCTGTAAGCATAAGACCGCCCAATTGCTCAGCTCCATCCTTAATGGGATACTGATGGTAGTAGTTATGTAATGCACAATGGGTGACAACAATAAGAGGGTAAACAACACCAGGCGGTCGGTACGTCCCCAATACATTTCCACTATCAGTAAAAGACTGAAAACAAATGTGAGGTAATAGAATGTAGATAATCTAAAAGCAAATGTAAATATCAGCATAAGGACAGATGGAAAAAGATACCGGATATTCCCGGCACCTTTTTCCAAATTCCATAAATAAGGCAGAAGCACTAAAGCACACCAGAAAACACCTCCGTAAAGGAAATAGTGTTTCAGGAAAAAAAGGCAACACAAGCAGGAAAGCAACAAGCCTTCACGAAAACCCCAGGGTGAGCTTATTGCCAGCTTTAGTTCTTTAGTATTTAGCATAAGCCCTCTCCGTTTTATTCTTCCATAACAGGTAAGCGACAAATAAAACCGCAGCTATAATCAGTAACCACTCGTGCGGCTCCGGTACTGCGCCGGCTGAATTCATAGAAGCATTGTCAAGGCTATTTTTTGACTTATCAATATTAAAACGCTCATAATCTTCCTGCTTTTCCAATACTACAAGGCTTGACAATGGAGAAACTACATAGGCTTTCTGAGCATCCTGAACCAATGCTTCTGAATGATAGTCTTTACTGAAATAATGATTACTTGTTTTTCTTAATATGCTATTGTAGTAGAACAATCTCATAAGGTGGTCTGGCGCAGTCTGAGCGGCATCTCCTTTTGTTCTTACTATTTCTATTGCTGCATCATTTACAACAACCAGGTTTTCATCTTCTTTGTATTTTTTAAACACTTTTTTGTTTAGCTCGCCACGCAGCTCATTCAGGTCACCGGCATCATAATTAATAACCCTGAATTCTCTCAATGTTTTAAGGTAAGGAGACAATTCTGAACCGATATTCCAAATTCTGATACCTGCATGACTTTTAAAATAAGCTGCAAGGTTTTCTGAAAAAGGCGAACCCTTTAATTCCGCTACAGTTGGAGAAATACCTGATGCCTTTGTAATCACCAGAGATGACTCCGGATGTTCTATCTGATGAAATGGAAAAAGACTATAGCTCAGCAAGTGCAGATTCTCAAACACTTCTTCTTTATTATCTTCGCTGATTCTTACAAGTGTTTCATTGCCGGCATACACCCTTTTTCCCGAAAGCAGGGTCATTATATTGCTAAACTCGTCCTTTGTCCATGACTGATTGATGTCCAGGTAAACCTTTTCCGGGGAAAAAACATCATAATCCTTCTTAAAAGGCTTTATGGAAAAAGACTCTCCCTGGAATGAAAAGTTATTGGGGCGGATTTCTTCTGAAAGAAAACTAAGCTGCCAGTCAGGTGTGTAAGAATGCTCTCCATAAAAAGCGGCCGCCTTTCTTTCCAAAAACTCCGGAACAACCAGCTGCTGCACTTCGTCCATCAAACGTACTTTGACTGTTTCGTCAGCCTTGATATTTTCTGGCCCCTGGAAATAAATATTCTCATACAATGTCAAATCACCTTTGGAAGCTAATGGTGATGTAACCCCGATTTTAAAACGACGTTCTTCATCCGGTGTACATGGGAAAACGCGGACTGACACAGTGTTTCCTTCCTGCCAATGTACCACAGAAGGATCACGCGCTTCAACACCTACTATTCTTTTATAAGCAGTATCCGCTTTCCCTTTACTGGTCAGGTAACCTTTTTCTTCAGTTCCGTTAATCCATAATGAAAGTGAGGTAACAACTGAGCCCTCAGGCAAGTGGAATGTATAAATAGCTTCTTCCTGGTTTCTCCACCTTTGACGTGTCTGAACATTTTTAATACTTAACACTTTTTCTGTATATGCCATTCTCAGGTTAGGATAAATGAGCACATTGGTAATTACATGAGACGTCCTCAAGTGGTCTCCATTCCAAAGCCTTTCCTGTGTCTGGTGTCTCGAGTTAGCATTCGTTTTCAGGACTTTGACCTTTTCTTCATATGATAAACTACTTTCTCCAAGAAATAAAGTAGCCAGCAATACCAAAGGGTCATGTTTTTTAACCTCATCAAACCTGTTGACTTCTCCCCACCAGAAATTGCCTGATTTGGAGTAGGTCTGATAAACCAGGTCACATTTCAGCACCTTTTCTGCAATGCCGTTCTCCGGCAAAATCTGTGATGCCTGTACCCATAAAGGCAGCTGGGAATTCCCTTCCAGTATTGCCTGATCACCTGATTTTGTAATTCTCTTTAATACTGACTCCCATTGAAACAGGAAAAGAATGGTTAGTGCAAGCGGTACAACAAAACCACATGAAAAAGCTGCTATGCTAAACTTCTGTTGACGCTGACGTACAAGAATGCGGCTTGTGATATAAATAACAAAGCCTACCGGAACGAAAACGTGTAACGACATTCCAAAGAAAAATGAAGCCAAAACTCCCAAAGCATAATAAGGAATCAGATAAACTGCAAAATAGAAAAAGAGAGGTAAGCATAAGCCCAGGGAAAAATCGGACAACAGTTTAAAACGCCCGGATAAATTTGTTCCGAAATGCTCAGACATGAGCAGGATACAGGCAAGGATCAGATAGACCTGCAGCCATGTTGTGGACTCCTCAAAAATATTTATATCCCTGTTTAGAGAAAAGGCACTGATCAGCCCCAGAATCAAACCGATTAACCATAAATAGCTCTTTGTTGTAAAAAAAGCCATTTTGTGTTTAATCCAACCGGGGATAATTATAGCAAAACAAAAAATGACTAAAGGGAGATAAGATATAAAAAAGGCAAAAAACTCTGACTTTATATCAGCGGTCCATATAAATGCTGCCAGCGACATTGCAATCAATAGCAAACCTGCACCAATTTTTTTGTTTTCAGTTTCCATAGAATTCTAATCAGTTGAATTTTGAATCAGATATTTTAAAATACAAAGCACTTTGTATTGCAAAGTTAATAACGAAAACTATACTTGCAAGTTGAAAGTGAGAATAATATTCATAGTCTGTCCCAGATAGCTATTAAGAAATATTCAATTCGTTTTAATTTTAACACATAGATACATAGGGTGTAAACGCCAGATTTAAATAGACTCTATGTTTAAAATTAATTTTCTATGTTATCTTTCTATCGAAGCGTTTTGTGTTGGTTTTTGTAAAAAAAACTATGTTTCTATGTGTTTTTAAATATTAAGCCTGCTATTAGCTGCACATAGTGATTTTCTAAAGAAAATCTGAGGAGCACACTATATTGTAATCATCTTTATGTCTTAATATTAAACTAGCACAATCTAAATATTCATTTAACTCTCCTCATAGAAGACTCTTATAAACTAATTGAAATTCCGCATCTTTGTGATGAAATGCCGGAATGAGTTTGACGGGAATAACTATTCTATTTTCGTAGTCTCAATACTAGCTGCTCACTACTGAAATATGAATAGTTCCGATGAAATAAAGCTGCTGCGCCAGCTCTTAAAAATAGAGAAAGAAGAAGATCTGCAACAATACCGCCGTACCGTAGTTGAATCGTCAGTACAGGAAAGAGTACAAAACGGCACTACCTGGTATCCGGTTAAAATTACCGACACTGGTATAGGCCGCGGAGAGCAGGTATATGTTGAGGTTGAACGCACCAACAATAAAGACATTGACCACCAGTTGCAGAGTGGTAAGCGGGGAGCTCTCTTTTGCAACACCGAAAATAACGGAGACAAACAACGTGTTGAGGGTGTAATTGGCGTAGCTACGCGCGACCGTCTTCGTATTTATCTGAATGCAGACGAATTGCCGGACTGGATCCGTGATGGCAAAATAGGTGTAGACATGCTTTTTGACGAGTCCTCTTATAAAGAGATGGATGAAACGCTGCGCCAGGTTGCAGAAGCTGAAAATACCCGACTGGCTTACTTAAGAGGCGTGTTGCTTGGTAGTGTCAAACCGGAATTTAAAGAAGAAGACATACCGGTTAATATTCCCCATCTGAATGAATCACAGAACAAGGCAATCGGCAGAATACTGGGAGCCAAAGATGTTGCTATCGTTCATGGCCCTCCGGGTACAGGAAAGACAACAACATTTATCCAGGCCATACGCCTTGTGGCAAATGAAGAAAAACAGGTGTTGGTAACAGCACCCAGTAATACGGCTGTTGACTTGCTTTGTGAGAAACTACAGGAAGAAGGCCTGAAGGTAATCCGTATAGGCCACCCTGCCCGTGTGAGTGACAACCTGCTTAATCTTACGCTGGATAACCAGATTGCCAATCACTCCTATTATGCTGACATCAAAAGTTTGCGCAAAAAAGCCAATGAATACAGGGAAATGGCTTTCAAATACAAACGTAATTTCGGCAGAGAAGAAGCACAGCAACGAAAGATGTTGCTTGACGAAGCCCGTTCGCTAAAATCGGAAGCCATCAAACTTGAAGATTACATTATAAGTGACCTGCTTTCAGAAGCACATGTCATTGCGTGTACGCTTGTCGGAGCCAACAACAGCTACCTTAAAGACAAAACTTATAAAACTGTTTTTATAGACGAAGCTGCTCAGGCATTAGAACCTGCCTGCTGGGTGCCGATCATGAAAGCCCGCCGTGTAATTATGGCAGGAGACCACCACCAGCTACCACCTACAGTGAAATCATTCGAGGCTGGCCAGAAAGGGTTGAACATCACTTTATTTGAAAAAACAATCCGCCGTCAGAAAGTTGACACCTTGCTGGAAGTGCAATACCGCATGAACGAAAAGATCATGGAGTTTTCCAATCAGCAATTTTATGCAGGAAAACTAAAAGCACATGAGAGTGTAAGCAGCCAGACGCTGGGTATGGAAGGTGATCACCCTGTTGAGTTTATTGACACTGCCGGTTGTGGCTATACTGAAAAAACAGAAAGCAGCCGTAGTGCCTTCAACCCTGAAGAGGCCGATCTTTTACTGAAACATCTGAATGGCTTATTGGAGGTTTTCGAAAAAGAATGTTCAGATAAAATCAATGAAGACTTCCGTGTCGGAATTATCTCTCCATACAAAGCACAAATTCGGTATATCACAGAGCATATTACCGAGTACCCTATTCTTGAACGTTATCTGCCTTTTATAGCTATCAAAACTATTGATGGGTTTCAGGGACAGGAATGTAAAATTGTGGCAATAAGCCTTGTCCGTAGTAATGACAAAGGGGAAATAGGTTTCCTTGGTGACACACGCCGTATGAACGTAGCCATGACACGGGCCAAAAAGAAGTTAATCATGATTGGTGACAGCGCTACTTTGGGAGAAAACAAGTTCTACTCTCAATTCCTTGACTATGTACAGGCAATAGATGCTTACAAAAGTGCCTGGGAGTTGATTGGGGAATAGCTACAATCACAAACACCCTAAAACAAAGAGAGCTGAAGGTAAATCTTCAGCTCTCTTTGTTTAATTATCAAATTTTTTCGCTTTCAGTGCCATAATACGCAGGTAAGACTGGTTAATGCGGCTTTCGGGGATCTCTCCTGCTTTTACTGCTTTTCTGATAATCTCATGCAACTGTGCCACAGTATTACGGCCGTTGGGATTCACCTGGTTTCCGAATACAAGTATGTCTACTCCTGCGTTGATGGCCATTCTGATAGAAGCTTCAAGGCCGTAGTTTTTACTGATAGCATACATCTGCATATCGTCTGAGAAAACCACACCGTCAAACTCTAGCATATTTCTAAGCATGTCATTAACAATGGCCTTTGACAATGTACCTGGCAGACAAGCGCTGTCAAGGTGACAATTTACGATATGGGCGGTCATGATGGCGTCAATCTTCCCCGATTTGATAATATCGTTATATGGCATCAGTTCTTTGATGTTCCATTGGTTAGTAACATCTACCACGCCAAGGTGTGTATCAGCCGCTGAGCTGCCATGACCAGGGAAGTGCTTCAGAATCGTCTTTACGTCATTCTGATGATGTGCATCCAGATTGGCTAATGCATGTTTGGTTACCACTTTCGGATCAGCAGAGTAAGCACGTTCTACTTTGGCAATAATCGGGTTGCTTTTGTTCGATGCAAGGTCAACATCGGGAGCATAGTTAAGATTGATGCCAAGGTCATTTAACTGTTTTGCGAGACGGTTAACATACCAGTAAGTAGAATCTGTATTGGAGAATTTGCCAAGGTATGCTTGTGAGGGCATAGATACAAAACCATATTTCTCTTTCAGACGGTGCACTTTGCCGCCTTCTTCGTCAATACTTACAAAAAGAGGAATGGGTGCTGCAGCCTGTACATCTGCTATGAATTTTTTGAGCGTAACGGCTGAATTAGCCTTTGCAATGTTTTTTTCAAACAAGATCACACCTCCTATTTTATTGGCTTTCAGGTCTCTTCTAAGCGTATCGTCGGCAGGGAATGAAGTACGTCCGTCAAGGCCGATCATGATCATCTGGCCAATTTTGATATTAAGGCTATCTTCGGAATTTATTTTGTTGAGATCGACTTTTTGTACTTTCTGCGCTACAACGGGTACTTCTTTAACAGTAGGTTTCTCAACAGCAATGCCCGCCTGTGGAGTTTGCTTTTGCGACTTGCAATAGGTGAGAAAAAGGGTCAGGGATATAAAAAGGTATGAGGTGTTTTTCATAATCAGTAGTAAGTAATGAGAAGTGAGTATTGAGACATGGTCTCTATAACTAATTCTTCAGGTATTAAAACTATTGAAATCAGGGCTGAAATCAAAAAAGTCTCTTTGAATTAGAATTGAAAATTCCTTCGGAGGGTTTAGTTTAGTTGCCAGTTGATAATGTTTTATTGCCAGTAAAGAATAAACTGCAAACTGACAACAAAAAACAATCAACTAACAACAATGCTATTAATGCAATGACTTTATGAATTGATCACATGCTCCGATCGGGTCAGCCGTTTGCATGAAGGCTTCGCCCATCAGGAATCCTTTGAATCCGTAAGTACGCAAGTCTTTAATTACTTCAGGTTTGCCAATACCGCTTTCTGAGATCTTTACAAAATTGTCCGGAATATACTGTACCAGCTCTTTGGAGGTATTTATATCTACAGTGAAGTTTGTCAGGTTGCGGTTGTTGATACCAACCACATCAATGTATTCACTCAGATTACCGTCAAGTTCCTCTTTTTCTTTGATTTCCAGTAAAGTCTCCAATCCTAAAGACTTAGCAAATTTTGCCAGCCGGTTCAATAAGCCGGTTTCTGTACTTGCCGCAATCAGCAAAATAACATCAGCTCCGGCAGCTTTGGCAGCAAGGATCTGGTATTCGTCTACCATAAAGTCTTTGCGCAAAACAGGTACATTGTTGAAAGTACGCGCCGTAGCAAGATCACGCAATGAACCACCAAAGTAATTTTCGTCAGTCAAAACCGACAGAGCCGAAGCCCCTGCTTTTATGTAGCCGGTAGTTACTTCTTCTACACGTACCCCTTCACTGAAAATACCTTTGGAAGGTGACTTTCTTTTAAATTCAGCAATAATACCATCTTTTGAAGGATCAAGCAATGCCGCTTTTAGTGAGATACATTTCCGTTCAAAGAAAATACTTTTTTCCAGTGTGCTTACCGGAAAAAGTTCTTTATCACGCGTTACTTCTTTGTATTTATGGTTAGTTATTTCTGCTAAAATGTCCATCTCTTTTTGTTGTTAGTTGTTTGTTGATTGTTGTTAGGAGAGGCCTTTAAGGTCGCTATGATTGTCAGTTGTGCAAAACCAACCTCTAACACTTATCAACTACTTTGAAGCATTTACTAATTTCTTAAAACTGTCCAGCGCTTTACCACTTTCCAGAGATTCTCTGGCAACAGCAATGGAATCTTCAAAACGTTGTCCTGTAGCGCAATGAATGGCAAGGCCGGCATTCGCTAGTACAGTGGTTTTCTGGGACTCCGTGGCTTTGTTGTTCAGTACGTTGGTAAAAATGTGTGCTGCTTCTTCCACTGTTGAACCTCCATAAAGATCTGCTGCCTTTACGGTTTTCAGGCCGATATCTTCCGGACTATATACTTTCTCGTAGTCCTGTGTGATTACTTTGAATTTTCCTGTCAGGGATACCTCATCGTAACCGTCAAGCGAATGAACAATAGAGAATTTGTTGCCTGAATTCTGTAACAGGTAAGCGTACTTACGGGCCATTTCCAGGTTATATACTCCCAACATTTGTTTTTTAGGCGCTGCCGGGTTGATAAGAGGGCCAAGAATATTGAAAAAGGTTTTGAATCCCATTTCCTTTCTGATCGGAGCAATGTTTTTCATGCCGGGATGGAATAATGGTGCATGCAGGAAACACACGCCTGATTCTTCAATATAGCGTTTCAGCGTATTAACGTCATTAGAAAAACGTACGCCCAGGTATTCCATTACATTGGATGAACCACAGGCAGACGACACTGCATAGTTGCCATGCTTCGCTATTTTAATACCTGCTCCTGCTGCTACAAAGATCGATAGGGTAGAAATGTTGAAAGTGTCTTTTCCATCACCACCTGTACCAACAATATCCATCGGGTCGTAAGCTGACAGATCTATCGGCAGACATATTTCCAGCATCGCTTCACGGAAGCCTTCCAGTTCTTCTACCGTAATGCTACGCATCAGAAATACGGTAAGAAAAGCTGCCATTTCTGAAGCATTAGCTTCTCCACGACCAATCAGCAATAAAGCCGCGCGGGCTTCCTGCGGTGTCAGGAACTGTTGGTCAAATAATTTTTTTAAAAACTCTTTCATGCCTTTGGTGTTGCTTGTTACGGGTTACATGTTCTGTCTATTATAAGAAAAACTGTAAATGAGCAAACATTGAACCTGTAACTTATTTCACTTTTTCCTGTTCGTATTTCTTCAAATAGTTTATCAACTTGCCTATGCGTGCTGATAATTCTTTAGTTTTATTATTAACATCAATGATCGTAGCCTCTGTGATCATTCCTGCACCATGCAGTATATAGTAATGTGTTCTCAATTCTCCACATGAACCTTTTGCTATGCGCAAATAGCGGATAAAATCCCTGTTATTATCGTATTCAAACCCTTCTGCAATATTAGCAGCTACTGAAACAGAACATCTGCGAATCTGATCTTTCATTCCCCAATCCCTGGCTATAGTTTCTTGTTAAGATTGCTTATATACATCTATAGCCAATTTTGTAGCCATTTGCCATATTTCCAATTCTTCAAAGGTTTTAGCCATACGTTTAGGTTAAATGTTACTAGTTGCTCGTAACGAGGTCTTGCTTATTTTGAAACAAAAACGAAATAGTGACATTTTCAATAAAGCGCCAACCAAATTACTCTTTTATCATAACGTATGTAAGAATCAACAACAAGTAACACGAAACCCGTAACTAGGAACGCAGCCACGCGGCCATCATTTCTGCTCCAAACTCTGTCAGAATGGATTCCGGGTGAAATTGTACGCCACGGACATCGTAGTTTTTGTGACGCAGTGCCATAATTTTACCATTATCATCGTCGGCAGTGATTTCCAGTTCTGCCGGAAAGCCGGCCTCATCAACTACCCATGAATGGTAACGGCCTGTCATGAAATGTTCAGGTGTATTTTTGAACAAGACGTCTTTCACAAGTATCCTTGTGTTCATGGCAATACCATGGTATACCGTGGAAAGGTTTGTGAGCTTTCCGCCAAATACTTCGCCGATAGCCTGGTGACCAAGGCAAACACCCAAGATCGGTTTGCTTGCTGCATATTCTCTGATCACAGGTTGTAAAATTCCGGCTTCAGACGGAATACCTGGTCCAGGAGACAAAAGGATTTTATCAAACCTTTTGATGTCCTCCAAGGCAATTTTATCGTTACGGTGCACTTCCAGCTCCACCTGCGGCGCTACTTCTTTTACAAGATGCACGAGGTTATATGTGAAAGAATCGTAGTTATCGAATACTAGTAGCTTCATGTGTGTCTTGGATTTGAAGATTCTAAGATTTTAAAATTTGAAGATTGTGACAAAGACTAAATTGAGTTTACCTAATCTTTCAATTTTGAAATTTTCCAATCTTTTAATTGTTTTTTCTCGAGGAATTCATTCAGATATTTCATAAATCCTTTTAATTGTCTGGACTGATGAATTAACCTGTTATAGAATTCTTCATATGTTTCTTTTTTTATAACTCCTGCCCTATGTAAAACATATAACTGATTTCTGAGTTCACCGGCAGAACCTTTTGAGTATCTCAGAAATTTTATAAAGTCTTTGTTATTATTATACTCAAATCCTTCAGCAATATTATTCGAAATAGAGAAAGCAGCACGCCTGATTTGATCCTTTGCGCCCCAGTCATTTTTCAGTTTGGGGTTTTCTTCGCAAAGATTATAAATATCTATTGCGATGGACGAAGCGTGTTGCCACAGCTCTAAATCCTCAAAGCGTTCCACTTTCATAGCTAATTCGAAAAAATATGGTTTAACAATCATGAAGGTATATACCCTCAATCTTTTAATTTTCTAATCTTGAAATCTTCCAATCAGATCAGCTCCGCCTCCCCAATCGCTTTCTTCAAAGCAGCCAGTTTATTATGTACTTCCTGTGCTTCGCTTTCGATTACTGAAAGATCAACTACTCCGGCTCCTGCCTGATAAAACAGCACATTGTCTTTGCTCAATACTGAACGGATAATGATGGCATGGTTAAACTCGCCATTAAAACCAATATACCCGATACAACCACCATAGAAACCTCTGTTGCCATGTTCGTATTTATTGATCAGTTGCATGGCGTTGTGCTTTGGTGCTCCTGACAATGTTCCTGCCGGGAAAGTGTCAGCAACAATATCCATGAAGTGATCCTGACCTTTGAATTCACCCGTCACTTTAGATACCAGGTGAATTACATGAGAATAATACTGAACCTCTTTGAAGGTTTCTACCTTCACATGGTCACAATGGCGGCTCAGGTCATTACGGGCAAGGTCTACCAGCATTACGTGCTCCGAATTTTCCTTCGGGTCGTTCAGCAACTGTTTTGCCAGGTCATAATCTTTGATGTCATCACCCGTACGGCGGAAAGTACCCGCGATAGGATAGATAGTCGCTTTTTCTTTTTTAACCACAATCTGTGCTTCCGGCGACGAACCGAAAATTCTGAAGGAACCGTAGTCAAAGTAGAACAGGTATGGTGAAGGGTTTACTGAACGAAGGCTTCTGTAAACATTGAAGTCGTCGCCTTTGTATTGTCTGGAGAACCTGCGTGAAAGTACTATCTGGAATACATCGCCTCTGCGACAGTGTTCTTTCCCTTTTTTGATGATCTCTTTATATTCTTCGTCAGTGAAATTACTTTCTTCACGATCAACCAGTGTGAACTTATAAGTAGCAATCTTTCTGCTCTGAACCAGCGCAGTTATTTTCTCAATGTCGCTCGGACTATTGTCATTTTCATAACGGTTTTCGATGATAAAAAGCTCGTTGTTGAAATGATTGAAAACAATAATATACTTGTAAACATTGTACTGGATATCCGGAATTTTGCGGTATTCGGTTTCGTAAGTTTTGATTTCTACGTCTTCAAAATAACGAACAGCATCATAAGTGGTATAGCCGAAAATACCTCCTGTAATGAAGCTGAAACTATTTTTATCCTGATGAAAAGAACCGGCAAACTCATTGATGGCTTTAGGCACACTGAAAGAAGCATCTATTTCTTTTTCAAACTTAGTACCATCAGGATAGTGAGCGCTATAAACATTGTCTTCTACCTTTATTCCTGCAATCGGCTGGCAGCAGATATAAGAGTAAATATTTTCGTTACCGTGGTAATCAGAGCTTTCAAGTAAAAGACTGTAAGGATATTCGTCGCGTAGTTGGAGATAGACACTCACAGGTGTAAGCGTATCGGCAAGAATGCGTTTATGTGTTGTTTTTAAAGAATATTTCATAGTACTAAGTATTAAGTAGAAAGTATTAAGTTTTGCTCAGGCTTTCCACTTAGTCATTTTTAATCAAATCGCGCGGGCGAATTTACAAATAAAAAAGGCTTAAGTGTGAACCTAAGCCTTTTAATATCATTTAAGATAATAGAATAACCGCTCGGATCACCATCGAGTTAAGCTATTCCACCACCAAATATTGTTCAAAATTGTCATTTCTTCTTTGTTATACTGCAAATGTATCGGTTTGAATTAATTTGTCAAGGATAATCTGAAATTAATTCAAATTATAATTCAGCCCAACCCCATACTGGATACCTGTCCTGTCGGAACCGAAACCTTCGGGAGCTGTCCGGTTGCTGATATTTTTGATATTGAAGAAAACTGATACCTTATTTTCAAAAAGATAAGAAGCATTTATACTAAACAGCATTTTTCCTTGTATGAGAGAACCTTGCTGATCCCTCACTACTCCTGAACCATAATTCACTTCAGTATTCATATGTAAGCGATAAACGTCATAACCATATCCTGAAACATTCAGGAATAGCTTACGAAATGGATTGATTACAAGGTTAAAACCTCCGAACACTTTGGGAGTTCCGTCAAAAACTTTATCCTGCTTGTCATTGATGCTGTTTTGAGTATAACCTGCATAGTAGGCAGAATCATAAGCACCCGGCTGGTAATAATATTTTACAAAATCATAAACGTAGGTTTCCTGTATGGTAATGTTGGGTTTGAATTGCACGCGGTTACGCAGGAAAGATATCTGTGAGGAAATAGTCACTCCACGTTGCCTGGCACTTGTCGGAAGGTTCGTTTGATTGAATGTTGTTTTAATAACTCCTGTGCTGGCATCAGTAACCTCAATAGGTGCCAATACAAGCATGCTAAAATCTTTAAACTCCTGCTGAAATAATGCTGCATCTACGAAAATCCGTTCTGATATTTTCAGGCGTGCTCCTACTTCATACATGGTGTTATTAGTCAGGCTAACGTCCGAATTTCCCAGATAGTTAGTATGTGTATTAGGAACTTTACCCGTGCCTGTTGTCAGGTTAGAGCGGGTAATAAGGAAAGAGCCATTGTTCGACTTACCAGTCAGTGCTCTGAAAATAAGGTGCTCGGTAGGTTTATAATTTACAATAAACTGATAGGAGTATACTCCTTTATTTGGCAGGCTGAACTGATCGTATCTGACAGCACCTATAAAACGTAATTTTTCAGAAGGCTTGTAATCCAGTTTAAGAGAGCCTGCTATATTTTCAATAGCGCTTTTACCATTAAAAACCCCACTTTCTCCAATATCAACAGTATAGGACATGTCGTTCGCATATGCCCGCTGGTATCCTATTGCAGGTCTTACAGAAAGTTTATTGGAAAAGAGTTTCCAATCATAGTCAAGGTACAAATCTGTATTGTCGTACTTATAATGATATCTGGTTACTTCACCCGCAAGCCCTTGTACTCCGGAAAGATAGGAAGCGAGAAAGGTAAACTGGTAAGCATTACCTTTTAACAAGATGTTATTACTGTTGTTGCTGAAGTTTCCAATGGTAGTTCCTGAGTTAAGCGACATCAGCCCCATGTTTTTGTTGGTACTCCCGGACACAAGAAAAGCCACTTTTTCTGATGGTGTGAAGTACACATTTGCGGTAGCCGAATTTCTGTAAAGACTCCTGTTTTCGTCAGGGAAACGAAGCGCCTTTTCATCACGCAGTGTTACCGAGAATGAGTCGAGAGAACTCACATAACTTTGTTTTCTTGGCAGGTAATAAGACTTTTCATAACGCTCTCTGTCTTCCAGTTGAGCAGCAATATCTACAGCCCATTTATCTGTAATTTTTGCTCCGGCTAATACTGAAGCCATTTTTGTTTTATTACCGACATATACGTTGCCGGATGCATAGATATTATTTTCTCCCGGCTTTTTAGAAATGATATTGATTACACCTGAAACGGCATTAGGACCATACAATGGTGCAGAAGGGCCATAGACTACTTCTATTCTGTCAATCTGAGCAACACCAATTGGCAGGTTTTGCCAGAAAGTACCACCTTGCAAACTACTGAATACCGGCCTGTTATCTATCATAACCAGTATAGAGGTGCTAATATAGCTTGAATTGTAAGCCGGAAGCCCGTCAATACCACCCCTGATTGAAACATCGTAAGTCCCGTTAGAAATTTCCCTTACCAATAAACCCGGACAAATACGCAATGCTTCGGGAATAGAGGCCGCTCCCATTGTTTGTATTTCAAGATTGGTGATTACACAATTAGAAACCGGTGCATCAAAAATGCTTTCTTCCGATTGAGATGCCGATACTATTTTTACTTTTAGCAGTTCTGCAAGGCTTAGATCAACAAAAATAGGTTCTTCCTGTTGATTGGTATCTGTTTGCCCCCAAAGAACAGCAGGAATCAATAACAAAAAGACAACAATTCTGAGCATAGTGGCAATCAGGCAGGATATTCTTCGAAATATAGTATTAATACGCCTAATAAATAAAGATGGCGGATATAATTCGACAGAATACTACTTTTTAGGTATTCAGGAACTAAAAAGGCATGACGATTAAATTGCCATGCCTTTTTTAATCACATTTCTTACGTCTAAAGTATTATAGTTTCGTTAATTGGTCAAAGAAACAGGCTTTCCATACCTCTCTATCCTCAAAACCTTATTTCTATTGACATCCCTGGTAAATCTGTTAGGGTCGTTACCACTTAATATATTCACCGTTGCTAACCAGCTAGCAGCAAAAAGGTTTAAGTTATAGCTGTAAACATATCTATAAGAATAAAAAGAGAAGAATGAAGTATATTTTTCCTCAATCAGATTCATATACTGGTCATAAGTATAATTATTACTTTCGGACAGGTAATATTTAGCACTTAAAGAGCCACCGCCGCTTTTATAAAAATGTTTCCTTGCCGAAGGTCTGCCATTTCTATATCCTGAATAAACAACGCTATCGGTATAGACACCAGCATCCGAATGTTGAATAATTAACACATTGACCAATTGACCTTCACCATCATACGAGCATAGCTGTCTGAGACCCGGCATATGTATTTCCTCTAATAAGCCTTTATTGTTGTAGATACAGTTTTTAGTGGTTTTACCCTGATTAATTGCTATTATTCGGCCTTTGTTATCGTAACTATAACTATTCGACAAAATATTGGTTTCGTCGGGTATAGCATATCTAATATTGGTTTGATTAACGACCATACCCTGGTCATTATAAGAGTACTTCGTTTCTGAAGCCTTTCGCCCATCATTACTATTTAAAACGTAACTAAGTCGTCCCTGCGCATCATAAGTATAAATTGAACTTCCACCGTTACCATTCATACCAGCGGGGTTAGTAGTAGTACTGCTTATAACATTTCCAGCTTGGTTGTAACTATAAGTAGTAACAGAAAAAGGTGTATGATTATTGACAGGTGTTCCTGGTTTTGGAGAAACATTCTCGTTTGTTTTACAGGAAGAAACAGCTATTGCAGATAGCAATATGCTGACAATTGTTTTTCTCATGATCTGGGTTAAAAATAAAAGCTAATATTTTAAATCTGTTTCTTCGCCTTCAGCTTTTCAATGCCTTTAGGGGCAAACATAGTTTCTTTCCTGATCTTATCCTGTAATTTAAGAAAGCCACCTATCAGTGCTTCAGGGCGCGGAGGGCAGCCTGGCACATAAACATCTACCGGTATAATACGGTCGACACCTTTTACTACGTGATAGCCATGCTCCCAATATGGACCGCCGCAGTTTGAACACGAACCCATAGAAATAACATAGCGGGGTTCTGCCATCTGCTCATATAAGCGACGAACACGGTCTGCCATTTTAAAAGTAACAGTACCTGCAACAATCATTACGTCTGACTGGCGGGGTGACCCACGAGGGATAACACCGAAGCGATCAAGATCATAGCCGGATGCATAAGTAGACATCATCTCAATAGCGCAACATGCCAGACCAAAACCCATTGGCCACAAGGACGAAAGTCTCGCCCAGTTAACCAGGTCATCCAGCTTGGTGATAATTACACCGCCTTGCCCGCTTTTAATTTGCTCTGCTACCATATTCGCACAAATATAATACATGAAGTGCAAAAACAGGTATAAAAAAACAGTGCTTTATGTCTGATGATATAAAGCACTGTTTTCATTGAATTCTCTTACTTCTAAGGTACTATAACTTTCTCATTAAAAGATTTTTCTCCATTTTCCAGATGTACCAGATACAAACCGGAAGCAAGAGATAACCCCTGCTGAGAATTTATTGTTGTACTATAAATCTGCTTGCCGGAAGCTGTAAATATGGTAACGTTTAAAGGTTCTTTGGTAACAATACCAAGCCAGTTATGATCGGTCGCTATATTATACTGCTTGTTTTTCAATACCATTTCTTCATAACCGGTATGCAGCTTTTCAATTTCTACATCATGCGTGCTGGTTTTGATACTGCAACCGGTACTGGCCGATACACTTACAGTAACTTCATCTAAAGTTTCTCCAAAAGTAAAATATGCCGCCCCATTGCCCGTCACATCAACAGACACATCGTTTGCCGGAGAAGAGGACCATGTATAGGTTTCTCCTATCCTTGTTTGAACGCTGAATAAAGCAGGTGTTGATGCTGTCACTTTTGAAGGTGCGTCAACAAACACCGGTGTAACGGCAGATAATGTATTGACCGTTACTTTTACAGGGCTTAAAGGACATTGGTCTACGTTACCTTCGGTCATGACGATATCATAGCATACGCCATGATGAGAGCTGTTGTAAGCATCAACAACTGCCGATGTAAGACCCGGGTTGTTGATATAAAAAGACCCTGTAAAAGCATAAACACCTGTGAGACCGGAATTGCTTGTATTTAGTGGTACTTTTGCTGCATCGATATAGCTTGATCCTATAATTCCCAGATAATAGGTTCCTGGTTCAATCTGCCAGTCAAGTGTATGATTAAGAATTATGGTGCCGGGAGAGATTGTCTGCTCTAAGCTTTTTACAACCACTTTTCCTGTTGAATTAAGAAGAACTATCTTCACAGTTTGTGGATTGGAGGTGTAGACTCTTGATTTTATTTGCTTGAAGCTAACCGTTTTGGAAATTACAAGTCTCGCAAACTCGCCATAAACACTAGTTCCGACTACAGGAGTTGTCAGAACCTGGTGCTCTACAACTGTACTCGCTCTTCGCAGATAAAACGTACTGTCGGAACTGATCTGAGCATTCAGTATGTTTTGAGGGGTTGAAATCTGGTTTTGCCCCCCTCTGTCAGAGAACCATTCATAATTGAGGCTGGCCGGTTTTGCAGTAAGTGTTAAAGAGCCAGGGCAAACCGTGGTGTCTTGTACCGTATAGTCAAGAGTTCCGGCACTCTGCACATACATAGTAAGAGGCATACTTATATAACTACCCACTTTTCCCTGTACACTGATTGTAGCGCTTGTAAAGTTTGTGCCGAAATTTACTACCAGCTTATTATCATTAGTTGTGAAGCTAACGCCTGTTCCGGTAACAGACCACACATATTCCACACCTGTTTCTTTAGGCACTTCATAAACAATGTTTTTCTGCCCTTTACATACAGATGCTAAAGACTGAGTAAAATATTCTGGTCTGTATTGAATGTCATTGGTTTTATATATACTGATGCCACCTCGGTGTGGGTAACAGTTAAAACTCATTGTATTGCCGTTCTGTGTATAGCTAAGTAATTTATTTCCCTGGTATACATATTTGAAATCTGTAGATGGCAAAACCACATTCATTGTAACACTTGATGTAAGTGCTGCGGTATCCAGCAATAATTTATTAAAAGCAATGTTGATCTGGTCAGTAGTTGTGGTAGTAACAGGCTGATAACCCTGTGTCTGTTTCAGGTATGAAATAACTTCCAGCGCTGTCGCATTCCATAGTTCACCACTACTCACTTTTGAGCGGATATGGTTACAGTGTGCTCTGTAGTCTGCTTCAGCCACTACCCCCCACGAACCATCCTGTACTCCGTGCAATTCCCTTATAGCCCATTTCTTCTGAGTTATAGCTGTGTTTACCAAAGTATTTAATTCTGCGGCAACACTGGTTGGATAAAACACATGAAAGTTCAGGTTAAAAAAGTTAGAATTTATATTATCGTTGAGCGCGCCATTACGATCGCCACCTCTTCCTCCCCAGAAACTAAGGGTATCTCTGAGATAAGCCTTGCTCTCGTTTGAAAACTCATCATAAGGCCATATGAAAAACCTAGGGTAATAGCCCGTATTTTCATAAATCTGTCTCGTACTTTGCTTCAGTTCCTGATCAAAGCTTACCCATTTTGTATCACTCCACCCTAACTCAGAACGATGGAACTGGCTATGATTGGCAAGTTCGTGCCCGTGCGACATCAATTCTTTTGCCCTGGTCCATAAAGCAGGCGTCACTACTGAAGTAATTGCCCCAAAAGTAAATTTCACACCCCTGTTATAAGCAATAGTATCAGCATAGTTTTCAATACCATTTACATTGCCACTGCCATAGTCGTCGTGCACTATAGTGTAAGCGCCGGTTGCATTATTTTTCCAGGTAGCAAAAGTCGTTGTTGCGTTCTGAGCAGCAACATTTACAGACAATAAAGCTGATAAGCTAAGAAAAGTTAATAGTTTTTTCATAGAGGTAAATAGCATTTCCGGTGCAAATGTAACTAATTATTATTCAACAGGCTGGCTGTCAGTCAAATTTCATTATTTCCCATTTCAACCCTGTATGTTTCAAAAGAGTGACCTGCTTCACATTGAAAGTGGCAAAAAAGGCTTTATGCTCAAAATCAGCCCAAATCTCGTCAAAATCAGACAACGACAGGTCACGGTGTACCACTGTCATGTGCGGATGGAATTTGGTTTTCTCAAAATATGGACTCACCAGACCAATGGTAGCTTTTAAATGATGATGCAGCTTTTTAAAAAGCTCTTTGAGTTCCGGGCTGTGATCTGGTTTAATAAAAATGACATTGTCTGAGAAGTGGCCATAACCATTTAACACCACTTCAAAATCCCTAAAACCGGGCAGGCTGCTGAGCGCATTTATCAGATCTTTTTCTTTTTTTTGTTCCCAGTGAAAAGGGGGAAAAAGCGTGATATGCGCAGGAGATTTCAGAGATGCTTTTAGTTTATACTTCACAGCAAGTGTCTGTTTAATAGTATTCACTTCAGACAGCAAAGGATCATCAGGCATTATAGCAATGAAATACAAAGATTTAGCTTCAGAATCGGGCATAAATTTTAAGCCAAATAAACGAAAAACATAACGTCAACCCGCCAATAAAGTTGCTCGCGGAAAAGAAATATTTTGTGCCAATTTTATCATATATTTGTATATGCAAATACAGGGTTTTGTGAATAAAAGAGATTTTGTACCTTTACTTAATTTTACTCACTAAAAAGTATGGACAAATACTCATACATCTCAAACGCTCACACTAATTACATAGAGGGCTTGTATCAGGATTACAAAGCGAATCCTGAATCTGTGGATCTGTCTTGGCAGAAGTTCTTCGAAGGTTTTGAGTTTTCTCAGGCCAGCAGCAACGGTAAGTCAACATCAGGCGGTACTGCTTCTCCAAAAGAGATTTCAGTATATGCTTTGATCGGCCAATACCGCAGAAGAGCACACCTTATTTCTAAGACAAACCCAATCCGTCCTCGTAAGGACAGAAAAGCGGAATTAGAGCTTTCTGTTTTCGGTCTTTCTGATGCTGACTTAAACACTAAGTTTGCAGTAGGTTCTGAAATTGGTTTGCCAAATGCGACTTTGAAAGAAATTATCGCAAAGCTGGAATTGATCTACACAGGCCCTATTGGTTTTGAGTTTGCACACATCCGCAACCTTGAAAAAGTAGCATGGCTACAGGACAAAATTGAGAATGGTAAAATCCAGTTCTCTTTAGATGAGAAAAAACGCATCCTTTCTAAATTAAATGAAGCCGTAGTTTTCGAAAACTTCCTTCATACTAAATATGTAGGCCAGAAACGTTTCTCTTTGGAGGGTGGTGAAAACACGATCCCTGCAATGGATACAGTAATCAATACCGCTTCTGCACTTGGTGCTGAAGAAGTAATGATTGGTATGGCACACCGCGGTCGTCTGAACGTTTTGGTGAACATCATGGGTAAAACTTACGAGCAGATCTTCTCTGAATTTGAAGGGACTGTAATGCCAGACCTTACAATGGGTGATGGCGACGTGAAATACCACATGGGTTTCTCTAGCGAGATCAAAACAACTTCAGGTAAGAAAATGAACCTGAAACTTGCTCCAAACCCATCTCACTTGGAAGCGGTAAACCCTGTAGTTATGGGTTACAGCCGTTCTCAAATCGTTGATGAATTTGCCGGTGATGCATCAAAAGTGGTATCTGTACTTATTCATGGAGACGCTGCGGTAGCAGGGCAGGGTATTGTGTTCGAGACAGCTCAAATGACAAAGCTTGCCGGTTATTTCATCGGTGGTACATTACACTTCGTGATCAACAACCAGGTAGGTTTCACTACAGACTTCGAAGATGCCCGTTCTTCTACTTATTCTTCTGATGTTGCAAAAGTAATTGACTCTCCTGTATTCCACGTGAACGGTGACGATGCTGAGGCTGTAGCACACGTAACTAAGCTTGCTACTGAATATCGTCAGAAATTTGGTGAAGATGTGTTCATTGACATGGTTTGCTACCGTCGTCATGGTCATAATGAGGCTGATGAGCCGAAATTCACACAGCCTGTACTTTACAACCTGATTGCAAAACACGCGAACCCTCGCGATGTATATAATAAAGTATTGATGGATCGCGGTGATGTGGACGCCAAACTGGCAGAAACAATGGATAAAGAATTCCGCGATATGCTTCAGGATCGCCTGAATGAAGTGAAACAAAAGCCATTGCCTTACAAGCCAATGAAGCTTGAAGCAGCTTGGGACAAACTTCGCCGTTCTAAAGCGGGTGACTTTGATAAGTCTCCTGAAACTGCCATTTCTAAAGAGGTAGTGGAGAAAGTTGGGAAAGCTTTGATTACTACTCCTAATAACTTCAAGCCGTTAAAGCAAATCGAAAACCTGATCAAAGACCGTCAGAAAATGTTCTTTGAAACAGGTCAGTTAAACTGGGCTGCTGCCGAGTTGCTTGCTTATGGTTCATTGCTGCTGGAAAACAAGTTTGTTCGTATGTCTGGTCAGGACGTGCAGAGAGGTACTTTCTCTCACCGTCACGCGGTAATCCGTGATGCTGAAACTAACGAGACTTATTCAAGTTTAGACTTTATTGACAAAAAACAACAGAAGTTCAGAATCTTCAACTCTCTGCTTTCCGAGTATGGAGTGTTAGGCTTTGAATTCGGATATTCATTGGGTAGTCCGGACGGGCTGATAATCTGGGAGGCACAGTTCGGTGATTTCGCCAACGGCGCACAGACAATGATTGACCAGTTTATCACCAGTTGCGAAACAAAATGGCAAACAATGAGCGGTCTGGTAATGTTATTGCCACACGGTTATGAAGGCCAGGGACCTGAGCACTCAAATGCCCGTCCTGAGCGTTTCCTTCAACTGGCTGCTGAAGATAACATTGTAGTGGCTAACATTACTTCACCTTCTAACTACTTCCACTTATTGCGTCGTCAGGTAGCTTGGCAATTCCGTAAACCATTGGTGGTAATGTCGCCGAAATCATTACTTCGTAATCCATTGGTAATTTCTCCAATCGAAGAATTTACTAAAGGTGGTTTCCGCGAAGTATTGGACGATACATATGCTAATGCAAAAGACGTAAAGAAAGTGTTGCTATGTACAGGTAAAGTTTACTTCGACCTGTTAGCTGAACAACAAAAAAATCAGCGTAAAGATGTAGCTATCGTTCGTGTTGAGCAGATCGCTCCTTTCCCTGAAAAACAAATCGACGCCATTGTTGCGAAATACAAAGGTGCTAAAGTGGTTTGGGTACAGGAAGAGCCAGAAAACATGGGTGCATGGACATTCGTGTTACGTGTCTACAGAAAAGCAGCTATCGACGTGGTAGCTCGTAAACCATCTGCATCTACTGCAACTGGTTATGCTAAAGTACACGCTATTGAGCAGGCTGATTTAATTACAAGAGCATTTAAATAATTATAAATTGTGAATGATGAATTATAAATGTGATTCATCATTCAACAGTTTATAATTTATAATTCATCATTTATAATTGTAAAGACATGAGTTTGGAAGTAAAAATACCTACCGTAGGCGAATCGATCACCGAAGTGACCATCGCTAAATGGCATAAAAAAGACGGAGATCAGGTTGCAGTAAACGACCTTATCTGCGAGCTTGAATCTGACAAAGCTACATTTGAACTGAATGCTGAAGCTGCCGGTACTTTGAAAATTGTAGTAGCTGAAGGCGAGACAATCGCAATCGGCACAGTAATCTGCAAAATTGAAGCTTCGACAGGCTCAGCTACCGCCAGCGCTGGTGCTGCTCCTAAGGCTGAAGCTCCAAAAGCTGCTGCTGACGCTGCTCCGACTGCTAAAGCTGCTCCGTCAGCAACAGGCAAAGTATTGGAAATGAAAGTTCCTACAGTAGGAGAGTCAATCACTGAAGTAACAATTTCAGGATGGTCTAAAAAAGACGGCGACATCGTAGCGTTGAACGACGTTCTTTGCGAGCTTGAGTCTGACAAAGCTACATTTGAATTAACTGCTGAAGCATCAGGTAAACTGACAATCGTAGCGCAAGCTGGTGATACAATTGCTATTGGTGCTTTGATCTGCAAAATTGAAGTAATGGATGGCGTTGCTGCTGGAGCTTCGACAGGCTCAGCTACCGCTGCTCCTGCTGCTGCATCTAATGGTGGCGGCGCCGCTGACTACGCTACCGGTCATGCATCTCCTGCTGCCGGTAAAATATTAGCTGAAAAAGGTATCAGCCCAGAGGCTGTTGCCGGTTCTGGTGTTGGCGGACGTATCACTAAAGAAGATGCACAAAACGCTAAGGCTGGTGCTCCTGCTGCCGCTGCTAAACCAGCTGCTGCATCTGCTCCTGCTGCGCCAAGCTACAGTGGTGCACGCGAAGACAGAACAGAGAAAATGACTTCTCTTCGTAAGACAATCGCTAAGCGTCTGGTAGCAGTGAAAAATGAAACGGCTATGTTGACTACCTTCAACGAGGTAAACATGAAGCCGATCATGGATCTGCGTTCTAAATATAAAGATGGTTTCAAAGAGAAGCATGGCGTAAACCTTGGTTTCATGTCATTCTTCACAAAGGCTGTTTGCCAGGCATTGTTGGAATTCCCTGCAGTGAATGCATACATCGACGGTGAAAACATCATCTACCATAACTATGCTGATATCTCAGTAGCTGTTTCTGCTCCAAGAGGATTGGTAGTTCCGGTAATCCGTAATGCAGAGCAAATGTCATTCGACGGTATTGAAAAAGAAATCGTTCGTTTGGCTACAAGAGCAAGAGATAACAAGTTGACTATCGACGAAATGACTGGCGGTACATTCACTATCACAAATGGTGGTATCTTCGGATCAATGATGTCAACACCGATCATCAACGCTCCACAGTCTGCCATCTTAGGTATGCACAATATCGTTGAAAGACCAATGGCAGTAAACGGCCAGGTGGTAATCCTTCCAATGATGTACCTTGCATTATCTTATGACCACAGAATCATCGACGGTCGCGAGTCAGTTGGTTTCCTTGTAAGAGTAAAACAATTGCTTGAAGATCCGGCTAGATTGATGTTAGGAGTATAATTAGTAGTGGGTAGTGAGAATTGAGTAGTGAGAGTCAGTAGTGAGTAATGAGAATTGGGTAGTGAGAAAATGCTATCAATATTCACAGAAATTCAGATATTAGATTTTTACTTTTTCAATTCATTTTTACCCGCTATGCATAAGTATAAAGATTTACAAGTATGGCAAAAGTCCATAGAGTTAACTACTGAAGTATATGCTGTCACAGGCACATTCCCGCAGAGAGAACTTTATGGACTTATTGCACAAATAAACAGGTGTGCTGTTTCGGTGCCTTCAAACATTGCCGAAGGTGCAGGACGAAATTCCAACGGTGAATTTGTTCAGTTTTTAGGTATTGCCAACGGCTCTGCTTATGAACTGGAAACACAACTGATAATAGCAAACAGACTAAACTTCATTTCCAACGAATCATTAGACGCTTTCACATCGAAACTCAATGAAATCCAGAAGATGATATTTAAGATGCAAAACGTTCTGAAAAGTAAGTAGCAATTTAATGTCGGTTCATCTGACAAGAATCATACTAAAAACTTAAACAAGAAGTACGGTATGGTCTGGTGAAATACTCACTACCCACTACCCACTACTCACTACTAAAATGCAATACGACGTAACAATAATCGGATCGGGACCTGGCGGCTACGTAGCTGCTATCAGAAGTGCCCAGTTGGGTTTGAAAACAGCCCTTATTGAGAAATACGATACTTTCGGCGGAACCTGCCTGAACGTAGGCTGTATTCCTTCAAAAGCATTGTTAGATTCATCAGAGCATTACCACAATGCCGCTCACACGTTCAAAACGCACGGTATCGAACTGAGCAACCTGAAAGTGAACCTGGAGCAGATGATCAAACGCAAGAGCGAAGTTGTAAAACAAACTTGCGACGGTATCGTCTACCTAATGAAAAAGAACAAAGTAGACACCTTCAAAGGCGTTGGTTCTTACAAAGACAAAAACACCGTTTTGATTACTGCTGCTGACGGCAAAGTAACCGAAATCACTACTAAAAACTCTATCATCGCAACAGGATCAAAGCCAACGTCTTTGCCATTCCTGCCGATCGACAAAAAGAGAATCATCACTTCAACAGAAGCATTGAACCTTACTGAAGTTCCAAAACACCTGATCGTTATCGGTGGTGGTGTAATCGGACTTGAGCTTGGTTCAGTATATGCACGTCTGGGCGCAAAAGTATCTGTAGTAGAATTTACAGATTCATTGATCCCGACAATGGACCGTGCTTTGGGTAAAGAACTACAAAAGTCACTTGGTAAAATTGGCTTCGAGTTCTTCTTCAAACACAAAGTAACAGGCGCAACTTCTAAAGGAAAAGAAGTAACAGTAACTGCCGAAACTACAGACGGCAAAACAGTTGAGTTCAAAGGCGACTACGTATTGGTAGCTGTAGGACGTGCTGCTTATACACAAGGTCTTGGCCTTGAAAACGTAGGCATCACACCAGACAAGAGAGGCAAAATTCAGGTTGACAAGCACCTTCAGACAAACGTACCGGGCATCTATGCTATCGGTGACGTGATTGACGGCGCAATGTTGGCACACAAAGCCGAAGAAGAAGGAACATTCGTAGTTGAGTCTATTGCAGGCCAGAAGCCACATATCAACTACAACCTTATCCCGGGCGTAGTTTACACATGGCCGGAAGTTGCAGGCGTAGGCCAGACAGAAGAGCAATTGAAAGAGGCAGGACGTGCTTATAAAGTAGGTAACTTCCCATTCAAAGCATCGGGACGTGCAAGAGCTTCTATGGACCTTGACGGATTCGTAAAAGTATTGGCCGACAAAAACACCGACGAAATCCTTGGTGTACACATGATAGGCCCACGCGCAGCCGACATGATTGCCGAAGCAGTAGTTGCCATGGAATACAGAGCATCTGCCGAAGACATCTCACGCATGTCACACGCACACCCAACCTTCACAGAAGCGTTGAAAGAAGCTTGCCTTGCTGCTACAGACAACAGAGCGATACATATTTAATTTTACATTGAGCGAAGTCGAAATGCTCCAGACTTTCGTTGTCTGAGCGAAGTCGAAGACAATGAAAATTCTATAAAGTAAAATCCCCGACAAGTTTCATACTTGCCGGGGATTTTTGTTTGTTATCTTTTTTATGAGTGGCCTGTGCCCCTTTAGTCTCTGCTGAAAATGAATCCTACTCATGGGGCCAGGTTTGATGGTTCTCCGGTTTACAGATTCAGATAAAATAGCTTATGTAATGAAGGTTTAGTTTAAGAATCTGCTCCATAAATGAAAAACCTTGTCTTCTGGAATTTCGCTAGTTTGTGTTCCTAAACGTTCATAATACTTTTGTCCAAACTTACAAGGTTCTTTTTCTGCTTGTACTTTTAAAACCAGAATAGATTTATCATAATAATTAAAGTAATCAATATTTCTAAGCAATTGATCCTTATATATAGAAGGTGATATATCTGAATTTCTTATAGAATTCTCAATAAGGTTTTTATATTTTTCATCAGATTTATATTTTTCAACTTCTTTATTAACTCCTGTTATATAGAAATCCTTAAATCTTCTAGATTGTGTGGAATGAATAGTTTCATGCTGATCACTATCATTTTTTTTATCAGCTACTCCAATAATTACATAGCCGACGCTACCTTTGCCCAAGTTGGCAATTGCTGATAAGGTTTTAAGAATTTTTTCTAAAGCGGTTTTATCAAATTCACTTTTATCCTCTAATCGATGAAACCCTATTTTAAAGTCATAATTAGTGTTTTCGGTGTTGGAACTACTTAAAATGCTTTCAAGCTTAATAACTCCATTATTTAAAGCAGGGTCATTTTGTCCACGTTTTGTTGCAAATTCCCTTATTATGCCTTTTATAGCGCTGACTGCAATTTCTCTAGGTTTTGACAAGTTCAATTGTTCAATATTTGGAGTCAATAATTGATCACCTACACCATCAAGCTTCTCAATTAATTTAGTGTAACTTGTGATTTTTAATTCCTCTTTGACTAATAAATCATAAAATGCAAGAAAGATTACATGGAAAGATCTATTCAAATAACTAGTTTCTTTCTTAAATAAGGCTTTATGAAAAGAAACTCCTGAAGAATCAAATGTTCTTCGAATTTCGGTAAACACTGCTTCAAATACATCAATACAATAAGATTCTCCAAATTTTTTAATCTGCTTCTCAATTTGGTTTTCTTTACCGCTCAACCCATAAAATCCATCTAAATTTTTAGACGTTGCACTTGGTCTAGGGTCTATTAAAATAGACCCTAATATATGAGCGATCAATTCCTCATCTCTAGATTGTCTTATGTTTTCACTAGTGACTATATTATGCTTTTTCCAAAATATTCCACCCATATTTATTCCATAGGATAAATCTTTGTTATTTATAGATATCTTTTTCATACTACTTAATAGTAGTCTATCTCCTAAGGATACATCTCCTCTAATACTTTCAGCTAACTTACGGACTATAAGAGCAAATTTCGTTTCTGATCCCGCCTGTCTTAGTTCTTGCTGAGACAAATGCTTACCGTTAGAGTTTATCCTTTTGAAAATAATATCTATTATGCTTTCATCATTAAATGTGGATACTGACAAAGGCAATTGATAACTTGCAATGTTTTTACAAATTTCTCTTTCTAGTTTTGGCAACTGCTGCTGTAATATATTTTTATCAAGTAAATATTTAGTATTTGCTATTGTTTCTAAATCGAAATATTTTCCATTTAGTGCAAATTCGCCATTAATAAATGAAACTATAGCATCAAGTCGCTGCATTCCATCTATTATTTCATAGCGAGACTTCTCTCTAAATTTGATTTCTGCAACAAGAAATAAAGGAACGGGATAATTAAGTGCTATTGAATCAATGAACCCTTCTTTTTCTTCTAATGTCCAAACTAGTTTTCTTTGGTATCTACGATTCACCAGAAGTTTATCACTTCTATAATAGTCATAAATTGTTTCTACTGTCTCTGGTTGAATTAATAGTTTTTTTGTTACTTCCATTTCGCTGTTGTTTTAAATATTAAAAAATAGACTTATTTATTAATGTAATTTATTTATCATACTCAAGCTTTATAAAAGAATAAATACTCGATAAACCATAAGTAACTATAAGCAAAAAATCTAAAAGAAAGTAAATAACTATAGACCTATAAATAATAGTCATCAATAGCCTGAATAATAATTTTATAATCTCGGTATTTCTAATATTTTCAATAATTATCAAGTTGTAATATTCTTTTACATCGTAATTAAAATACTTAGTAAAAAAAGAAATACTAAGAAAAACAATACATATTAGTGATAATAAAATAGCATAACTAATCAATGCTGTAAACTGTTTGGCGAATAACTTCCTTTGTATAGAAATAATTCTTTCTCTTTCTGTATGAGTTTTGGAATCTGGTGTATTTTCCGAAAACTTGTCAAATACAGAAATTATTATCGAAAAGAATAAGCCAACAAATATTGATAACGAAGTAACAGTATAGCTAACGAAGTCTTTATCGAATCCATCATACATTAAGATTGAACATAAGAGTGAGAGAACAAGAATGACTAGTTGAATAGGGCTAAAGAATAAGCAAAACTTTTTCTCATAGCCATTTAAACCTTTTCTTTGCCATAAATGCCCGTCCTTTATTAGAATCGATAAGTAATATTTAATGCCCATTGATTGAGTAAACTGGATATAGTTCTGGTTTAATTGATTCTAAAAGTTCGGAACAGTATTCTTTTAGTTCGTCAAAATCAGGCATCCCATCATCATCAACATTGACTCTACCTTCGAGATATATAGTTGGTTTTATATCCATATCACTTGTAATGTCAAAAGGGCTTTCTTTTTTCGTTAGTGAATTCCTAAGATATACTTTTCCCTTTG
>CAZNHL010000049.1:0-13016 GCA_964572965.1 uncultured Bifidobacteriaceae bacterium
TCAGAATCCCGGTTAAGCGGATCAGGTAAGGTGTGCCGAAACGGATACTCAATTATTTTTTTATTGATAGAATATTTCTCAATCTTCTGATCAGGGATATTTGTACAGCATTATTAGGAGGGCCGAGAATATATCCCAGAGGCACTAAATTAGGCACATTGTCGAGTATTACTTTTAACATAGCAGTAATAGGAATAGACAGAATCATGCCTGAAATTCCCCATGTATAACCTCCGATAAGTAAGACCAGCATTGATACTAATGGATTGAGACTAACGGATGATCCTGTAATATTGGGTGTTATAAAATTACCTTCTAACAACTGAACAATTTTAAACCATGCCAATATTGCAATAGGATAGAAAATGCTATCTGTCATTGCCAGAGCATATATGGCAGGTACCATTGAGCCTATGATGATGCCAATATATGGTATCACTGTAAGCATGGCACAAAATGTTCCAAAGAATAGAGCATGGTCTATACCAATCAGCATTAAACCTGTTACATTAAGAATGGCTATAATAAGTGTAACAGTTGCTAAACCTGTAAAATATTTATAAGTCACTCTTTGAATCCTTTTCTCAATAATCAAATAACGTTGTATATGTTGGTCAGCAATAATCATATATATGAAGTTTTTAGCCATGTTCCTGTAATAGAGCATAAAAAACATATAAAGAGGTATAAGCACAAGGTTGGTAATCAAGGATGTTGTTGAAGTAATAAGGCTGTTTAATATCATGCTCCCTTGTTCCATTATAGAACTTGTATTGTCAGTAATGAAAGTTATTGCTTTGCCTGATTTTATATGGAGGTATTTTTCAAGAACAGTCTGTAATTGGGCAATAATAATAATTAATCGTTCTTCAATTTTAGGGAGGTCATTTGAAAAGTCTGCAAGGTTACTGGCCACCAGGTAAATAATGCCAAACATGAGAAATGACATTGAAAATAAGGTAAGTAAAATAGCCAGCCAGCGAGGTGTTCTTTTTTCAAGTGTTTTACAAATTGGAAGTACAAAAAGAGAAAGAACAAAAGCATAAGTAAGAGGTATAAAAAGCGCCTCCCAGGTAATCAGAATAAAAAACAGGCATATGATACTGACTAAGACAGCCATTATACTTACTTCAATTGGTAAACTGTTTTTTTCTTTCGGAGTCATAACTGTAATGAGAAATACTAAAATAAGTATATAGCAGGCATTTGCAAAATTTAGTATTCATCTTCTTGATTTCATTAAATTGCGATACCTAAAGCTTGATTTCGATGACGTTTTTGAAACTGATTGATGACATAAAAAAGAGCCTGTTAAATCCTTTACCAGGCTTGAGTGTTCAATTGTCTTTGTTGTCTAAAGAAAGGTATCAGGAATATGAAAAAAGGCATATCAGTTATGATTTGAATACTGTAAGGCAGAGTAGTGTAATGGTTATGCTTTATGAAAAAGAAGGAGAGGTATATTTTCCGCTTATTCAGCGACCGGAATATGATGGAACACATAGTGGGCAGATTGCATTGCCGGGAGGTAAAAAGGATCCCGAAGATACTGATGTAATTGAGACCGCATTACGAGAAACTTTTGAAGAAATTGGTATAGAAAGAGAGAAAATAGAAGTACTTGGCTTGCTGAGTCCAGTCTTTATTCCGCCCAGTGGTTTTTTAGTGAATGTTGTGATTGGTTATTGTAAGGATAAACCAACTTTTGTTCCAAGCCCTTATGAGGTAGCTGCTTTAATAGAGTTTCCTCTTCGTGTATTATCAGAACCGTATGCAATTGAAGAAAGAAAAGTAGTAAGTTCCATAAACTGGCAAATGAAAGCTCCTGGCTATGTGTATGACGGGCGTTTTGTGTGGGGAGCAACTGCTATGATATTGACTGAGCTCAGAGAACTTGTAAAATAAAGGTTTCTGCATTTGTGCAGAAACCTTTATTTTATAAATAGTTTTGGTTATTACTCAATAACTTTTTTACCTTTTCCATTGCCTATGGAAAGGAAGTAAACTCCTTTGGCACAGTGTTGCCCGCTTCATCAGTCGCTGTATAAGTCTCAGTAGTTGTTCCAATAGGGAAAGTCGCACCGCTTCCAAGACCAGCAGTAAGAGTAACTGTTGGTGTATTTGTACAGTTATCTGTTGTAGTTGGTACAGCATAAGTATAAACACCTGCTTCAATTATAACATCAGACGGACAGTTATTAAATACATGAGAGATAGCATCTGTTGTTGTTAAAACAGTACTACATGCGCCGCTTAACATACAGCTAATAGCCCTGAAGGTTAGGGAATTTAAATTTTATTTTCCAAGACATATTTTTGTTCCTGAAGCATGTCTTTGAATTTTGTTTGTACTATTTTGCACATCTTAAATCGAAAAAAATATACATAGTTTAATGGAAGTATACGGAATAAAAAACTGTGATACAGTGAAGAAGGCGCTCAAATGGTTAAATCAAAATAATATCGTGTATACTTTTCATGACTTCAAAAAGGAGGGCGTTGCTTTATCCAAATTAGAAGAATGGCAGGCTAAGGCAGGTATTGATAAATTGTTGAATCGAAAAGGTACAACTTGGCGCGGGCTCAGTGAAGATGAAAAAAAATCGGCAGAACAGTTACAGGGAGCCTATTCTTTAATGCAGAAAAATACAAGTATCATAAAACGTCCTGTAATTGAAAATGAAGGTGTTTTTGTTTTGGGTTTTGATGAATCTGAATATCAGAATACCTTTAAAACATAAATTTATTAATGACTCGCTTCTACGAACCTTCTTATGTTTTCTCCCGCAGATAACGCAGAATTTCGCAGATTAGGATTGAAAACTCCGGTGCTACAAACCCTGAAAATTTAACAATCAATAAAATCTATGCCATCAGTGAGATCAGAATCCCTGGTTAAAACGAATAAGGTACGATGAAACGAATACCCAATAATTTATTTTTAATTGATACTGAATTGATTTTTTAAGTGGGAAATTATGTTTTCTATTTTCCTGAGCAGTATTTTTTAATTTTTATGATGTGAAAACTTCAGGATTACAAATGTTAATGTCCGAAGCGTATAAAAGGAAAGAGCTGATATTCATATCAGCTCTTTCCTTTTATTGTTTTTTCCCTTGTTGAGGTTTTATCAGAAGGAACTCGGTACGTCTGTTTATACTTTGACCAATCAGGTTGTCATTGCCATCAGGAGTCCTGTTTGGTGCAATTGGCTTAGTTTCACCCATCCCTTTTGCTTGTAGTCTTTGTGGCTCAATGCCTTTTGCAATTAAATGTTTTAATACATTTTCAGCTCTTTTTTGAGATAAGGTCATATTATATTTATGAGACCCTCTGTCATCTGTATGGGAAGTAATAAGGATTTTGTCCTTAGGGTGTGCTTTTAAAAAAGGAATCAGTATAGAGTCCAACACTGCTATGGCATCCTCATTTAATGTAGTCTGGTTTGACTCGTATTGAATATCTTTCAAAACGAATGGGCTACCTTCTGTCGGGTTCTCATTGACAATAGCATATATCTTGTCATTGATCTTTGTTTTAGGTTTCAATACCAGATCTTTGTCAATTACATCAGCAGATGCCATGTCTCTGGTTGCAACAACCAATGTGTCTTTTTCGAATCCTGGAAGATCAATAGAAAACTCATAACGATGGTTCTTGTCAAGAGGGTATCTTACTTTACAGTCAGTAAGTCTGATAGTGTCAGATTTCTTTTCGTTTGTTTTCAAGTCGTATGCCTGTATTTGAAGTAATTTTCCTGCACACGGAACAGAGTCAGGCGCTATTACTGCTAAATCAAGCGTACAGTTGAACGGCTTTGGTGGTAATACTTCAAATGCGAAAATATCATCACAACAAGTTTCATGGAAGTAAGGAGTACCACCGGGACGGTTAGAGACAAAAAAACCTGTTTTACCATTGCTACTTAAATTGTAACCCAATTCATCCTGAGGTGAATTGATTGGGAATGATAAGTTTTTCGGTTTGCTGAATCTTGCACCTTCTTCCTGCATTTTAAAGATATCCAACCCCCCGGCTGTTGCCTGTCCGTTTGAGCTGAAGTAAAACGTTTGAGTAGGTATATGGAAAAACGGTGTACATTCAGTTTCTGAGGTGTTAACCCAGCCGAAATTGGCCGGTTTTTGCCATACTTTTTTAGCGCTGTTATAGGAGGTATACCATATGTCAAGTCCGCCTTTTCCGCCCGGTCGGTCTGAAACGAAGTATAAATATTCTGTTCTGTTATTGGCCGGTATTCCCTGTCCTTTAATAGCTTTAGCCTTAGGTTTTGGCTGGTGCTTGTTTGTTGCCTTAGCACTATCACTTGTAGTTTTAACAGGTGTAACAGGTATTAATGTATCAACTACAATTGTTGGTTGTGTCGATGTGAAACCATCCAGATTGATAGGATCCGGTAATAATGCAGGTGTGCTCCACTTATCTTTTACTTTTTCTGTAACATACAGTTTACAGGTCACATGTCCTTTGTTGTTTGCCGAACATTTAGTGAAATAAAACCTTTCGGAATAAGGAGAGTAGGCAAAGTTCCCCATATCCATATGTGGGTCATTAATTACTTCAAAAGGACCTTTGTCTTCCCAGGTTGTTCCGTTTCTTTCTGCTTTATGAATTTGGCGAACAGGCTTTTTCTCTTTGTACTCTTCTTTATTATTGAAGTATTGCAATGTTTCCATTCGTAAAGTTCCGAATAGTAACGTGCTGTCATTCAATAGGAAAGGGGAGAATTCAGTATGGGGTTGATTGATCTGTGCCCCTGCATTTTCTATGGTAGTATTTTCAGGAAAATCTTTAAAAACAATACCACTGTCACAGCCGGCTATTTCTTTTGCCAGTATGAACTTGAAGTTTTTGTCACCTATACCGCCTGATTCTTTTTTGAATTCATTGTAATTTTTCTTGGCATCAAGGTATTTGCCCTGCATCTTTTGCATTTGAGCTTTGAAATATAGCGCCAAAGGGTATTCTGAATTGTCTTTATCAGCTACATAACTATACTCCTTTTCAGCTTTCACGTAGTTTCTTGAAAGACGATATAGTTCAGCAAGTTGGAAACGGTCATCAATGTCTGACGAATCCCTTTTTATTACTTCTTCATAATAGAAGAGTGCTGTGTAAACGTCTCCTGTTTGCAGTGCATGCTTGGCACGGGCTTTCATTTTAGGAGAGCTGATGTTTCTGTCAATATCTGCCTCTGCCTGGGCAAAAGAGGTCAGTGTTGGTATGGTAATTAAAAATAATGCTATCAATAGAGTCAGGGACTGAATTCCTGAAACTACTTTTGTTAAAATATTCATGCTTTCCTTTAATTAATAGAGATTAATAGCGGTCACAAGGCACGGTAATCTTGCCAGGGATTCTGCTAGGAGTAGTATAAGAAAGAGAGATTTCCCAAGCTGATTTGCTCCTGGAATTCTTGCTTAGGGTTGACACGTTGAAATCCCAGCTAAAACCGAATATTAATCTGTTATAGCTAAATCCTGCTGTAGCAATAGCTGCATCACTATTTGCTGCACTTCCTCTGTAACCTGCACCCACTAAAACACCTACGTTCTCTTTTAGTTTTTTATTGACATTGGCACCAATAATAAGATTGGTAGCCTGTGCCATATTCATATAAAGAATCTGTGGAGTAAGCCATAGTTTCGGTGAAAAGTAATAAGCGGCAGATGCATTGAACACATGGCGGAAAGGTGTAGCCTGTCCTGCCGAGATGAATTTGTCCTGCGCTTTATTAATGTTGAAAAGGCCATATCCTGCCGAGACCATTGTTTTTCCAAACATATGTCTCCAGCTGGCACCTGCATTAAAAGAAGGATAGCTCCATGAGTTTTGCAAACCGCTTTCCCCACTTGCAAAAGACTGGTCAAAGCTACCTGTTGAATAATTCCATTGTTCCGGAAGCGTTTGGTTACTTAAATCAACACGGCGGAAAACCATACCGCCCTGAACTCCTAAACGGAAGAAGTGTTTATTGATATCCTTTTGGTAGCTTACAGAAAGGTATGCCTTATTCGTATTTAAAAACGCAGAACTAACCTGATCATTCATGAAAATTGCTCCTACAGCAAATTCATCCGGAAAACGCAGGAACTTCTTTTCCAGAGAAATCATATTGGTCTTAATAGGTTCTGCAACCTGAGCCCATTGACTTCTGGAGTTAAAAGTAGCTCGTATATCACCATCATACTGACCTGTATAGGCAGGATTTAATGATAAATTAGACGTATAGTACTGTGTTAAATGAACATCCTGTCCATAGACTGATGAAGAAACAAGTACAAGTGTTAAAAAGTATATATAAATAGATTTCATTGATAAAATTCTTTCGATATTACCACATTACTGGGTGGCTAAGATAATAATTGGCCATTTTAACGTACTGGCCATGAGTGAATTTCGGGCAGCGGCATTTTTTATAATAACCCATTACGTTAGCCACATCAGGGTTATAGAAATCTCCATTAGTATCTTTTCCATTGTAAATAAACTCACAAGCGTCATTTACATATTCAGATAGACTTTTTGATTCATCGTAAGGATCTGCCGGCGTATCACATACACCATCCCCGGCAGTAGCACAATTGCTGCCGTTTACTAATTCGAGACCGTCTGTAGGCGAAAAAGTATGATCAAGGCTGAAATAGTGCCCTAATTCATGTGCAATTGTGCTGGAAGTAGCACAATCTCCTTTTAATATAAGTATACCGCCTGTTGTAGGCATATTGATGCCTCCAAGAGTAGCATTGCCACATATAGCAATTCCGGGCTCTGTATGTCCTTCTACAAAGAACATATTGATGCGATTATCAAGACGGGCTTGTGTATATAGCTCTTTCTGAGTTCTGTCGTTTACGCTGTTGTAATTATAGTTGTAAAAATATTTGAACTCACAAATAGTAAAAGACACTCCTATAGGAGCAAAGTAAGTATTTACAACTTTTAACTCACTTAAAATGTGAGCTTCTGTAATTCCGGCTACACTGTCTTCATTAGTGACAATGTGGGCAACAATAAGAAATTCTTTATTGACTTTCGGTATAGGAGTTATTTCTCCTCCTGTGCTGTGAACTGGAGATAGATTTGTTAGCAGCAGGCTGATTAATATCAATAGCCGTACGCTAAGAAAAGTTAAATTCTTCACTAGTATTTTTTATTTAAATTATCCATGAGCTTCAGCGACTACTGAGTTTTTTTTCTTAGTTTTGTCGCACGACGATTGAAATTGCTTAATGGATGCGCAAGGTATCTGTTATTTTGGAAAATGAGAAAGACAATTAAATTTTTATTTTTTGCTGCTACTTATATAGTAGCAGCAATGAGTAGTTTTGCCCAAACAGCTGATGTAGTAGAAGGGTGTTTACCATTAAAGGTTAATTTTACAGCTCCAGCCGGGAATAGTACATATTATTGGAATTTTAAAGACGGGGCAACCTCTAATCTAGAAAAGCCGTCAAATATTTTTACCAAAGGAGGTACTTATGCTGTCACTTTGCAGGCGAGTCCTGCCGGACCAATTATAGGTACGGTAGAAATCAAAGTATATGATGCTCCTGAATTGGCTATTGAAGTTCCCGCCGGCTGTGCTCCGTTAAATGCCCAGTTTAAAAATATTACAAAACTTAATCCTGCTATTCAGGTAAATAACTACGTGTGGGTTTGGGGCGACGGATCAAGTTCTTCTGGTTTGATACCTAATACATCCCATACTTATCCGAATGTAGGGAAATATAGTGTGTCTTTTAGTATTGAAACACAATACTCGTCCTGTAACCTGACAAAAATATTTGGTGATGTAGTAGAAGTATTAAATCCTCCTACTGCACTGTTTGCGACAACACCTGCGCCGGCTACAACATGTAAAGATACGATTAATGTAAGTTTTATAAACCAGTCTACAGGAGCAAAGCCGCTTACCTACTCATGGAATATGGCCAATGGTAAAACTTATACAAGTACTAACCCGCCGTCCCAGCAATATATTAAAGGACAATTTACACCTGTGTTGACCACTTCATATACAGGTATTGCAGGATGTAGCTCTTCTTATTCGGTGGGTGTTAGTGCTGGTAGTCCGAAAGCGGCCATCACATTACAGAATAAAGATACAGTCTGTATAAATACTGCTACAGGATTTAAAACTAAGTCACCGGGTTTATATACATGGGATTTTGGGCCGGGTGCATCTGCTTCGTCGACTAATCTGGATACTGTGACTGTTGTATTTACAACACCAGGTATTCATCAGATATCATTGAAAGTAACTTCGTATGATGGGCAGTGTTCTGCTACTACAACCAGCAAAGTTTATGTTGATGAAGTAACGGCTTCTATACTAGGGAGAATTCCATTTATTTGTAGACCAACAACTATCACTTATACACCTGTAACCAACCAGCCCAATAATGTTACTTATGCATGGGGGAATAGTCCATATTGGCAATTTGATACCACTAAGATATTTAAAGCCAAAATAGAAGGTTATTCTCAGGATAATTACTTCGATATTAATAAAGAAGAATATTATATGACAGCCCTAAGGGTGACTTCATTATTAACTGGTTGTAAGGCTGACGCTCTTATCGGTTATGATACATTATCAATTCCAAATGCATGGATTAAAGCGGATAAGTATAGAGGATGTACTCCTTTGAAGGTACAGTTTTCAGATTCGAGCTCTAGTAGCAGGAGTAATCCGATAGTACAACGCACATGGGTTTTCGGAGATGGTACTCCTTCGGTGGTTGCAACTGACAAGTCTCCGGTAAGTCATACTTATACTACACCAGGTATTTATAAAGCAATGTTAATAGTGACAACCTTAAAAGGTTGTGCTGATACCTCATTTGCAGCGGTTATTGAAGTAGGAGAGGACCTTTCTTCAAAAATAAACTTTATATCAGATAAAAATAGTGTCTGTCCTGGAGAGAAGCTGACGTTTTCCACACAAATTTCTCCGGAGACATCAGCTTTAATTGGCGCATATCATTTTAGTACTGAAGGAAACAGAACTTTTCATTGTTCAGGCCAAAAATCATTGACTTGGTCATACAATAACCTTGCAGGACCGCAGGATGTTGCTCTTACTGTAGATTACAATGGTTGTCTTACAACATTGACTAAACCAGCATTTATAACAGTGAATGGAGCCATTGCCAAAATTGATTATAAGGCAGAGTGTAAGTCTCCTTTACTATATAACTACACAAGTAAAAGTCTGAATGCAACCTCTCTTAATTGGAACTTTGGTGACGGACAAACTTCTGTAAATGCTGCAGAAGCGCATACTTATGCTTCAACAGGTGACTACCGTGTTATTCTGGAAGCTCAGGGTGCCGGTTGCGCTCCAACAAAGGATACTGCTATTGTTCATGTAAGACAAGTTAAGGCAGTTTTTGATATTGATAAGGATGGGTTGGTTTGTTCTGCAAAACCTCATTCTTTTGATGCCAGTGCCTCAATTGATGTTGAAGCAAGTTGTTTTTCAGGTTATACCTGGGAGTTTCCTACTTTATCAGATAAACGTCCTTATACATCGGCATCTTCCAAAACTGATTTTAATTTCAAAGCTTCAGGTAAAAATGATGTTAGGCTTATTGTAAAAGACATCAATGGCTGTAAAGATACTGCAATGGCTAAATTTAAAGTGTATGACATGAAAATGGATATACGCTCTGATAAATCTAATATCTGTATTCCGTCAGATGTTCAATTTACCGACAATACAATAAGTGATACAACAGTAGTTTCATGGAGTTGGGATTTTGGTGATAATTCACTTTTTTCAGCAGCTAAAAGCCCTGATCATAAGTATACAGTAGCTCCGGCTGATAATGCCAGCTATCCTGTCAGATTCAGAATAACAGATATTCTTGGTTGTGTTGAAGATTCAATGTTGATATTGACATATTATAAGCCTACTACTAGTATCTCTGTTTCTAAACCTTATCATTGTTATGGAGATTCTATAACTATAGAAGCTTCTGATTATACAAGTGGCGGGTCAAGTCTTAGTTATGATTGGGATTTCGGAGATGGTCTGGTAAGTACTGATAGGGTAAATAAAATTGTTTATAATAATGTTGGTGATTATCCTATTACGCTTAATTATAAAGAAGTGTCAACTGGCTGCGCCGGTACAACAACATCATATGCAAGTTTACAGTCTTATCCGAAAGCTTATATTCAGACTGATATAGATAAATCTCTAAAATATCTATGTGCTGATAAGAACATAACTTTTACAGATTCTACTCAAACCGCTTTTCCTTTAGTTCAAAATTGGTGGGATTTTCAAAATGGAATACCTCCATTCGACGGCATGAAGTATGCTTTATTCTATCCTAAAGGATCATTTACAACAACACACATTGTGAGTACCAGTTATGGATGCAAAGACACTGCCACCGTAACCTATAATATTGTGCGACCTGAAGGTAATTTTGATATAGATAAATCGCTTATCTGTAAAGGTGAAAGTATTGCATTTACATTAAGGGATACTACAAAAGTTTCAAGTTTCTCCTGGATTTATGGTGATGGTATTATTGATGAAAATATAGCACCAGCGAACCATCAGTATAATTTCCATCCGGCAGGTGGTAAAACTAAAGCTACTTTGTTGCTTAAAGGGTATGAAGATATGTGTCCATGGGCAGTTGATAAATATATAGACATCCGTCAGGTTATTGCAGATTTTTCAAGAGAAAATGGCGGAGATACAAGTATTTGTTTTAGTCAGGGAGCTTATCATTTATCGAATACTTCATCTGGCTATAGCAGTTATGCCTGGGATTTTGGCGACGGTACAACATCTACTACAGATATGGATGTAGAAAGGGTTTATCAACCTGGAATTTACAATGTACAAATGAGTGTCGCTGATAATCAGGCCAATTGTGTTGATACTATTGTGAAGAAAGTAATTGTATATGCTAATCCGGTTATTAAAGTAGCTCCTGATACTGTTTGTCAGGGTAATCCTTTACATATGAAGGTGATTAATCCGTATAGTAGCTTCCAGTATTTATGGACTCCTGCAACAGGTTTATCCAGTGACACAAGCAGAGCACCTATAGCAAATATTCTGAATACATCAGAATACAATGTAATGGTTACTGATACTAACAGTTGTATGGATACAACTCAAGTAGTTGGTATTGTTATAGAACCACTTCGTGTAAGTGACTGGGATACTACAATTGTAATAGGAGATAAGGCTATTCTTCCTGTATATGCTCCGCAAAACGTTTATAAGTTTAATTGGACACCTACAGAAGGACTTAGTTGCCTGAATTGTTATTATCCATCAGCTCAGCCTTTGGAAGACATCACATACAAACTTGATGTGAGGGATGTTCGTAACTGTTTTACTGCTTCTGCCGATTATAAAATTACTGTCAGACCAGAAACATTTGTGAAAATGCCTACCGTGTTTACTCCAAATGGCGATGGTAATAATGATAAGGTTTATGTAAAAGGCTGGGGTATAAAGGAATTGGTGAATTTTAGCGTATTTAACCGTTGGGGGCAATTGTTGTACTCTAGTGATGATATAGATGCCGGATGGGATGGTAAATTCAACGGAGAATATCAGAACAATGATGTTTATGTTTATAAGATCAAAGTAAAAACGTGGAGAGAAGAAGAAGTCCAGAAAGAAGGATATATCAACCTCCTGCGATAGTTAACATCACATGAAAGAAAGCCCGGACAATAGTTCGGGCTTTCTTTTTTTATAGCATCTGCTAAATTATTCTGGCAAAGCGTCCCATTCTTTCCTAAATTGCATTGATGGAAAATTTCGTAGTATCTGCCCGTAAATACAGACCGGCTTCCTTTGACATGGTGGTGGGACAGTCCCACATTACTACCACGCTCAAAAATGCGATCAAGAATAATCATTTGGCTCAGGCTTTCTTGTTTTGCGGACCGAGAGGTGTCGGTAAAACTACCTGTGCGCGTATTCTTGCGAAGACCATTAACTGCACCAACCTGACTGCAGAAGGTGAAGCTTGTAACGAGTGTGAATCCTGTAAGTCATTCAATACACAAAGTTCGTTCAATATTCATGAACTTGATGCAGCCTCAAACAACTCTGTAGATGATATCCGTAACCTGGTTGATCAGGTACGTTTCCCTCCGCAGTCAGGTAAATACAAAATCTATATTATAGATGAGGTTCACATGTTGTCTTCAGCGGCATTCAATGCTTTCCTGAAAACACTGGAAGAACCACCTGCTTATGCCAAGTTTATTCTTGCTACAACAGAAAAACATAAAATCCTTCCTACCATTTTATCGCGTTGCCAGATTTACGACTTCAATCGTATTGGTACCCGTGATATGGCTGACCATCTGTCTTATATTGCCAAGAAGGAAAGTATCAAGGCTGAAGATGAGGCTTTAAACCTGATTGCTCAAAAGGCAGACGGTGGTTTGCGTGATGCGCTTTCGATGTTTGATTTGATTGTTACCTATTCTTCAGGTAATGAAGTAAGTTATGCACAAACAATCGCTAACCTGCATATTCTTGATTATGATTATTATTTCAAAGCTACAGACGCGATTTACAATGAAGAGATGACAACAACCTTGTTGCTCTTTGATGAGATATTGAAAAATGGTTTTGACGGTCACAACTTTATCCTTGGTTTAACGGAGCATTTCAGGAATCTTTTAGTTTGTAAAGACCCGGCAACCGTAAAGCTGCTTGAAGTATCTGAAAGTGTACAGAAGAAGTACCTTGAACAAGCTAAAGCTATTCCTGATTCGTTTCTGCTGACAGCAATCAATATTGCGAATCAGTGTGATATTAACTATAAAGTATCAAAGAACCAGCGATTGCATGTCGAGTTGGCTTTGATGAAGCTCGTTCATATTAAAAATGCTGTTCAGCTGGCACAGTCAATGCTTTCGGGTGTTGACTTAAAAAAAAAAGCTGATAGCGTAGCACCCGTTGCTACAGGTCAGAAGAACGCGGAGCCGGCAGCAGGACC
>CAZNHL010000049.1:13026-19920 GCA_964572965.1 uncultured Bifidobacteriaceae bacterium
TTTCGACACCAAAGGCCGTTTCTCAACCTGTTGTAAAACTGAAATCTATCAATGCTATAAAAGAAGAGATAGAAAGCGGCAAAAGCGCACAAAGCATTGCGAGTGGGGTAGAAGAGACGGAAACCGTAGCAAGAAGCTATGCTTCGAAAGCATTTGCTCCCGAAGCATTACTGGCAGTCTGGCAGGAGCTGGCCGAGTTGAAGAAGAAAGCCGGAAGAATGACAGAGTTTACGATTTTAGATCGTGAGTATAAATTGGAAGGAACGAAAATTCATCTTCTGGTTGAAAACGCTTTATTGTTAGAAGATTTCACAACATTCCGCCACGAATTGCTGGATTTTCTGCGTTCCAGACTGGATAATGGGTCAATTGATGTATCTGCTGATATTTCAACTACTGCCAATACACGTCCTATTTTGTTTAACTCTACCGAAAAATTCAGATTTCTTGCTGAAAAGTATCCGATTCTTGAGGATTTACAAAGAAGACTAGGGCTTGAACTGGACTATTAATTTCTGTTCTGCTTATTTAAATTAAACAGATTAAAGTTTTTTAACTGTTTCGCATATTAATCATTTGAAAAATCACGATATAGGACTATTTTTGTCAGGTCTGTATAAACCCTTTTAGGTCATACGACTTTTATATCTGAATTAATTAAAACTCTTTTTTCTATAAAATCTTATGGCTGAGATCATTAGAATGCCCAAAATGAGCGACACCATGACTGAAGGTGTTATTGCTGCATGGCATAAAAAAGTAGGTGACAAAGTGAAGTCTGGTGATGTGTTGGCTGAAGTTGAAACCGACAAAGCAACCATGGATCTTGAAAGCTATTGGGACGGAACTCTTTTGTACATAGGAGTTAAAGATAAAGAAACAGCCCAGGTTGATGGGGTTATTGCTATTATTGGCAAAGAGGGCGAAGATGTAAATGCTTTATTGGCAGGTTCAAATGGTTCGGCTTCTAAAGCTGAAGCTAAACCGGCTGCTGAATCAGCTTCTGCACCTGTAGCTGCGGCTCCTGCGGTTGATACTTCTAATATTAAAGCAACAGTTATTCGTATGCCTAAAATGAGCGATACGATGACTGAAGGTCAGATTGTAGCCTGGAATAAAAAAGTAGGTGATAAAGTTAAATCGGGAGATGTATTGGCTGAAGTTGAAACAGACAAAGCTACTATGGATCTTGAATCATATGACAACGGTACTTTACTTTATATCGGTGTTGAAGCTGGTAAAGCTGCAAAAATTGATGAAGTAATTGCTATTATTGGTGAGGCTGGTACTGACTACAAGCCATTGTTGGCTGCTGGCGCCCCGGCTCCTAAAGCTGCTGCAACAGAACAAGCTTCTGCCCCTGCTGCTGCAACTCAAACTTCAGCACCGGCAGCAACTACTTCGGTAGCTTCTGCTGATGGTAGAATTAAAGCTTCTCCTTTGGCAAAGTCTTTGGCTAAAGACAAAGGAATTGATATTGGTAAAGTAGCTGGCAGCGGTGAAAATGGCCGTATTACTAAGAAAGATGTTGAAGGGTTTACTGCTGCTCCTGCAAAAGCAGAAGCTGGCAAGTCGGCTGTTTCTTACGGAAATGTTGGGCAGGAAAGCTTCGATGAGCTTCCTGTAAACCAAATGCGTAAAACAATTGCCCGTCGTTTATCTGACAGCTTGTTTACAGCACCACATTTCTATCTGACGATGGAAATTGACATGGACAAGGCAATTGAAGCTCGTGGCAGCATGAATGAGGTTGCTCCTGTGAAGATTTCATTCAACGATATGGTCATTAAAGCTGTCTCTACTGCGCTTCGCAAGCACCCAATGGTAAATGCGTCGTGGAGAGGAGATACTATCCGTGTTAATCATCATATCCATATTGGTGTGGCTATTGCAGTTGAAGATGGTTTGCTGGTTCCTGTGATTCGTTTCGCAGATAACAAATCTCTGTCGCAAATTTCTGCGGAAGTAAAAGACCTTGGTGTTAAAGCTAAGAGCAAAAAATTGCAACCGGCAGATTGGGAAGGAAATACATTTACTATTTCTAACCTGGGTATGTTCGGTATTGATGAATTTACTTCAATCCTTAACTCTCCTGAAGCTTGTATTCTTTCAGTAGGAGGAATTAAGGCAGTTCCTGTTGTTAAGAACGGTCAGATTGTTCCTGGTAACATTATGAAAGTAACATTGGCTTGCGATCATCGAGTAGTTGATGGGGCAACTGGTGCTGCATTCTTACAAACATTTAAAGGTTTGTTGGAAGATCCTGTTAGAATTTTGATCTAGAATTGATCTGTTTTTAATTAGGATAAAGAGTCAAAATAGTTGATAAAACTATTATAATAATTAATATTTGTTGGATTTAATAAGGGTGTGTGAAAGTTGTTTCATACACCCTTATTTATTATATGAATAATACAAAAATCAACTTGAGCATGTTTAAGAAATGAGTAATTTATTATCACACTTTTAAACAGCTTTCAAGGAGAAGTTATTTCATAGGTACACTTCAAAGATAATTTTTACAAGGAGTTGTATTAGGTGTTAGTGTGGGAAATTTGTCGCATTGAGAAAGTAAGTTTACTTATTACTGTAACTTATTTTGCCAATAAAGTATGTCTTGTTGACAACCAAATTGGCTATATGTAATTTTACAGGCTGACCGATGGTGAATAGCTTGAAGAGATTGCCGAAGAATTGAATAATCTTATTGGTTTGGGTATAGAAATAGAAAGCATTACTTGTGACTGAAATTAAGCTATTTTGAAGTAATTAATCAAATAACTCTCTGCACTATGCAAATAAGATATTCTTGACAAGATATTCGAAAAGTAAGGTTAGGTAAGAACCCAAAAAAGGATAGTGAATTTATTGCAGAAAATCAAAATGCATAACGATAAGTAGCTGGAGGCATAAACATAAGTTTATTGATAGGTTATTCCGAAATAGAGCATATTTGCCTTCTGCTTTCGACCACATTAACTTAACAAAGGAGAACCATCACTGGTTCTCCTTTGTATTTAGTAAGATTTCTTACTTAGCATTTTTTTCCTGGTGTTTTACAATGTCAACCAGTCTTTTGCAGGTTGCTTCCATTTCAGCAGCCATTTCTTCGTCGCCAGTAGCATTTACAAGACTGTCTGCCAGGCCGGCAATGCATTCAATATAGAAACGTTTCATTTCATTTACAGGCATTTCCTTTGTCCAAAGGTCAATACGCATACTACTTGCTGTTTTATCCCAGATAGCAATTGAGATAGCCTTTGCTTCATCGTGGCCTTCAGTTGGCTTGTCTGTAGCCGACCAACGTATTTTATCAGGAATATTTTGTCCGTCCAGCTGAACGGTAAAATTGATTTCAGAAGTTTTCATTCAGTAATATTTTCACAAAAGTATTTAAAATAAAAGAGAAACACCCTATAAAGATGTTTCTCTTTTTAATATTGTCAGGTACTGGTTTTATTGATATGATGCCGGTAAACTATTTTTAAAGTAAGCATAAGTTGTACCTGTATAAGTTGTCTTGCTGCAAGAAATGGATGTTGCTTTCGCGTCAATAGCCTGAACGCGGTTGTCTGGACACGGGTGTGTGCTAAGGAAGCCTGTAAGAGCATTGCAGCCTCCCTGGCCACTTTCTATCAGTTTTGTAAAGAAACCACCGGCACCGTTGCATTGATATGGCGATTTTGCAAGGTAGATAACAGAATATTCGTCAGCCTGAGACTCCGCTTTTTTGCTGTACTGTAAGCCGATAAGTTTTTGCCCGATGCCATTTAATGCACTTTGCTTACCTAATACAATATCAAACATAAATTGTATGCCTTGATCTCTGGTTAGTTGATCTGTACTGTGTCGGTTAGCTGCATGAGCAATTTCATGGCCCATTACACCCGCAAGCTGATCTTCGGTGTCAAGGTAGTTAATCAAACCTGTATATACATAAATATAACCACCAGGAGTACAAAATGCATTCAATACATTCTGGTTGATTAATTTTACTTTCCATTCGAAATCTTCTCTATGGCTTACAAGGTAATTGCCTTTATCGTCCTTAGCGTTGATGATGTTATCGGTAATACGTTGTATATGTCCATATGCTGCCGGATAAGCAGATTCAGAGACAATCGGGTAATTGGTAGGATCGCTTTCAATCTCTGCCACTGTTTGCTGGCCGAATTTCTTGTCGTCAGCAATGGAAAATATATTTATACCACCACCATCTTTTTTACAGTCATACAATGGGAGCGTTGTAAGTAAAATACCTAGGGTTAGAAGGCTTCTTTTCAGATTCATATTTTAACGAGATTATACTTTTATACAAATTTAGTCAAACTTCATTTCTTCTACAGTATCTTTTATCAGCAATTTCCCTTCAGTGGCTTTTTGAATATCTTCAATACTTACTCCCGGAGCTCGCTCTGTTAGTAAAAAACCACCTTCTGGCAATACTTCAAACACACCAAGATCGCTAACTATTTTCTTGACACAATTAGTTCCTGTGAGTGGTAAGCTACATTTTTTAAGCAACTTCGATTTGCCGTCGTTACTGCAATGCTGCATTGCTACAATAATATTTTTGGCAGAAGCTACCAGGTCCATGGCACCGCCCATACCTTTTACCATTTTTCCGGGGATTTTCCAGTTGGCTATGTCTCCGTTTTCTGATACTTCCATCGCTCCCAGAATAGTCAGGTCAATATGCCCGCCTCTGATCATTGCAAAACTTTCTGCCGAACTGAACAGGGAAGAACCCTGAGTCATGGTGATTGTTTGCTTACCTGCGTTGATCAGGTCAGGATCAACTTCCTCGTCTTTAGGGAAAGGGCCTATGCCTAACAGACCATTTTCCGACTGAAGTACTACATTAACATCGGAAGCAATATAGTTGGCAACAAGTGTAGGAATACCGATACCTAAATTAACATAATAGCCATCGCGTACTTCTTTAGCGATACGCTTTGCGATCTGATGTTTGTCTAGTGCCATATTTTCAGATTTAATATTCTAATATTTAAAAATTATAAGATTTAGTGAAAAAAATAATAAATCTTTCAATCTTTCAATCTTTCAATCTTTCAATCTTTCAATCTTTCAATCTTTGCGAGAGTATTGCCCACACATTTTCTGCTACTACTTTCATTCCTGCTGCATTTGGGTGCAGATTGTCTTCCTGAGTGAGTTCTGGTACATCCAGTACACCTTTTAGCAGAGAAGGAATAAGAGAAGCCTGGTTTTGGGTAGTCAGTTCGCTGTATAAATCTTTGAATTGAGTTCTATAAGAAGCTTCAACAAAAGCAGGCATTTCTACCGCTGCCAATATAATTTGAGCTTTAGGGAAAGCTGTTTTTACTTTTTGGATAATTTGGGACAAATTGATTTTTACCTGATTAAGAGGTATCTCTCTAATGGCATCGTTTGTACCTAGTTCTAAAATGAAAATATCAAGCGCCTTAAGCGTGTCGAGTGTTTTACGTAGTCTTTTTAATCCGCCGGCCGAAGTTTCGCCATTGATGCCTGAATTGATAACTCTGTATTTACCGGGAGCAAATTCTTGGAGCTTTTGTGCTATTAAGGCAGGATAAGCTTCTGTTTCGCTGATCCCGAAACCATAGGTGAGGCTGTTACCGAAGCATACAATAGTTTTGGTTTGAGAAAAACCGGTTAGTGTTGTCATTAAAAGTAAAGTGCTAAAAATGATGCTTTTCATTTGTTTGGTAGAGTTAATGGAAGTGAATCAGTCAGACAGTGTTTTTGTAACATCTGATCAGCAGCTTTAGCTCCATATAAAAGTGCTTTTGACCAGTCTTTACAAGCTTCTTGTGTTTGATTGAGTTCGAAATAGGTATTTCCCCGCAGAAGCAGATACGTATGATTTGTAGAATCGGCTGTAATTGCTCTGTTTAAATCCGGAAGGACCTCCTTGTGTCGCCCAAGATGGCTCAGACAAAACGCTCTTGCCGAGTATGTCTTTTCAAATTGAGGACTAAAGTCAGCCAGATTATTGAAGATTTCCAGTGCTTCTTTGTACTTGAATAGCTGTGCATAAGTAGCTCCTCTGTAATAGATTAAGCTGTCATAAGTAGGATTAAGTTTAAGCGCTTTGTCAAGATCTGCCAATGCATTGTTAAATTCTTGCAGATTGTAATAACACAATGCCCTGTGAAGCAGGGTAGAGTCATTGATCAGTTTAGGTTTATAAGTAAAAGCCTGTGTATAGTCGGAAACCGCTAAATTGAGGTCTTGTTTCAGTATATATCTGATTTCTGCCCGCAGGTAATATGCCTCGGAAAACTTTTTGTTTTTTTCTAAAGCTTTATCCAGCTCTTTTAATGAGGCTGTATAATCTTTGTCTTTCAGCAACAAAACAGCATTGTCATAATAATTGACAGCATTCAGCTGTTTCGCCATGCTAAAATAGAGGATTGTGGCTGTGATAAACACGAGGAATACTGTTCCCATGAATAATACATTAGACCATCCGCTTTTTGCTCCGTTTACCTTATTTCGCTCATTATAGTCGTTTTTTAATTGCTCAAGGTTGACCGCTGACTGGTGTTTTGGAGAATAGTGCTTGGTATATTTGGCAGTTTCAGGAGTGTAGCGGGTATATTGCTGATAAGAAGCAAAGTCTAACTGCTGGTCATAAATTAACTTCTTTGCCGGATCAGAAAGTACGGTGTATGCTTCATTAATTCGTTTGAATTGTTCCTCAGACTCTTTGGTTCCATTATTACGGTCCGGGTGGTATTGCATAGCCAGTTTTTTATAGGCATCCTTGATTTCTTTTTTGGAAGCCTTTCTGTCAATTGCCAGTACGCTGTAATAATTTACTCTCATTTTAAAAATGCTGATGCGTTTACTTCAAAGGTTTTTGAAGATACTCATAATTATAAAACA
>CAZNHL010000049.1:19930-35340 GCA_964572965.1 uncultured Bifidobacteriaceae bacterium
GCCTAAAAAAGGATAGCCGATACGGTCATAGTCATAATTATTGTCATTAAGAATTTCGTCAGTATTGGCATAAATAACAGCAGAAACCATGAACTCAATATTGTTTAACTGATCGTTGATATAAGCAACATCTGTCAGGAAACCATAAGCCATACCGACTTTATTGATGATCACCATGTGGTCATCGATGCGGTCGTTACAGGTACCGACGAGTATATATTTACGGAAAGCATCTGAATATATATTTTCCGGCTGATATACCGGATAAGTACTTTTTCTCGGACGAAGGTTCATTAAATACTGCAGGTATTCATAATCTTCAATATCCAGATTCAGTTTAGAGAGTTTTCTGTTTAATTCAGGAAACATAATCCCTGTCATAATTTCGTCAAGATCTTCCAGTGAGGCATAATTATCTTTACTGAAATCCCGTGGTTTGCGGATTAACCGGCCATTTTGAAGATAGCCTTTTCCTGCTGCTGCTTTTTTACCTAATGGGTTCAGGAAGTTTTTGGTTGAAGTAATGCTTTCCTGATTCCAAAGTACACCACCTTTGTTGTCAAGAATAGAAACCGGGCCTGTAACAAGATTGGTCATGGGGTCATTTTTGGCAAAGCGGTTTCTGATTACCAGGTTCTTAAAGCCAACCTCTTTCAGCCGTTCGTTAATGTTTTCCATACCGCCTAAAAATTCATACATATAATTGGGAGCAAGGTTGTCGCTCACTACAAGGGCTTTGTTCATATGATAAGCCATAGAGTGATAATGAAGTGTACTGTCTGCTCCTTTGTATGTGGCAGGAGGTGCAAACACGCTATTGGTTTTCATTGGAGCAAATACATTCACCAGACTGGTGTCAATGTTTTTGAATTTCTCAAGTGTTAAAACGGCCAATGGCAGTTTCATCACACTGGCAGGGTAGAAGTACTCCTGTGGATCAACTCTGAAGTAGTATTTCTGTATGGTCGGGTATCCATACTTTTTATCTCTGATAATACGTGTAAAAATGATCTGAACCTTGTATTTAGCAGGGTTGATCATTATTTTTTTGATGATAGCTGATGAATCTTTCTGAAGCATATCAACCATTAAATGGTTAGTATGTCCTGAAAAAACCACGGCTTTGGGTACATGCTGGGCATGTACACTCAAAGCCGTAATCAATGATATATAAATTAATAATCCCTTCATTCAAATTTCAAATATGAGATTTGTATCCCAACCCCTCTGTCAATAAACTATTGCTTCTTTATTGCACGCATCATATTCTGGTAAGCAGTTCCCCAGTGGTAACCCAACGAAAATGGCAATGCTTTTACCGTAGAATCAGATGCATAACGAGCCTGCAGGTCTTTTTGGTCTACACCGGAAAAATCATCTACAGGTTTCGCGTACTTTCCATAAAGCTGAATGTCCCACTTTTTAGGATCGAAGAAATGGTATGCAATACCGGTATCATCCTGTAAAAGGAAATCTGTTTTGTCGAGCAGGATATTTCTGATTCCGGAAAATGCCTTATAATGAAGGATATACGATGCAGATTTTAAATAGGTAATTGTGTTGTTGTAATTATTGTTCAGATAACGTCTAAGACCTTTATTTCTGTTGAACGCTACATCTTCCAGATCGGCTTTGATATAAGTTACAGTTTTGACAGTTGTTGGGTCTGCTTTGGTTACAAAACTTACTCTTACTGCATAAGTAGGTTTGTTGCTGCTTTTTAAAGGTGCTGTTTGCAAAGTACCGCTTGTGTCAATCCAGGCACGCTCAATATCGGTAATTGTATTACCTGTTTTAGCCATAAAAAGACACATTAAAGGTAAAGTGCCGTTAGCCTTATCAGACTGCAGGTGCTGTAACATTTTACGGGTAATGAAATAACTCTTTTCAAAGATGTCTTCCAGTGATTGTTGAACAGAAAGGAAATATGTTCCCTTTTGCTTGTCTGTCATTGTTGTGAAAGACGGTACGTTTCCTACCGGTTCTAAAGCCATCAGCGTATAAGATTTTCCGTTCGGGAAAAAGGTGAATACATTCAGGAAATCAGGTCCGGAAAGAGGGTATAATACATCTTTTACAGTTTTATTAGCTTCTGCCAGTTCTGTATTCTGCCATGCACGCATTTTTGAAAGGCGTTTGTCGTCAGCAATTTGCCATGCACTGTCAAGTTCTTTGGCGTACTTTTTCCAAAGTTCAGTCTGGCTGATTGCATAATACTGGCTGGTATCGCTTACCGGTAATCCTGCCAGTAGTCGGGCATAGTTATTATATACCGGATGTGCTACAGGAGGGATCTGGTGTACCAGTACATCTTTTTCCTTTGTAGCAACATTAATAGAATCGGTTTTTTGTTCAGGAGCTTTTTTCTCCTCTTTTTTCTTTTCTGAGCAGCTGATTAAAAGGCCGGTCAGGGCAATGGTCAATAAATAAAAATGCTTCCTCATAAGAACTAATTTTCTGTCGTCTGTTTGGTATGCGAATGATTAACTGCCTTTTTTTTTAAGAAATAATAAATGATTAAACCCGTTAGTATTGTCACTAAACCAAGAATAGACTGTTTGGGCCTGTCAATAATTACATAAGTGATCATCCAGAATTCAACCAGCAAAAAGATAATCGGAGTGACAGGGTATCCCCAGGTTGTATAATGCTTGTTTTGTAACTCTGTGTCAGTTGTTTTAGCTCTTCTTCTGAGAATGAAAACCCCAATCACAGTAAGCGTAGTGAAAATGCTGAGCGTAAAGCCGATATAGGTAAGTACTGTTTCAAAAGTAGAAGTAAGGATAAGCGTAACTGCTACTATCATCTGGAAAATAGTAGCAACAACAGGTGTTCCGGTTTTTGTAGTCAGCGAAAACACTTTCAGGTCAGGGAAATCATGCCCGACGGTATGAGTAACACGCGGCCCCGTCATCATCATTGAGTTAACAGATGCAAGTAAGGCAAGACAAATTACGGTTGCAATTACATAAGCTCCGTTTGTACCGAAAATGTGTGTCCCTGCAATTGTACCAACATTCAGTTGACCTTTCAGTTCTGCTATCGGAGTAGAATAAAGGAAGGCTGAATTTAAGCCGACATAAAGTAACATTACCAGAAACGTAGCCAGAAACAGTGATTTAGGAACATTTTTATAAGCATCTTTAATATCTCCTATGATGTAAGTGACGGAGTTCCATCCTGAATAAGCAAACGAGACATATACCAGAGAAACAGCAAATGAGGCAGAAAGCACTGGTGAAAAGCTGGAAGATGCTAGTTCCTGAGGATTTGCATTACCAGTCACTGCCAGAAATCCTGTAGTAATAATGATCACTATTAAAGCAACATTAAGTACAGTAAAGGCAGTCTGGAATCCGGCGCCAACGCGTAAACTTCTGATATTTAACCAACCTGTGACCAGAATAATGATACATGCCAGACTTTGCTGGTTAATATCAGGCCAGAAGCTGCCGAAATAATTGGCAAATGCCATGGCAGAAAGTGCTGCCGGCGCTGCAAAACCTACAGTGGCAGATACCCATCCCGACAAGAAGCCTACTGCCGGGTGATAAATTTGGGAAAGGAAATGGTATTCCCCGCCCGAACGAGGCAACCGTACTGCGATTTCAGCATAGGTAAGCGCTCCGCAAAGAGCCACAATACCACCTATCACCCAAATGAGCAGCAGGGAAACTGTAGAATCGATGCCGGCAGCCTGAAAACCGAGGCTGGTAAACACGCCTGTACCAATCATGCATGAAATGATGACGGAGGCAGCTGCGAAAAAACCTATTTTCTTATGTTCCAATGTGGGATAAGCTCAAAGATTAATAAAAATAGCTATTTTTTCGTTGCAAGGTCTATGCTTTCCAAAATAATATTGCAGGCACTCCTGATTTGTTCTTCCGTGATCACCAGAGGTGGTGCAATTCGCATAGAATTGTCACAAAATAAGAACCAGTCTGTAATGATACCTTTGCTGATAGCAATGTCAATAATGCTTTTTAATAAATCGAAATTTTCAAATTCCACAGCCATCATCAAACCCTTTGAGCGGATCTGTTTAATAGCCCTGTGCTGTAATAACTGATGGAAAAGAGCTTCTTTAGCAGCCACCTGTTCATGTAGTTTTTCTTCCAGAATTACTTCCATGGTAGCCAGTGAAGCTGCGCAGCTTACGGGATGCCCGCCAAAAGTAGTAATATGACCAAGCATCGGATTGTCTTTAAAAGATGCCATGATTTCTACCGAGGAAATGAAAGCGCCGATTGGCATACCGCCGCCCATACCTTTGGCGCAAATGAGGATATCCGGAATGACATTGTATTGCTCAAAAGCCCAGAATTTACCAGTACGTCCGAAGCCTGTCTGGATTTCGTCAAATATTAAGAGCGTACCTGTTTCATTACAATGTTTACGCAATGCTTCAAAATAGCTTTTATCAGCCATCCTTACGCCGGCTTCTCCCTGTACAGTCTCTATTACTACAGCAGCTGTATCTTTGTCAATCATATGGAAGTCTTCCTCCATATTGAATCTGATATGACTAATGCCGGGCAGGAGCGGGCGATAAGCCTGTTTAAAACCTTCATTCCCGTTCAGCGACAATGAACCGTTACTTGAGCCATGGTAAGCATTGACACAACTGATCAGTTTAGGTTTGCCTGTATATCTTTTTGCAAGTTTGATAGCACCTTCTACTGCTTCACTGCCAGAGTTTACAAGATAAGTGCAGGAAAGTGATGCCGGTAATGTACTTGCCAGTTTTTGTGCAAGTAGTGCCTGTGGCGACTGTACATACTCACCATACACCATCAGGTGCATATATTTGTCGAGCTGATCGTGTATTGCTTTGAGTACTTTGGGGTGTCTGTGGCCGACATTGCTCACACCGATGCCGGAAATTAAGTCTGTATATTTTTCGCCATTGCTTCCCTGAAGATATATTCCTTCAGCGCTTTCAATTTCCAGCATAAGCGGAAAATCTGTTGTCTGGGCCTGATGTGCAAGAAAGAGCTGTCTGAGTGTGGGCATGTTTTTCAATTCAGAAAGCAAATTTAAAGTTTTTATGATGATTCATGCCATTAAGCATTAATAATAAGCGCGACCTGTTTTTTGTTTTTTTCGTTAAACAACTGTAGTTTCAACTTCAAACCAGAAAATTTTTATGAAAAAAGCTGTTTTAAAGTTTTTCGGAATTGCATTTGCTCTTCTTATTTTAGGTTTATGGTTCTTTTCCTGGATCGATTATGCTGACGGAGAACGCGCCGGAACAGTAATTAAACTCAATAAAAGAGGGTATGTATTCAAAACACAGGAAGGAGAAATGAACCTCGGGCTTGTGATTAACGGAGATGCTGCTGCGAGCGGAATCCCGCAAAACTGGGAATTTACTGTAGAGGATAACCCGGAGTTGGTAGAGAAGATCACAAAGGCAATGCGTTCAGGACAGAGAGTAGGCTTAAAATACCATCAGAAATACATTGTATGGCCTTGGGTAGGTAATACAAAGAACATTGTTTATGATGCAAAGGAGGTTGATTATCCTGTTAAGAAATAATTTAGCCCTACTGAGGTGTTAAGATTGGTTATGTAATAAACCCTGTGGGGTGTAAAAGGCTGTGGATAAATTTTTTGCAGCCTTTTTTATTTTTGTAAAGTGGTTATTTAACAGTTTTATTGCTGCTGTTGCGCTTGTTTTTACTTTTTGAATTTTGTAAATAGAAATACACAAAGTGATATTCAAATACTGAAAATATATGATACAGACTAAAGGTTTTGCAGCGCAGAGTGCACATACAGAAATGGGGCCGTGGACTTTCGAAAGACGCGAAGTAGGACCTCATGATGTACAATTCGATATTCTTTTTTGTGGTGTTTGCCATTCAGATTTGCATCAGGTAAAAGATGAGTGGGGCGGGGCAATTTTCCCGATGGTGCCGGGCCATGAAATTGTAGGGAGAGTGGTAAAAGTAGGAGGGCATGTAAAGAAGTTTAAAGCCGGAGATCTGGCCGGTGTCGGTTGTCTGGTTGACTCTTGCAGGACTTGTGATAATTGCAAAGAAGGCCTTGAACAGTTTTGTTCAAACGGAAGTACGGGTACTTATAACAGTCGTGAACAGGATAAGAAAACTCCGACTTATGGCGGTTATTCTAAAACCATTGTAGTACATGAAGATTTTGTGTTGAAAGTAAGTGAAAAACTGGACCTTGCAGCCGTAGCGCCATTGCTTTGTGCAGGTATCACTACTTATTCTCCATTAAAACACTGGAAAGTAGGTAAAGGACATAAACTGGCAGTTTTAGGGCTTGGTGGTTTGGGTCATATGGCTGTGAAATTCGGCGTGGCTTTTGGCGCTGAAGTGACTGTGTTGAGTACTTCTCCTTCCAAAGAAGCTGATGCCAAGAAATTAGGCGCACATAAATTTGTAGTAACCACAGACCCTGCACAATTGAAAGCTGCTAAAGGTAACTTTGACTTTATCCTTGATACAGTTTCTGCATCACATGATATTAACCTGTATTTGTCATTGTTAAGAACGAACGGAGTACATATCTGTGTTGGTGTGCCGCCTACGCCTTATGACCTGCATGCATTCAGCCTGATTGGTGGCCGAAAAAGCCTTGTTGGCTCCTTAATAGGTGGTTTGCCGGAAACCCAGGAAATGCTTGATTACTGTGCTGAACATAATATTGTTTCTGAAATAGAGTTGATCGACATCAAAGATATTTACAAAGCTTACGACAGAATGCTGAAAGGTGATGTGCGTTACCGCTTTGTGATTGACCTGGCAACGTTGGTGTAAATCGTTTTCCTGTAATGGGTTTATGGTAGGTGACTCCGACTTGGCTCAGTCACCGGGCTCTGGTGGCTAAGCGAAGCGGAAGCCATACAGAATCAAAAACAACAAAGCCCACGCTTTTCAAAAACGTGGGCTTTTTATTTAGTGACCGCGAGAGGATTCGAACCTCCAAACCTTCAGAACCGGAATCTGACATTCTATCCAGTTGAACTACGCAGCCATACGATTACAAAAGTAGTTCCCTTTTTCCATTATCCAAAAATCTTTTTAGATTGCATTACGAAATTATACTAATTAAAAATATGTTTAAAAACTTCAAAAGTGTTGACCATTGTGTAGTTGGAAGGGGCGCCTTTAACCAATTGGATTATATTCTTTCTGCAAAAAGAACAAGTGCCGATGCTTACGTGGTGTTTGTAGTGGATAAAGTTTTTGAAAACGGACTAACGAATATAAAAAGCCGTATTCCGGCACATGCAAATGATTTGGTGGAATGGGTTGATGTAAGTCAGCACGAACCGACTACTGAGCAGGTAGACGAATTACGTGATAAGATTTTAGCTTACCGTTCTCAGTTGCCTGTGGCTATTGTAGGTATCGGTGGTGGTAGTGCCATGGACATTGCGAAAGCTACTTCATTGATGGTAACTAACGAAGGATCTTCTACTTTATATCAGGGTTATAACCTTATTAAAAAGCCTGGTATCTATAGTGTTGGTGTACCAACTACAGCGGGTACAGGTGCAGAAGTGTCTATGACAGCAGTACTTACGGGCCCAACCAAGAAGCTGGGGTTGAAGTGTGATTGGACTGTATTGAACCAGGTGATCGTTGATCCTGAATTGGCAGCAGATGTACCAACAGATCAGTGGTTCTACACAGGTATGGATTCTTATATTCACTGCGTAGAGTCTTTGACAGGTACAATGAACAACGAGTTCAGCCGTGCTTTCGCTGAAAAAGCATTGGAACTGTGCCAGGACGTATTCTTGGACGATTCATTGTCAAGAATCGAACGTGATGAGAAATTGATGATCGCTTCATACATGGGCGGTTTGAGCTTAACATATTCAGAAGTAGGTGTGTGTCACGCACTTTCTTACGGCTTGAGCATGGTATTACATTATCGTCATGGTTATGCTAACTGTATTGCTTTCAATGTATTGGAAGACTACTATGGCAAGTATGTGCCTGAGTTCAAGAAAATGGTAAAACACCACAATGTTACATTACCAACGGGACTTGCTAAAACATGGACAGAAGACCAGATCGAGAAAATGACTGATGTTACACTGGCGCTGGAGCACATGTGGAACCACGCAGTAGGCAAAGACTGGAAAGAAAAAGTTACCCGCGAAATGGTAAAAGACCTTTTCAAAAGAATGTAATTCTACAAAGTATAGATTTGAAAGCCCCGTGGTCAGTACATACACTGCATGGGGCTTTTATTTTTATATCGGGCTGATAAAATTAAGCTTGCAATGAAAAATATTGTTTGGGCAATCGTACTTTTCGCATTTGCTGTGATCCTGCTTTATTTTGCTAAAGAGGAAAAGAAGCGGGTTGATGGTTTATTGACCAGAGGCTATGAGGTGGAAGCAGAAGTAGTTGAAAACCGGAAAAGGGGTAAGTTGTATTATTCCGTATTTACCTATTCTTATAAAGGAAAAACTTACAATGAGTTAAGTGGCTATGGATCAAACCCCGCAATAATGTATTCAATCGGAGATAAAGTAGTGGGTATTGTTGATCCGGAAAATCCTTCTCAGATAGAAATTAAGAGTTTTTTAAATCAGAAAGCCAAGCCAGTTATTCTCGGATTACTTGGGTTGTTTTGTGCTTTTCTTGCAGTTGAGTTATCATTTGGCTTTTTTAGAAGAAGGCTTAAATGAAATTTTTGATGTGGTTGTGTGTCTTCGACTCCGTTCAACCACCTAGTACTGCCGCTGACTGAGCGGGGTCAAAGGTATGGCCTGCATCCCATCATCCTTCTAATACTCCAATCCGTATATGCGGGAGCAGGACGGTGGTTTGCGGGATTCAGAACCAAAACAAACAGTAATAAGTTTAAGAGATAAACTATGGATAACCTTGTTGGCATATTTACAAAGATTGCAACAAAAACACTGAGAGTGTGGTTGCTGATCGTTTTGTTAGGCTTGTTCTTGTGTGTCGTTTCTGTCATTACAGCACTTATATTGCTGGTTAGCGATATAAGCTCCGGATTTTCGGGTGACTGGCATAGCTTCACCGGAATTATGAAAAGTATACTGCTATTATTTCAACTTGCCTTTTTGGATACTTTATTGTTGATTACCAGTATTATAGTTTTTCCGGTAGCCTATTTCGTGTTAGCTAATAAAACAGCCTCGCAAACAGCCATGTATGAGGTGTTTAAGAATCACTTATCAGTCTGGATAGATTCAAAAGTAAACGATTATCTGATGATTTTACAAGCCCGCCAGCCGGGCTGGCTAAAGCAAGTGACCAATGGTGCTTCACTTCAGATGAAATTATTACAGGTTAACAAAGAAGACAAGATGGGCCTTAAAATCCAGCAGCGTATTGTTAAATACTTTTTAAAGAGGATCAATCTGGGAGAAATAGATTTTCAGAATAAAAATCTGAATGTTGGACAGTTGGTTATTAGTCTGCTTAATAAAAGTATTGCGGAATTAGCAAAGCCAAGCTTATCGATTTTTTGGATGCTTGTATTACTACAGATTGTGTTACTGGGACTGGCTATCTGGTTCTAGAATTTATATAAGCCCGAGTAGATTGTTTAGCTCACTGTCAGAAATGTTTTCCTGGTCTGATTTGTCGTAAATAGTTAGCAGGATAACAAGTTGGTTTATGATCTTGACATGTGTAATTACTCTGGCACCACCAGATTTTCCTTTCCCTTTTGAAGAGATGGAAAGACGTATTTTATAGCAATTATTACCAATAGCTGTTCCTTGATTTGGGTTTAGTTCAAGCTGACTCACCATCTCATTAAGTTCTGTTTTAAGAGATGGATACTTTTTAAGCTATTTTTTAGTTTGCTTCTTAAAGTTTGAGGTTACCTCAATATTATAGCTCATTCAAAAAATCTCTGGCAGATTGTAGTTTTATTTTACCTTGCTTGGCTTGCTTTACTTCCTCTACAGCTTCTTTAAGTTCATTAAGAAACTCTGTTTTAGGCGTGCTAATTGGTTCTGCTTTCACAAAAGAAAATTTTTTGATCAATTCCATAAAAAAAGGAGCTTTTTCGTCTTTGATATCAAGTATTACTTTCATGGCTCTGTTTTTCTTAGTCTAACTCAAAAATAGCTAAAATAGTTTTTTAAATGAAATCATAACGTTGTTTCGGATAAGCGATTAAAAGTGAAAACAAACCCATCTATAACTTTGCCCATAACAATGACGTTTCCTATATTAAACAGTATAATGCTGATTTTTTATTAAGATTACATAATCTTACACACATGGACTACCAAGCGCTCATTAATCAACAATCTGCTTTTTTTAATACTAACAAAACCAAAGAGCTAAATTTTAGGATTGGACAGTTGAAAAAGCTGAAGTCAATCATAAAGCAAAGCGAACCGGCATTATACAAAGCCATTTATGATGATTTTAGAAAGTCAGAGTTTGAAACCTATATGACAGAACTGAGCCTGGTTTACCATGACATTGACGAAATCATCAAGAAATTGCCAAAATGGGCAGAGTGGAAAAGGGTCAGAACTAACCTCACCAATATGCCGGCCAAAAGTTTAATTATTCCTGAACCACTGGGAGTATGCCTGGTAATGGGCGCCTGGAATTATCCTTATCAATTGTCATTGGCTCCTGTAGTTGCTGCAATTGCTGCGGGCAATACTGTTATTCTTAAGCCAAGCGAAATTCCTTCGTCAACCAGTGCCATTATGGCTAAGCTGATCAACGACGCCTTTCCGGCAGAATATTTACATGTTGTTGAAGGCGGTGTGGACGAAACAGCGGAACTATTAAAAGTGAAGTTTGATAAGATATTCTTTACAGGAAGTACAACTGTCGGGAAAATCGTTTATAAAGCTGCCGCCGAAAACTTGACTCCGGTTACTTTAGAATTAGGAGGGAAGAGCCCTGCTATTGTAACAAAAGGTGTTAATTTAAAAGTGGCTGCCAAGCGTATGGTTTGGGCGAAATTCCTGAATAGTGGGCAGACATGCATTGCACCGGACTATATTTTAGTAGAGCAATCTGAGGAAGAGGAATTGCTTACTCATTTGAAGGAACATATTAAGCAAAATGCTTATTCTTTTGAAAATGGCAATTATGTTCAGATCATTAATGAAAAGAATTTTAAGCGACTGGATTCTCTAATTGATGATTCGAAGGTGTATTCGGGAGGGAAAAGGGATGCCGCTAATCGATATATCGAACCGACAATCATTCAGAATGTAACATTCGATGATGCTATCATGCAGGAAGAGATTTTTGGTCCGCTTTTACCTGTAATTACCTATACGAACCTTGATGATGTTATCCAAAAAATTAAGGCAAGACCAAAGCCTTTGTCCTGCTATATTTTCACTGATGATGATAAAATCAAAGATAAAATTCTGACAGAGATTTCATTTGGTGGTGGTGCCGTAAATGATGCTTTAATGCACATTACAAATAGTAACCTTCCGTTTGGAGGTGTTGGTAACAGCGGCATAGGCAGTTATCATGGCGAAGCCGGTTTCAGTACTTTTTCTCATTATAAGAGTGTACTGGAAAAATCATTCTGGCTCGAACCACCGCTTAAATATCCGCCATACAGTAAGACTAAGCTTTCATGGATTAAGAGGATTATGGGTTGATACCTTGCACTGTCGTAGGGCTTCGACTCCGTTCAGCCATCTGAAAAACAGAGTGACTTCGCTCTCAGTCACAGGCAGTCGGAGTATGGTGGCTGAGCGTAAACCGAAGCCACAATGAAGCTGGTAGCTGGCGGAGTCGAAGCTAAGCTACAACAACAATGAATCAATACGGTGAGCCTGCACCATATTTTTCTTATTAGACCAGGTGAATACAGTAAACTGTCCATCTTGTGAGGCTACTAAGGCAATGGCATCTCGTTGATCATAAATGAATTGTGCCGCAGAAAGATGTCTGGTTCCCCCGGTATGGTTCGGGTTGGTGACAATGGTTTTGCCATCGATCACGGGTTCTGTGATAAATATCTCATCTACTGATTTTCCGTTTTCTGGACGTTTAATTTTTTCTCCAAAAGCCAATAGCTCATATTGGTCATTGATGACCACAGCGCCGTCTATTGCAGATACTCCTGCAATAATTTCTACTTCCCGGCTCAAGGCTCTTTGCCACGCGCTGTCGTCTTTCATAGTTTTTTCTTGTTGCATCAGCTTTGCCAGTCCTCCAAATGCCGGAGCTACTCCATAGTGGAATGGCTGTCTGATAGATCCTTTCCAGGCAGTGCTTCCTGTAGGCACTACCAATATAATTCCGCCTTTCTTGTGTGCACGCATGGATACAGCAAGTTGCAGCAATACATTGACAGAATTATTCCAGATGGCAGGAGAGGTGAAGTCAAGTAGCGTTTTGAGCATAAAAGGACAATCATTGATTGTCTTATTCCTGTCATCTACAATTTTTATTTCATCGCCGTTCAAGACGGCAATATTAGAAAACTTACCGAAACCTTCCTGACGGCGGTGTTTGATAACCACCTGGGCAGGTTCCGATACATCGAGCACAAAGCAATAATGTGGGATATTCAGCGTGGCTCCCCAGATATAAAGTTCTCCATTTTCAGACCATACTCCCAAGTGTATACCCGGCCGTTCAAAAGCAGGAGCAATTTTAGTGAGTTGATTAGGTGTTAATAAGAGTTTGTCAGCAAATAAAATAGGTTGGTCAGCCTGTTCAGGCGAGAGATAAGCCAAAGAAACCCTTGGAGAATTACCTTCTTCACGGCGTAAGCTCGCCCAGAAAGCAGTATCTATAATAGCTTCTATTATTTCAGCAGATGGTATCGTCGCATTGTCATATTGCCCCTTTTTACGAGCTATAGTTAAATGTTCTGAGAAAATTTTCTCTATTTTATGGGCTACAGTTTTAGCTGCTTTATAGGTTGATTCGGTAGTCATGGTTTATATTTAAGCATTTCTTTCGAAAAGCTTTTCAGGTCGTTTGAGAGTTAACAAAGCTCTAAACCAGAATCAGCTCTGCTTAGTTTCATCATAAATGAAAAAACTTTGCTGGTACTCATAATAGCAGAAAATAAACAATAGCCCACGGTTTCAACCGTGGGCTATTGCATTATCAAGCCCCATCTAAAATATTGCCATCGCAACATTGCAGGTTTTTTCTCCTGATTTTTTGATTTCAAACTGTAATACATCTCCTGGTAAAGCAAACTTGAAAATCTGCTTACTTTTTGCGGCAAATTCATTATAGCTTTTAAGGACAACAGGGGCGGTGGTTTCTGTACCCGGTCTTACAAGTGTCAGTTTTAAAGGCTGGTCTTTCAATGGCTGTGCCAAAAGGAATTCGACAGTTTTGATTGTATCTGTTTTAATTCCCTGTCTCACATAAGCATTTGATTTATTCACCAGCACTGCACAATTAGGGTCCAGTTTGATTTTTGGAGCGCCTGACAAAGTGAACATAATAAACCTGTTGGTGAACTTTACAGGCACTATCGGCGCATTAATCATCTTAATGGTGTCTTTTAAAACCCAAGTGCTGTCATCGACCTGTACGCTGTCCTGAAAAGTTCTGTAAACCGGATATTCTTCTATTTCCAACAGGTCAACAATGACTTTATCTCCTGCTTTTATTTTGGAACTGATAGCTCCGTATTCTTTAGCTATATAGTTGGTGTCAAAAGTGATTACCTGCTGAATGTTTTTACCTCTTGCCAATGTTATTTTTCCTTTGTTGACTTTGTAAAGCCTGTCTCCTTTGGTAATGTTCAGTTCAAGGAAGGTGGGATAGTAATTGTAAACATCATTGTTTTTTACGGCATCACCATTTACCGTGAGCACAATATTATGGACCTGCGCCTGTGTAAATGACAATACTACAAAAGATAAAAGAATAGTAAAGAGGTAAATACGCTTCATATATAAGTTGGGGGTTGATTACTAAACTTAAGATAATTACTCTTTCCCTAAAATCTATCATCATATTATTACTATTCTTAGATTATTTTATATTTAAGAAAATAATCAGTATAATGTATTGGTATTGAGTTACTTGTTTGTTTATCTGTTTGCAAATGGATTGGCGCATAAAACCTCGGCAAATTTTTAGGCGTACAGAAGCTCAATAGCCAAATAATTCATTTTTAAACCTATTTAATACCATGCTTATTTACCTAGTAATTCTTGTTGCTCTGGCCGGATTAGGATTCGGCCTCTGGAAAGCTTCATGGGTTGGCCGTCAGGACGCCGGCGATGATACCATGAAGAAAATTGCAGGCTATATAGCCGAAGGCGCTTTGTCATTTCTGAAAGCAGAATACAAGGCGCTTGCTGTTTTTGCGGCTGTTGTCGCAGTTTTATTAGCATTTACTGCCGACGAGCATAGTTCTCACTGGCTCATTGCGGTAGCATTTATTACAGGTGCCTGCCTTTCGGCGCTTGCAGGTTTACTGGGTATGCGTATTGCTACCAAAGCAAACGTACGTACCGCTCAGGCAGCCAGAAGTAGCTTATCCAAAGCCTTGGATGTTTCTTTCTCCGGTGGCCTGGTGATGGGTATAAATGTCGTTTCTCTCGGTTTATTGGGAGTGAGTTTGTTATTTCTTTTATTCCTGAATGTTGAAAGCCTTGGCTTTGAGCGTTGGGAAATTGACAAGGTGCTCGAAGTACTGATCGGTTTCTCTCTGGGTGCTGAAAGTATTGCTTTGTTTGCACGTGTAGGTGGTGGTATTTATACCAAAGCTGCCGATGTTGGCGCTGATATCGTTGGTAAAGTAGAAGCTGGGATTCCTGAAGATGACCCGCGTAATCCTGCTGTAATTGCAGATAATGTTGGTGATAACGTAGGTGATGTAGCAGGTATGGGGGCCGACTTGTTTGGTTCTTATGTGAGTACAATTCTTGCAACCATGGTGCTTGGTTTGGGTGTAAGTGAAATGAGCAATGCTGAAATGGGGGTGAACCCGGCTATTTTATTACCATTGGGGATTGCCGCTATCGGTCTGGTCGCTTCTGTAGTCGCTTCTTTTGTAGTTAAAGTAAAAGAAAATGGAAACCCTCAGGCTTCACTGAATATAGGTAATTTCGGGGCTGTGGCTATCACAGCTGTTGCAGCTTATTTCTATATAGCACACCTGTTCGATGAATCATTCTCGCTCAATGGAGTAACATACGCTTCAATTAATGTTTTTTATTCTGTAATGCTTGGTCTTGCTGTAGGTACAATCATTAGTTTGGTGATTGAATATTACACAGGTAAAAACGCGAAACCTGTATTGTATATCGCCCGCCAGTCAATTACAGGCGCCGGTACAAATATCATTGCAGGTTTGAGTGTCGGTATGCTTTCGACGGCTATTCCTGCATTGCTTTTGGCTACAGGTATTATTTTTGCTTTTGAGTTTGCAGGCTTGTATGGTGTAGCCATGCCTGTTGCAGCCATGGC
>CAZNHL010000050.1:0-7228 GCA_964572965.1 uncultured Bifidobacteriaceae bacterium
CCTCCTGAGAGATTAGCTACGGAAGCATCTGAGGGAGGGCAACGCAATGCATCCATCGCTTTGTCCAATTTCTGGTCAAGTTCCCAGGCACCGGAAGCATCCAGTTTGTCCTGTACTTCCCCCTGGCGTTCAATGAGCTTAGTCATTTCGTCGTCCGTCATTGGTTCGCCGAATTTGAGATTGATCTCGTCAAATTCTTTTAGCAAATCAACGATGGGTTGTACCCCTTCTTCAACTACTTCTCTTACTGTTTTTGTCGGATCAAGCTTTGGTTCCTGTTCAAGCATACCTACTGTATAACCTGCAGAGAAAACTACTTCGCCTTCATATTCTTTATCGATTCCTGCAATAATGCGTAAAAGCGACGATTTACCGGATCCGTTAAGACCTAAAACACCGATTTTTGCACCATAGAAAAAAGATAAATAGATGTTTTTGAGCACTTGTTTCTTAGGTGGGTGAATTTTACTCACCCTTGCCATTGAAAAAATTATTGTTTCGTTACTCATTTGCTTTTATTATAATTGTATTTCAAAGTTTCTATGACGCAATTTAAGCATTGAAAAGCTTAAATGCCACGGAATCTGAATCTCTTGAGGTAGTTTATGTTGTATCATATAGGGCGAAACACTATTGTAGCGTCTTATTTAAAATTAAATCTTCATGTCAAAGGAAGTAAATGTATCTGAATTGACGTCTTTCGGCTACGTTAAAGACGGGAAAGTTTTTTTAAAAGGATATTTGAGCCAGCTAGATCGAGAAATCGGTGACGTAAGGGAAAGCGAAGATGCTTCACTTCAGTATTTTATAGACCGGTTCGAATTAGCTAGGAAAAAAGTAGGAGAACTTTTAGAGGCTATTGAAACAGCAGAGAATAAAGGTTCATACCTGATGAAGCTGATTCATATGCGCACTTATCTGGCCGAGTTTGACGGCTTAGGTGATTTCGTGCCATTGTACGAAAAGCTGGACGAGGCGGAAGAGTACCTTGGTGGGCTTATTGCTACAAACAAACAGAAAAATCTACAAATAAAGGCGGATCTGATCAGTGAACTGGATGATCTTAAAGACAGCTTTGAATGGAAAGAAACTTCTCAGAAGATTTTTGATATCAAAGACAGATGGATCAAAACAGGTAAAGCTCCGAAAGAAGAAGATGAGCAGTTGGAGCGTTCTTTTCAGGCTCTATTGCAATATTTCTTTGATCGCAGGAACAAATTCTACGAGGATCGTCAGAAAATGTATGACGACCGTTGTGCTAAATATGAGTCGTTAATTTTTGCTGTGGCAAGATTGAGAGCGACAGATCCTGAGGCAATGGAAAAAATGAAGCAGGCTCGTGAAGACTGGAAGCTGGTAGGCGAAGTACCTGTTTCCAGAATGAGAAAGCTGTGGAGAGATTTTAAATTTGCCAATACAAGAATCATGAATCAACTGAAACCGGAAGGTACGCGCCCTCCGGGTGACGTTACACCGTGGCTAGAGTTGATTGTCAAAGCAGAAAGCCTGGTTGAAAAATATCATGAAGATGCAGGTGCTGTGATCAAGTTTTTGCAGGACAAATGGAAGAAAGCAGGTTATTTGCCTAACGATAAGAAAGACGAATTAATTAATCGTTTCCGTTTAGCTTGCGACAGGGCTTTAGAGAAAAATCACCTGATAGGCTCAATTCTGCGTCGTTATGCCGACTTTATGCAGAAACCGCAAAAAGATCAGTTGAAGATTCAGATCTCTCAAATGCGTTATTTGTTGAAAAGAGATCAGGATGAATCTGAAAAAGTGAAAGAAGGTGGTGAAGAGTATAATTCGGGCGGGGATAATAAGTTTGCCAATTCGAAATTGGAGATGCTGCAACGCCGCGTTCATATGAAGTCTCAAATGTTAAAAGAGTTTGAAGAGCAGTTAAACGCTATTTCAGAATAAATAAAAAGGGCTGCCAAACATATTGGCAGCCCTTTTTTAAATACCTCTTCGTTTTTTCTCAATCCTTAACAGACTCAGCTCTCTGCTGCTTTGTCCTGTAACAGAGGTGTTTTCCTGTGCACGCCTGAACAGGTAAGGCATTACTTTTTCGACCGGGCCGTAAGGAACATATTTGGCTACATTGTACCCTTCTGACGACAGGTTGTAAGAGATATGATCACTCATTCCATAAAGCTGCGCAAAGAATATCCTTTTGTCATTCTTTGTTAATCCATTTTCCTGCATCAGTGTTGTTAATAATAAGTTACTTTCTTCATTGTGTGAGCCCATACACAGAGTCAATTGCTTTATGTTTTTTATACAAAGCTTAACAGCATCATCAAAAGCCTGGTCTGTGGCCTGTTTATCGGGATGAATCGGGTCATCTGATTGATTGGTTTTACTGTAAGTTCTTTCTTTTTCCATGTAAGCACCTCTTACCAGTTTAAAAGCTGCAATAAACCCTTTCTCTGAAGCTGTTTTGATTTTTTCTTCCAAATGTCTGAGGCGGTCATGGCGATACATTTGCAATGTGTTGAAAATAATGGCTGTTTCGCGGTTATATTGCTCCATTAACTGATAAGTCAATTGGTCTATGGCATTCTGAATCCAACTTTCTTCTGCATCAATCAGGATCCGGACTTGCTTTTGATGCGCTTGTCGGGCAATTAGTTGCAGGCGGTTTAAAAGGTTCTGATAAGCCGCTGTTTCGTCAGAAGTTAATGCCGCTCCTCTCTGAATTTTTTCCAATAAAACTGAAGAAGAAATTCCTGTTAATTTAAATACGCAAAACGGAATAGCTTCATTTTGAGCTGCTAAGTCTATGTTCAGGAGTATTTCCGATGTGGTTTTTTCAAATCCTTTTTCATTTGATTCGCCCTCGACAGAGTAGTCTAATATTGATCCAATGTTAGATTTCCAGAGTTTTTGGATCACCTTCTGAGATTCTTCGAGGGTTTCGCCACCGCAGAATTGTTTAAAAAGGGTAGGTTTGATGAAAAATTTTACAGGAAAATGGTTTTCTAATAAAAATTTAATTGAAAAAGTGCCTATCTTTGTAAATACAGGCTTATTCATACTGAAGAAAAGGCAGTACGCCTTGAATAATTCAAAGTTTGATTTGTCCTGAAAAGCTTTGGCGGTATTATTAAAAGATACTGACGAACTTTTATTCATTATTTTTGTTTTTGATTTATTGAATATACGTAGCGGTTTAAGCTAAGTATAACCGGTTTGAAAGATTTAAAGGAGTAATTATGAGCTTAAACGAAGGAGTTAAATCTGTTGATTCTTGGGTAGGTAGCAATAGTAGCAAAAAACCATACATTATTGCTGGTCCTTGCAGTGCTGAAACACCTGAGCAGTTATTAAGTACAGCTAAGTTATTGAAGGAGCAAAATGTAAATGCATTGCGCGCCGGTATATGGAAACCACGTACTCGTCCTAATGGATTTGAAGGCAAAGGCGTTGAAGCTTTGAAGTGGGTAGCTGATATTAAAAAGGAAACTGGTTTACCATTTGCGACTGAAGTAGGTTCTGCCCTTCACGTAGAGGTAGCTTTGAAATACGGTGTTGATATCCTTTGGATTGGTGCACGTACTACAGTGAATCCATTCTCTGTACAAGAGATTGCTGATGCATTGAAAGGCGTAAAAATACCGGTATTGGTTAAAAACCCAATGAACCCTGATGTTAATTTGTGGATTGGAGCGTTAGAGCGTATCCAGAATGCAGGCATCGACCAATTAGGAGCTATTCACAGAGGTTTCTCTTCTTTCGAGAAAACTAAGTACAGAAATATTCCAAACTGGTCAATTCCAATCGATTTCCGTCGTCAGTTCCCGAACGTTCCATTGTTCTGTGATCCGTCACATATCACTGGTAACCGTGAAATGATCCAGGATGTAAGTCAGAGCGCATTGGATTTGAACTACGATGGTTTGATTATCGAATCACATATTACTCCTGATGAAGCATGGTCTGATGCTGCTCAGCAAATCACTCCGGCTCGTTTGGGCGAAATTTTGTCAGAACTGAAAGTGAAAACTGAATTCTCTGATAACGTAGAATTTAAATTCCATCTTGAAGAATTGCGTGAGAAAATCAACCGTTTAGACAAAGAACTGGTTGAGTTGTTGGCTGCTCGTATGATCGTTTCTGAGAAGATTGGTGAATACAAAAAAGACAATAACGTATCAACGCTTCAGGTTGACCGCTTGAAAGAAATCTTCACTACTCGTCAGGAGTGGGCTAAAAAAGTAAGCTTGAGTGATGCTTTTGTAACTGAAGTATTCAAATTGATCCACGAAGAATCTGTTCGTAAACAAGAAGAAATTATCAATTCTCAGATCGAGAAAGCGTAATTTTCTTTATAATTATAAAATTTAAAAAGCTTCCATGTGATTTTTACATGGAAGCTTTTTTATTACTTTAGAGTTTTATTAACCAACTAATTGAGAAAGTCATGAGAAAAACACTGATTTACTTTTTGTTAGTAGCATTAGTGTCTGTGGCCTGTTCAGAGAAGAGCAATGACCCGACACCCAAAATAACAACACGCACTACTCCTGATGGTATGTATTTTAAAGGTACATTAAACGGGACTGATGTATTATACCAAAACGGGAAAGACGGAGCCGGTTATACTAATATTAATCTTGGTATTAACAAGACTGCTAATTACGCTTCCAATGTTAAAAAACAAGGGAATGGTTATTTTCAGGTACAGTATGGTACTGTCGACTATGAGACCGATAGCCTAAACTTTTCTTCTATCTTTAAGGTCGGGAAATTTGCAATGGGGTTTAAACTTGGTAATCCTAAGCCTGCTTATCAGTTTGGTTATATAGCTGCCGATGGAGAAGTCTATACTTCCTTAAAATATGCGATAGAGATTACCGGCGTTTCTGACTATAGCAATAAGTCAATTAATACACCGTTAGGAGCTGTTACTTATCCGGTGGCAACACAATTAGAAGGTTTGATTACGTCGGCTTATTTGGTTAATAAGGCCGGCACTGACTCGGTTCGGGTTGAAAATGTAGAGTTCAGGACTGTGATGTCTCAATTGTACGGAACGAAATAATTAGAATATATTCTAACAGAATAAAAGGCTTTGCAGAACTCTGTAAAGCCTTTTATTTACATAGACCAGTCAGTCGGAATCCGGTCCCATCTGTGTCTGGCTAATTTTTCTAGCAATTCTTTAGGTAAAGGAATACCATCCGAGGCTTTCATGTTACGTTCCACATTGCGTATTCTGCGCATTCCGGGAATAGTTGTACTTACCTGAGAATTGTCAAGAATAAAGCGCAGCGCCATTTCCGGTAAATCCATCGAAGAAGGAACAATAGTTTTTATTAAATCGGCACGTTCAACGCTAGGGATAAGGTTTTCCGGAACAAAGTAAAGATTTCGCCAATCTCCTTCCGGCCATTTTGTGTCCTTCGTTAATGTCCCTGTTAATGTTCCTTCATCAAAAGGTACCCGGGCTATTACAGCAATGTCCAGTTCTTTACAAATAGGGAATAACTTATCGTTCGGAGCCTGATCGAATATATTATAAATAACCTGTACCGAATCTATGAATCCTGTTTTTAATGTTTGAAGGCAGTTTTCAGGTTCCCACCTGTTTACACTAATCCCGAAGTGTTCGACTTTCCCCTCTGCTTTCAGTTGTTCAACAGCTCTTTGCCATTCGTCATTGTTAGCCCAGCCATCTTCCCACACATGGAATTGTTGTAAGGGGATGCGTTCCAGTCCGAGGTTTTTTAAGCTTTTTTCAGTGTATTCTATAATATGACTTGCAGGAAAGCAATCCTGAATGGTGTATTCCGGTTTTGATGGCCATTTCAGATTTTTTGGAGGTATTTTTGTGACAGCATAGAGCGTTTTGGTTTTGTGGCGCTTTAATAAAGCACCAAGCTCCTGTTCACTTAAGCCGCTGCCATAACCCCAGGCTGTATCAAAGAAATTACATCCCATTTCCACGGATTTGTCCAGTGCTTTGCGGTATTCATCTTCTTCAGCACCTTTCCAGCCTGCCAGGCCCCACATACCATATCCAATTTCACTGACTTGCCAGTTAGTGCGCCCAAAACGTCTATAGATCATTTTCTGTTAATTTAGAGGGAGTGAATATAGAAATTTTTAACAAATAGATTTGGCATAGCCCGAAGACTTACCTTCTCTTTCTTGAAATGTCGGTTGTTATATGTATTTTTGAACAAAATAGTTTTTGCAATGCTACCATCATCTATTCAAATCCAAAAAAATATTACCGGAGTTTTAGACAAATTCTTTAATGAGAATAAGTTTACAAAAGTAGCTGTATTGGTAGATGAAAATACGCTTAAAGGGTGTTACCCATTGATAAAGAATCACTTGCCTGCACACCAGGTAATTGAAATTAAAAGTGGTGAGAACGAAAAGCACTTAGGTACATGTGGAACAATCTGGGAAAAGCTGACAGAGTATACTTTTGACAGAAAAGCCTTATTGGTGAATCTGGGTGGCGGGGTAATTGGCGATATGGGTGGTTTTTGTGCTGCAACTTATAAGAGAGGTATCACTTTTATTCAGGTACCAACTACCTTACTTTCTATGGTAGATGCCAGTGTAGGAGGTAAATTAGGAGTTGATTTTAATGGATTTAAAAATCATATTGGCGTTTTTCAGGAGCCTTTTCGTGTATTCATAGATCCGAAATTTTTAGGGACACTTGACCCAAGAGAATTGCGCAGTGGTTTTGCTGAAGTGATCAAGCATTGCCTTATTGCCGATGATGCAGAATGGAAGGTACTTAATCAAAAGACTTTTCCGGATTTCAACTGGAATGAAGTAATTAATCATTCTGTTGCTATCAAGGCAAAAGTTGTAGCTGAAGATCCTACAGAAAAAGGGCTTCGCAAAATCCTGAATTTTGGGCATACAATTGGTCATGCTGTTGAAACCTGGTTCCTGGAACAAGCAGGCAAACGCTTGTTGCATGGCGAGGCAATAGCTGTGGGAATGATTACAGAAGCTTGGCTTTCTGCCCAGAGGGGTTATATCTCTTCGGCTGATTTGAAAGAAATAGTTGACTATATTCTTGGTGTTTATGGCAAAGTAACTATAACTGATGACGATATTACTGAAATACTTCCATTAACTTTGCAAGATAAGAAGAATGAAAATGATCAGGTACAGTGTGCCTTATTAGAGAGGATTGGACAAGCTAATTTTAATCAGATAGTAACGGCTCAGGAAATCAAGAAAGCATTGAGTT
>CAZNHL010000050.1:7238-35154 GCA_964572965.1 uncultured Bifidobacteriaceae bacterium
ATTGATATTAAATAGTGAAATTTTAAACTAAAAATTGAGTTTTTATCAAAATTTATAGATATTATTGACTGTTTTATAGTTTTTTATTTGGTATAGGCTTGTGTTTTTTTGTAACATTGGTTCTCTTTTTGAAGTATAAGTCATTTAAGACTTAGCCGAATGGATAAAGGAAGGGCTGAAAAAGCAAAACTTAGGAATGGTCCCGCAAAATTCGTTGATGTATAGAATTTTTTATGTTACCCTTTTGGCCTTGTGCTTTGTAGGGGTTAGTGCCAATTTTGCTATTTCCGGAGGGTTGGGGACTAATAACGCTAATGCATGTATTAAGCCTGATTTAGGACCTGACAGGAATCTTTGTGGGACTTTAGGTACGCTTGAAGTTCCGAATCCGGGCGATTATACTGCTTTTGACTGGCAGCGTTATCCTGTGAATCTTTCTCCAAAACCGGCTACTACAGTAAAAATATTAACTATTACGACAGCCGGAACTTATATATTGAAAGCAACTGATATAAATGGTTGTGTGTCTTCTGATACTGTCAATATTACCAATAGCTTACCTACCGTCAATCTTAATTTTAATGTTAAAGCATATGCCAATGCAAATTCAGGTCTTATTGAGCTGAAAGGCGATAGTACTTGTGGTAGTTTGGGGGCTTTATTAAGACCTGATCTGGCAGATACTTCACATGCAAAATACCGCTTTAGTTGGAATACGGGAAGGACAAGAGATACAACAGCGGCCTTAAGGGTTAAAGATTCCTATAATTATCAGCTGACTGCTACTGATAAAATTTCTGGCTGTAGTAAAACACAAGGTAAGGTTTATCGGGTAGTGAATCTTCCTCAGATTTGTATCAATGTTACCAAAGACAACGGAACTGTCAGTTTAGGTTATGATAGTTTAAAAATTGACCTGATTGCCGGACAGACTGGCGTTGCGGGAAGTAACAACGGCGTAGGTGCGTCAGCTTCTTTTGCTGAGCCTTGGGATATAGTTTATTTTAAAAATCAGCTCTTTGTTTCAGATAAGGGTAACAATAAAATAAGACGAATAAACCTTGCGAATAATAATGTGTCGGATTTTCTGGGTGACGGTTCAATCAATATCCTGAATGCACCAACAGGTTTGGCAATAGATAGAGCAGGAAACTTTTATATAGCCAATGAGGCCGGTAACTACATCACAAAATATGATAATTTAACCAGTATTGCATCTCCATTGGCAGGCACTTTAAACGGTGCAGCGGGCTATAGCGATGGCCAGGGGAATAATGCGAAGTTTAATTCGCCAAAAGAACTGTTCACTGATTCGCTGGGCTTTGTTTATGTGTCAGATTACAATAATCATAGTATCCGTAAAATTGCACCTAATGGTACTGTAACCACTGTTTCAGGAGCGGCCCCACCTTCGGCTACTTCGGGTTATGTGAATGGCGATGGTACCGCAGCCCGTTATAGTTATCCATGGGGCTTAACAATAGACAGGTCAGGCTCGATATTTATTTCGGAAGCAGGTAACAATACGATCAGAAAGTTAGATTTAACCTATAAGGCTACCAGGTTTGCAGGTTTGGGTGGATCTTCCGGTTCAAATAGCAGTATAATTGGTGTTGGAGTAAATGGAGGTTCTGCAGGGTTTAATAAACCTGCTAATTTAGGTTTGAGCAGAGGAGGGAATTTGCTGGTTTCTGATGCCGGGAACAATAATTTCAGGAAAATAGACAAGCAACCTGTTGTTACAACTTTATTAGGCATGGCAGGTACACCCGGAAGTACAGATGGCGGTAAAGTTGTTGCCAGGCTGAATACTCCGTCTGGAGTGGCAACTGATGAAAAAGGCAATTATTACATCGCAGACCGTGCTACACACACAATCAGAAAAATTTCAAGAAATAAAACAGTAATTGTTTGTCTGGCTGATACAAATAATGTTCGTATTGACGGTTATTGCTCATATCAGACAGATCCTACATCTGGTTATATATTTGCCTGGACAAAAAACGGATCTTCTGATTTTGACGGGAAAGATGCCAGTTCTTTTTCAGTAACTAAAAGAGATGCTAATTACGCAACGCCTGATGTTTATGTGTTGACATTAAGTAAAATTGTCCGCCTTGATAATAATTTTACTAATAACTGTGTCGAAATCTCCAGGGATACTGTTTTTGTATATTTTAAAGCTCCGCCGGCAGGGCTTACAATTACTACTTCTAAGGGTACATCAGGTGCAGTATGTAGTAATGATAGCATCACTTTATATGCCCCTAAAAAGTACAAATATTACACATGGACAATAGGTCAGCCATTGAATTTAGGAGGTACTATTGTAGCACAAGGAACATTAAAGGATACGATTAAAGTAGGTGCGCCTGCCATTGGAAAGCAAGATCATTATTATGTTTTAGTAACAGATACTGCTGCTCCGGGATGTCAGTATCAGATTGATAAAAACATAACACCCATTGCTGCTCCTGTTGTTGATATTAAAACAGCTGACACTTCTATTTGTGTAGGTGCTTCTGTAAAATTGACCACAGATATGGCTACCGGTTTGGGTATTACCTATACCTGGACTCCGCAGACACATATTATTGCTGGAGGAGGAACAGCAAGTAATACTGCAACTGTAAAACCCCCGGTACAGACCCGGTACAAGGTACTTGTAAGGAGTAGTTTCACCCAATGTGCAAATTCTGATTCTGTTTTGATAACAGTTAACCCCCAACCTTTTGTAACTGCAGGAAATGATACGGGGGTTTGTTTGGGCGGTAACGTATTGTTGAATGCCAAAGTTATCACCGAAAGCAGTGCACCTTACACATTTACATGGAGTACCATTCCTGCTGGAAGTACTTTGTCTGGCCAGAATAATGTTTTAACCGGCCCAACCTCAGGCAGGACATGGCAGGTACTTTTGACAGATGCTAAAAACTGTACTGCAAGGGATACAATGGCTTTTACCATTAACCCTATACCTTTGGCCAATGCTTCTCTTCGTGTAACAACAATCTGTCCCCAGCAACAAGTCGAACTAGGAGTGACGGGATCCGGAGGGACACCACAGTATCATTACTTGTGGACTCCTGATATAGCTATCAATAATGATACCTTACAAAAACCTCTTGTTTCGCCACTGACAACTACTCGTTATACTGTTAAAGTAACTGATAGTCAAGGTTGTTATGGTGTTGATACGACTTTAGTAAAAACTACAGGTTTTGCCATTACTGATTTCTCTCCGAAACCGACGGCAGTAATTTGTGAAGGGAAAAACTTACAATTAAACCCTTCAGCAAGAATAGTTGGGGGAGTTCAGCCTTATACAATCAACTGGGATCAGCCAGCCTTGTTAAGCAGTACTACTATTATTAATCCGATTGCTACTCCTACCAATACTATTACTCCGACAAAATTTGTGATGACGGTTTCTGAGTCGGGCGGCTGTGTGTTAAAAGATTCTGTCACCATTACAGTTTCAACAAAACCTTCAATTACTGTGAGTGCCGATACCGGTATATGTGCCGGTGCAACTGCTGCTTTAAGTATTGCATCTGTAACAGGAGGCACAGCGCCGTATACTTATAACTGGACCGAACCGACTGACGGAGGGTTGGCTTCCACTACAGGATCATCTGTACTGGCTACACCTACAGCAGCACAGGGCGTATTGACTTATGGTGTTACTGTAGCCGACGTTGCCGGTTGTGCAGGCAATTCAGATCAGGTTAAGGTGACGGTCAATAGGGCGCCTGATTTAGAACTGGGCGATGATACAATTGCCTGTGATGGTGCTACGGTGAAACTGAATGCTTATAACGCCGCTAATGGTTCCGATCCTATTTCTTATAGCTGGACAGGGGGAGGAGTAGTTGGGTCTGATCCTGCTATATTAAACGTTACAACAGCGGGTACTTATAGTGTTGCAATACAGAATACACTTACACAATGTGTGAACAATGACAGCAGAACTGTTACATTTTCAATACCTCTATCCGGCCTTACTTTGGATATGCCTGCTTCTGTTTGTAAATATGACCAGGTTGAATTTAAGGCAGCTCTGCTTGTGGGTAAAGATCCTATTCAGTACATATGGACGGTAACAGATGGGACCAGACCAATCTATAGTAAGATAACAACGTCAAATTCATTAAGAGATTCGATTGTTTTAGCTCCTTCGTTTGATTACCCCGATTTGATAGGGGTAAAAGTTGAAGCAAAAAATCAATGTACTGTTACCCCGGTTTCTGATACTAAAGATTATAGCTATTACTCTACTCCAAAAGCAGTTATTTCATCCGTAGCGCCTAATCCCGCTAATTTATTTTTGCCGGTAACTTTTACTCAGGCTTCGGTTTTTGATAAAAGCCTGATATGGGATTTTAAAGACGGTTCTTCTCTGTTAGAGACATCTAATTCTGAGGTAAATCATACTTATACGGTTTCCGGCTCTTATGCAGTTGTGCTGACTGCTGTGAATAACAGTGGATGTTTGGACTCTACTTCCTTTGTTGTAGATGTAAATAATAAATTTGAACTCTTCATTCCGAACGTGTTCGCACCTGCATCAAGTAATAATGACAATAATGCCTTAAAGGTTTTTGGTATAGGTATTTCCGGTGATGATTTTTATTTTGCAGTTTATAATCGCTGGGGACAACTTGTTTTCCAGACTGAGGATTACTCAAAAGCTGCAAATATTGGCTGGAATGGACGTATGAAGTCAGACGGGGAAGAGTTACCGGGAGGCGTTTATACTTATGTGCTTAAGGGAAAGTTTACAGATGGGAACGGATTTAACCAAAGTAAAGCAGTAACGCTGGTTAGATAGTGTTTGTTAAAATTATTGAATGATTGAATTATTGAGATATTATTTACTGAAAATCAGAGTATTTATTGTGATTTTTTTCCTTGGCGCTTTTGTTACAGCAGAAGCACAGGATCCTCAATTTTCTCAATTCTACGTTGCTTCAATGTACCTGAATCCTGCGATGGCTGGCCAGGATGGTGATATGTACCTGAGTACAAACTACAGAAGTCAGTGGAGCAGTATTTCAGCACCTTATACTACTACTCAGGTAACCGGTTCATTGCCTTTTGTAAGTAAAACAATCATTGATAGAAATTATGGTGGTATAGCAGCTTCATTTTATAATGATCAGGCTGGAAATGCGGTATTAAAAACTACTGGTTTTAGCGTAAGCGGAGCTTATAATCTGCCTTTGGACGTGCGTCGTGCACATGTTATTTCTTTTGGTCTTCAGGCTGGGATGGTGCAGAAGTCGGTAGACCTTGGAAGTGCGCAATGGGGAAGTCAGTATATACCCGGAAGCGGTTATGACCCTAATGCTCCGGCAGATGCGAGCAGTATTTCAAGCAATAGATTATTCCCTACAATCAATGCCGGACTAATCTGGTATTTTGGGAACAGGGAATTTGAATACTCTAAAATAAGGTCTTATTTAGGAGCTTCAGTTTACAATATCAATAGCCCTAATGAGTCGTTTGTGTCATCAACAGTCAGTAAACTGCCTCGCCTGTACAGGGTTCATGGTGGTATTGATTTCCATACTACCTCAAAACTAAATATTTCTCCTAATTTACTTTTTGCTTATCAGGCCGGACAAGCCCAGCTAAATGCCGGTCTTTATGCTTCCTATCTTTTAGTTGATAAAGCTGCCGGCCCTTTTGCCCATGCCCGCTTTATATTGGGTGGCTGGTACCGGCTTGGTGATGCTGCCATTGCTTCCGTAGGTTTTTCTGCAAAATGGTATCAGGTAGGCTTTAGTTATGACTTTAATGCCTCAAAATTGAGAAGCTATAATACTACAAAGCCTAGCGCTATTGAACTTTCATTGGTGTTGCGTAAACCAAGCAACATCAGTTTAAAGCGTTATTCTACTCCCCGTATTTAGTCGAGAAAGCCCTGTTCTTTCATCCAGTCGTCATTATAGATCTTATTTAGGTAACGGGTGCCATGGTCAGGAAGGATAATAACCATCATATCTTCACTTTTTAAGGACTCTTTGGCATATTCAAGGGCTCCGTAAACAGCAGCTCCACAAGAAAAACCAATAAAGAGACCTTCTTCGCGAGCCAGCCTTCTCGCCATCAAGGCCGCATTCTTATCAGTTACCTTTGTGATTTTATCGATCAGGTTAAAATCTATATTCTGAGGCAGGAAATCCTCACCAATACCTTCTGTTAAATAAGGGTAGATTTCATGCTCATCAAGAATACCTGTTTCTTTGTATTTTTTAAGGATTGAACCGTAAGTATCAATCCCGATCGTGACCAATTCACTTTTTTGTTCTTTTAAGAATTTTGAAGTTCCGCATATTGTACCACCTGTTCCTACACCAGCGGCATAATGGGTGATGCGTCCTTCTGTCTGTTGCCATATTTCAGGTCCTGTAGTTAAGTAATGAGCCAGTGTGTTAGAGAGGTTGTCGTACTGGTTAGGAAAATAAGAGTTAGGGATTTCTTGTGCCAGCCTGGCGGCAGTAGAAGTATAAGAACGTGGATCATCGGCAGGGACATTGGTCGGGCATACTACTACCTGGGCCCCCATTGCTTTTAAAACATTTACTTTTTCCTGGGATTGCTTATCGTTAAGGGTAAAAACAATTTTATAGCCTCTGGAAATAGCTATCAATGCAAGCCCCATACCTGTATTACCAGAAGTAGCTTCGATGATTGTTCCGCCGGGTTTTAATTTGCCTGATTTCTCTGCATCATCTATCATTTGCCTTGCAATCCTGTCTTTTGTTGAATTGCCAGGGTTCATGTATTCTACTTTTACCACAATAGTGCCTTTAATGCCTTGAGTGACATTGTTTAGCTTTACCAGAGGTGTGTTTCCAATGGCCTCTACAATTGAATTGAGATACATAGGCGTAGTTTTGATTAATAAACGTAAAATGGACTTTTTAGATGATTAAAATCTGAAAAATGAAATATACAGGGTGTTGATAAATTGTAAAAAATCAATCGGTATGTAAACCGTTTACCTAAAGAAATTATACTGTATATACGCAATAAATTCCATAAATGGCGGTTGAAGATATTCTTAGTTGATATAATTTTGTAATTTTCCTGTATGTATCGTTTCCTGTTTATCTTATTGCTGACCCCATTTGCTCTTTTTGCGCAGTCAGGAGTCTATAAGGTCGATACGAATGTGGTCATCCATACTGATACAAGCCGGCTTATTGTTGTTGCTTCTATACAGCTCGAAGGTAATAAAATTACCAAACCTCAGATTATTACAAGGGAGTTGAGTTTTCGTGTAGGTGATACTTTATCGACGCTGAATTTTGATGCCTTTTTACATACAGAACGAAACCGTATATTCAATACGGGCTTATTTATCTCTGTACGTTTATTGTTTGATATTGATAGTCTTGGACAGGGGCATTTAAAAATATTGATGAAAGAGAGATGGTTCTGGTTTCCTATTCCTATTCTTGAACTGGCCGACAGGAGTTTTAATGAATGGTGGTATAACCAGAATCACGATTTGAGACGGATTAACTATGGTGTAAGATTCCGTCATGCAAATATGCGGGGACGTAATGAAGAATTGAAGGTAATTGTTCAGGGAGGGTTTACGCAGAAGTATGAAATACTCTATTCAATTCCTTATTTAACAAAGTCGCAAAAGCTGGGCTTAACAATAGGCGCTAACTTTTTAGAGAATAAACAGATTGCTTATCGAAGCCTGAATAATAAACAGGATTTTTTGAAAATTGAAGATCCATTGCTCAAACGTTATAGCGTTGTCGCCGGCTTAAGTTATAGAAAGTCCTATTATAGTTTTCATAATTTTGATGCCCGGTATACCGTTCAGCAAGTCAACGACACAATTCAAAAACTAAATCCACAGTACCTGAATACCGGGAATAATTTTCAACAATATACTACTCTGCGTTATACATTCAGTCGTGACCGCAGGGATATTCAGGCTTATGCGCTACACGGTTACCTGTTTAATTTTGAAACACAAAAGGTTGGTGTTTTACCTTCCGATAATGTCAATCTGTGGGTCAGTTATGCCGGGCTTTCAAAGTATTTTGATTTAGGTAGAAAATTCTATTTAGCAGCGAAAGTGAAGGGCAAGTTTTCAATCCAGGAGCAACAGCCATACAATATGGCTCGTGCTTTCGGTTTTGGAAATGACTTTGTAAGAGGTTATGATCTTAATGTTGTTGAAGGACCTACTTTTGGATTATTTAAATCAACATTAAGAAGACAATTGTTTCAGGTTAAAAGCAGAATGAATTTTATACCGATTGAGCAGTTCAGAGAAGTGCCGATTGCCGCTTATCTTAATGCTTATTTTGATGCCGGATATGTAATAAATGACTTCCCGACTTTAACAAACGAAAGACTGATGAATCGCTGGTTGCCTGGCGGTGGCATTGGTTTGGACGTGGTTACTTTCTATGATCTTGTCATAAGGATGGAGTATTCTTACAATATAGACGGCAAAGCGAACTTTTTCTTTTATTTCACCAGCGATATTTAAAAGTCTATAAGTTTTGAAGAGAATTTTTTAATTTGTAATATATTTAGTATTTTTTGTAACATTTTTAGATTGTTTGTTCGTTTAAGTAGGAATAAAGCTCGCCGCTTATGAATGAAATATATGAAGTACTGGGCAAACCATCGATTTTGGATTTCTTGGTAAAAAATAAAAGCGTAGAAGGAACTTCATCAAAAGGCTTGTTTCTTATCGTTTTTAACACTGGTTTACAATTCTTGTTTTTTCAGGTGCTTATGCTCGTAACAGGCAAAGCAATTCCTCCATACATGTTTTTAGTGAATATGTCTGTAGGTATGAGTAGCGTTTTCTTATGCAGAAAAGGGCACCGTCTGGCTGCTAAAAATTTGCTCTTGTATGCTGTAGCTGCCATGGTTTGCTTTTATACACTCCGTTTCGGATTGTATTCCGGTACCTTGGTTTACTTTGTGCCGCTTGCAGTAACTGCACTTCTTGTTTTTAGGAGTAAGCAGCGTAGCTATTTATTGACTTATCTTACTGTACTTGTTGCTATGATGGCTCTTCTGGTTGCCCATGATGCTTATTATGGGAAATCGGTTTTTCATCCGCATTTATTTCTTTTAGGTGTTTCTGTGCATGTTACAGGGTTAATTCTCTGGATGGTTCATAAGTCCAAAGGCTCTTATGAGCACATTGAGAAACAGTTAAAACACTCCTTAGAACATAAGGAAACAATTGAACAGTTATTGATACAGCACGAGCAGGAGCTTGAGCAAAAGGTATATCAGCTTTCAACTTTGAATGAAGAGATTCAAAAAGCAGATAGAAAGCTGCGTCATTCTGAAATGAGCCTGAAGGTATTAGTAGATAACCTGGATGAAAGTGTTTGCTCAGTTGATAAGCATTTTAAGTTAACCGCAATGAATAATAAGTTTGCGGAAGACTTTCGAAGTGCTTTTGCTGTTGACCTGAAAATAGGAGCCAGTGTTTTGCCTGATGAAATGCCTAAAGAACTGGCTTATAAATGGAAGGAACTTTATGAGCGGGCTTTTGAAGGAGAATGGGTAAAAGAAGTTGTGAAGCTACCCAACGAAACAAATTACGAATTGAATTTTCATCCTATTACCGATCATGAAAAGGTATTGGGAGTAACCTTGCAGGCTAAAAGAATTTAGAATTAAAATTAGAAGATTGTAAGATTTAAAAATTGCAGATACATCGTTTCTATAATCTTAAAACATTACAATCTTCTAATTAAAGTTTATAGTTTTCTTAAGCTTTCCCTTTTTGTTATAAAGCTTCCATTCTCCGGTTTTGTTACCTTTGGAGAAATTACCTTCCATATTCAATTGTTGGGTTTCGGAATCATAGTATTGGAAAAAACCATTTTCCTGCCCGGCTGTGTAATGCCCTTTATAGTCAACGGAACCATCTTCATTGTAAAACTCCCAGTCACCTTCCGGAAGCCCCATTGCATAGGTGCCTTTACGTTTTAGCTGGCCATTTTCATAATAGAACTGCCAGATTCCGGTATATAAGCCATTGGTAAAATAACCTACCTTACTTACAGTGCAATTGTCATAAAAGGATTTGCTTAATCCGTTTTGTATGCCTTTTTGGTAAGTTTCAATTGCTTCCAATTTGCCATTCTCATGAAAATAGCGCCATTCACCATCAGGAATCCCATTAGTATAATTCCATTCCGCATTCAACTTGCCACTTGGATAATAATACTTCCATAATCCCTCTTCTTTTCCGTCAATAAGCTCCCCTTCGGCTCTTAGGGTGCCATCAGAATAATTTTGCTTTGTATATTGTGCCGAAGCATTAATACACAAAGCAAGGGATATGAGTATAGAGAGTAGAAGCTTCATTTAGCAAATTATTCGTCGTCATTTTTATCAAAATCCTTTTCTTCGCGGATTTTGCCATTATCGAAGTAAAACTTCCATTTGCCTTTTAACTCATCTTTTTTGTAAGGACCTTCGGCTTCAAGTTTGCCATTTTCATAGTAATATTTCCATTGGCCCTCTCTTTGGCCATTAAGCATATTTCCTTCACCCTTTAGTTTTCCATTGGCATGGAAGTATTTCCATGCACCATCGGGTTCACCGTTTTTGAACAAACCTTCAGCTTCAAGAATACCGCTAGGATAATAACTCCTTCTGTTGCCATTACCGTCTTTGAGTGTTCCTGCATTTAGTTCTTTGCCGTTTCTGTCAAGATATGGAGTAACATTCAGCAATTTACCGGCAGCCCAGGTTTCTTCCTGCATTTTGTTTCTGTTGTCATGAAAATAGCGCCATTTGCCGTCTTCCTGGCCTAATTTATATGTACCTTCAGCGCTTAGTTCCCCATTTTCATGGTATTCTCGCCATGTGCCGAATTCCAGTCCCTGACAGAATTCGCCGTTAGATTGTTGCTTGCCGTTTTCATAGAAAATAGTCCATTTGCCATCTTCTGAACCATCTACAAAATAACCTTGCATGTTTACCATGCCTGATGGATAATAGCTTTCCCAGTAACCTGTTTTAAGGCCGTCCTTATACTTTCCGATTGAGGCAAGAACACTGTCGTCATACATCTCAATCCAGATGCCGGTTTGCTGGCCATATTTATAAACCCCTTCAGCAGCAGTCACTCCATTATTGAAATATTCTGTCCAAAGACCTGTTTTAAACCCTTTTTCATAAAAACCTTCGCTTAGAATTTGCCCTGTTTCGTAGAGTTCAACCCACATGCTGTCTTCAAGACCGTTGCGGTAGTAGCCGATTAAATGTTGTTTGCCTGTTTCGTAATACTCTTTGTATTGTCCCTGCAGTTTTCCGTTTTTGAAATTACTTTCGCAGAAGACTAAACCAAAGTCATAATATTCTTTAGCAATTCCTTCTTCTTTGCCGGCCTTGAAAGCAACCTCAGATTTTGGGAGGCCATTTTGATAATACAGCTTTGACTTGCCTTCTTTTAAGCCACCTCTATAAGAGATGTCCATTTGAAGTTCTCCGCCCGGATAATAATATTTGCGGTAGCCTGTGCCGTTTTTGAAAGTTCCTTTAGGTAATATTTTTCCTTTTAAGTCATAAAAGTCACTCACTTCCTGAAGTTTTCCGCGCTTCCATGTCTCTGTTTGTTTTGCCTGGCCATTGTCATAGAAATATTCCCATTTTCCGTCAGCTATTCCTTCAAGATAAAAACCTTTTACAGCCAGTTTGCCATTTTCATAATAATCCTGAAAAGTACTGTCGCGTTTCCCGTTGGTATACTTTCCGGTAAAATCTATATTCCCGTTTTCATAATACCTTGTATAAGTTCCGACAGAAAGGCTGTCTTTATAAGTACCTGCTTCATTTACCTTCCCATTAGGGAAATATTTTTTATAAGGACCTTCTGGTTTATTGTCAATAAAAGTGATTTCACTCAGCAGTGCACCGTTTTCGTCAAATTCTTTCCATAATCCGGTTTGCTTTTCTTTTTTATAAGCCCCCTGTAAGGAAATCTGGCCGTTTGGATAATACTCTTCATAAGTGCTGTCGCTAAGACCATTTGAAAAATATCCTTTAGAAGATAATTGCCCGTTTGAATACCATTCGTAAAAAGGACCATTTTCAACATCATTGCTGAAAGTTCTTTCCATATATAATCTTCCGTCTTCCCGGTAGAATTTCCACAGACCGGTTTTTAGACCATTAATTGCTTCTCCCTCCAGTTCAATCTGTTTTTGAGCAGTGCTGTCGTAGTAAAAGGCTACATGGGTTGTTTTTTCAGCATTGTTTTGTGCAGAAGCGGTAGCGATACCGATAATTAGAGATAAAAGTGTTAAAAGGTACTTTTGCATCTTTGGATAAAGTAGGTCTATTGTTCAAATATAATGAATTTAGGGAAAATCAGGTAAATTCTTACACATGCCTGAGATGACTGTTTTTTAAACGGTATATCGTTGGGTATTATGTTTTATTAGCAGGATGATTTTTAGATTTTTTACTTTTTTATACCTGCTGTTCGCTTGTTATTCAGAGTCTTATACGCAACAATTGCCGGATTATGCCGGAAGCCGGGCTGCCGCACTTGGTAATGCTACTGTAGCTCTGGCTGATATTTATGCACTACATTATAATACAGCGGCACTGGCTCAGGCCGATACACTTTTTTCAGTGTCTTTTGGCGCTACTAAAAATTTTAATATTGAAGGCTTCTCTACTCAGGTTTTTCAAATAGTATTACCTGTGAAAAATGTAATGACAGGCTTTGCTTTAAAACGTAGCGGTGATGCTTTATATAATGAAACAAAGGTTATAGGGGGATTTGCCCATCAGGTGAGAAATGTGGCACTTGGCGGAAGTATTCAGTTTTTCCAGGTCGGGATTAAGGATTATGGAACAAAATCCAACGTTCTGTTTGATTTCGGTGGGTTAATTACTTTTAGCCGTCAGTTAAAAGTAGGTGCTTATATGTATAATTTAACTCAGGCCGAACTGAAGGGAGACGCTGGAGTGGCTGAGCCGTTGCCTGTTGTGATGAAGGCCGGATTAGCATATCAGCCCATTCTGAAAGTATTGGTTTTGTATGAGTTAAATAAACAGGTTCAATATAGCGTATGCCACAAGTTAGGTTTAGAGTATATGCTGTCTGGTTGGTGCAAAGTACGTGGTGGCCTAAATACCAACCCCTATCGTTATCACGCAGGTTTTGGAGTAAGGAAGTCTTTCTTTGACCTGGATCTGTCTTTTCAATGGAATAAGATTCTTGGTAATACCGGTGGATTAACTTTGGTTTACCATTTACAGAAAGGTTTGTTGAGATGATGCGTTTCCGGCTTTTGCTATTGATACTAATCACTCTGAAATCTTTTGGTCAAAAGCCGCCAAAGAAAGAAGTGAATGTCGAAGAGATGTTACGTATGCTAACAACTACCCGTTATGGATCGCAGGAAGAGATGACGGAAATGTATGAGGTGTTATATCAAACCTATCAAAACCCTATTGATTTAAACAGGACAACCAAGGAAGAGCTTGAAAATCTTTATTTGCTGAGCGACAGGCAAATTATGAGCTTGCTGAAATACCTGAATGAAAATGGAAAACTCTTAACGGTTTATGAGCTTCAGGTTGTTCCCGGGTTTGATAAAGGAAGTATTGATCGTATTTTACCTTTTGTGGAAGTATCAGGAACACAAAGTTCTCAGAGCTTGCTGAAGCGGATCATAAAAGAAAAAAATCATTACTTTTTATTCCGTGCCGACAGGATTCTTCAAAAAAAGAGGGGTTATGAGCACGTAAATGGGTATAAAGGCAGTGAAACCGGTTTTTATGCAAGGTATCGCATTTCTCATACCAATGATTTTAGTTTAGGAATTACGATAGATCAGGATAATGGAGAAGCAATATCGTGGAATCCGGAAAGGAAAACTTATGGTTTTGATTTTATTTCTGCGCATGCTTATTTTCAGAATAAGGGGCGGTTTAAGCAAATAGCTTTAGGTGATTTTAGTTGTGGTTTTGGCCAGGGCCTTGTTTTCTCCTCAGGCTTTTATTTAGGGAAAGGGCTGGAATCGGTTACTACTGCACGGCGTACTTTTCAGGGTTTGCGACCATACACTTCTGCCATGGAAAGCGGCTACTTCCGCGGAGCGGCAACTATGCTTGCAGTAAATAAACTGAATGTTACCCTTTTGTTCTCCAGGTCATATCTGGATGCAAAAGCAAGTTCTGACACGCCTAATTCTTTTGAAACTTTGTATTACTCCGGTTATCATAGAACAGAGTCAGAAATTGCCTCGAAGCAGTGTCTGGGTAAATATGATATTGGAGCGAATATTTCATCTGAGTTTTTGAAGAAACGCTTAAAGATCGGCCTGACTGGTCTGGTTACCTATTTTGACCAGCCAATTGTAAAGGTTTACAGACCGTATAACAAGTATGAATTTAGAGGAGACAGGAATTTTTTGAGTTCGATAGATTTTTCATACCAATTACACAATGCCAATATTTTTGGAGAAGCTGCTCTTTCTGAAAGCGGTGGAAAAGCTATACTAACGGGCTTAATTGCTTCTCTGGCGCCCCAGGTTGATGTAGCCGTTTTGTATAGAAAATATGACAGAAACTTTCATTCGTTATATGGTAATGCTTTTGGGGAAGCAACCCGTAATTCCAACGAAGAAGGCTTGTATTTCGGAGTTAAATTTTATCCTCATAAAAAGGTCGTTCTTTCAGCATGGTTTGATCATTACATATTTCCATGGTCTACTTATACAGCAGACGGGCCATCCAAGGGGCATCAGTATCAGGGGGCTTTAATTTATAAACCACATAAGAAGATTAATTTGACGTTGCGTTACAGGTATGAACAAAAGGAACAGAACGAACCTGGTAATACTACCTCAATGGATCAGCTGATTGTGGCAGAGCGAAATAACACAGGGGCAGATCTGGATTATGATCCGGAGAAAAGAATTGGTTTGAGGACGAGAGTACAATGGGCCGAATTTAAACAAGCCAGGGGCGTGAGTAAGGGAATGGCCATAGCGCAGGATATTGAAATTCGCTGGCAGAAAGTCCGTGTAACACTAAGAGGCTCTGTGTTTGATACAGATGATTATAACAGTAGAATCTATATGTACGAGCCTGATGTACTGTATGCTTTTTATGTGCCTGCCTATTATGGGAGTGGTGTGCGAAGTATGGTTATCTTAAATGTGAAAATAGCAGAAAATGTCCAATTGTGGTTCCGCTATTCTCAGACAGTCATGAATAATGTTACAAGTATAGGAAGCGGCCTGGATCAAACCCCGGGGAATAAAAGAGGAGAGGTTAAAGTGCAGCTTAAATTGGGTTTATAGTGTGCAGCCTCTTGTAGTTGTTTCATTGGCTTTTACCGATCGATTCAGTAATATGGCATCTAATGCGTCCTTCATGTAAAATCCGGTACTGTCAGTCGGATTACTGGCATTGGCATTAATTGCACCACGATATCCCAAAATGAAGTTTGGGCCTGCTTTTTTAAGGATTACAATGGCAGGTACTTTTACAATGCTGAACTGTTTGGCAATTACTTGTTTAGCGTCAAGAAGATAAGGGAACTTGATCTGTTTGTTTTTTAGAACGGGTAATAATTGTTGTTGATCTGCGGCCGGGTTGGAGTTGATTGCTATAAAGCTGATGTTTTTATCCGCATACTTTTCATTTTGTTCTTTTATTACATCATCTGTGATTTTTGCATATGGACACTGTCCGTCAGTAAAATAGAATACCACAGCTTTCTTGTTTTGTAGTGAAGAAAGCTTGAATTCCGGACTGCCATTGATATTTAGAAGCGTAAAATCCGCAACAATGTCACCAACACTATACAATATGTCTTTAGAGGATATCTGGAAGGAAATGAGTGCTAATACGGCTAACAAAAAGTGCTTTCTCATTATTGATAAAGATGGTTATTGGCTAATGCAATCATAATATGCCATTCCTCATGCCTGAAATGCAGCAAGAAATGCTCACTACGTATTTTTCCAAATTGAAAAATACCTGTTAGTCCTTTATCCGCAGAGGGCTTTATGCGGAAATTCTGACCAATGGTCATCCCTTTTGTGCCAATTAATTTAAAAAGAGCCTCCTTGGCACACCAAGCCATACAGATTTTACCGATATCGTCTCCTGCCCAAGCTAATTCCTCATTGTCCATAAAACGTGGACCTATACTGCTGAATTTAGAAGTCGGGTATTCAATATCAATCCCGGCAGGTATTTGTAATGAAAGTAAAGCTACCACATGTTTTCTGCAATGTGATATTGAAATATACACAGAATTTTCTTTAAGATGGCATTTCCCCTGATCATCTTTATAAGTTCCTGAAAAAGGAATCTCTGCCAATTCAGAAAGCTTTTTAACTAAAAGCCTTCCTGCGAGCCATTCTATTTTTCTGAAAATATGGTTTAGCGATTCGTATTCTGACTTTTCTTCCGCATTCATTGGGTAGAGAGCATAGAGTTCTTCTTCACTTTCAATGGCAGAATTATCCCAAATGCCCCAAAAGATGCTTTCTCCAATACGTTCTGTGCGGATTAATCCCATGTAAAGCCTTTTTCTTTGTGTTATATTGCTTTATTTCGAAAGATAAAAGAATTATTTTTACGTTTAGTATCTAAAAAAGACTAATGCCTAAAGTTGAAGTTAAAAAATATGCTACTTTCTCTGGTCATCGTGACTGTGTCTATACATTAGAAAAGACGGGGCAAGATAATATATTTTTGTCAGCTTCCGGTGATGGCATGGTAGTGCAATGGGATTTTAAGAATCCTGATCAGGGTACATTATTAGCCAAAGTAGAAAATTCGGTATATGCCCTGTGCTATATACCTGAATCAAATTTACTTTTGGTAGGTCAGAATTTTGAGGGAATACATTTTATAGACCTTGCTCTTAATAAAGAAATACGTTCCCTTAAGCTGACTGATGCTTCAATTTTTGATATTAAAGTTTATAAAAATCAGATTTTTGTTGCAACAGGAGATGGTTATGTAATAGTTGTGGATTCGCTTTCAAATGCAATTGTTAAGAGGGTGAGACTATCCGAGAAAAGTATTCGTTCTTTAGTGATACAAGAACAAGGCGGAAAGTTGATTACAGCTGCAAGTGATAACTATATCAGGATTGTTGATCTGGATACTCTGGAGAAAGTTCAGGAGTTTGAAGCGCATTTGAATTCTGTTTTTACATTGGCGTTTACTGCCGATGAGAAATACTTGCTAAGCGGCAGCCGGGATGCCCGATTCAAGGTTTGGGATGTGAATAATAATTACCAACTTTACAAAGAGGTTGTTGCTCACTTATTTGCGGTAAATCATATTGCTTTTAGTCCGGACGGGCGCCATTTTGCAACTTGTAGTATGGATAAGTCTGTTAAGATATGGGATGCTGTCAGTTTTGATTTAAAAAAAGTCATTGATAAATCAAGGCATGCCGGGCATGGGACTTCTGTAAATAAGCTTTTATGGAGTAATTATGAAGATAAATTGATTTCTGTGAGTGACGACCGCAGTATTGCAATCTGGGATTTAACTTTTAATGAGCAAATTCAGGCATAGCCTTTTGAATACGTAGATATATGAAAATTACGCCAATAGAAATCAGACAGAAATCATTCGAGAAGAAATTTCGAGGATATGATGTAGAAGAAGTGGGAGCATTTTTGATTTCGCTTTCTCAGGAATGGGAGCGTATAATGGATGATAATAAAGAGCTTCGCATGCGTTTGGATAATACCGAACGTGAAGTTCAAAAATTAAGAGAAGTTGAAACTTCTTTGTTTAAGACACTGAAAACAGCAGAAGATACCGGTGCTAATATGATTGAGCAGGCAAATAAAACTGCTGAATTAATGCTCCGTGAAACGCAGGTAAAAGTAGAAGCAATGATCAATGATGCCCGTAATCAGGCAAAAGAGGTAATTGAAGAAGCAGAAGAGAAATCTAAAAATATAGTATTTGATGCTCAGGGTGATATGAAAGATTTGCAGCACCAATATTGGGAACTGGAAAATCAAAGAGATAAAATTCTTCAGCAGATGAAAAATATTGCAGGAGATATTACAGAGCGCGTTCAGAAGTATGATGAAAGGAAAGAAGAACTAAAGCAGAAGAAAGCTGAAAATGATAAGGCTTCAGTAAGGGAAGATGCTTCCCGCCAGGTTGAGACTATTGTAAAGAACGTAACCGAACAGCCTCCTTTGGTAAAACCGGAAACCTCATCTGATGAGTCTGCACCTGTTGCATCGGTTACACGGAAGTTTTTTGAAGATATCAACCCGGTAGGTGATGTTGAAAAACCTTCTCAGATAATAGAATTTGAAATTACTAATCCTGTAGCTACCGGAAGTACGGAAGCGGCTGCTGAACCTTCTCCTAAAGAAGAGCAAAAGGCTGTAGATACTCCGTCGCCAACTGAATTTAAACCAGAGACTCCTAAGTTCAATAGTAATGGCTCCGGTTCATTTTTTGATCAGATAAGCTAATGCAGGAAGTAGCACTAATCGGATTAGAATTTTATGCTTATCATGGGTTTTATGAAGAAGAGCGTAAAATAGGGAATCGCTATGGCGTTGATCTGAAAGTCCAGACCGATTTCTCCAAAGCAGGTGATAATGATAAATTAAGCTACACAATCGATTATTCGAAGCTTTATGCCATTGTTCATGAAGAGATGATCGTATCTTCAAAGCTTTTAGAAAATGTGGCACAGAGGATTGTTGTAAGAATATTCGATGCTTTTCCCGGTGCTGAAGAAGTAGAAGTTGCAGTTTCTAAGTTTAATCCGCCATTAGGTGGAGTTTGTGAAAGATCCCGTATTACAATCAGACAAAAAAGGAGTAGCTAGTAAATAGAGGCGGTTTGTTTATTCAAGTCAGCCTATTATAAACATGTAAGGTTTTGGGACCAAATATGTGTTTTAATTTGAATCCTTTTTAAACCTTGCAGGTTTAGTTGGGTCAGGCAAACACGAAGCCTGTTTCTTCGTCATTATCAATATAGTCAACCAGAATCCCGATCAGGTGCATTACATCTTTCTTTTCAATGTATATGGTAATCCCCTGATGGAGGTACACTTCGTCTTTTTCTTTTTGCTTGTCAAATCCAAGGTAATGTGTAACGCCGGAGCAACCTCCTCCACGCACACCAATTCTTAAGCCATAGTCAGATGGAATTCCTTTGTTCTGAATAATATTTACTATCTCAGAAAAAGCCGGATCACTGATTTTAACGGGTAAGGGCAGATTCATCATTATTGCTCTTGCTACTTTTTTGTCCTTAACACAAATATCGGCCTATTCATTCACATTTACTATTTCTCCTTAAGTCGTATAAATGGATGCACTACGGGAATGTTTAAGGTTGGTTGCAAATTTTAGTGTAATATTTTGCTTATATTTTAATATATTTTATATTTGCTTTATAAATAAAACAATATTATTTATAAAGATTTTTGGTCGGTTATTAATTTATCTATTTAATGGAATTGCTCTTAGAGTTTGTAAAAATTGTTTTACCTGCAGGCTTGGTAATGTATGCCATGTATCTGACAGTAAGAGCTTTTTTAAATAAGGAGTTTGAAAAAAGATTATTGGATCTAAAAACCAAGAATACTGAAACAGTTTTGCCTATTCGTTTGCAGGCTTATGAAAGAGTATGTTTGTTATTAGAGCGTGTTTCGCCTCATAACTTAGTAGTAAGGATTAACAATCCTGCTTATACTTCTTATCAGTTGCAGCAATTGTTGATTCGCGAAATAAGAGAAGAATTGAATCACAACTTGTCTCAGCAGGTTTATATGAGTGACCAGTCCTGGAACTTGGCTAAAGCTGCAGTAGAAGAAGTGATAGGATTAATAAATTCGGCTGCCGAGGAAACGGCCGGAGATGGAAGAGGGGTAGAGTTAGCTAAAAAGATTTTCGATAAGCTAGTTCAGCGTAACGAAGATCCTTGTACAACTGCTTTAAGATTTATTAAAAACGAAATTAGACAAGCTTTTTAATTTCGTTGTTTACCTCCGGTAGGTAAAAAGAATATATCTGTAGTAAGCGCTGGCAGGGATAGTAGTTGAACGTTTTTAGCGATTTTCTACAACTGTTCCATAATCTATATATGTTAAATTAAGGTTTAATGAAACAGCATTATTTATGGTACTATTACAATTCTTATCCGGTTTAGTGGGAGATTTCTTCCATTCAGGTTGGTCTTTCGGAGCATTCATGTTCATGTTCGCAAGCCCAATAATATTCATGTTTGTTGTGGCGAGAACAGTATATACGTGGTGGGCTAGTAAATAAGCTATCACTATCTGTTTTCACAGAAAAAGATTTTCTGTACTTTTGTAAAAGTCCCGTTTGGGACTTTTTTTATTTCCAATAAATGAAAGTAGCATTACAAGGGGGCGATGCTTCATTTCATGACATCGCAGCGAGAAGATATTTCAAAGATCAGGATTTCGAAGGTATTGTAAAGTGCGTTCCTTTCAGGGATGTTTTTTTATCATTACTGGCGGGAAAAGCTGAATATGGTATTATTGCTATCGAAAATGCCATTGCCGGAAGTATCCTTGGTAACTATACTTTATTGCAGGAGTTCGGCTACCCTATCGTAGGAGAGATACATCTGCGTATTGTAATGTGCCTGATGGCTTTGAAGGGGCAGTCTATTGAAGATTTACATACTGTAAAGTCACATTATATGGCTTTGCTCCAGTGTAATGAATTCCTTTCCCAACATCCGCATATTAAGGTAGAAGAGTATCATGATACTGCAGACAGCGCCAAACATGTGAAGGAAGAAAACCTGACAGGCGTAGGTGCTATAGCGGGCAGATATGCAGCACAATTGTATGATCTGGATATTTTAGGTGAAAGCATAGAAACAGTAAAACAGAATTTTACACGGTTTTTAATTGTAGCCAGAGATAAAAATGCAGTGGTGGAAAACCCCAATAAAGCCTCTTTAGCTTTCACACTTCAGGATAGCCCCGGTTCATTAAGCAAAGTTTTGCGTCAGTTTGATGAATATCAGATCAATCTGACTAAAATTCAATCAATCCCTTTGTTGGGATATCCGGGACAATATACTTTTTATGTAGATTGTATCTGGGACAATTATCAGAATTATAAAGCAAGTATTGCACATATCGGTAAAATGGTGACAAGCTTGGATATTTTAGGAGAATACAAACAAGGAGAAGTATACCATGATCGTGCAGGTAGCAGATAGATTGAAGGTAGTTGAAGACTACTACTTCGTAAAAAAGCTGGAAGAAATCGGCAAAATGCAGAAGGAAGGTAAAAAAGTGATCAGCTTTGGTATAGGAAGCCCCGATTTGCCACCTTCAGAAGAAACATTAGATGCTTTGACTGCTTCGGCACATCATGCAAAAAATCACGGATATCAGCCATACCGCGGTACGCCTGATTTCAGACAGGCTATTGCTGACTGGTACGAGAAAACCTATGAAGTAAAACTAGATCCTAATACTCAGGTATTACCTTTGATGGGCTCTAAAGAAGGTATTCTTCATATTTCAATGGCATTCCTTAATCCCGGCGATAAAGCTTTGATTCCGAATCCGGGATACCCTACCTACACTTCCAATACTAAGCTAATAGGAGCGGTGCCTTATTACTATGATTTGGTAGAAGCAAATGGCTGGTATCCTGATTTGAAAGCATTGGCTAAGCAGGATTTGACAGGGGTAAAAATTATGTGGATAAACTATCCGCATATGCCAACAGGAGCTCCTGCTGACCGCGAGCGTTTGGCGGAAATTGTAGCTTTTGCAAAAGAGAAAAAGATATTACTGGTTAATGATAATCCATATAGTTTGGTGCTAAACCAGGCAAAGCCAATAAGTATCCTGAGCATTCCGGGTGCAGATGAAGTTGCTATTGAATTAAACTCTTTGAGTAAGTCGTTCAATATGCCTGGTTGGAGGGTTGGGATGATGCTTGGAAAAGCAGAGTACCTTGCCGCAGCAGTACGTGTAAAAAGCAATGTTGACAGTGGTATGTTCCTTGCCATGCAACATGCAGCTATCAAAGCTTTGGGAAATTCAGATGAGTGGCATGCACAGCGTAATGCTATTTATGCAGAACGCCGCAGACTGATTGAAGAAATTATTGAGATGCTTGGCTGTACTTACGACAAAAAACAGACAGGGATGTTTGTATGGGCAAAAGTGCCGGATTCAATCTCTGATGCAACTGCTTATGTTGATCAGATTTTGCAGGAAAAACATATTTTCATCACACCTGGGTCAATTTTTGGATCTAATGGTGACAGATACATTCGCTTTTCATTATGTCTTCCGGTAGAGCAAATAAAGGAAGCACATGATCGGTTGAAGTAACCTTTTTATCGAAACAAACATAGCCCACGGTTTAAACCTGGGCTATGTTTGTTTATGGGGAACTTGTTGGCCTGGCCTGAATGTAATTAATGAATAAGTCTCCTTTTTTATTAATTTCATATAGGGTAATTAACGAATAAGCCCACGATTAAAATCGTGGGCTTATTCGTTAAACTGATTAATAATTTATAAAATGAGAAAATTACTTTTTGTCCTGGCGTTTTTTAGTTTGTTAACAGCGCAGGCGCAGCTAACAGCTGTTAAATCAGCAACAGCCTATTCATTTTGGCTAAATACACCAGATGCTGCTTCTAAAAATAAGCTTCAGCCTTTATTGATTTTTCTGCATGGAAAGAGCTTGTCCGGCACTGATATGGAAAAAGTAAAGCGTTATGGTGTACTGACAGAAATCAAAAAAGGTCGCAAAATTCCTGCTTATGTAGTGGCCCCGCAATTGCCTTCCGGTTCATGGAACCCTGATAAAGTCCTGGAATTGATTCGTTACATGAAAGCCAACTATCCCATTGATCCTGCGCGTATTTATGTTTGTGGAATGAGTATGGGAGGGTATGGGACATTGCACTTTGCAGGCAAGTATCCTGACGAACTCACCGCAGCCGTGGCCATTTGCGGAGGTGGTAATACTGCTGATGCCTGTCGTCTGGCTCGCGTGCCGCTTTGGTTACAGCATGGGAATAAGGATTATATTGTGCCGATGTCTGAGTCCACTAAAATTGTAAAAGCGGTGAAAGTGTGCAATCCTGATGCCGATATAACATTTACAGAAATTAAAGGTGGAGATCATAGCAGTGTAGAGTATTTGTTTCATCGGGATGCGCTGTATGATTGGTTATTTTCATATAAGAAGAAATAGCAGAGACATTGCATGCAACGTCTTTATGTGTTGCCAGATGGTTCTGTCTGGCATGTGATTGATTAGGAGCAAAGATATGTCAGGCTCGTAAGAACAAACATCATGACAAGCAGGTGGCAATTAAAAGGAGCATGAATAGGAATGGGCTTTAGGCCGTTCCATATATGAACATAAACAATATAGGCCATGGTTGAAACCGTGGCCTATATTTGTTGTTATAGTTTGTTTTTACACAAATGCACTGAATCCGGTAATTGCCCGGCCAACAATAAGAGAGTTGACTTCTTTAGTACCTTCGTATGAATAGATGGCTTCTGCATCGGCTACAAAGCGTGCTACGTCATATTGAAGCAAAATACCATTGCCTCCCATAACTTCGCGTGCACGGCTCACAATATCTCTTGTTCTGAGACTGCAGAATACTTTAGCCAGCGAAGCATGTTCATCAGTTAAAAGCCCTTCGTCCTGCAACTGCGATAAACGGAAGACCATTGTCTGAGTGGCAGTCAGGTTTGAAAGCATTTCTACCAGGTGATTCTGGATCAGCTGAAACGAGGCTATAGGCTTGCCAAATTGTTTTCGTTCGCGAGTATATGCCAAAGCACTTTCGTAAGCGCCACGGGCGCATCCTACGGCCAGCCAGGCCACACCTGCGCGTGTCATACGAAGGACTTGTGCTGTATCTTTGAAAGAATTGGCTTTTTCGAGGTGGTCGGCTTCGGTTACCTCACAGTTAGTTAAGGTAATAACACCATTTTGGACAATACGTAAAGCCATTTTATCTTCAATTTTTTCTACAGCAAGTCCCGGAGTACCTTTTTCTACTAAGAAGCCTTTGACATTGTTATCATCAACATCTCTGGCCCAAATGATAATAACATCGGCAAAAGTAGCATTACCAATCCACTTTTTCTGACCGTTGAGGATCCATTTATCACCCTGGCGTTTTGCTTCCATGGTTAATCCGCCTGCAACAGCCGAACCCACCTCTGGTTCTGTAAGCCCAAAGGCCCCGATTTTCCTGAACTGCTGTAAGTCAGGTAACCATTTTTGTTTCTGGGCCTCAGAACCAAGCATGTAAATACTGCCCATAACCAAGCCGCTTTGCACGCCAAAAAATGTAGCGATGGAAGTATCTACACGTGCCATTTCCATAGCCATGATACCTTCTATTAAAGATGATTTATTGGGGCATCCATAGCCTTCATAAGTCACTCCGCAGATATTCAGTTCTGCCAGTTTGGGGATAATCTCGAAAGGGAATTCCGCTTTCAGCCAATACTTGTTAGCAATAGGTTTTACTTCTTTTTCCATAAAATCCCGCACCTTAAGCTGCAGTGCTCTTTCTTCTTCGTTCAGGGAGCGGCCTAAATGGTAAAAGTCACCATCAATCAGTGGCAATTCTTTTTTCTTTGAGCTTCCGGTGTGGTTAAGCATTTTCATAAGACCTGACAGTTGCTGGTCGTCCATTTTGCCTACAGCCTGCATTACTTGACCAAGATCTACTTTTGAAGCAAGTTTGCTAAAAGCGGCCAGGTCAACATGTTTGAAGAATTGATAAGCTTGTTTGATATTTGAGAATAGCGACGCCATATGTGTGTCTTTTAGGTGAAAGAATGAATTGAATAAAAAAACGTTGGCTATAGTACTATACGGAAAACAGCAAATGAGGTCTTTTTGTTTACCTTTGTGCCAAATTATTGAAGCGTGAATTACTTTGTTACATCTATAGGAACAGATTCCGGAAAAACACTGGTGAGTGCTATTTTACTGGAAGCATTGCAGGCTGATTATTGGAAGCCGATTCAGGCAGGTACAGTGCAGACCGATTCAGAAACGATCTACAACATATTGTCAAATATGTATCCGATGATTCTGGCTCCGGCTTATGAATTGCAAACGCCGGCATCGCCTCATGCAGCTGCAAAAATTGACGGAGTGGAGATCCGGATGGATCATATTGAAATTCCATTGAGGCAGAATGAGAATGATCTGGTTATAGAAGGCGCAGGTGGCGTGTTGGTTCCTCTTAATGAAAAGGGCGACTTCGTGATCGACCTGGCACAAAAGTTTGATGCAGAAATTGTATTGGTTTCCAATAACTATCTTGGGAGCATCAATCATACTTTGTTGACGATTAATGAAATAAAACGCAGGGATCTGAAAGTGAAAGGAATCATTTTTAATGGTGTTCCTAATGCGGAATCAGAAGCATATATTTTGAAGTATTCAGGTTATAAATGCCTTTTGCGCATTGAGCAGGAAGAAAAAGTGGATGAATATGTGGTGAAAAAGTATGCAATGAAATTAGTGGAGAATTGGTATGAGCTATAGGAGATTACAAGATATAGATCATGAGCAGGTCTGGCATCCGTTTGATCTGATCAAACTACCGGAGAATATTCTTATTGAATATGGTGAAGGGGCATGGCTATGGGCATCTGACGGTAAAAAATACCTGGATGCAATTTCTTCCTGGTGGGTAAATTTACACGGGCATGCAGAGCCGCATTTGATTAAAGCACTTACTATACAGGCTCAGAAACTAGAGCATGTGATTTTTGCGGGTTTTACGCATGAACCTGCTATTCGTTTTGTGGAACGTTTACTGCAATTACTGCCATGGCATTCCCGTGCATTTTATTCTGATAATGGAAGTACTTCTGTTGAAGTAGCTTTAAAAATGGCTTTCCAGTATTGGTATAATCAAGGCCTGGTGAAGACAAAAGTAATTGCACTGGAAGGTGCTTATCATGGCGATACTTTCGGTGCAATGTCTGTAGGAGGGCGTACTGCGTTTAATAACCCCTTTAATCCCTTTCTGTTTGAAGTTGAGTTTATCCCTCTTCCTGATGGCAGGAATGATCATGAAGTAATTGAGCTTTTCAGGAGCAAAGTTGCTGCTGATGATGTAGCAGCATTTATATATGAACCTTTGGTGCAGGGCTCTGCGGGTATGCGTATGTATGCTCCTGAAACGCTGGATCAGCTAATGGCTATTGCCGGGCAACATAATACCTTTACAATAGCAGACGAGGTAATGACGGGGTTCGGGCGTACCGGAAAATTATTCGCTTCAGAATATTGTGAAAATAAACCGGATATTATGTGTTTGTCTAAAGGTATAACCGGTGGTTTTATGCCTTTGGGAATGACAACTTGCACAGAAAAAATTTATCAGGCTTTTTTGTCCGATGATGTTTACAAAGTCTTCTTTCACGGGCATTCTTATACAGGAAACCCCTTAGCCTGCGCATTGGCAAATGCAAGTTTAGATTTGCTGTTAGGAAGCCAGTGTGTACGTCAGCGAAGTATGATTGCTGCAAGCCATACAGCTTATATTCAAAGCAAAAAAGATTCAAAGCATATTTATAGAAGCCTGGGTACTATCCTTGCAATTGAATTGGTAACTATAGAAGGAAGTTCATATTTCAGCAGCCTGAGAGATCAGCTTTATTTCGCTTTTCTTGAAAAGGGTATTTTATTGCGCCCTTTGGGGAATATCATTTACATGATCCCTCCATACTGTGTCTCAGAGCGAGATTTGAAGTTTGTGTATAATACGATAGATGAAGTTATAGCCGGATTATAAGTGTTAGTTGATGGTTGTTAGTTTTTAGGAACTCAACTAACAACCATCAACTGACAACCAACACCTATTTTACATAATCGGAATTCCCGGCAGAGTAATAAAGCGTTGCTTTGGCTTTTTCCATTTTTGCCTGCAAGTCACGAAGCTTTATTTCAGAGTCAATCATTTTATTTTCTCTTGAATTGAGAAGGAACAACGAGCTTTCTCCCATCTCAAAACGGTCGTTTTCTGCGTTACGGAGTGTTTGAATATTATTCACCATTTGTTGCTGATTATTTACCAGCTCAGAGTATAGTTTGATGTCGTTATAAGAAGTTTTGACCGTATTCAGAACTTCTCTTTTTGCCATCATTGTTTCAAATTTAGTCTGTTCAATCTTTAATTTAGTCAATGCAAATTTACCACGTTCTTTACGGATAAATAGTGGCTGACTAACCCCAAACATGATTTTGTAATTGTCTACAAAATATTCAGAAGTAAATCGTTCCGAATTCCTGAAGTCGCTAGGAGTTGTAAGATATTTATAAGTAAAGTCAATATTAGGTAAGAGCATATTCATCTGAAGCTTCTTTTCAATCTGCAACTGCTTCATTTTGTTATCATATTTGATCAGATCGGGATGTTTGACAGAAGCATATTCCAGTAGTTCTTTCAATTTATCATCTGATAAAGTATTTTCTCCTGAATATTCCTCCGGCATCAAATTGGTTGGCATTTCCAGTGGTTCCATATTTTCGGTCCATAAGTAATTGGAAAGAAGCAACTCGTCGTTTCTCAGATCAATTATGGCATTTTGTAATTCTGCGTAGCGCTCCTGTACCGTTATTTTTGCTTCAACCGAATCGATACTTGGAAGGTCTCCGCCTGTAATCCGGCCTTTGGTTGCTTCAAAGCGTTTTTGAGCCAATTCGTAGCCTGTTCGAAGTAGTTTGTACCGATGAAAGGCAACATACCATTCCCAATAGTCTTTAGTAGCGGAGAGCAAAAGCTTGTTGATTGCCTTAACTCTTTCGGCTTCATTAGACTCTCTTAGGAGCTGGGCCTGCCTGAAAGCTGCCCTTCTTTCATC
>CAZNHL010000051.1:0-12557 GCA_964572965.1 uncultured Bifidobacteriaceae bacterium
CCGGATTAGCTGCATTGTAAGCTTTGGTTTTATTAGCAGCTGTAACTGTCAAAAGCTTTTTAGTAATAGTTAGTGTTGCGGTTTTTGTTGCACCGCTATAATTGCCGTTAGCAGCCTGAGTGGCAGTAATTGTTACCGAGCCTGCACCTGTGATAGTCACCACACCGGCAGGAGTGATAGTTGCTCCGGTGCCTGTAACAGTATAAGTAATTGCTCCTGCAGAGTTAGAAGTAGCGCCTGCCTGGAATGAAGCATCGCCATAAGTCTTGCTGATATTTGTAAATGTAATTGTTGGAGTAATTGCAGTTACTGTCAATGTTCCTTTTACATAAGCAAAGTTATAGTTATTAGAAGCAGCACCTGAAGCATTGATATCATAAGTACCAACTGCACTTGTTGTGGTTGCTGTTGTACTTACTGTCGGTTGAGTTGCCAGGCTAGCAGCGTTGTCAGAACCAACGAAACCTGAATATGTCACAGTTAATGCCGGATTAGCTGCATTGTAAGCTTTGGTTTTATTAGCAGCTGTAACTGTCAAAAGTTTTTTAGCAATAGTAAGAGTTGCTGTGGCAGATCCTGAAGTATACGAACCGGCAGCAGCCTGATTTGCAGTGATTGTTACCGTACCGGCACCAGTGATAGTCACCACACCCGCAGAAGTAATTGTAGCCCCTGTCCCTGTAGCAGTATAAGTAACTGTACCTGTTGAGTTAGAAGCAACAGCTGCCGTAAATGATCCGTCACCATAAGTTTTACTGATGTTTGCAAAACTGATTGTAGGGGCAGAACTGCAACCTGTTGTCATTGTAGCAGTTACAGGCGTACGGGCGCAAGAAGCTCCGGCGCAAGAACCACCTGTTGTCCATGAATTGTCAGAACCCGGAATACTCTGTGTCCACCATTCTGCTGTATAAAGTGTATTATTATATATACAGGACATACCTTTTGTGTAAATATTTCCTGATACATAAGCACTTACTCCCTGGCAATTTGAACCAACTGTGACTTTTTCAATATAATAAGTTGTTGTTCCTGTAATATTGGGACTGTATGAAGTTCCTGTATTTACTTTTGTACCATTACTTGCTGCTGTGTACCATTCATAAGTAGCACCGTTAACAGGACTATTGATAGCCATTGTTACTGAACCGGCTCCGCAACGGGAAACTCCGTTAACATCTACAAGAGAAGATGTAATTACAACACTACTGGTTTTTGATGCACATCCCGTAGCGCTAACAGTTACTCCATAGGTTCCAGCACTTGAAACCGTATAAGTTTGTGAGTTTGCCCCTGATATTGCGGCATTATTTTTTGTCCATGCATAATTGATTCCTGATCCGTTTATACCCGCATTTAACGTTACTGTAGCCGGATTGCAAAGGTCTTTAGTGGAGCCTAAGCTAACAGTTGGAAGTGAGGCACTTACTACAGCACTCTTGTTTTTAGAACATCCTGATTTCGATACAATTACCTCGTAAGTTCCTGCACTTGAAACAGAAAGAGAATTTGAAGAACCGCTGATAGTGGCTCCATCTTTTTTCCATGAATATGTTACTCCTGAAGGAGCAGTACCGCTGTATGCTTTCAGTGTGACTGTACCTGCTCCGCATAGAGAGGCATCTTGCATATCAGGGCCTGTTAATGAACATGCATAAGTGTCCATTTTGGTTTTCATTGCACTTAGTAAGGAGTATTGATCTGATCTGTCCTGACTGATCTCCCATATTATAAAACCAGAAGCTCCTCTTTGGCCTACGGCATAGTCGATTTTAGCGTCAAGAGTCACTTTGCTGTCGAAAGACCAAACATTGATAATTCCGTCTGCATCATTATAATAAGATGAAGGGTTCGATGAAGATATGTCAGCATATGTTCTTGGCTCGCTCCATCCGTCACGGGCATAAAAAGCAGCTCCAGGAATCATTTTGGAGTATGGGCAACCTAGGTTACGATAAATTTCCATAGCATCTTTCATGAACTGTACGGACGTATGATTGCTATTCGCTGGCATTGGAGCGTCATAAGTCATGATGTTAAAATAATCAAGATGGGTAAAAGCAGCAGCTTCGATACCAACAGTGTGTGCTGCTTCTCCTCCCAGCGCTGCTGAAAGCGTATAATTTGACCCTAATTTAGATTTGATAGCCTGAAGCATCAATGTAAAATTGGTCTTATCGTAACTTGCCGGAAATTCCCAGTCAATATCGATACCCGCTAAACCTTTTGTCTGGCAAAGTGACAGACAGGCATTGGCAAGATTGTTTCTATAAGTAGCATTGGCAGCAACACCGGAGAAATTTCCGGAAAGCCCCCATCCACCAATGGCAATATGTAGTTTTACTCCGTTTGCTACACATTTGGCCTGCACAGCATCAAATACTGTTGGGGACATAATAGCTAAGGTACCATCACTATTTAATGAAGCAAAAGCATATATGACATCTGTGAGCTTGTTGTATTGTACAGCATTGGCTTGAGCCACAGATCTGTAATAAGGGAAATAACCTTTGATGCTTTGAGAATAGACTGGCTGACTGAATAGGAATGCGAGGATGCAAATTGTCAGGAGTTTAAATCTTTTCATACTTATAAATAGATAATAGTGAAAACAAATCGATTGTAGGTTTTGGAATGTTTTATAGGATTTAACAGTACGTCAAATTAAAACGTTCAATGAAACATTACAATTTATTCTATGATTAATACCAAAAGTAAGTAAAATGTTTGTAAAAAAATGTGATGTTTGTCGAAAAATAAAGGAGTGATATCGAATAAAGTGATGTAAGATTTATAGTTGATTTGCTAATAATCTTCTTATGAATCAGTTATAAAACAGAGGTCTCCGGAAAATATTTTCCGGAGACCTCTGTTTTATATTAAAAATTGATGACTAGTTGAAAGCCGACAGTCTTGATTCTATTTCAGATATTTCTAATGTTAAATTAAGTTTGGAAGAAAGTGTTTTTAGCCTTGTAAGGGTTGATTCCAGGTGTTTTTTATAAATGCCTGTTTGAGCCTGAAATGGCTTGTGATCAATGGCAAGTTTGATATTTTGCCAGTCTTTATTAAGCTCTTGTGTTTCAGTGGAAAAATATGTTTTTGAAAAAAAGTCGAAAATATAGTCTTCTGCTACTTTGTTAGGGTGAAGCATGTCTTCAGCATAAAATCGGTAATCGCGAAGATCATCCAATAGTAGTTCGTAAGAAGGGAAATAATAACTGTCCTGAAAATTCTCACTTAATTCATGGGCGGCTAATCTCAGTATAGATTTACTGACAGTGTTAAGAGGCAAAGTGTCTTTGATATGTCTTACAGGACTGACAGTCCAGATAATCTTCAGGTCAGGTCGTAGTTCCTTTAGTTTTTTATAAATAGGAGTAAAGGCTTCTGTAATCTCTTCGGTACCTAGCAAGACTTTTGAGAATTGTGAAGTAGGAATTTTGTGACAATTGGCAACAAACTGCCGGTTGCTGTTTTTTATGTAAATATAAGCTGTTCCTAATGTAATAGTAAGGTAATCTGTAGTTTGAAGGAAATTATGAATATTGGTAATAGTTACTTTGCCCTTGTTAATCAGTTCAGATTCTGAATTGGCAGCTATTTGCGAATGGAATTGATAGTCGCGCCAAATGTCCTGTGATAAAACAGGGTCAGGTTTGTATTGGTTGTCAATGGCCTGGTTGATGATATTAAATAATGAGAGCGGATTAAAGATAACTCCGGCCGGATTACTCATTACTTTGAATTTATTAGAGTGAAGTCGCTCTCCCAGGCAATCAGCAAAACAGGAGCCAATTGAAAGGACGGGGTTTTGATGTGTTATATGAAAGGCAGCCGGTGATGGCTGAAGCGCTGTTCTAAACATAGCATTTTTGTACGAATATAAATAAAAAAGCGCCCCGTACAGAGTGCAGGGCGCTTTTTATTGTTGTTCGTTGAGAATTACTCAGCAACCACTACAAATTTAATAGTGTGTTGTACTTCTTTATGAAGAGACAATACTGCTTCGTATTCACCAGCTTCTTTAACGTCAGTTTTGAAAGAGATTCTCTTTCTGTCAACAGAGAAACCTTTTGCTTTTAAAGCGTCAGAAACTTGCAAAGAAGTAACTGCACCAAAGATTTTTCCGCTTTCACCAACTTTAGCTTTCAATTCAACTACAGCTGAACCAATTGCGGCAGCAAGGTTTTGTGCTTCAGTCTTGATTTTTTCTGCTTTGTGAGCAGCTTGTTTCAAGTTTTCAGCTAAAACTTTCTTGTTAGACTCGTTTGCAAGAACAGCCAACTTTTGAGGGATAAGGTAGTTTCTACCGTAACCGTCTTTTACCTTTACTACATCATTTTTGTAGCCAAGGTTTTTAATATCGTCAATAAGAATTACGTCCATTGTTGTAGCTTATTTTAATAAGTCGGAAACATAAGGCATCAAAGAAAGGTGTCTAGCTCTCTTAACAGCCTGAGATACTTTAGTCTGATATTTCCAAGAAGTACCAGTAAGACGACGAGGAAGAAGTTTTCCTTGCTCGTTTACAAACTTCAATAGGAAGTTAGCGTCTTTGTAATCGATGAACTTGATACCATTTTTCTTGAAACGGCAATATTTCTTTCTGTTTTCAGCCTTAGCTACAGATTCGTTTACTAATGTCATGCTTCTACTGATTTAGTGTTTTCTTCTCTTTTTGGAAATCCTTTTCTTCTCTTAATAGCATACTCAACAGCAAATTTGTCAAGTGCAACTGTAAGGAAACGCATAATTCTTTCATCACGCTTATACTCTGTTTCCAAAGTAGCGATCAGACTAGGTTCTGCCTGGAATTCAAACAACTGATAGAAACCAGTGGTTTTTTTCTGGATAGGATACGCAAGCTTTTTCAAGCCCCAGTTTTCCTCATGCACAATTTGTGCTCCGTGCTTCTTAAGCACTTCCCTAAATTTTTCTACGGCATCCTTCATCTGTTGGTCAGATAAAACGGGAGTTAAAATGAATACCGTCTCGTAACTTTTTAAGGCCATTACTTCTAATGTTTAAAATTTATTTTTATAATCGGTTTGCAAAGGTAGGGATAAGTTTTTAAATAAAAAATTACTTAATTACTGATTATGATACAATCCGGCTATCCTTGCCAATAGTTTTTGCCTATTAATATTATATACGAATTGGTATATTATTTTTTTGAATTAGATTTGTAGGGGTGTCACTGTATCTTTTTAATGACATGTGCCGTTTAAGAGAAGGTATGTTAAATTATTGTTGACTTATTTTTTGATCTCTTGTATGGGGGAGCTAATGAAATTATATACTACTAAATTCTTATTAATAGCTTTTGTTTCACTGTGGGGCGTGTTTCAATCATATGCTCAGGAAGATCAAAGCATCGTTGCTCTTGCTGACGAGATGTATAACTATGGTGACCGTAAGGATGCCTTGGATGTTTATTTGCAGGCAATAGCAGCAAATAAAGATAATCTGCGGGCTAATTATATGGCTGGCATTTGTTACATAGAAACAATTCACCGTGAAAGGGCCTTTCCTTATTTACAAAAAGCTTATGAGCTAAATCCGGCAGTTTCTCAGGATATCCTTTTACAAATAGGTAGATCTTTACAGTTTGCCAATAAGTTTGATGAAGCAATTTCTTATTATCAGAAGTACCGTAAGGAAGTTGAAAGCCGTTCTTTTAAAGAGAGTAAACAGCAGAATTCTGATGTCCTTAAATTGATTGACAGAAAAATTCAGGAATGTGAAACAGGAAAAGAACTGTTGGCGCATCCAACTGAATTTCGTCTGGAGTCAATAGGGCAGGCCGTGAACTCTGAATATGCTGAATATTCGCCTGCACTGAATTCCGGAGAAGATCTTATATACTTTACTTCACGTCGCCAGGGTAGCACAGGTGGGCTGAAAGACAGAGATAACGAGTTTTTCGAAGATGTATATTTTAGCAAGAAGATAAACGGTCAGTGGCAACCCCCGCAAAACGTAGGTAAACCAATCAATACAGAATTTCACGAAGCCTGCATAAGTTTGTCTGCGGATGGGAAACAGCTTTTCCTTTTCCGTGAAGAGAACGGTGGTGATATATATATGTCAACTCAGGATGCCGCTGGTAAGTGGACAGAGCCGAAACCTATAGAAGGAAAAATAAACTCAAAGTATTATGAGCCATCCATGTCTATTTCTCAGGATGGCAAGTTTTTATTCTTCGTAAGTAACCGTCCGGGAGGCACCGGTGGTTTGGATATTTATTTGAGCCAGCTCGACAGTAAAGGAAAATGGGGTGAACCTACTAACCTGGGGGGAGTCATTAATACTACATTCAATGAAGAGTCTCCTTTCTTTGACCAGTCAACAGGAACTTTATATTTCAGCTCTGCTGGTCACAAAGGAATGGGGGGCTACGATATCTTCAAATCTGATTACGACTCTACCAATGGTCAATGGGGAGCTCCTGAGAACCTGGGTTATCCTGTAAATACTTCTGATGACGATTTGTACTATCAGGTGGCCATGGGGGGAGAACATGGATATTGTTCTTCTGTGCGTGATATTGGTGTAGGTGAAAAAGATATTTACCTGGTAAGAATACCACCGAAAAAAGTGGAGCCTCTGGCTTCTGAAATAGTTGATGATGAGAAAAAGAATGATCAGAAACTGTCTAATAATAAGCCTGTAGTAGCATCTAACAAGCTGGATGCTACAAAACCGGCAGTAAAAACAGCCGACAAGCCAGCTGTTGCTGCAACACAGGATAAAAAGCCATCTTTAATAGCAACTAAAGTAAAAGGCAGGATTACGGATAAAAATTCAGGTTTACCAATTGTTGCTACTATACAAATAGCAGATAAGTCTGGTAAGGTACTCAAGACTGTTAAAACGAATGAAAACGGCTTGTATGTTTTAGATTTGAAATCTATCTCTCCAGGTACAGAATATTCTGTTACTTTCAATTCTGATGGTTACATGTACGAAATGCGCCATGTATTGCCTAATCAGGATGGTGCTGAAGTATTGTTAGATATGTCCTTGAACAAGTTGCAGGTAGGTATGAAGAAAACACTTCGGAATATCTATTTTGATTACGATAAAACAACATTGAAGCCTGCTTCAAACCGTGAACTGGATGAAGTAGCCGCAATGCTCAAGAAAAATACTAATATGACAATTGAAGTCGGTGGACACACTGACAACTATGGTAGTCAGCAATACAACCTTAACTTGTCTCAAAAGAGAGCGGATGCTGTTGCGTCTTATCTAATTAGTAAAGGAATTGCAACATCGCGTATCAAGTCAATAGGTTTTGGGGAGAAGTTCCCTTTAGCGTCTAATGATGATGAATCAGAAGGGAGAGAATTGAATAGAAGAACTGAGTTTAAAATACTAGGTAAATAAGAACTAATGTTACCTTTCAAAAAAAGACCCCGCCTGCAAATTTTGCGGGCGGGGTCTTTTTTTGATCTTTATTTTTTAATATAAATCGAGGATTTTAACTTTCTGATCCCTGAATTGGAATGTATCTCCTTTTTTCAAACCTTCCATTAATTTATAGATAGGGCTTGAAGTAGATACTGCAAATATTTTATTGCCATCCATTTTTACCTCTCCTAAAGAGATACTTACAAAGAATGTCTGAACCTCTGTTTTTACAACAGCGCCCATAGCCACGGCCTCACTTGTATAGGCCGGATCCATTCTCCTTAATACTTCTAAGCCTAGCGATGCTTCTTCCAGTTTTTTCCCGAACATCTCACGCTCTTTCTGGCATTGTTCACGAAAAGAATCAAATGATTCTTCAGCTGTTCCGATCTCGCTATTTGCGCTTTCTTCCGCTTGCATCATAGAGGAGCGGGCTGCATCTACGGTTTGGGACTGTAGCTTAAAGCACTCTTCCCAAATGACTTTCTTGTTCAATGTATCTGCCATATCAAAAAGTTTAACTTGTGAAATATGGTACTATAACGATAAATAAGCCAAAAAGTTTATTCTATTGTCAGTTTATATTCACAAGAGAATTGTTTTCCCGGTAAAAGCTTAATAACACCTTCTTTGTTTTTGAAGTCCCAATGTTTCCCTTTTGTGTCTGCAATACCGTTCCATGGTTCAAGGCAGACAAAACTATCAGTGCCTGGTTTGGTCCAGATTCCAAGGAAAGGATAACCTTTAAAGTTCATGTTAACAGCGTGTTTGTGTTTTTTACTTTTAATACTGACTGTGTCTGATTTTAAGTATTTAAACACTAATGCATCATCATTGAATAATTCTTTTTTCAGAGGAATAATGTTTTCATTACTCAAAAAAGGAGTTGTATTTTCTGTCAGCAGACCGCTGTCAAGGATAAACTTTCCAATTGTTTCTTTTTCAGATAGTTCAATATAATAGTCTTCATAACTATCGCCTGGCAATAGCGGACAATTGAAGCCCGGATGCTCACCTACAGAGAAATAAATATCCTGGTTATCAATATTTGTTACTTCTCTGCGAACGGTAAGCGTGTTTGCTTTCAACTCCAGGATTGTTCTGAATTCAAACCTGAATGGGAATTTAGCTAAAGTAGCTTCATTGGATTGAAGTAGAAATACGGCTTTACTATCACTCTGGCTTTCGATACTAAACTCCATGTCACGTGCAAAACCATGCTGACTTAGTTCGTAAGTTTTATCTCCCAGGCGGTATTGTCCATCTTCCAAGCGACCGACAATAGGGAAAAGCACCGGTGCATATCTGTTCCAGATATCTCCTGCCTGCCATAAGTACTCAAGCTGGTTATTATTGGTTTTGATACTTGTTAATTCTGCTCCGGCTGTTTTAGCCTGAATAGTCAGTAGGTCGTTTTTTAAGGTAATCATATCTTGATTTGTAAAACTCAGGTTGTAAAAATAAGAATAGGGTAATAAAAAAGGAGCGTTAAAGCTCCTTTTTATAAGTATTAATGCATTTAAAGACTAAGCCTGCCGAAACTATACTTTGTACATTTTCTCGCGAAGCTCCTTGATAGAAGGGTCTTCCACATATTCCTCATAAGTCATTACTTTATCAATAATGCCTTTTGGTGTAAGTTCTATAATTCTATTGGCAATTGTCTGGATAAAAGTGTGATCCTGAGAAGCAAACAACAATGTTCCTTTGAAATCAGACAAGCTATTGTTCAATGCTGTGATAGATTCAAGGTCCAGGTGGTTGGTCGGTTCGTCCATTACTAGCACGTTAGCTCCGGAAAGCATTACTTTAGAAAGCATACAACGCACTTTTTCTCCACCTGATAATACATCAGATTTCTTTAAAGCTTCTTCACCGGAGAAAAGCATACGGCCTAAGAAACCTCTGATAAAGCTTTCGTCTTTCTCTTCAGAATATTGACGCAACCAGTCAACAAGGTTCAGGTCGCCACTGAAAAACTTTTTGTTTTCTTTAGGGAAATACGCACTCGTGATTGTTACACCCCACTTGAAGTCACCAGAATCAGCTTTTGCTTCTTCCATAATGATATCGAAGAAAGCCGAAACAGCAAGGTTGTTTTTGCTGATGAAAGCAACTTTATCTCCTTTGTTTACAGTGAAAGACAGGTCTTTTAACAGTACCTGATTTTCAAGACTCTTATTTAGGTTTTCCAAAGCAAGGATCTGGCTTCCTTCTTCTCTGGATGGTTTGAAGTCAATAAAAGGATATCTTCTTGTTGAAGGCTTAATGTCTTCAATAGTCAGTTTCTCTAATAATTTCTTACGTGAGGTTGCCTGTTTCGATTTAGAAGCATTGGCGCTGAACCGCGCAACAAAGTCCTGTAATTCTTTCTTCTTATCTTCTGCTTTTCTGTTGGCATCTACTTTCTGCTTCATTGCCAATTGGCTTGATTCATACCAGAAAGTATAGTTACCTGCGTAGATGTTGATTTTGCCAAAATCGATATCAGCTACGTGCGTACAAACTTCATCAAGGAAGTGACGATCGTGAGACACTACAATTACTGTATTCTGGAAGTCGCCAAGGAAAGAGATTAACCAACGGATGGAGTCGTAGTCCATGTTGTTGGTAGGCTCATCCAGAAGCAGGATATCCGGGTTCCCGAACAATGCCTGTGCAAGCAATACTTTTACTTTTTCACCGGCGGTCAGATCCTTCATCAACGAATAGTGAAGATGTTCGCTAACACCCAATGCACTAAGCAATTCAGCAGCTTCCGGCTCAGCATTCCAGCCGTTCATATCAGCAAATTCTGATTCCAGATCGCCTGCGCGTAAGTTATCAGCATCGGTGATGTCAGCTTTCATATAAATGGCATCTTTCTCCACCATAATGTCATACAGCCTTTTGTGGCCCATGATCACCGTGTGAAGCACAGTATGCTCATCAAATTCAAATTGGTTCTGCTTTAAGTAAGCAATACGCTCTCCCGGTGAAGTAACCACCTGACCTGTAGTCGGGTCAATTTCACCTGTAAGGATTTTAAGGAAAGTAGATTTGCCTGCACCGTTTGCGCCGATCAAGCCATAACAGTTGCCAGGAGCAAATTTGATATTTACGTCCTCAAACAGGACTCTCTTACCGTAACGTAAGGATATATTGGATGTACTTAACATATTTCAGTGAATTCGGACACAAAGGTACGAAGATTCAGGGAATGTACAGAACGAAAATTTTGAGGTTACTATTGGGGCACTACGCTGGCCAGGCCTGGCTCCGGAATATTTATTCGCTTATAAGAGTTAAAGACGGGGTTGCCCGGAGACTATTCAAAACCGTGATTATTAATTAAGATAACCCCGGTTTTGAATGTCCTATTAGCTATTAGTATTTTTGAATTTTATAACTACTCACCTTGCCGTCTTGTTTTAATCTGACATGATATATTCCGGTGTTCCAGTTAGAAAAATCTATCTGCTTTGATTCGGTAAAACTTTCCATGAGAAGTACTCTTCCTGTCATGTCTGTAATTTCAATAGTTGAGTAAGAATTATCATAAGGTTCAATATTTAAGAAATCAGAAACAGGATTAGGAAATACTTTTACTTGTTCTGAGTCTTTGTTGTCATTAAAGCCTGTACAGATTTCAATTTTTGCATTTATAGCAATTGTATCTGTGCACCCTTCCGCGTTTTTGGTAATATAGTAGATACCTGATTGATTAATAGCTTCTGGTTTTTGTATTGCTAAAGTTGCAGTTTCATCTGACCAGTAACTGACAATTCCGGTAGTATTATTAAGATCACTAAATGCCTTGGTTATGTCTACTGTTAATGGGCTACATTTCTGTAGCTGATCAGACCCGGCTGAAATATATAGTGATGGTTTCTTGTTTGAGTCTACTACTAATTTTTTAGGAGGAGTGAAAGCAGTATCAGTTACAGATCGTACCTGACACTGATAAATAGCTGTTGCTTCAGAGTTAAGTCCTTTAATGGTGAATATGGAAGAATTCGCGTCGGCAATTGCCACATTGTTTTTCATCCATTGATAAGAAAGTCCTGCCCCTGTTGCATTTACTGAAAAAATGGCATCAAGTCCTGTACAAAGTGTGTCTTTAGGGGTAGTGTAGGAGTTTAATGCAAATAAGTTTTCGACATATGGTTTTCCTATTTCTCTGCTTACAAGGTTAGTGATAATGGCAGAGTTATAATCGAAATAAATAGAGGCTTTATTGGTGATTTTTGTGCCATCAGTCAGATTAGGTTTTTGTGCAACCTTAAATGTTACATATCCATGAGATCCGGGTTCATTTTGACTTTTATGTACAAGATTGATTCCTCCGAAAATCCAGGCTAGCCTTGGGTTGCTTTTGCCGGTAATTTCAAATTTATAAGGATGAGAAGAACCGATAGTTTCAATGGTTGAATAGTCTAGATTTGTATCTAGTGTATCTGAAATTACTACTGTATAGGCTGTATCTGATCCTGTGTTTTGGAATCTGATAGTGTAGGTCAAATCAGTATTTTTTTCAATATATGAATTGAGCCCAAAACCTTCCGGTGATGCTTGTTTATCATTGGGGTCATAACTATCTATTATAGGCATACACGAAATAGCTTCTCCTATGCCTGAAGGTACTATAGCATAATTATTCAGAATACCTTTGGAAATAACTTCCGTTCCACATCCTTCTAAGAAAATAGCTCTGTAACTCAATTCCGGATGATATTGGTTTTGATCAGCTTCTATTCTAACTGTTTTCCCGTTTGCCAGAATATCAAAAGATAAGATTTCTTCATGTTTGAGCTTATATTTTGATACTTTGATTAGTTCATTGTCCATGAAAATTCTATAGTTTAAAGAATCCTGCATGTCACCTGAACCTGCGTTTTTTATAGTTACGTTATAATTGTCGTCGGTACATATTCCTCTTAGCGTCACATCTGATTGATCCCAGCCGGCTGGAATACAATATGATAAAGGACTAATAAACACCCTTGAGCAAACAGTTAAATCCCTAATGCTCTCATCTCCACAGATGACAGAGTCTTTAATTGAAATCCATCCGGAAGAAAAAGAAGGGAGTGTTGTAAAATTATAGATAAGGGTATCGCCTTTTTGAAAACTCCAGGCAGGTGTCGAAGATACAGGTTTAA
>CAZNHL010000051.1:12567-32469 GCA_964572965.1 uncultured Bifidobacteriaceae bacterium
TTAACTTGCGGCGGTAAGACTACTTTCACAATGGCATTAGATACATCATTTCCTCCTTCATTTTTGTAAGTGATAGTAGTGTTGTTTTTGAAACACCGCCTTCTTCTGTCTGAAGTTATGTTAATGGAAAGCTTTGTACATGTATTTACTTCTAAAGCAAAGTTTTGATTAAGTATTGTTTGATTAGTACCCGTAAACGTTACTGTTTTTGAGGAGTTATTGGGACAAGTAGTATGTAAATGTTTTGCAGTATCAACAGCTACTTGATAAGAGGCCGGCTGCCCATTAACTACTAATTCGTAATTTCCGTTTTGGTCAGTATAAGCTGCATATTGAGAATTGACAGTGTATATGAGAACATTCGGAATTCCTTTTTCGCCTGCATCTTTGGTGCAATTTTTATTAATGTCGTTATAAACGACTCCGCGAATTGTGTTAGGCGTCGGGTCTGTGGAACCAAAATAACCTCTTGTGTCTCCCGTTGTTATAGGATAGCCTGGTATGTTTTCATAGGCAACAGAGTATATCTGTCTGTCTCGGAAAAAAATATATCCGAAGTAAGTAAGCCCATTTTTGACCCATTTAAAGCCAGCATATCCAGTGTTATTAATCAATCCGCTTATATACCACTCACTAGGTGGTAATAAACAATTCGGATTTGGATTGGAGCCCGATTCTGGTTCAGAATAGGTTAGGGTTCCACCTCCTATACGGCCAGAGATATTATATTGTGTACCTCCAGTACTTAGGAATGTATTACCAGGAAATAGTTCACTATAGTCTTTAGAGTAAATTTTTCCATTGAGAAAATTAAGTTCAAAATTAACGAATTTGTCAAATTGTTGAAAAGTGCCACCATTTTGACATGTATAGCGCTGACGAGGTATGGAAGAAAATTTCCGGTCAAGAAAAATATCATAAATGCCGTCAAAATCAAGGTCTATAGCTTGAGAATCAGAAAACATGTGATAGTAATAAGGACCGAGAAAAGTTAGATAGTTAGTAGGATAAGAAACTACAACCCTACCCCAAGAAAGTGAACTAAGAGACAAAAAGAGAAAAACGGTTAAAAGTATTTTTTTCATATAGCTTATCTGGGAAAAATAGCTGATCTTATTGAAGGTGTTTCCTCCGGTAACTCACAGCTGGACTAAGCATATATACCGATTGGGTGAAATTGGTAAGTGGGAATCTTACAAAAGTAAATTTCTGGAGTTTAGATTCTGGTTTTTAGGTACTAAAATTACAGTTTCCTGACAATCAATAATCCATCTCTGATAGCTAGCAGAATATTCTGTACACGTGAGTCTTCCTGTACCTTTTTGTTGAAATCAAGCACTGCCTGAGTGTCTTTGTCTATCTTACTATCACTGAAATCCTGAACTACTTTACCGCTCCACAATACGTTATCAGCAATGATATAGCCACCCTTGTTTACCTTATCAAATACGAGGTCGTAGTACAGCGCATTATTAATTTTATCAGCATCAATGAAAACGATGTCAAACGTTTCGGTAAGTGCAGGGATAATATCTGCTGCTTTACCGATGCGATAGTCTATAAGGTCATTATAAGGAGACTGAGCAAAATAACCACGTACACGGTCTTCAAGTTCTTCGTTGATGTCAATAGTGATCAGTTTTCCATCAGTCTGCATCCCTTCTGCAAAACACAATGCAGAATAACCTGTATAGGTGCCTAGTTCCAGAATGTTTTTCGGCTTTATCATGTGTGAGAACATGGATAGCAATCGTCCCTGCATATGCCCTGACAACATGCGGGGACGCATAACATTTACGTGAGTATCTCTGTTGATGAATTGTAAAAGGTCACTTTCTGACTCTGTATGAGCTTCAGCGTAGTTGTTTATTTCGTCAGGTAGGAAGTCCATTGGAATTAAATATTGGAAGATTCTAAAATTAGAAGATTAGAAATCTGAAATCGTTTACTCTGGAATGAAGGTGAGCATTGATAATTGATCTTCATCAAACATCTCCTGAGCAACAGCCTGGAGCTGATCAGCAGTAACAGCATCTATTTGTGTGAAAATTTCAGAAAGGCTTTCAATTTTTCCTAAGTCAAGAATACTTTTTGCCATCATGAGCATTGTTCCTGCATTACGCTCTTCTGAAATAGCCAGTTGACCTTTCATCTGCTCTTTAGCCATGTGAAGGGCTTTGCTTGTCAATGGCTGGCTATGGAGCTTACGCAGCTCTTTCTGTACGATGTCAATACTTTTCTTTAATTGCTTTGGTTCTGTTGCAAAATACACGGCAAACTGCCCTGTATCTACCAAAGAAGCAAAGTTGGAATCAACAGAATAGACAAATCCATATTTTTCACGCAAACTCAGATTCAGACGGGAATTCATAGCAGGTCCGCCAAGGATATTATTCACCATAAAGAATGGCAACTTTCTTGGATCGGTAATAGAGTAGGAGGCACGCCCGATTGCACAATGTGCTTGTGTAATCGGTCTTTTTTTCTCTACCCGTAGTGGTTTATATTGTCCGAAAGGTATCCTGATTCTGTCTTTATGGATTGCAGGAAGCTGTGCGAAATATTTTTCTGCAAGCTTTCTGAATTTTGCTACGGGCATGCCGGAAACACAAGAAAAGATGATTCGGGATGTGTCCGTATTGTCTGTCAGAAACTTTAGAAAGGTTTCTCTTTTGAAGTTATTCAGGCTCTTCTCGGTACCAAGAATGTTATTGGCCAGCGCATGTCCGTTGAATACTACTTCGTCAAACTCATCCTGAATGGCATCTTCAGGGCTGTCGCTGTACATCGACATTTCTTCTAGAATGACTCCTTTTTCTTTTTCTATTTCCTTTTCAGGAAAGATAGAATTGAATGAAATGTCGGTCAGTAAGTCCATTGCTTTATCCAGGTATTTTTCCTGAACAGAGGCATGGAAGCATATTTTTTCTTTGGTAGTATAAGCATTCAGTTCGCCGCCAACAGAGTCAAGGCTACTAAGAATATGAAAAGATTTGCGTTTTTTTGTGCCTTTAAAGGCCATATGTTCCCAAAAATGGGCAATACCTTCCTGGCCGGGTGTTTCGTCGCGGCTGCCAATGTCAAACATAATGCCGCAATGGGCTATCTGTGCATTTGGAATTTGCTTATAAACGGCTCTGATGCCATTTTCGAAGGTAATGAGTTCGTATTCTGTCAAGTTTTTTGAGTATTAATCTGGTAAAATGTCCGGCTTGAGATTTATATTGTCTCAGGTCTTTTATCTCAAATCTAATGACTCTATTTGCCTAGCATCTTCATGTTAGGTAATCCTTTACCGCCCATTTTGTTCATGGTTTTCATCATTTTACGCATGGACTCAAATTGTTTCAGCAAGTTATTTACCTGTTGGATAGAAGTACCGCTACCTTTGGCAATACGCGTTTTGCGCGGACCATTGATCAGATCTGGATTGTGACGCTCATCCGGTGTCATAGACTGGATAATAGCCTCAATAGGTTTGAAAGCATCGTCATCTACCTGAACATCTTTCATCATATTGCTCATGCCAGGTATCATACCAACAAGGTCTTTGATACTACCCATTTTCTTGATTTGCTGTAACTGAGAAAGGAAGTCGTCAAAGTTGAACTGGTTTTTGCGGATCTTCTGGTTGATGCGGCGTGCTTCATCTTCATCAAATGCTTGCTGTGCACGTTCTACAAGGGAAATAACGTCACCCATACCCAGGATACGCTGAGCCATACGATCAGGGTAGAAGTAGTCGATCGCATCCATTTTTTCACCTGTAGAAATGAATTTGATTGGCTTCTCTACTACCGAACGAATAGAAAGGGCAGCACCGCCTCGTGTATCACCATCTAATTTGGTTAATACAACACCGTCAAAATTGAGTCGATCGTTGAAGGTCTTAGCAGTATTTACAGCATCCTGTCCCGTCATAGAGTCAACAACGAAAAGGATTTCTGAAGGCTTCACAGCATTCTTCAGTTTCTCGATCTCGTTCATCATCTCTTCATCAACAGCCAAGCGGCCGGCCGTATCGACAACGATGGTCTTTTTACCTATTTTTTTACCGTATTCGATTGCATTTTTAGCAATCTGAACAGCATCCTTATTATCAGGTTCAGCGTAAACTTCAACACCAATTTGTTCTCCAAGAACTTTCAGCTGCTCAATAGCTGCAGGTCTGTAGATATCGCAGGCTACCAGCAATACCTGACGCCCTTGTTTCTTTAATAAGTTACCAAGCTTTCCTGTAAAAGTTGTTTTACCGGAACCTTGAAGACCAGCCATCAAGATTACATTCGGATCGCCTTTCAGGTTAATATCCTGTTGGGTACCACCCATCAATTCCTGAAGCTCCTCAGAAACGATTTTTACAAGCAACTGACCCGGAGAAACAGCAATCAAAACCTCGCGGCCCAATGCTTTTTCTTTAATGGAATCGGTTACCTGCTTTGCAACTTTGAAGTTAACATCGGCATCCAGTAAGGCTTTGCGGATTTCCTTAACAGTTTGCGCAACGTTTATATCTGAAATTCTACCCTGACCTTTCAGGGTTTTGATGGCCTGATCTAGTTTGCTACTTAAATTATCAAACATGTGCTATGAATATGCTAATTAAAATGACTGCAAATATAGGGAATATTTTGTTTTGCAGGAGGAGAAAAACTGACAGCTCTTACACTTGTATGAATGCAAATTGTAGAGTGAGAGCAGATTGAAAGAAGAGAGGGGGCTGTACTTAATAAAAAAGGCCGGTTTAAACCGGCCTTTTTTATTAATAGAATTCTTATTTCTTAAATCCTAAGACGCTTATTCCGCAATCAGTAGCAGCATCTTTAATAGCGAAGGTCATGTAGTAAACACCAGTGGCGCTACACTTGTACCCCATACCGGGAAGGACTTTGTTGTTCTTTTTGTCAAAATTACTTGCCAGCTCTTTACGCTTCTGATCATATAATGTAACAACTACATCGTTTTGACCAGCTTCGCAAAGCATCAGGATATATTCTGTGTCTTTTGAAAAGACGTAAGAATATTCGATGGCATTGTTTACTGCCTTAACCGGATCCAGTTTGTATGACTTTAGGAATGTATATGTCCCTAAAGTTGCATTACACTTACTCGCAAGGGCATCAGGATTACATTGTGCGTCTGCAAAGAGGCTCATGGATCCTAAAAAAATGAATATGACAATTTTGCTAAATGCTTTCATATCTAAAAACTACTTGAATGGTTGTATATAAATTGACCGACTAACTAGCTAATTATCTTAGCTCTTATTTCTTTTGCTTTTTTTGCTATCAGTTCTATATCACCTTTGTTGATTTTTATTTCTGTAGTACTATTGTCCTGTACCATCATGATACCATTAATTTCGGTCATAGTTGGTTTTTTATAAATGTTTACTATTTCAACTTGGTCATAAATTTCTTTTAGTTCTTTCACTTCCGGAAGCAACGCTGCTATTGTCGGGTCTTTCTGGTAAAACTCCAGCAGTAACATAATCTGGTCAAGTGCAATTTTCTGTTCACCAACTTTTTCCATCAGTTTAAGGTCATCAGAGTTTTTGCAAACCTGGGAAATGATATTTAATCCTTCAATCCATCCGCCTAAGATCATATAAGCACTAAGGTTACCTCTTTTATGCTCCTGAAGATAAGCGTTCATGTTTTCGAAATTCCTTGTGCTGATGTCCATCAGAGAATCAAGATTCCTGGAATTTGTCGCCAGTTTCTTAATCGTATGTACATCAAAAAACTGACTGACTTTTAAATCGTTTGAAAGAGAAATAATAGCATCCAGATAAGTGATTGCTTCTTGTTTTTCATCATATATATTAATGTATCCAAGATCGGCTCCGTAGATACCCATATTTAAAGCTCGTTTTGCATTACTTGCGTATTGCTTTACATTGTTAGCAGGGTTTAATAAATCAGGAGCAAAACCAACTCCTTCTTGCTTTAATAAAGCAGAAATCTCAAGAGGAGATGGTACTGATTTCATTAATCCGTCAATTACTTCTGAAGAAGCCTGACTTGTCTGTACTGCTTTATCTACCAGAAGACTATCCAGACCTTCTTCTCCGTCGCCTTGACCAGAATCACATGAAGCCATTGAGAAGGCTAGAGCGATTAAAATTGTCCATTTAAAAAATTTCATAGTTGTTTTTCGAATTTAGCTTCCCTGAAACTAGTTTTAATAAGTAAATTTAAAGTACTGTTACGCCCAGAATATTATTTAGGTTACGCTTTTGGTTTCTTCTTGTAAGAGAAAATATTTAAAACTTTAAATAGTACTGCAAAGTACAAAGTTATATATAAAAAGAATGACATTACCCAAAGTATCCCGATGTTGAACCAGAACGTATCAATTTTTTTACCAAGGAAATACTTGAATGGTGAATATAAGTGAGTCCTGTAGTTAAAAATGTTATCTGGCCTGGAAGGGAATTTGAAAACCGGGTCAGCTTTTTGAATCAACTTACCGTTAAGTTCTATCAGCTTTTTCTTTTCTGTCAGGTTTCTAACCCAGTCGGCAAGCTCCTCATTATGGTATTTTTTCTGTGTTTCATGGAATAAGGCAGCCTTTTTAGGGTTGGCTAATAACGCATTGATTTGGTCATCTTTTTTGTTATTAATTTCTACGAAAGCATCAGTATAAGTATCTTTTAAGCCCGTTATTACTTCTCTTACTTTTTCTAAAGCCGGAATATCGCCTTTGGCAGCAAGATTCAATTCTTTGACCGGAACTATAAAATCTTTTCTTTTTTCATGCTCACGGTCAAGTTCGTTTTTAACCAGTATGACATTTTTCTGATACTCTTCAGTATTAGGAGATTTCTTGTTTTGAATAGTTGAGATACATTCATCTAACACTTCGATCAGATAAGGCGCCCAATATGCATTTTTATAGTTATAGAAGCTTTCTTTTTGTTCTATCTGATAGAAATGTTTCTCAAACTTGTTGTCGCGGAACTGAGTGACTGAAAGTGCTTCGAAAGCCCAGCGTGCAGCAACAAAATCTGCAATAAGCGGAGCACGCTCTTTACTCGAAATAGAGTAGTTAAGTTTGTCAAAGCTAAATATTGCCCCGCTCAATATCATTTGAGGTATAAGTAGAATCGGAATTAATACATAAATAGTAACGGCAGAATTAAATGCTGATGAAATATTTAACCCCAGCATGTTGGCAAAACAAGACGTAGAGAACAAAATCATCCAATAGCGCCAGTTCATGCCGTCAACTTCGAGGATTGTATTTCCAAACCATACATAGGTAATGGTCTGGATCGCCGAAAGTGTGAACAGAATAATTACTTTGGAGTTAATGTAACTGAATCGGCTTAAGTGAAGGAAGCGTTCACGACGAATAATTTTTTCATCTTTGATGATTTCTTCCGCACTTACTGTCAGTCCCATGAAAAGGGAAACAATAACAGACATTAAAAGGTATGCCGGAATGTTTCCGTTAAGTCCAAAGAAGTAAGGTTCTTCGGGGTGATCCGTATGCTTAATTACATAGGCAAGAATGATGGCCAGCATTGGAGCTTCCAGTAAATTGATCAGCATATACTGAGTATTACTGATTTTTGAAAGTACATCCCTTTTTATGAAAACCACTAATTGTTTCCACAATGACGGCAGAGAAAGGTGGCGTTCCGGTTTTTCAATTTCATCAGGGTGTTTCTCAACCTTTACGTGCTCTTTGTATTTTTTTACCCAGTCAGCAGGAGAGAACTTTCTTTTCTCTGTCTGACGGCCATATTCATCAACAACACGTGTTTCAATGGAGTCGAAAATCTGTTCAGGAGTTACATTACCACAGCATGCACACTGACCAATATCCGCATTAATCTGGCCGGTCATGTGTTTAAAGTGGGTGATGGCTTCTATCGGGTTACCGTAGTAAATTTGTCTTCCGCCGAAATCCAGAATAATGATTTTGTCGAATATCTTGTAGATATCAGAAGACGGCTGATGAATAACCACAAATATCAATTTGCCTTTCAGGGTTAATTCTTTCAGCAGATCAATTACGTTTTCAGAATCTTTTGATGAAAGACCAGAAGTCGGTTCATCAAGGAATAGTATTGCCGGTTCTCTGATTAGTTCAAGTGCAATGTTCAGACGTTTACGTTGGCCACCACTGATTCTTTTTTTGATAACACTACCAACTTTAATGTCTTTAATTTCAAAAAGACCTAAATCTTTGAGTGTAGCATCAACTTTGGTTGAAATCTCACTGTCGCTAAGTGTACCAAAACAAAGCTTGGCATTATAGAAAAGGTTTTCGTAAACAGTTAGGTCTTCGAAAAGGATATCATCCTGTGCTACATAACCGATCATCCCTTCAATCTGATCAGATTGTGTATGGATATCAATACCGTTAACAAGAATCTTACCAGATGTCGGTTCTTTCAAACCGGCCATTACATTCAGCAAAGTAGTTTTTCCAGATCCGCTTGATCCCATGATACCTACCAGCTTGCCTGCAGTTTCAGATATCTGGATATCTGTAATGCCTATTTTCTCTCCGCCAAATTTATATTCAAGATCTACTACATTGAATGAAAGCTTTGGAAGTTGCATGTCACTCATAAAGTGAGATGCAATATCACTGTAGAAAATAGGAGTACCCAGAGGTGTTTTGATCAAAGCACCGTGAGGAATAATGTTTGTCCAACTACTGTCAACTACAATACCGTTTACCAGAATACTGCTGTTTCCGATGTAGTGCATAAAGTACATGTCCGTACTTTTGATAGTGACTACACCGATCACACCTTCCATGCCTGAGTCCTGGATATATTTTACAGGAGCTTCCGGTGGTGTGTCAAGGTCGCCAATAATCATGAAATTGGCTTCTCCCTGTATATCAGTAGCCAAGTTTTCAGAAGCTATGAATTTTTGAAGAAGGTGATATTCTTCATTAGGAATGTTGAACACAGAGGCTACTGTATCCACGATTTCCATTTTCTGTCTGGCAGCTTCTTTTTCTTTATTTACAAGCTCAAGCACACGGATAAGCACAATGACTTTCTGTTTTTGCTCAAGTGTTTTGTTGATTTTTTTACAAATAGAAAGTGTCCTTACAGAATCCTTTACATTGGTAAGTTTTTTCTTTTTGGGAGTACCGTCTGGGTTTAGTTCATCTTCCTGATGATGAATATCGGTTTCTACGAAATACGAATCAAAAAGCTGGAGATATTCTGTGGCCTGTTCAATAGTAAGGTTGTCTCTGAGAATCTTTTCAACGAAGTTTCTTTCAGTATCAGTTAGTCCAAGATCTTGCTTGCAAATAATTGCAAATAGCTGCATCAGGGCCTTTAGTATTTCCTCACTCATTAGAAAAAGTGTTTATTTGAATTGTGTTTTTTACTATAAAATTGCAGCACAAAATAACTGAAAAGTTTAAACTTTGAGCATTTTAAAATGAAAACTTTACCTTTGTTTAAATAACAAAACATGGTTGTCAAATACAATATATCGCTTAAGTCGCTGAATACATTTGGTATTGACGCTCATGCTGCTGAATTTGTTGAGGTTCATAGTCTGCAAGAGCTTAATACTCTTTTTCTGGACAAGAGGTTACGTCAACCTTTATTGATTCTTGGCGGAGGTAGCAACATGCTATTTACAAAAGACTTTGCGGGACTGGTTGTAAAAATGAATCTCAAAGGAATTGAGCTGCTGAGTGAAGATGAGCATTATGTGGTATTGAAAGCAGGTGCCGGTGTTGTATGGCATGATTTTGTGTTGAATGCTGTTGCAAAAAAATGGGGAGGCATAGAAAATATGTCGCTGATTCCCGGTACTGTAGGTGCTGCGCCGATTCAAAATATAGGCGCTTACGGAGTAGAATTAAAAGATGTTTTTGTTAGTCTTGAAGCACTGAATCTTGAAACTGGTGAAATTGAAGTGTTTGATAAAGAGGCCTGTCTTTTCGGCTACAGAAACAGTTTTTTCAAACAGGCAGGAAAAGGCAGATATATAATAGTATCGGTTGCCATAAGGTTGAGTAAGCAGCCGGAATTCAATATCTCTTATGGGGCAATAAAAGATACGATTGAAGAGCTTGGCATAAAAGAGCTTTCATTGAAAGCAGTTAGTGATGCTGTAATCCATATTCGTAGGAGTAAACTCCCTGATCCGGATGTGCTGGGAAATGCGGGAAGTTTTTTCAAAAACCCTGAGATACCAACTTCACAGTATGAAAAACTAAAAACTGTTTATGCTGATATGCCTCATTTTCCGACTCATGAAGGTTTTGTAAAAGTGCCTGCGGGTTGGCTGATCGAACAATGTGGCTGGAAAGGTAAAAAAGTGGGACATACAGGTGTACATGCCAAACAGGCTTTGGTACTGGTGAATTATGGAGGAGCTAATGGCCATGAAGTATGGCAGCTTGCATTGGAAGTTCAGAAATCCGTGAAGGAGAAGTTTGGAATAGATATAGAAAATGAAGTAAACTTTATATAAAAGAAAAGGCTCTGCAGAATATACTGCGGAGCCTTTTTACTATTTTTCGCTCAATTCTATAATTCTGTCAAACTCTTCTTTTTTCAGGCTCATTACAGAAAGGCGCCCCTGACGAACCAAGCCTATATCTTTCAGGAAATCATCTTGTTTGATAGTTTCAAGGCTAATAGGCGTTTTTAATTTTTGTACAGGAGAAAGATCAACTACTACCCAGTTGGTATCATCAGTGGTAGGGTCCTGATATGATTCTTTTACAACTTTGGCAATCCCTACAATCTCTTTTCCTTCATTACTATGGTAAAACATAACGAAGTCGCCATGCTGCATGGCTCTCAGGTTGTTTCTTGCCTGATAATTGCGGACACCATCCCAGAATGTAGTACCGTCTTGTACGAATTTGTCCCAGGAATATTTGAATGGTTCTGATTTTACGAGCCAGTAGTTCATAATTGTATTGTGATTTCAGTGGTAAAAATAGTGACAATTGTTGAATGCTGAAAGCTGAATGAATTATTGAGGAAAGAGGATAGGGTAAGCTGAAAAAAACTTAGCTTTGTATCCTGCGAAACAGGAATAGCTCCGGGCGCTGATTGTAACGAAACATGGAAAACGAAGATATCATATCTCTGCTGGCACTTACCGGCAAGTTGTTGGAATTGCATGATGAAAATCCTTTCAAAGTAAAGGCTTATCCTTCTGCTGTGTTCAATCTGGAGAAAATCAATATCCCATTGGCAGGAATGGCATTGGCTGATCTGGAAAAATTGGATGGCGTTGGTAAGGGAATTGCCCAGAAAATTAACGAGATCAATGCCAGTGGTACCTTTGCGGAATTACAAACCCTGATTGCGAATACACCTCCGGGAGTACTTGATATGCTTGATATCAAAGGGATTGGTCCGAAGAAAGTAAGGACAATATGGAAGGAGTTAGGCGTAGAAGATAAACAGGCATTAATGCAGGCTTGTGAAGAAAACAAGGTTGCTCAGTTAAAGGGTTTCGGAGAAAAGACACAAGAAACGATCAAGCAGTCTTTACTGTATGCTGAAGGACAAAAGGGAAAAGTGTTTTATTCTGAAACAGAACCTGTTGCGCTTCATTTGTTGGAAATTCTTAAAACAAAATTTCCATTGGCATCTGTTTCCGGAGAGTTCCGTCGTAAGCTCGAAGTTATTGAATTGCTTTCTTTTGTAATTGGCTGTGACCATGTTGGCGAAGCAGGTACATTTTTGACAACGATTCCTTCCATTGAAAAGAACCCGCAAGCTTCTTCCCCTTTTACATGGAGGGGCAAGGACAAGACGCTTGATTTAGCACTAGAAATAAAAATATATTCAGAGAAAGAATACTATGGTGGCTTGTTTTTACAGACAGGGGCGGAGGAGCATTTGTCTGAAAGAATTGAAGGTCAAAAAACATTACAGGCAATTGCTTTACATAGTCATTTCAACTCTGAAGAAGCTATCTATGAAAAGGCAGGTTTAGCTTATATTCTCCCTGAACTTAGGGAAGGAACGTTTGAAGTGGAGTTGGCCCGTGAAAATAAATTACCGGAACTGATAGAGTACACAGATTTAAAAGGTGCTTTTCATAACCATAGTACCTGGAGTGACGGTAAAAATAGCGTTGAAGAAATGGCGCGCTATTGCATGAAACAAGGCTGGGATTACCTGGGGATGGCTGACCACTCAAAATCGGCACAATATGCACAAGGTCTTTATGAAAACAGGGTTTTAGAGCAGCAAAAAGAGATTGATGCATTAAATACCAAACTTGATGGCTTCAGGATTTTCAAAGGGATAGAAAGTGATATTACAGGCGACGGTTCTTTAGATTACGAAGAGGATATTCTGAAAACTTTCGATTATGTGGTTGCTTCTATTCATTCTAATCTTAAAATGGATGAAGCAAAAGCAAATGCACGATTGTTAAAAGCTATCGAAAACCCATATACTACCATGTTAGGTCACATGACTGGCAGATTGTTGCTACGTCGTGAAGGGTATCCGATTAATCACCAATTGATTATTGATGCCTGCAAAGCCAATGACGTTATTATAGAAATTAATGCAAGCCCATGGCGACTGGATATCGACTGGCGTTGGGTACGGTATGCTTTGGAGCAGGGAGTAATCCTGTCAATTAATCCGGATGCGCACGAATTGGTCGGTTTACTCGATATGCAATATGGTGTGTATACGGGCCGTAAAGGCGGATTGACGAAAGAAATGACTTTTAACAGCTGGGGTCTCTCTGAAGTCGAAAAATACTTTAAGGATATTAAAGTGAAGAAAGGAATATAAGCAGGCTGGTCTTATACTGATTGTGAACGAATGAAAGTACTCATTATCCGTTTTTCCTCCATTGGAGATATAATTCTGACCACACCGGTTATACGCTGTATTAAGCAGCAGGTACCGGGAGTGGAATTGCATTTTGTTACTAAAAGAAGCTTCAAAACTATTATGGAAAGCAATCCATATATTGACAAGCTTCATTTTTTGGATAACGACCTGAATGCAACGGCAGAAGAGCTGAAAAAGGAGAATTTTGATATCGTTATTGATCTTCATAAAAACCTGCGTACGTTGAGGATGAAGTGGAAGCTGGGAGTAAAATCATTTGCTTTCGATAAGCTGAACTGGCCTAAGTGGTTGCTGGTAAACCTTAAAATCCATAAGATGCCTGATATCCATATTGTTGACCGTTACATGGAGCCGGCAATTAAAGCCTTAGGTATTAAAAATGATAATAAAGGGTTGGATTATATTATTCCTGCTGCCGATGAAGTTGAAGTAACACGCTATGGCGTTCGTAAAGGAGAATATACTGTTTATGCTATAGGCGGGCAACATTTTACTAAAAAAATGCCTGTAGATAAAATGGTTGAGCTGATCAGCGGTTTGAAGGAATCTGTTTTATTGATAGGCGGGAAAGAAGATTTTCTTACAGCTGCTGAGATTATAAAAAAACTTGATGAAAAAGACGGACATGGAGGAGCTGTAAATACCTGTGGTATGCTCAATCTGAACCAGTCAGCTTCTTTGATCAGACAAGCTAAATATGTAATAAGCCATGATACAGGCATGATGCATGTGTCAGCCGCTTTGAAGAAAAAGACTTTTGCTATTTGGGGGAATACTGTGCCTGAACTAGGTATGTACCCATATCTGACAGAGCATTTTAATTTAGAAGTGAAAGATTTGTCCTGCAGGCCTTGTTCTAAAATCGGATATAAGAAATGTCCAAAAGGACATTTTAAATGTATGAACGAACAAACTTTTGAATTAATAAGTGCACATTGTTAAAATGCTAGTTTATATTTCTTTTAAATAAGAATTATATTCCTCGATTAGTATATTTTTTGCAACAACTTCTGCTGAATTGAGTAAAAGTACGTTGCAGGTAGTTAAAATTTTTAAATATGGTTCGCCTTAGCGACTGAGCATTATGTTCCTAAATTCGACTATGCAAGTATTTGCTCGCTTTACGATATTCTTAGCACCTCTTATTATAATTATTTCTTTTGGGTGTACTCAAGTAAGTAATAAAGTAGAGGAAACTGTTACTAAAGAAGTTGTGATGGAGCAGTCGCATACACCTCCTACAATAAATGCTTCACCAGGAGTATCATCTTCTAATTTTAATAGCAGAACAATTCCTCTGAAACCTAAAAAGCCAGAGATTGCACCTGAAGTAAATATTCCCCCGAAAAAGAAAAAAACAGAAGAAAAGCAAAAATGGACAAAGGCAGAAATTGAACAGTTTCGCTTTTATCAGTTAGCCGGAAGCTCTTCGGCGATGAATGCTGATTTTTCTATTAAGGGAAGTCTGGAAGTACCAAATAATGCGGATAATGCAGATTTGAGCGTATTGCTTTTCAATGAAGAAGGGAAGTTAATTGCCAAAGCTAAAGTAAAACCCGATAAGACATTCGAGTTTAAAGAATTGCCGGTGGATGGTTATTCTTTAGTTTTATCCAATAAGACTTCCGATGTAAAAGCAAATATCAAACTCATTGATAAAGAAGATGGCAGCTTTCTTGTAAAGACTGAAGAGAATAAAAAAGTTGTTGACAAAGCACAGCCTATAAAAGAGATCCATATTGGGGACAAGCTTACTCCGGTAGAAATAGAAGAATTACTTCTGGAAAGAGCAAAAGTGGGTTTGAAAGAAAAACGTCTAAGCGGCACGCTGGCATCGGCCAATAAAAAGGTTCCGACTAATAACGTTGAGTTATATGTGGTTGATGAAAGAGGAACTGTTGTAGCAAAAACAACAAGTGATAGTAAAGGGAATTTTGACTTTTCTGAATTACCGGAAGGATCTTATTCGCTGGTTCAGGGGAACAGGAATCCTGCTATAAGTGCTTCTGTAGCAAAAACTAATAATGATGATTCCGGGTTGATCGTTCCATTTACTCCGGGCAAAGTATTGTCGGCCGATCAAGTTGCAGCTTTACCAAGTGCTAAAATAGAGTCAGGTAGTTTTCCTGCTGCGAATAATGATGTCAAAGGAAAAGTGTTTCGTAATCAGACAATGCGGCAGGAAGTCGGGCAGTCTGTCTGGCTGGTTGATGATAATGGGCAATTGATAGCTTCTGTAATTCCTGATAAAGACGGAGTTTTTGTGTTTAGAAATCTGAAAGCTCAGCAGTATACCGTTGTTGTTGAAAATGGAGATAACAATAATGCTTTTGTGGATATTATTTCTCCGGAGCAATCATACCAAAAGGAGTTTAGTGCAAAAGATGATAGTAGTCTGATTGAATTATTGTCTAAGCCGATTGATCTGAAAAATACAAAACCAAACAAGGGGGAGTATTCTCAATCTTTGAATAATGATAGTCATAATAGCATATATGCCTCTAATCAAAGCTATGAGAGAGGTTTGCAGAAAATGAAGCAAAATGATTTTGACGGAGCCAAAAAAGATTTTCTGACTGCTATTGAACTGAGGCCCGACTTTGTAGATGCCTACATTGCTCAAGGTAAAGCTTTTGAGCTAACAAAGAATTATGATGAAGCTATAGTGGCATATAATAATGTTTTGGAGTTCAGACCTAACAATCTTAGCGCACTTTACAGAAGGGCTTATGTAGAGAATGAAAAAGGAGATTATGAGAATGCAATTAAAGACTTTACAACTGTAATATCTTTATACCCAGACTATTCTTATCCATATTTCTATAGAGCTGTGGCAGAAAATCAGACCGGTGATCATGTCGGAGCGCTAAGGGATTATCAGAAAATGATTACCATTGATTCTTCTGTGCAGGAGGCTTATTTCAATGAAGGAAGTACTTATTTTCAGCTAAACCAGTATTCCAAAGCTGTTGAGTCTTATGATAAGGCTCTAAAGCTTGATTCAACAGATGCTGATGTCTATTATAACAGAGGGCAGGTTCAGCAAATTCAGGGTTTTTACGAAGATGCTATTAGTGATTTTAATAAAGCAATTCTAAACGGACCTATTAAGAATGCCTATTACGAGAAGGCAAATACTTATGCTCTGATTCCTGATGAACAGCTGGCAATAAAATGTTACAATGAAGCTGTAACAGCTTATCCGCACGATGGAGATTCTTACATGCACAGAGGAGTTTACTATTACAACGTAGGTAATACAGATGCTGCATTGGAAGATTTTAATAAGTCGATAGAACTTAACGGAAAAATGGGGGAGTATTACTTTAAACGCGGAGTGGTTTTAGCTAAGGTCAAAAGAACAGATGAAGCCTGTAGTGATTTTAGTACCGCAAAGAACTTAAATTATCACGATCCCGAAGAACAGTTTTTTAAGAAAAAGTATTGTAAAAACAAGAAATAGTAAAATGCACAAAAAAGGGAGATACGTATAATATCTCCCTTTTTTGTGCATTTTTGTTTTTATATACAGTTATCTTACATTTAATTCCCTGGTTTTATTTTAATACGTTTTACCTATTAGTAGGATTTTTTTGGTTTTAAGATCAAGGCTATGAAAACTGAACTTCTACTTTCCGGAATATGATTATATGTTTCAATACTGACGGAATTTCTGATTGCAGTTTTCTCTGAGACGAAAGATTTAGATGAAGGTAAGGGGTTTAGTTGTAGTTTGAGAAAAAAGGCAGTGTGAAATGCACTGTCTTTTTTTGTGATCTTTAGGCTAATTTGTACTTTCGGACAAATTCAATGTTATGAAAAATTTCGTCTTTCTTATTCTTTCTGTTTTTTGTCTGACTTCATGCTATACCTATAAGGATTTGGAATATAGGGATATTGATTACGTGAAGGTTGAAAAGTGGGAAGGTAATAAGGTGCAATTCAGGGTGGGGTTGAAAGTATACAATCCCAATAATTATAAAATAAAAATCAAAAAAGTTGTACTGGACGCTTCTGTTAACGGACAGGATTTGGGTCAGGTGCTTACAGATAGTAAACTGGTACTGCCGGCTGAAGCGGAATCTGTACAGGGTGTTGTTTGTAAAGCTTCAGGTTCTCAGTTGTTTGGTATGATGCCGGGTTTATTTACAGGCGGAGCCGTGAAGCTTCATCTGAAAGGAACTGTAAAAGGTAAAGTGTCTCTTTTTTCAAGGACATTTCCGGTTGATTTCGAAGAGAATATTAATGTTGGTGATCTGGGTGGTTTTGGGTTTTAAAAAATTGAATTAATTGCTTCATGTATTTTGCTGAGATGTAATATTGAAGCGATTATTTAATTTCTGCCGGTATTCGTGTTTAGTTCCATAAGGTAAAGCCCATTTTGTTGTTTCTGCTTTTCAGAAGCGTCACCAACAACCCATAATACTATCCATAGCCCACGGTTTAAACCGTGGGCTATGGATAGATAACCAATAAATTTTCGATCTGCTTCTAAATAGTAGGGCTGGAGTTTGCCTCGTTCTGAAAAGTAAAAGGGTCACGATTTAAATCGTGACCCTTTTTTGTTGGCAATCTACATACTCTATTTCTTCTTCTGATTCATGATTGCAGTTACATCTTTTGAGAAAGAAGCAATAGCCACAATTTTACCTGCTGAATCTCTTAATGGGGCGTAATTGGACGAGTAATAGTTCGTTATACCATTACTTGTATGGTCAACAACAATCTCGAAGTTTTCACCTTTGAAGGCACGTTCCATAATAGCCTTTTGTTTTTTCTTTTCGGCTTCTTCAGGGAACAAATTCAATAAATTGAAGCCAGTGAGATCGCTGATACCTAAAGCTTCTAAGCCTTTTGCAAAGGCTTTATTATAGCTCAGGATATTGTATTGCCTGTCTAGTGTGAAAATACTGTCCTGAGGTACGTTGATCAGCTCGTTCAGGTACTGTTCTTTGTCACGTGAAGCTTTCAAAACGCGCTCCATGTCTTCCTGTATTGCAGCAAGCTCTTCCATATTCTGGCGCATTTCTTCTTCCTGAGCACGTAGTTCTTCAGTTGCCTGTTGTGATGCATTTAATAGTTTCTCTGTTTGCTTTTGCGAAGCTATTAATTGGGTTACATCTTTTGTAAAGGAAGCAATGGCAATGATGGAGCCTTCAGCATTTCTTAATGGAGCATAATTAGAAGAATAGTAGCTTATTTTATCGTGATTGGTATGGTCTGCCAACACATCGAAACTTTCACCATTAAAGGCACGCTCATAAATAGCAATCTGCTTTTTCTTTTCAGCTTCTTCAGGAAACAAGTCCAGTAAGCTAAAGCCTTTAAGTTCAGTAATGCCAAAGGCCTGAAGTCCGTCAGCCATTGCTTTATTGTAGCTGAGTATTCTGTAGTTTCTGTCTAGTGTGAAAATGCTGTCCTGCGGTACGTTGATGAGTTCGTTCAGGTATTGCTCTTGTTTTTTTACTTCTAAAAGGAGTTCTATGTCTTTCGTGATATCCCGTGTTGTCATTAAAGCGCCTTTAATCTCGCCGTCAGCATCTTTTAGTGGCTGGAATGACATTTCGTAATGTCTGCCGAAGTATTCTTCCCGTTTGGTTACACTTTCGCCATTGAATACTTTTACGTATGTTCCTCGGTCTTCTTCATGGTTTGAAGATTTAGCAAGTTCGAAAACGCTCATGCCTGACTTAACAGTAATTCCCTGTGCGGCGAATGTTTTTGCAAGGTATTTGTTAAACATGACTATAGTCAGGTCAAGACCGATTGTCATGATGGCATCGCCGGAAGCATTGAGGAGGTTGTTGAGGTATATCTCTTTCTCTTTTACATCAGTCAGCACCCGCTCCATTTCTTCCTGTGTGGCAGAAAGTTCTTCCATGTTTTGGCGCACCTCTTCTTCTTGTGAACGCATGTGTTCTGCCTGAAGCTGAGTTTCTTCCAGTAGCTGTTTTGTCTGCTGGTTCACTTTAACATTACCAATTGTAGAAGCAATACTTTCAGCAAGGCGCTCTACGAAATCAATCTGGTATTTGTGGATGGGATAGAAAGATGCCAGTTCAATTACGCCATAAATGTTCTCTTCTAACTTCAACGGAACAAAAAGAAGCTCTCTTGGAAGAGAATCGCCTAAGCCGGAAGTGATTTTTATATAATCTTTTGGGATTTCTGAAAGGTAGATAGTGTCTTTTTCCAATACCACCTGGCCAATAAGGCCTTCACCAAGGCGGAATTGCACATCTTTGTGTTTTTTTCTCTCGTATGCATAACAAGCTTCCATCTGAAGATAAATATCATCCGGATTGGAGTCGTTGATGATATATAGTGCGCCCTGATTGGCTCCCATATATTTTACAAGGTTGCGGATGATCTCATCAGTAATAGCGCTGAGGTCGTTGCTGTTTTTAGAACGAAGTATTTCAATGAAATTGGCGAGTCCCTGTGCTACCCAGTTGCGTTCTTTTTCTTCTATGGAATAAACTTTCAGCTGATCTCTCAGACTAACCAGCGAAGCTGTCAGCCCTTGTCCGTCCTTACTGTCTTTGAGGTTTTCGGCATCAATGTGTACAGCATCTAAGTTTCCTTTTTCAAGCTCTTTGATGAACGAACTTGAAAAGGCTATCTGAGATTCCAGATAATTGATTTTCTGCTGTAATTCTAAAAGTTTAGACTTGCTGCTGAACCGTTTAAATACGGACAATTTCATAAGAATAATTTAAATTAGATTAATAATTCAATTGCAATAAATCTGTTGTTGGGAGACTAAAAAATAGCTAGTTATGCTACGAGAGTCTTTATACGCAAACTCAGAAAAAGGATTTCCTCCCAAACCAGGCTTTTCGATAAATAAAAATATCTTTTTGATGAACAGGAGAAATAAAAAGGTGTATGGCAAGTGTAATAATGCATTGATCAACATTTATAGCATACTCCACAACTTTTGGTTTTGATCCGCTTTGATCCTGTTTGGCTGTTGAAAATGATAGAAAAATAAAAAGCCCCAGATTTCTCTGAGGCTTTGTGATCCCGCTGGGATTCGAACCCAGGACCCATACATTAAAAGTGTATTG
>CAZNHL010000052.1:0-5150 GCA_964572965.1 uncultured Bifidobacteriaceae bacterium
AGTTATCGTAAGCTCTTGCGGTAATTGAATAACTTCCTGCTGCTACACCTGTCCAGCTGTAGGAGTAAGGAGCAGTAGCATCGGAATTCAGTAAAGTTGTACCATTATAGAACTCCACTTTGGCAATTGAGCCGTCCTGATCAGCTGCTGTGGCGGCAATGTTCACCGTTGCGGGAGCAACGAAAGAAGTACCTGTAGCCGGTGCCGTCAATGATACAGTTGGAGCCACATTAGCTTTTACAGTAATCGAAACTGCTGCCGAATTAGTTGTTAAACCTAAGTTGTCGTAAGCTCTTGCTGTAATAGAATAGGTTCCTACAGCTACCCCCGTCCAGCTGTATGAGTAAGGAGCAGTAGCATCGGAATTCAGTAAAGTTGTGCCATTGTAGAATTCCACTTTGGCAATTGACCCATCCGAATCAGCTGCTGTAGCTGCAATGTTCACCGTTGCGGGAGCAACGAAAGAAGTGCCTGCAGTTGGTGCCGTCAATGATACAGTTGGAGCTACGTTAGGGTTTTTTACAGTAATCGAAACAGCCTGAGAAGTAGTTACTGTACCAACGTTATCATAAGCCTTTGCAGTGATGGAATATGTTCCGGCAGCCACATTGGGCCAGTTATATGAATAAGGAGCGGAAGCGTCGGTATTTAACAAAGTTGTACCGTTGTAGAATTCCACTTTAGCAATAGGGCCGTCAGCATCAGATGCATTGGCAGAAATTGTTACACTGGCAGGAGCGGTGAAAGCAGTACCTGCAGTCGGAGCCGTTAGTGATACAACAGGGGCTTTATTTACCATAGATTTGTTAAAAGTAGCATCGCTGTACCCTGTTGCTGTAGTAACTTTTTCTGTAAAAAGAAGATAGTTTTTGTGACGGATATATGATCCGGCATATTTGTATGACTCAAAAGAAACCTTTGCTGCATCGGCAAGTCCTTGGCGGACATAGAAAGTTGCTTCTTCCTGGAAGAGTACTGATCCGTCATTTGTTCTTGACCATACTTCACTTCCGCTAACAGCTCTCAGGTAACTGTTAGGGTAATTAACAGACTGAAATGATACACCTTTTCCGGCAAGCCCTGGTACCATGCGCCATTGACCATCTTTTTCAGGAGAGATATTTTTATCTACTCTGGCACGCCCATTCTGATGTCTTATAAAATGCCCGGCTAAGTTGTGGCTTTCCCACGTAGCAAGGCCGTAATTTTCCAGTAGCTCTAATTTGAAATGTTGTTGAGCATTGCCCAGGTAATCATAAATCTGGAGATTAGCTCCATTGTTGTCTCCGCCAAACTGGATGTCCAGAACTTTGCCGGATTTCTTAGATTTAATACGGTACACTCCTGCTGAAACAGGTTCAAGAATCCATTTTTGACAGTCTCCGCCGCTAGGTGTCCACATTCTTACATTTGCGCTATTGGTAGTAGCGCAATTTTCCACATCAAGAGCAAGACCACCCTTTACAGCATTAATAGAGTAATAACCGTCAGGGGTTGCAATAATATGCCATTGTTGACAAGTAAGTCCGTTGTCCTGCCATTGGGCAACATTCGTTCCTCGCATAGGAGAGCAGCCTGACACATCCAGTACTTTATTCGTGCTGCTGGTAGGCTTTATTTTGTAAATACCATTAGGTAATACTGAACCGGCAGGTATGGCAACTTCCCCGGCAGGTGCTGTCAGCCATGCTCCTGTAGGGTCAGGAATGCCCAGTGAAGGGAAACCGTTGGCATCCCAATTTACTTTTTGAGCCCTTGTTGTACGTCCCATGTCGCAAGCGCCTCCTGCATCCGGTGTTGCATGATAAGTAAACCAGGTTTCTTTGCCATCAGGTGATTTAAAGAAAGAATGGTGTCCAGGGCCATAAACATCTCTGTCAGGGTATTTTGTAAATATTGGTTTGTCATATTTTGTCCAAAGTGCAGCATTCAGTGGATTGCCGCCTTCATTCATATATAAAGTACCTATCAGGTAATTTTCTGTCCAGCATCCATTAGCAGAATAGGTCAGGAAAATTTTGCCGTTATTTTGGATGATTGCCGGACCTTCATTAACTCCTCCGTCTTTCTCCCAGTTATATAGTGAGGGGCTTGCAAGTAATACGCGGCCTGGTTGCAAAGTCCATGGGTTTGTCATACGCGCTATGTACAAACGCTGCGGTTTATCACCATCTGATGCTTTGGCAACACCGGACCATATAAAATACATCTGGCCGTTTGTTTCCAGAATTGTACCGTCAATGGCCCAAAGGTCATTTTGTGTATCATAGATCTTACCCTTGTGAGTCCAGGTGCCACTCATAGGGTCGTCAGATGTGTTTTCTATTACATAGGTACGCTGTCCTTCTCCGGTATATTTAGCTGTATAATATATATACCATTTATTGTTGATACGGAACATTTCAGGAGCCCAGAAGTCGCAGCAAGGGGCGCCCCCCGTAGAAGGTGCAAACACTCTGGTCAGCGTAGTATGCTTCAGACCTTCAAGGGTCTGCGCTTTCTTCATATAAATTCCACTACCGTTAGTGCCTGAATAATAATACCAACCATTGTGATATACAATATTCGGATCTGGTAAAGAACCGAAAGGGGCAACAAAAGTCTGTGCATGCGCATTTGTGATAATCATACATGCACACAAGATGAAGAGATAAAAGGCGTAGAATTTTCTCATAAATTATTAGCAAGATTAATTGATAGGATTAGGTTAATGCTTTCTGAGATTATATTTGATTATAGCAATATAAAATTAGACAAATCAAACATTAAAGTGGGTGTTATAACACAGACATAACTAGGACAATAAATAAATACCTAAGAATTGATAAGGTATTAATCTGGTATAAAAATATAGTTTAGTGTTTGTTCGTCCTGAAGCAGCAGGATGAAAAACGCTTACCCAATACTTGTTTTTATCGGGTTTTTATGATTAAAGTGTTTGACTATTAGTTTGTTGTTGTTTATGAATGCCAGGCATGTTTATATGTAGTATTAAAAGGTATTGAAGCGATAATCTGATATGTATGGAGGAGTGATGTTGCTAAAAGCAACAGAGATTTTATGCTATCTCATTTTTTTTGCTGTTTGTCGTGTGTTTTATACCTCAGTCTGTTACAAGAATACCCAAAATACAGGCAAGTACTGGTCGGTATGTGTCCTGATTTGCTTTATACACTATTGGTACGCTTTTTGGACACTTTAGTGCTTGAACAACCGGTTCTCTTTTTTTAAACATAATCTGCGACTATGAAAACTATCATCACAAACAGAACAGTAGGGGATGAAGAAAAACCTGAATTGAAAACAATGGTCTCTGTTATTAATATGCTCACGAGTCAGGGTTTTATAACACAGTTTAAGGCCATAGAAAATGGTTTGCAATCAATGGAGAGTGAATATATATTTAAGCCCGGAGAGGTGAAAATATTGAACTTTTATCGTTTTGAAGGCGAGTCAAACCCGGCTGATAATTCGATTGTCTATGCCATTGAGACTTCAGATGGGGAGAGGGGGGTACTTACTGATGCTTACGGACCTTATAGCGATACGTACGTAACCGATTTTATACGTCAGGTTGAAGACATTCATAAGAAGGTAAACAAAGAAGAGTCACTGTGAAACTTCTTAATAATTGTATGACTGTGCATTCTTACTACCAATAAAATGAATAATATCCGTTTTCCCGGTAGTATGCTGCACATGCACAAAAGTCTTGACAACAAGCAGTGTAAGTATTGTATAAGATGAAAGAATAACCCAAGAAGTAAAATAAATAATGCCTATCTGCGGAATTAACTGGCAAAATTCAGAATCTGTGGTTAAAGGAACCAGGTAAGGTGCAATAAAACGGATACTCAATAAATGAATTTCAGTTATGTCAAAAATATGCAGAGCTTATCAGCTGCAGTATTTATCCGGGATTGCTGAAGTCATACATTCTTTTTCATTCTGGAGCAGATGACCCTCGAAGTAAAATCACGGGATGTACATTCCTTTCTGATCAAATAAATATCTCATAGCAGCTTTATCCTACACAATTGAGGTTGTTTATTGCAATTACAAAAAATACTATTTAGCCTCAAAACTTACATCATATTAGGTCTTCATTAATTAAATGAGTAACTTAATTTGTAGCGGACAGAAATAAACAGATTTGTCCCATTTTTCCGGAGAGTAGATCATACTTATTCCCCCTTCTTTATTTCTTTTCCCACTTAAGCCTCACCGGGCGATTAGTTACCTTCTGATTTTATCCTTTAAAAGCTCTCACAGAGTTGTGTTATGGAATGCAAAGCTTTTTGGTTTGTACTTCTACTGGTGTTATTCATCATAGCAGGTACTTGTGCACTGTATTTAACTAGCGTTGTAGATTTAGCGCTCGCTAAGCATTTTTAGATTTTTACTCTAAATAAACAGGTTTTTCTACTAGGCACATTTGAAATATAATGTGGTCTCCTCTTCTTTTTCAAGAGCTCAGAGTGCTACATTTTTACCCATCTTGTTGCGTAAACCTCAATTCAGGTCTTAATAAAACCTTGTTTACACCTGTTCAATGCACATTATGGGATTGGCCTCTACTTTGAGTATTATGTTCTAAACGTAATGCTATTTTTTTATGAAGAACTTCGGCAAACTAATTTCCATAAGCATTATCAGTGTTTTAAATGTGCTGGCAATAAGTTGCAATTGCTATGAGGGTGAATATATTTCCCGACCTTGGAAAATACAGGAAGGCCATATAGGTTTTACCAATTATGATTCCTTGTGGTCAGTACCAGCCACAGTTTCTGTGAATGAGCAAACTCATAAAATTGCAGTTTTTGCCATAAAACCTATTACCAATGACACATGTGAATATTTGGGAGTTAGCTGGCATCGCAACAAACCCAATGGTTCGGTAGAGTTTTCATTTTCTGAGCGGAATACCCCGGATTTTGAGTATTTCGATATTTTGCCTCATGAAATCAACAGCAGACATTGCGTTAAACAACCTAATACATTTGAGATTACAGAAATAGATTCTGTAAACCGTACTATTTCAGGTCGTTTTTCCGGCACACTTTGTTCATTAAATAATAGCCATAGAGTACAAATCAGTGTTTATGACGGTCAGTTTCTAAAAGTACCGTTTTAAATACACTGTGCTTTTT
>CAZNHL010000052.1:5160-31716 GCA_964572965.1 uncultured Bifidobacteriaceae bacterium
CAAAATCCTGGAAAGCCAATGTATCTACAATACGCTGGCTTTGGACAGATTTCCCGGTAAAAAACAGGCAAGCCACAACGAATAAAGGTAAAAGTAGTTTTTGTTTCATCCTATTGGTTTGTATATTTCTATTGTATGTGCAAGGGTCGCTGGATTTCAAAGATAAGATTTATCAAAAATCCAGCTTATTTTTTAGCTATGTAATTTCAGAATCCTTCGACGAGCTTTATGAAGAACCAGTTTTGCTCAATTATGTATTGAAGATGCTGGGTGCGAAAATAAGCAAATCCAAAAGTTTGGTGGGTTGGGTTATCCATTACATAACAGGGTATATTTTTGCTCTTGGTTTTTATTTGGTGTGGAATTACACCGAAATGCAACTGAGCTGGTCATCAGGTTTATTATTGGGTGCCATTGCAGGAGTAATAGGCATTATGGGCTGGAAAATTATGTTCAGTCTGCCCGAAAACCGCTCTCAAAATGTTAAATACAAAGAATATTTTATTCAGCTATTTTTAGCTCACATCGTTTTTGGTTTCGGAGTTACTGCTGTATTCTTGTACTCCGATTTTTAAATAAATGTTTTTCGCTTTGTAGAGGTGTTACCCTTTTGTAATAAAAAAAGCCATACTGATTAATCAGTATGGCTTTTTCGTAGAGAGGAAGGGATTCGAACCCTCGATACCCTTTTGAGGTATACACACTTTCCAGGCGTGCTCCTTCAACCACTCGGACACCTCTCTATTTGTATTGGGAGCGCAATTTAGCTATTTTTTGCTTCTAATCAAGAAAGAGTGAGCTCCCCGCGCAAAGGTTTTTGAAGTAAATTCTTAATTTCTTCTGTGTCAGTATAGTTACCAAATAAAAACATGAGTTTGGCAATGGCTGCTTCTGTAGTCATATCGGAACCGCCGATAACACCCATTTCTTTCATTTGCCTGCTGGTCTCATAACGCCCCTGATGTACAAATCCTTTGAGGCATTGGGAGATATTAAGGATAATCAATCCTTTGTTAATAGCTCCCTGTAAGCTTTCGATAAACCAACTATGCAAAGGAGCATTACCGGAGCCATAGGTTTCAAGCACAAGCCCTTTGAGGTCAGGAATATTTAAGATAGCCTCTACGGTAGTTTGTGTAATGCCCGGGAAGAGTTTCAGTATGGCAATACGATTATCGAGCTGTGTGTATATTTTGAGCGCTTCGTCAGAGAAATCCCCTTCAATGACAGAGAAATCATAGTCGATGTTAATCCCGACTTCTGCCAGAGGAGCATAGTTAGGGGATTCAAAAGCATCGAAATGGGTACTTTCTACTTTTTTAGAGCGGTTTCCTTTAACAAGAAAGTTGTTGAAGAATATACACACGTCCTGAATAATGGCTTTGCCTTTTCTTTTGGCAGCTGCAATTTCAAGAGAGGTAATGATATTTTCACGTGCATCAGTTCTTGCCGCGCCTATTGGTAGTTGAGAACCAGTGAAGATGACAGGCTTTTGTAAGTTATCAAGAAGAAAGCTTAATGCCGAGGCGCTATAAGCCATAGTATCGGTTCCGTGGATAATTACAAAACCATCATGAGCTGAATAGTACTTTTCGATAATCCTTGCCAGGGTAATCCAATTCTCAGGCTTCATGTTTGAAGAGTCGATGGGTTGAGCAAATGGAATGATAGTCAGATTAGCCCTGAGATGCCGGATTTCCGGGATATTGGAAAGGATATTTTCAAAGTTGAATGGCTTGAGAATCTTCGCTTCTTCATCATAGATCATGCCTAGTGTACCCCCTGTGTAGATGACGAGTAAGGATGCAGCGCTTTCCGGCGATTTTATATATATAGGCTCCAAAGTCATGTCCGACCTCTGTTCTTTTATTTTTATACTTTAATTAAAAAGTTTTTTTTACTATTTTTGATTAGGAAAGTAAAATTTAGTCATGAAAAAATCATATTCAATTCTCGCTTTGGTAATTCTGGTAGTTTTTTGTGCATGCTCAAGTACTAAACAAGGGAAGCATAAATCACACAAAAAGGCTAAAAAGAAAGAATCAAAATATCATTATAATTTCCAGATGTAGACTATTTCTTCAATGCTCTTAATCTTTCCAATACGGTTGGATGGGAGTAATTGATGAACTCGTACAATGGATGTGGAGTAAGGTTGCTTAGATTGTCTACTGACAACTTCTTCAGTGCATCCCCTAAAACATTTCCATTGTAAGTTGTTCTTGCATAATCATCGGCTTCGTATTCGTTCTTACGGGATACGATGTTCATTATAATGCCTATGAGCATTGAGATTGGGCTGAACAATAGTCCGAATGCTACCAGGTTCAGGTGAATGGCTGTTCCCTGGCCACCTAGTGCAGCGGTCAATTCTGTACTAAACAAGAATTTAGATAATATAAATAGGATAACACCTGTTTGCAGCAATGAAAGTATCAGGCTTGTAATCAGGTGTTTTTTCTTGTAGTGACCTACTTCATGTGCCAATACAGCTACCAGTTCTTCGATGCTGTGGTTTTTGATAAGGGTATCATACAATACAATTTTCTTTTGTGATCCGAAACCTGAAAAGAAAGCATTGGCTTTGGTTGATCTTTTTGATCCGTCAATGACAAATATATTTGCCAGTGGGAATTCCACCGATTTGCTGTAAGTTTCAATGGCCTGCCTCAGTTCACCGTTTTCCAGTGGAGTAAGTTTATTAAACATCGGCATAATCAATGAAGCATAAAACATGTTCATAAACAGAATGAAAGCTGCAATAACCACCCAGAAGTAGAACCAGAAGTTTTCTCCGAAATTTTGTACCAGCCATAGCAAAGCACCAAGTATGACTCCGCCTATGATAGCTGTCAGCAACCATCCTTTGATTTTATCTGCTACAAAAAGCTTTTTTGTCATTTTGTTGAAGCCGAACTTTTCTTCAATCACAAATGTGCTGTACCACTGGAACGGGAGCGTAAGAACATCTGAAGCTATGAATAATATGCCGAAGAAAGCCAGCGCTCTTAAGATATCGTTGGCAAAATAGCCCTTTAAAAGCTCGTCGATCCAGCCGAAAAGTCCGAGATAGATCATGGCAATTGAAGCTATAAAACTGATACTTGCTGTGAGGAAGCCGAAATTGGTTTTTGTTTTATGATATTCGTAAGCCTGAACATACTTCTCTTCACTATAAACGCCTGCAAACTCAGCCGGAATAATTGTAGTATGACTTTTTAGGTTCAGATAATCCAGCAACTGGTCAAATAGAAAGTTGACACTGACAATCGCTAATAAAATATAAAATATAGTCGTAACGCTCATAAATCTGTTTTTTACAAAAGTAAGAAAAATGGATGAAAGTGAGTGCTTGTTTTTAGCAAGTGTGCGGCTCCGGCAGGAGAGCGGCTGGCTAGGCTTGTCGAAGTCAGTTGGTATTGGTTCAATTGCCAAGGAGGCGGGTGACTGAGCGAAACCGAAGTCGCGTTGTTTTGGACAAGTCAGCTACCGGTACACAGTTGATTGAGCTTGCCAAAGTCACAATATCCGGCAAGTTGCTATCGTAATCCCCTAATCTGATGTCTTATGTCTCACGTCTCAAAAGTAATTTACGACTAAGAATTTGTTTCCCAGTCTGAACATCGCGTTTTTTGTGTAATTATGGCAAAAGAGAACAAATTTGAGAAGCAGCTAACTATTAAGAATAAAAAAGCTTCTTACGAATACCATTTTATTGAAACCTATGTAGCAGGTATCTCGCTGACGGGAACAGAAATCAAGTCGATCCGAATGAATAATGCCAGCATTGGAGAGGCTTACTGTGTTTTTAAAGAGACGAGTTTGTTTTTGAAGAACGCTCATATTTCAAAATATAACGAAGGGACTTATAATAACCATGAGCCTTTGAGAGACAGGGCTTTGTTGCTAAAGAAAAAGGAGCTTCGTAAAATATTTGATCTGGCACTTGATAAAGGTAATACCATTATTCCTCTTAAATTGTTTATTAATGACAGGGGGCTGGCAAAACTGGAAATTGCCGTTGCTAAAGGAAAGAAATTGTTTGATAAGCGTGATGATATCAAAGCAAAAGATATCAAACGTGAAATGGACCGTGATTTAAAGTAATGTTGTTGCCTTTATGGAAAGAGGAATCTGCAAATTTAATATAGTACCGGTACGTTCTGAGCCGGCTCACAGAAGCGAGTTAGTAACGCAGTTGCTGTTTGGTGATTATTATAGTATCACTGAAATGAGCGAAGATGGGCGTTGGGCTCATATTAAAGTAGATTTTGACGGTTATGAAGGCTGGATTGATTTCAAACAGCATTTACCTTTTCTGGATATTTATCAGAAAGACACTTCACTTATTACTTCAGAAATAGGACTCATTAAAGGTGGAGGAGTGCAAATGCTTGTTCCGGCGGGTTCTTTTATTCCTAAGTTGCAGAAAGGTAAAATTCAGCTGACAAATTTGTGGTATCATTTTGATGGCGCCGCAAAGGATTTTAATCGCATTTTAGGTTATAATGATCTGAAAATCATAGCACAATCATATTTAGGTACTCCGTATTTATGGGGAGGGAAGAGTCACTTCGGAATAGATTGTTCGGGTTTTGTGCAACAAGTTTTAAAGATTTGTGGTTATAGTCTCATGAGAGATGCCTGGCAGCAGGCAGATCAAGGGATAGCCGTTAAGAGTCTTGGAGAAGTAAAACCCGGAGATATCGCGTTTTTCGCAAATGAAAAAGGGCGGGTTGTACACGTAGGGTTGATATTAGAGGAGTTTAATATCATTCATGCCCACGGAGAGGTAAGGATAGATACCTTAGATGAGAAGGGTATTTTTAACAAAAATATAAACGGTTATTCGCATGAATTATGTTTGATAAAACGTATATTAGTTGAAACCTAAATAGTTACGGTCATGGGACGGCAAGTTTTGGTGCTCAATCAGGATTTTAGAGCGCTCACCACCACCAGTGCATACAAGGCTTTTGTGCTCTTGTTTCTAGAAAAGGCAGATATGATTTCTCCCGCAGAGAATTTCGTCTTTCGAACGGTCTCCGCCTCATACGCTGTCCCCTCTATAATACGCCTCAAAGACTACGTTCACATTCCCTACAAAGGCATCGTTCTCACCCGCCAGAATATTTTTAAAAGAGATAATTATCAATGTCAATACTGTGGCAGTACAAGCGATCTTACTTTAGACCATGTAATGCCAAGATCGAGAGGAGGAGCTACTTCCTGGGAAAACCTTTCTACAGCCTGTAAGAAATGTAACTCTAAAAAAGGCAGCCTGACCCCTGAGGAAGCCAGAATGCCTTTGGCTCATAAACCATACAAGCCTTCTTTTATAATGTTTTTGAGAGAACATAACGGTTCGGTTGATCAGCAGTGGTTAACATACCTGGGAACTAAGAAAGAAGCCCGCTTTAGATTCGATTAAACTTTGTTTTTAAGAATGATGCTTTCCTTTAGGCATTAATGTTTTCCCTGTTTCAGTTATAGGAGGCCTGCGTTCCTGTTGATGATGTTTTCCCGTAACCGGACAAATGTGGTACAGGTGGCTTTGGAGATATTCTTTCAGCTCGAAAGAGTATAAAACAATATCACATTCCTTTGTTGTGTTCTCATAGTGCAGGCCGTTCAGAAATGAAAAAGAGAAGCTTTTCTCATGATCTTTCAGGTATATTTTAAACGGCTTCAGGGCAGCTGAATGATACTTATGACCAATTTCAAGCATTGCAGACTTTCTGAGTTGCTCTGTTTGGTGTATCAAATCGATAATGTCAGTTTTAGGCGTCGGCAAAATAACCGCATCAATCCATTTGTGATGAATCTCCATACCAGCCAATAAAGTTTGAGTTTGTTAAATAGCGTTAATCAGCAATATAAATGCAGCACTTTGCCTGATTGGCAAATCGTAAGAACTAGTAGTTTATACGGATCTGTATAAAAATGGAGGCGTTTTCCGGACGATTTTTCTATTTACAATTGGTAACAAAATTACCACAACCAAAATAAGCCAGAGAATCATTCAGTATAAGCTTGGTTCTGTGTCCGAATTCTCTTCCGGACATGCTATCAAAACACTTTTCGTCAGAAATAATAAGATAAGCGGTTGCGTCAGCATTTTGAGTTTTCACAACTGTCGACTCTTTGTAGCGCAAAGCATGCTTGTTAGGGAAAATGTACTTTTGTTGCCCCATATTAAGGTTCAGCTTGATTTCATCGGCTTCCAGTGTAATATACCAGGCCGGTTCGTTTCCCATAGCTTTAAAGCAAACCTTTTTCTCTTTTGAAACTACTACAGTATCCTTTGCACTTTGTTTGTCATTTTTATATTCTTCTGAAAATTTGAGAATACGCTTCAGGTAAACAATTTCCTTATAATCAGAGCCTTCGTTGATATTGGTTTTAACGATAGAATCTACAATAAATTCAATATAAACAGATTCATTAGTTACCAAATGAAGACTGTCAATGATTCTTTTTAGCTGGTGTGAGTTGTCGCGGATATGATAAATAGTTCCTTCCGGTAGTTTTTGGAACTCTCTCAGAGATTTGCCATAAGTGAGAATTCCCTTAAACACAGGTAAATTTGCAGTCTTTTGATTTGCGATAGTATTGTCGGTAATGGTTTCCTGAGTGGGATTATGATTGCAGGCAAAAATGCCTGCAATCATAATGATAAAGAACAGGTGTTTCATAGGTAAGTCTAGAATTTCAGACCAAGATCCAGTGAAACAATTCTTGTATTAATACTTAAATCGCTGTTTTCGCCTTTATATTGTTGAATAAAGCCTCTGTTGTAGCTGATACCGCATATCAGGCTGTTATTTTCACTGATTGCATACTCTACCCCGGCTCCGACTAATAAAGAAATATCATAAAAAAAGAAGTTAGAAGTGCCTTTATAGTTATTGTTATCAAACTTCGTTTTTTCAGCTACGCAAAAGTCATTTGTAACACCCGTAAGAATGTAGATTTTGCCTTTGTCAAAAATTTCGTCAGTAATAAACTTGATTGCAATCGGGATTTGTAAATTTTGTAAAGCGGTTGTCGATTTTTGATTTCCCAATGTATTAGGGTGGGTGTCTGCATTGCCTTTACTATATTTTACCAATACTTTTTTGTTGACATAGCCAAGGCCGGTGTAGAAAGCCACATTATTCTTTATTAAGGGTAATTCAGCCCAGAGTCCTCCCGAAAAACTGAAGCCGCTGCCTCCTTTTGAATAATTATCTCCAAGAACGGAGTTTGTACCAATAGAAGGAGAAAGCCTTATACCGATGTGCATTTGCTGTGCAAACGAAAGCGTGGTGATTATACTAAAAAGAGCTGCTAAAAGTGTCGTTTTTTTCATTTATTCTAAGTTTGAAGTAAATATAAGAATATTTTGCATTGTGGGAACAGTCAGTGTTTTATGTTTTAATAATTAAAGAAATAAGAGTATCTTTGCACCTCATTTGTAAAAATGTTTAACTAATGTCCTGATCTCGGGACGTAAAATAAAGAGGTACATTAAAAATTTTATGAGTCAGTCACCTGATAATTTTAACTGGGATGTAGTTGAATCTGGAAACAGTTTCAAAGCAGGCTACACCAAAGCACAAAGAGAAGAACTTGAAAAACAGTACGAAGCTACTTTAACTGAAGTTGCTGAGAACGAGGTAGTTCAGGGCGTTGTTGTCGGCGTTAACGACAAAGATGTTATCCTTAACATCGGTTTCAAATCTGATGGTCTTGTTCCGGCTTCTGAATTCAGAGATATTCCTGGATTGAAAGTTGGTGATGTTGTTGACGTTTACGTTGAAAACAGAGAAGACAAAGGCGGTCAGTTGATCCTTTCCAGGAAGAAAGCAAGAATCGTAAGCGCTTGGAAGAAAATCCAGGATGCTTTGGATCAGGACTTGGTATTGGAAGGTTTCGTGAAGAGAAGAACTAAAGGTGGTTTGATCGTTGATATTTTCGGCGTTGAAGCATTCTTGCCAGGTTCTCAGATCGACGTTAAGCCAATCCGTGATTTCGATATCTTCGTTGGTAAGAAAATGGAAGTGAAAGTTGTGAAAATCAACAACACTAACGACAACGTAGTAGTATCTCACAAAGTGTTGATCGAAAAAGATATCGAAGCACAGAAATCAGCTATCTTGAACAACCTTGAAAAAGGTCAGGTTCTTGAAGGTGTGATTAAAAACATGACTAATTTCGGTGTGTTCATCGATCTTGGTGGTGTTGATGGTCTATTGCACATTACTGATATCTCTTGGGGCCGTATCAACCACCCAGAAGAAGTGCTTAAACTTGATCAGAAAGTTAACGTTGTTGTTCTTGACTTCGACGATGACAAGAAGAGAATTTCGTTGGGTATGAAGCAGTTGACTGCTCATCCTTGGGATTCATTGTCTGCTGACATCCAGGTTGGATCTAAAGTAAAAGGTAAAATCGTAAACGTTGCAGATTACGGTTCATTCCTTGAGATTCTTCCAGGTGTAGAAGGACTTATCCACGTTTCTGAAATGTCTTGGTCTCAACACTTGAGAAATCCACAGGATTTCTTCAAAGTTGCTGACGAAGTAGAAGCAGTTGTATTGACATTGGATAGAGATGAAAGAAAAATGTCTCTTGGTATCAAACAATTGACTGAAGATCCATGGAACAAACAAGACGTATTAACTAAATACGCGATCGGTACGAAGCACAAAGGTGTAGTTCGTAACCTTACTAACTTCGGTTTGTTCATCGAACTTGAAGAAGGTATCGACGGTTTGGTACACGTTTCTGACTTGTCTTGGACTAAGAAAGTTAAACACCCATCTGAATTCGTGAAAGTAGGCGAAGAGCTTGAAGTAGTAGTACTTGAGCTTGATGTTGAAAACAGAAGATTGGCTTTAGGACATAAGCAATTGGAAGAAAACCCATGGGATACTTTCGAAGGTATCTTCACTATCGGTTCAACTCATAATGGAACAGTTATCAACAAAAACGATAAAGGTGCTGAAATCGAGTTGACTTATGGTATCACTGGTTTCGCTACAATCAAAAATCTTGCAAAAGAAGATGGTTCATTAGCTGAAGTTGGTGAAACGGTAGACTTCAAAGTATTGGAGTTCCACAAAGATGAGAGAAGAATCGTTCTTTCTCACTCTAAAGTGAACGTTGAAGAAGTTGCTCCTAAGAAAGCTGCTGCTGACAAACCTAAGAAAGCTGCTGCTGGTAAAGGCGCTGCTGCTGCCAACGCAAAAGACAACGATGCTGCTAAAACAACATTGGGTGATCTTGATGCATTGACTGCTCTTAGAGACCAGTTGGCTGAAGGTGAGAAAAAAGGGAAGAAGTAATTCTTTCTTAACTCATATAGAAAGGTCCTGTGATGAAAATTGCAGGACCTTTTCTTTTATACTCATTATGAGTTTGTTAAGGTGTTTTTTGTGTGCTGAATTCTAAAATCTCACTTCTCAATACTCAATACCCACTACTAAATTTACAAAAAGTTTTGCGGGAAAGCTAAATATTGCTACTTTTGCAAACCTTTAAAACAAAGGGTCGAGTGGCCGAGTGGCTAGGCAGAGGTCTGCAAAACCTTCTACAGCGGTTCGAATCCGCTCTCGACCTCAAAGCCTTTCGCAGAAATGCGGGAGGCTTTTTTTATGCCTTTAATTTTTAAACCTAATCCTTCCTTTCATATAAGGCTTCAGTACCTGAGTTTTAAATTGACTTATATTTGTTAATCAGTTATCACGCATGACGGCCGAGATTTGACGGCTTAGGATACCCTTTTAGCAACTAAAAACTAAAACCGGACAACTAACAACTATAAAGTGCTGTCTGAATCAAACTTTTTCCTCTCAAAAATCATTATCTTTGCATGATGGAAATGGTGCAAAACAAAAAAGACATAAGAAAAACCTCTTCAGCAGATCTGAAAGCTTTCCTGGAAGCCAATGGTGAAAAGGGTTTTCGTGCCAAGCAAATTCAGGAATGGCTTTGGAAAAAGTCTGCCTGGTCGTTTGACGAAATGACTAATTTGTCCCTTTCAACCCGTACTTTACTTACGGAGCATTTTACCATCAATAACCTGGAAGTAGCCAGCAAGCAGGTCAGCTCTGACAGAACTATCAAATCTGCTTTTAAGCTTTTTGACGGCAATATTGTAGAGGGGGTCTTAATTCCAACAGAAGACAGAATGACAGCCTGTGTATCGTCTCAGGTAGGTTGTTCCTTGACTTGCAAATTCTGCGCTACCGGTTATATGGAACGCAAGAGGAACCTTGATGCTTCTGAAATTTATGATCAGGTCGTAGCTATCCGTAACCAGGCCGATTCGCATTATAAAATACCGCTTACAAATATAGTATATATGGGAATGGGAGAGCCGTTGCTCAATTATACAAACGTATTGCAGTCGATCGACTATATAACCTCGCCAGAGGGCTTAAATATGTCTCCTAAGCGCATTACTGTTTCCACAGCAGGTGTTGCGAAGATGATTAAGAAATTAGGTGATGATCAGGTTAAATTTAATCTTGCCTTGTCGCTGCATGCCGCAAATGATGTGAAGCGAAATGAGATTATGCCGATCAACGAGACTAACTCTTTGGAGGCACTGGGAGAGGCGCTGCAGTATTTTTATGAGAAGACAGGTACGCCTGTGACTTATGAATATATTATGTTTTATAAGTTCAATGATACATTGGAAGACGCCCGTGAGCTTCTGAAGTTTAGCAGGCTGGTGCCTTGTAAGATTAATATTATTGAATATAATCCGATTGCCGAGGCTAGTTATGTTAATACAGACCCTCAAACCCTGGATAAATTCAGCCAGTTCCTGGAAAGTAAAGGTGTTGTTGTGAATGTGAGAAGGAGCAGAGGTAAAGATATTGATGCCGCTTGTGGCCAGCTGGCCAATAAGCAGTAAACGCTTTCTGGCTGAAAGTCATAAAATTAGCATCAGCATCTCATATTTTTTACTATTTTAGCATTTAGCTAAAACCAAAGCTTTTATTTACCAATGCTAAAGGTCTTCTTCAACAGGCGTTATTGGCTCTGCACTATATTTATTTATGTTTCAATGTGGGTATTGTCAATGGTACCCTTCCCAAGTACTGATTTATTAGACCCTGTCGGTGCTGCTTTCAGTGATTTTGATGTTACGGACGTCGTATTTTCTAAAATAAGGAAATATAAAAGCGATACTGAATATGGGGCTATCAATGATGAACAGACCGATACAAATGTTGTTATTGTTAATATCGGAGAGCTGAGCCGGGGTGAAATAGGTCAGTTGCTACATATTATTAACAAACAAAAGCCGGCTGTAGTTGGGATAGATGCTTTTTTCAGACAACCCAAAGATTCGTTACAAGATGCCATTCTGGCGTCGGCTTGTCAGAATACAGATAATTTGGTTTTAGTTGGCAAAGTGTTGTTTGATTCATTGGATAACTATTCAGGATTTGAACATTCACATCCGATGTTCTCTTCTAAAGCGGTAACAGCTTACGCCAATTTGATTACAGCAGGAACTCAACTAGAGCAGAAGACTTGTCGTACTTTTGCGGCTAAAGAAAAAATAGGGGATGAGTTTGAAGTTGCTTTCCCTGTCCAGTTAGCTTATTATAAAGACAGCGCTGCCGTTAAAGAGTTATTAAGCCGCGAAGAAGAAGTTGAAATTATTAATTATGTTGGTAATATCGATATCAATAAAGAAGGAGCGAAGTTTTATGCGATAGATTTTCCGGATGTATTTGAAGGTAACTTCGCCCCCGATTTCTTTACTGATAAAATTGTCATCATGGGCTTTCTTGGCCGTACGGTAGGAGATGCTAACGTAGAGGATAGGTTTTATAGTCCGTTAAATGATAATTACATCGGTAAGGCTTATCCTGATATGTATGGTGTAGTAATCCATGCCAATATTATCCATATGGTTTTGCATCATAATTATATTAATGTATTGCCAGGGTGGTTAAGTTTTATTTTAGGAATTTTTATTTGCTATTTTTGTATTGTAGTACTGCATTGGTTTTTTGTAAAGTATGCGCTTTTATACGGAACAACTAGTAAATTTGTACAGTTGTTTTTTACCGCGATCTTACTTACAGCAACTGTTTGTGTTTTTTATCTGTATAATTATAAGTTAGACTTTGATTATGCCATTATTGCGGTACTTTTGTCAGCAGACTTGATGGAAATATATGTGGAATATCTGGAAGATAAGTTTATAGAAGTAAAAGAGATGGTAATTGAAAAATACACTGATATAAAAGAAGTATTAAAAAAGAGAAAAGAAGAAAAAACTGTATAACTTAGTACTAAACCCAACTATATGAAAACCAATAGCTTAAAATCAATTTTGTTCTTTAGTCTACTGCTCTTTGCGTGGGGGGCACAGGCTCAGGATTTGTTCCGTGTAATGGCCACAAAAGGTGGTGTTCAGGTTGCTAAAACTGTTGCTAAAGATTGGAAAAACGTTCTTACCGGACAAAAATTATATGAAGACGAGAGTTTGACTATTCCGGCCGGAGGCTATTTAGCTCTTGTTCATAAATCTGGAAAAACGATTGAATTAAAGCAAGCCGGAAGTTTTAACGTTGGCGATATTGCTTCTAAAGTAAGTGCTAATAACGTTTCTTTCAGTCAGAAATATTCTGAGTATGTAATGAACGAATTGACAAAAGGAGACAAAGCAGACATCAATGCTAACCATAGAGCTAACAGCAAAGTAACAGGATCTGTGGAAAGAGGTGAATATAAGGGTGTATTTGTTTACCTGCCATTAAAATCTGATGTAATCAATGACAAACACACTGTAAGATGGATGGCAAAAAAGACCAGTGGCTATAATATAAAGTTTACAAACATGTTTGAAGAAACGTTGTTTGCTACAGAAACAACAGATACTTTATACACATTTGATTTGTCAAAGATGGATCTTAATGGTGAGAAAAGTGTCGTAATAATTGTAACCAGTAAAGAAGAACCTAAAATTACTCACGAAACAGTTAGGTATCTGTTAAATATTCTGGATGGTAATAAAGCTTCAGATCTTAGATCTCAGGAAGGACAATTAAAAGCAGAGTTAGGACCAGAGCAATCTTCTTTGAGCTCTTTGATTCTTGGTTCTTTCTATGAAAAAAACAATTTGATGATAGATGCTGAAAATAGCTATAAAACAGCTGTTGCTCTTGAGCCGGAAGTAAGTGAGTATGCAAAAGCATGTGTTGAATTCCAGGATAAAACCGTATATGGTTTATCTAAGAAAAAGTAATTCATAACTTAATACTATCTTTGCAAAACCCATCTTTTGATGGGTTTTGTGTTTTAAGGAAATCAGCTAAAGCAACTTTAATTGAAAGAGTTGTGTTTTGTGATTTAGTTTGTTGTTTTAATCCGTTTTAGACTAATGCTGGTAGTAGGAAATGCTTATTTAAGTGATGACATTATTGAGAAACAATTTGTCTGTGATCTGCTTAAATGTAAAGGAGCGTGTTGTGTAGAAGGTGACTCCGGTGCACCGTTGAATAATGACGAGCTTTCTGTGTTAGAAGAAGTATATGAAAGTGTTAAACCTTACCTGACATTAGGAGGCATAGCAGAAATAGAGAAGTCTGGCAAATATGTTATTGACTCTGATGGTGACTATACCACTCCGGTTATTGATGGAAGGGAGTGCGCTTATGCTATTTATGACGATAATAAAATTCTTAAATGTGGCATTGAACAGGCTTATTTAGATGGAAAGATAGATTATAAAAAACCCATTTCCTGTCATTTATATCCTATTCGGATTACCCAATATGAAAGCTTTGATGCTGTTAATTATGATCGTTGGGATATTTGTACCCCGGCATGTCATAATGGAGAAGCGTTAAAGGTTCCTGTTTATAAATTCCTTAAAGGGCCCTTAGTGCGCAAATATGGTGAGGCGTGGTATACTGAGCTGGAAAATCAGGTTGCAGGCCTTGACGGGGAAGAATAAGGCGTTATTCTTTATGTTTAATCAGAGACCATGCCGCAATGCCAACCCAGATTATATTTACAAATGCAGAAGGGTAGGCTCCTAAATAAATAGTATTGATTATAAGGAGTATTGCTCCGGTAAGGTTTAATATTTGATAAAAAGCGCTGCTACTTTTTAATTTGTTCTCTGAAATAAGGAAATAGGCTGCAAGAATTAGTATTGCCCCTAACCAGCCGGCAATGTTAATGAATAAACTCATTTTTTCACTTGTGCTCTGTGGGAGTGTGGAAGGGTAATAGGAGCAAAAACATTTAATTGAATCATTAGCAAATTGTCCTTTGTAGATGAGTTGCTCAATTCGGATATGTTATCCATATAGTCTGTGGTTTGATTCAGGAAACCCATTTTGAAACCTACACCATATTCATTATTGAATGTATAGATAATACCCAGAAATGTAGGTAATACAAACGATACATTTGAATATGTTTCATCAACTGCTCTTGTGTTGGAAATATTTATAAGATTATCTCCGTCACTGTTTTTTGGGGTAAAATTCATAAGACCAATACCCTGGCTGAAATAGAGTATAAAGTGCTTCCTTCTGAAAAGATTCAGATTTAAGTCATACTCTATATATTGGAAAGGTGTTTGAAATGATGTAACAGGTGCAATCTGACTATTACTGCTGGTATAAGAATAATTACTGTTTGAACCATAGATTTTACCTATACCTATGCCCAAGTGACCATTGATACGTTTCCTTTTATTGAACCTGATACCAACCTGAAAGCATGAACTATATTTCCCATACGAACTTACAAGATCTCCTCTATAGCTTGTCATTGTAGCTCCAAGCTCTATATAAGAAGTCTTTTTAGTATATGTTTGCTCGGGATTAAGTTGTGCTTGCACACAAAATCCTGTAAGCATAATCAAAAGGGTTATTAGCTGATGTTTCATCCTATTATAAAATAAAACCCGGATACACGAATACAAACGTATAGTCCGGGTTTTATATTTTATTAGTAAGTTATTATAAATCAGAGAAATCGAAACTTTCAAGGAAACTTGTGTTGAAGTTTCCTGACTGGAAAGTCGGGTCGTCCATCAATTTGATATGGAAAGGAATCGTTGTTTTGACACCTTCAATTACAAATTCCTGTAACGCACGCTTCATTCTTTTCAATCCTTCTTCTCTTGTTGGAGCTTTAACAATCAATTTCGCGATCATCGAGTCATAACTTGAAGGGATTGTGTATCCGGAATATACGTGAGTATCCACACGTACACCATTACCACCCGGTAAATGCAGGTTAGTAATTTTTCCCGGAGATGGTCTGAAGCCATTTGAAGGATCTTCAGCATTGATACGGCACTCTAAAGAATATCTTTCAGGCTCTCTGTTTTCAACTGATAAAGGAACACCTGCAGCCATTCTGATTTGTTCTTTGATCAAATCGAAGTCTGTAGCCTCTTCCGTAATCGGATGTTCTACCTGTATACGGGTATTCATTTCCATGAAATAGAACTCACCGAATTTATCAAGAAGGAACTCAATAGTACCAGCACCTTCATAATTGATAGATTTAGCACCTTTAATAGCAGCTTCACCCATCTTCTTACGCAATTGAGGGCTCATTGCAGGAGAAGGAGTTTCTTCTACCAGTTTTTGATGACGTCTTTGTACCGAGCAATCTCTTTCAGAGAAGTGAACAACTTTACCAAAGCGATCGCCCATTATCTGAATCTCCACGTGACGGGGCTCTACAATGAATTTCTCTAAATAGAGTTCATCACTGCTAAAAGAGTTACCTGCTTCCTGTTTTGCATCTTTCCAGGCTTTTTCAAACTCAGAGTCGCTATTAACAATACGCATCCCTTTACCACCACCACCGGCAGTTGCTTTAAGGATTACAGGATATTTAATCTTGTTAGAAATCTTGATACCTTCTTCGATTGATTTAAGCAAACCGTCAGAACCAGGGACAACAGGAACACCTGCTTTTTTCATGAATGCTTTAGCAGTCGCTTTATCTCCCATAGAATTAATCATGTCGGCTGTCGGGCCTATGAATTGAATTCCATATTCCTGGCAGATTTTTGAGAATTCTGCATTTTCTGAAAGGAAACCGTAACCTGGGTGGATTGCATCTGCGTTAGTAATTTCAGCAGCAGCAATAATATTAGGAATGCTTAAGTATGACTGACGGCTAGGAGCAGGGCCAATACATACAGCTTCGTCTGCAAATTTTACGTGTAAACTTTCTTTGTCAGCAGTAGAGTAAACGGCTACCGTTTTGATACCCATCTCTTTACAAGCGCGGATAACACGCATTGCAATTTCTCCTCTGTTAGCAATTAAGACTTTTTTAAACACAGTTTTAAGCTTTAAAAGGTATAGATGCCAAAAAAGAGCCCGAAAGCTCTTTTTAGCAGAATTATTTTAATACTAGTTAAGTTCGATTTGGAATAGAGGCTGATCAAATTCAACCGGAGTTGCATTACCAACCAATACCTTTACAACGCGACCAGATACTTCTGATTCAATCTCGTTGAACAACTTCATTGCTTCAATAATACAAATAGTTTGTCCTTTAGAAATAGAATCACCTACACTTACAAATGGAGGGGTTTCCGGGCTGCTTGATAAGTAGAAGGTACCAATCATTGGCGACTTTACTGTGAATAATTTATCGGATGCAGGAGCCGTTGCCGGAGTAGCGGCAGCAGGAGTTGAAGCAACAGCAGCAGGAGCTTGTGCAACTACAGGTTGTTGTGCAACTTGCTGTGGCTGAGCTATTACTTGTTGAGGCATCATTTGTTGTACTACAGAAGCAACTCCAGGAGTTCTTTTAGTAGTTAACTTAAAAGATTCAGTTTCAATATTAACCTCTTCAAGGCCTGATTTGTCAATAAAATCAAGTAGGTCTTGGATTTCTTTTGCTTTCATTTTATGAAAATTTAAGTCTTTATTTTTAGTGCAAGCACTAACAGTCTTGTCAAAAGTAATTAGAAAAAACTTATATCAAAACGATTAGTAGGCCCATTTTAACCATAGGGAGCCCCAGGTAAAACCACCCCCAAAAGCAGCCATAATTATATTATCGCCTTTTTTGAATTGTTTTTCAAAGTCCCACAAAACCAATGGAATTGTGGCAGCAGTAGTGTTCCCGTAACGTTCAATATTAACTAAAACCTTCTCTGGCCCAACACCCATTCTATTGGCTGTTGCATCAATAATTCTCTTGTTAGCCTGGTGAGGCACCAAATAAGAAATATCGTCAGCAGTAAGCTTATTCCTTTCCATGATTTCTGCTGATACGTCAGCCATATTGGTTACTGCAAATTTAAATACAGTAGCTCCTTCCTGGAAAGCATAATGTTCTTTATTGTCAACAGTTTCATGACTAGCCGGTCTGCGGCTTCCACCTGCTTTGGTATTAAGGTATGGTAAGCCAGATCCATCTGCTTTTAAGATATAATCTTGTACTCCCAATCCATCTGTGCTAGGCTCTAACAATACAGCACCAGCTCCGTCTCCAAATATGATACAGGTTCTTCTGTCAGAATAATCAATGATAGAAGACATTTTGTCTGCGCCAATAACTACTACTTTCTTATATCTTCCCGATTCGATCATACCTGCGCCTGTTGCCAAAGCATAAAGGAAACCGGAACATGCTGCCTGTAAGTCATAACTAAAGGCATTTTTTGCTCCGATTATATCAGAAACAATGTTCGCAGTTGATGGGAAAATATAGTCAGGTGTGACAGTAGCGCAAATAATTAAGTCGATTTCTTCGACAGGGGTATTAGTTTTTTTCAGAAGTTCTTCAACGGCCTTAGCGCACATGTAAGATGTACCCAGTTGTTCGCCGGGAATATCGCCTTCTCCTTTTAGAATTCTTCTTTCCTTAATACCTGTTCTTGATGTAATCCACTCGTCGTTGGTGTCTACATAAGTAGACAGTTCTTCGTTGTTTAAAACATACTCAGGAACGTATCCACCAACCCCGGTGATAGCAGCTATAAGTTTGCTCATGCTCTCAGGTAATTGATTAGGGTTAGCTGCTGTAAGCCTTTTGGATTTTGCTGGTGATTTCAGAGTCTACCAGTTGCTTAGCCAGACGTAGCATACTATTAATAGCACTATCGTTAGAAGAACCGTGTCCGATGACAACGTTTCCATTAACGCCTAATATTGGGCTCCCGCCCACATTATGCCAGTTAAATGATTCTACAAAAGGGTCTACAAAGTTTCTTTCAGCCATAATAGGATAGATGGACTCGGATAGCTTTAAAACTATATTTCCGACGAAACCATCGCAAACAATAACGTCAGCTTTGTCTGTATAAATATCACGGCCTTCGATATTACCTACAAAGTTGATTTTTTTATTGGCTTTAAGGAGTTGATGTGCAGCAATAGTCACTGCATTACCTTTTTCTTCTTCTTCACCTACGCTTAGAAGGCCAACGGTAGCATTATCAGTACCATACAGGAAATTAGCATACAATGAGCCCATTTCTGCGAATTGATTTAAAACTTCTGGTTTTACATCAACGTTGGCACCAACATCAAATAATATTCCGTATCTGCCTGTCACTTTAGGGATAAATCCTGCAATACCCGGGCGCAAAATACCTTCGATAGGTTTTACCGAGAAAACGGCTCCTACCAGCATTGCACCTGTATTTCCTGCACTGCAAAACACATCTACCTGCTTAGTAGCAAGTAGCTTGTATCCTACAACGATACTAGAATTTTGTTTTTGAGAAATAGCCTTAGTTGGGTGTTCGCCCATCCCGATTACTTCTTCTGCATGCACAATCTCAAAAGAGTTTGCCGGAACTCCCAAAGCCACAAGACCTTGTTCTATAACCGACTTGTCTCCTACAAGAATGATTTGTACATCAGAAGGTAATTCTTTTTTGGCCAGAAGTGCACCTTCAAGATTTATGTTAGGGGCTAAATCGCCCCCCATTGCATCTAATGCTATTTTCATGAAAAATCTAAACTAATGCTTCTTTTTCCAACACTACTTTGCCTTTGTAGTAAAGTCTACCTTCATGCCAATGAGCTCTGTGGTATAAGTGTGGTTGACCTGTAGTAGGACAAACAGCAATAGTTCTAGCAACCGCTTTATAGTGGGTTCTCCTCTTGTTTCTTCTTTGTTTAGAAATTCGGGACTTAGGATGTGCCATTTTTAATTCCTCAATTTATATTGTTACTAATTATTCCTCAACTTTAACAAATCCTTCCATCTTGGATCAATATTATCTTCTGATGGAGGGGTGTCATCATCTTCTCTTTCATCTGATGAGTCAGAATCTGATGTATAAACCAGAGTATCTTCCTCACTATCGTCATCCTCTTCATTTCTGAATTTAGGATGTAATTTCTTAAATGGAACCTGCACTGCAATAAACTCATAAATAAATTGAGCAATATTAATGCTAGGAGTACCGTTGGTAATTTGTATCAGATCGTCTGAAAGCTCAAGGTACTCGTCACCAAATCTGAAGTTGATTACTTCTTCGGTTTCGATTTCCTGATCAAAAGGCTCCAGGCTTCTGTCGCAAATCAACTCTATTTTGCCTGATATCTTAAAAGTCATTTGAATAAGCATTGATGATTTATTTAAAATCACATTAGCTTTCAAATTGCCTTTTTCTACCAGATCCTGCTCAATTGCGCCAAAGAACTCGTCTTTAATATCAAAGTCGTACCTGTATTCTTTGTCTTCGAGACTATAGATCTCTATTTCAAATTGTTGTAAAACTTTTGACTGCATAACATCGCAAATAGTGGTGCAAGTTAGGAAATTTTATTGTTTTATTAAAAAATATTTAATTTTTAACTAAAACTTACTCTTCACTTTCAATAGGAGAAAGCCGCATTACAGCTGTAGAGTCTACTATTGTGCTATCAACTTTAGGTTTTAAGCGAGTCGGGCAGTTATATTTTTTAGTAATTTTTATTCTCGCTTTTGGGAAATACCCCATCTTTATGTTCAGAGCGGTGTCGGCGTACAGTTTCTCCATGTATATACCATAGATGGGTAATGCTGTTCTCGCTCCTTCGCCCATTGAAGAGGTTCTGAAGTGGATACTACGGTCATCAGCACCAACCCACATCCCTGAGACAAGATCTTTGGTAAGTCCCATAAACCAGCCATCTGAATGGTTTTGTGAGGTTCCTGTTTTACCCCCGAACTCATTTCCTCTGAATAAATCATACTGAAATAAAGCCTGAGAAGTTCCGCCTGGTTCTTCCAAACCGCCTTTAAGCATGTGAAGCATTAACCATGCACTTTCTTCACTGATTACCTGCTGGCGCTGTGGAATAAATTCATGGATAACATTTCCATTCCTGTCTTCAATACGTGTAATGAACATTGGCTTTGTCCACAAGCCATGGTTAAGGAAAGTTGAATAAGCCCCAACCATTTCATATAAGTTCACATCACTGGAGCCCAGACCCACAGATGGGACTGATTGTAATGGACTTTGTATCCCTAGTTTTTTAGCATATTCGATAACGGTATTCCATCCAACCATTTGGGTAACCTGTGCTGTAACTGAATTAACAGATTTAGCCATTGCCCTTCGCAGAGTTAAAGAATCTCCGGAATACCTGCCATCACTATTATGTGGTGTCCAGATTTTTTCCTCTCCATTTTCCATGTATTTAATGGAAATAGGTTGATCTTTCATTATATGGCAAGGGGAGTAGCCGGCTCTGTCAATAGCCGCAAGATAAACGAAAGGCTTAAATGTAGAGCCTGGCTGTCTTTGAGACTGACGTACGTGATCGTATTTGAAGTATTTGTAGTTGATTCCTCCCACCCAAGCTTTAATATGGCCAGAGAATGGGTCCATTGTCATAAACCCGGCATGCAAGAACCATTTATAATAGCGGATAGAATCCATTGGGCTTAAAGTCGTATCCTTTTCATTTTGTTCATTTTCCCAAGTAAACACTTTCATGTTACGAGGGATGTTCATTACTATCTGAATGGAATCATGCCCTTCTCCAAATTTAGCTACTAAAGATTTATAGCGCTCAGTACGTTTTGCAACGCTTTCAATAAATCCGGCTATCTCTTTATGACTTTCGTCTGTCCATGGGTTACCTTTATTCTTCCAGTGTATATAGAACTTTTTCTGAAGTTGACTTAAGTGTTCTTTTACTGCATTTTCTGCATGCTGCTGCATACGTGAGTCAATCGTAGTATATATTTTTAATCCATCAGTATATAAATCAAATCCATTTTCAGCGCACCATGCATTCAGGTATTTGTTCATGATACCACGGAAATAGGTTCCGGCGCCGTCATAATGTTTTTCAATGCTGAATTCCAGTTTAATGGGGATCTTTGAAATAGAATCAGCTTGTAGCCGGGTAATTACACTGTATTTGGCCATTTGCGCTAATACTGTATTCCTCCTTTTGGTAGACTTTGTTGGGTTGAGAATAGGAGAGTAGGTGGTAGTAGCTTTTAACAAACCTACTAATGTGGCAGCTTCCTGTATTGAGAGTCTGTCCGGGTTCTTGTTAAAATATGTCTGTGTGGCTGTTTTGATTCCGTAAGCATGGCTACCAAAATCTACGGTATTCAGGTACATGGTTACAATTTCGTCCTTTGTATAAGCTTTTTCCAGCTTAACGGCAGTTATCCATTCTTTTGTTTTAATAACAATCGTTTTAATGAACGGAACGTAACCCAATAAGCCTTTAGAGCCTTCTCCTCTAAGTTTGTACAGATTTTTGGCTAATTGCTGGGTTATTGTACTTGCTCCGCGGCCTTCTCCATGAAATACGGAAAGCAATGCTGAACCAAGTGCAGTAGGATCTATTCCTGAATGTTCATAAAAGCGTACATCTTCTGTAGCTACTAAAGCTTTTATCAGAATAGGTGAGATTTCTTTATAACTAACCGGTACTCTATTCTCAATGTAATATTTACCCAAAAGAACTCCGTCAGCAGTATATAATTCTGAAGCCTGTTCTACTTTTGGATTTTCCAGTTTGGCAATACTGGGCGATTTCCCAAACAACCAAAATAAGTTAATCTGAATAGCTAATATATATATAGTAATGAAGCCGATTATATAGACAAACCATTTCCAAACCCGTCTTACCGGGCTTGCATTGAAAAAGTCAAGAAAATTTTCTCTTATATACCGCAATATGTCTTTTATGTAGAAGTAACCTTCTGTCATAAAAGACCATATTTTTGATAATATCCCTAAAAACTTACCCATGTGCTCAATATTCCCTTCGTGATTTACTAATTAGACTCCCAAAATAACTAAATATTCTTAGATAAGAAGTGACTTTATACTCATTTTGATTTAAATCAGTTGCAGTAGTAAAACATTTCTTTTTTCAGACCTTATAAATCTATTTAAAATGATTCTAAATTATTGTTTTGAATTAACATAAATAGTGTATAATTTATTGAAATTCAGTCTTTTATGGCATTATTAGCAAATGGCCTCTAAATTGAGCTTCCTTTTGTGGGAGTTTCTCTTTTGAATAATAAACATCGCGTATTAGATTTGCGCGTCGATATGGGGTGTATTCCCATCAAGATTGATTAAACCATTTAATTATGTCTTCTAAAAGATTTTCACTTTCACGTTTCTCAAAAGCCTTCGCAGTTTCCCTCTGTCTGATTTTTTCAGGTAATGTTTTTGCAGATACTACTTCTACTGCAGCAGGTGCAGATGCAAAAGCAGCCGGTGGAGCAGTTGCAGGAGATGTAGCGCTGGGACAAACTGTTTTTGAGGCCAATTGTGCGTCATGTCACGCAGTACATTCGGTAGTTATTGGGCCTGCCCTAAAGGACATCACCAAGAGAAAAGATATCGCTTGGATTAAGAAATGGATTAAAAACCCTGCAGCTGTTATTGCTTCAGGAGATCCTTATGCAGTAAAACTTGCTGCTGAATACAAAGGTGCAGGTGTAATGTCTGCTTTTGCATCTTTGAAAGAGGCTGAAGTTGATGCTATTTTGGCTTATGTGGAGACGGCTCCTGAGCCACCGAAACCTGGAGCTGGTGGTACTAGTAAAGTGCCTAGTGACGGTTCTGGTGTTAGTTCTACTTTCGTTAATTTCATTCTAATAGTTTTTGTATTCATTCTTATCCTTTTAGTTGTAGTACTTGGATTGATACTTTCAGTATTAAAGAAGTATTTGTCTACTAAAGAGGATACTTTCAATGATGATGAAAAATACCTTGCCAATCAGTCATTCGGTCTTGAACCGGTGATTAAGAGTACAGGCTTCTTATTTGTAGTTGGTTTCCTTGTTTTTGGTTTGTTGGGTAAAGCAACATTAGATAACTTAATGGCAATTGGTATTCAGCAAGGATACGCTCCAAAGCAGCCGATTCCTTTCTCTCATAAATTACACGCCGGTAAATATAAAATTGATTGTAACTATTGCCATACAGGTGTTAGAAATTCAAAGAATGCAAACATTCCTTCTACGAACATTTGTATGAACTGCCATAGCCACATCAAAACCGATTCTCCTAAATTGGAACCATTGCGCAATGCTGTTAAAAATGGTACTCCGATCGAATGGGTTCGTATTCACAACTTGCCTGATTTGGCTTACTTCAACCACTCACAACACGTGAAGGTTGGTGGTATCGAGTGCCAGACTTGCCACGGTCCGATCGAGAAAATGGAAGTAGTGCAACAGTACTCTCCATTAACAATGGGCTGGTGTATTAACTGTCACAGACAGACTGTAGTGAAAACTGAAGGTAACGCTTACTACGACAAATTGGTTGAGGTGCATAAGCACAATGGCCAGAAAGAGTTGAAAGTGAAGGACATCGGAGGTATTGAATGTTCTAAGTGTCACTACTAGTATTAGAAATAAAGAAAAGAATTTTATAGAAAACCCGATTTCTTAAAAATAAATATGGCTGACAATAATAAGAGATACTGGAAAGGCCTAGAGGATTTGAACAACGATCCTCAGTTCTTGCAGCATGCAATGAACGAGTTTCCAGGGAATTCATCAGTTGAAGGTAAAGGTTCTGCTGATGAGCTTACCGGAGGAACACATAGAAGGGATTTCCTGAAAATGTTAGGTTTTGGTGTAGCAGCGGCATCTTTGGCAGCTTGCGAAGCTCCTGTTCGTAAAGCGATTCCTTATGTAATTAAACCAGAGGACGTAGATCCTGGTGTTGCAAACTGGTATGCTTCTACATTCTTCGATGACGGAGGAGACTATTCAAGTATTTTGGTTAAAACCCGTGAAGGTAGACCAATTAAGATTGAGGGCAATAAATTTTCAAGTGTAACTCAAGGTGGTCTTTCTATCAGAGGTCAGGCAGCAGTTCTTTCACTGTACGATCAGGAAAGATTGAATGGTCCTCGTGCTAATGGGCAGCCATCTACCTGGAATGAAATTGATTCTAAAGTAAAGGCAGAACTAGCTACTATTGCAGGTAGAGGTGGTCAGATCAGAATCGTTTCATCAACAATCATAAGCCCGTCTACTAAAGCAGCACTTGCTGAGTTTACTGCGAAGTATCCTACAGCTAAGCATGTTACTTATGATGCGATCTCTGCTTATGGTATCCTTAAAGCAAATGAGATCAACTTCGGTAAAGCAATTATCCCTTCTTATGATTTCAGCAAAGCAAACGTAATCGTTTCTTTCGGAGCTGATTTCTTAAGTTCATGGATTTCTTCTAACGAGTTTGCTCGTCAGTATGCTGAAGGAAGAAGAGTAAACAGAAAGAAAAAAACAATGTCTCGTCATTACCAGTTCGAAGCAAATATGACTTTGTCTGGCGCTAACGCAGATTTCAGGACACCATTAGCTCCTTCAAAAGAAGGTTTGGCTTTGGCTGCTCTATATAATAAACTAGGCGGTAATATTTCTGCCCCTGCTATTGAGGTAAATAACCTTGATGCAGCAGCAAAAGATTTGTTGAAAGAAAAAGGTTCTTCATTAGTTGTTTCCGGTTCTAACGATCCTGCTGTTCAACAATTAGTGAATGCAATCAATCAACTGCTTGGTAATTACGCTTCTACAATTAACTTAAATGCTCCCGTTTACCTTAAGCAAGGTAATGATGAGAAAGTTGAGGCTTTTGTTAATGAAGTAAAACAAGGAGTTGTTGATGCTGTTTTCTTCTACAATGTAAACCCTGTTTATTCTCACGCTAAAGGTGCTGAGTTGAAAGAAGGTTTGAAAAAAGTAGAATTATCAGTTTCTTTTGCTCAGACATTGGATGAAACTGCTGCTGAAGTTAAGTACATTGCTCCGGATCATCATTTCCTGGAGTCATGGACTGATGCTGAGCCTAAGGCTGGTCAGTATTCATTAGGTCAGCCAACAATTTCTCCGATTTTCAAAACGCGTCAGGCACAAGAAAGTTTATTGAAATGGGCAGGTAACAATAAGGATTACTATTCTTATATCCAGGATATCTGGAAGAAGTCTTTCTTCTCTAAGCAAACTAAATATGCTTCATTCCAGGAGTTCTGGGATAGATCATTGCATAATGGAGTATTTGAATTGCCTGCTGCATCAGCATCAGCAACTTCTATAAGTTTTGATGGTGGTTCTGTAGGTGCTGCAATTTCTTCAAGATATAAAGCAAACAACACAGGCCTTGAACTTGCGATTTTCGAAACGGAAGCAATAGGTACAGGTTCTTCTTCAAACAACCCATGGTTACAGGAATTCCCTAATGCTATTACTAAAGCTTGTTGGGATAACTATATTACAATTTCAAAAGCTGATGCTCAGGCAAAAGGATTGAAAGATGTATTTATGGGTAACACCTTCTTCTTCAACCTGAAAGTAAAAGGTAAAACTGTTAAAGTTCCGGCTTTGATCCAACCGGGTCAGGCTAAAGGTACTATCGGTCTGGCATTTGGTTATGGTAGAACGAAAGCGGGTAAAGTAGCGAATAATTTAGGTGTTAGTGCAGCTCAGTTTGTTGAGTTCGCAAATGGCTTCTACAATTCTGATATTACTTCTGATGTTTCGATTGAAATAACAAATGAAAAATATCAGGTAGCTCATACTCAGACCCACCAGACTATCATGGGTCGTGATATTATTCAGGAAGCAAATATTGCTACTTATAAAGAAGATCCGACGCTGATCAGAAATAAATACAAGAAGACGATCAAAACACCGGATAAGGGTGAAGTTGAAGCATCTTCTGAATCTATATGGTTTGCAGCTAACTGGCAGAAAGATAAGTACAACAACCACTTCTGGGGTATGGTTATTGACCTTAACTCATGTATTGGTTGCGGTTCTTGTGTAATTGGTTGTCAGTCTGAAAATAACATTCCTGTTGTAGGTCGTGACGAGGTAATCAACAGCCGTGAAATGCACTGGTTGCGTATTGACCGTTACTATTCTACTGATCTTGACGATGTAGAAAGCAAGACTCTTAAAAATCTGATAGATATTGAAGAGCCTTCTGAAAACCCAAAAGTATTATTCCAGCCAATGTTGTGTCAACATTGCAATAATGCTCCTTGTGAAACAGTATGCCCGGTATTGGCAACTACACACTCTACAGAAGGGTTGAACCAAATGACTTATAAC
>CAZNHL010000053.1:0-27700 GCA_964572965.1 uncultured Bifidobacteriaceae bacterium
AGACAAGAAAACATAGTTATTTTCTACGAAAATCAATGTTGGAAAAGTATCCATCAGAATTGTCTTAATATTTAACTAAGACAATCTCAAATTAATTAAGTAATATGACAAAGGCAGAAAGATATTACACCGGGCTAAAAATTCAAATTGGGAGAAAATAGCACCGAACAGGATATCACTACAAACTCACAAGGCATGGGTCTTGTTTTATTTTAAAAATAACTTTACAAAAGTCAATTCTCAACTTATTCTATAGATTTATTTAAAAATTATCACAAATACTATTGCATAGTATCAACGAAGTAGTATATTTGTATATCAATTCTATAGGGATTTATTATTTATGGCTTACAAACTTATATTTTAAAAAATGGAGCCAATTTCTAAAACAAGTTTTTACTGTTGCTAAAAACAACATTTCTATAGCCTACAGACTGTATCCCCCCTTTTCAGTCCACAGCGAAAAAACTGCCACATAATAAATGTGCCGGTTTATCATACAATAAAATCAATTGTTTCCTTGATAATGGACAGTTGGATAAACTTACGTCTATCCTGTTACTCTCCAAAATTTAAACTTTATATCAAATGAAAGCAAAGCTATTATTCTTTGTCTTGGTGATGGGCGTATTCTCACTACAGGCACAAAACGGTAAAGTAATTATAACAGGTTCCCGTTTCACATATCCATTGCTTGAAAAATGGATTGCCGAATTTTCTAAGACCAATCCTGATGTAGCATTCAGAATTATAGCGAGAGGAGGCCCGAATGTTGACAGCGCCAATGTGATTATTAACGCACACACACTTTCTCCGGAAGAAATTCGCCCTAACTACTCGATAATTAATATCGGTCGCTATGCATTGCTACCTGTTGCAAACAGCAAAAGCCCTCTGTTAGCCGGATATGAAGAAAAAGGTATTAAACCGGCTGACTTCAAACAGCTTTTCTTCTATAAGCACGATGCGATTGAAGAGCACGAGAAGAAAAAGAAGAAAGATAACGGAAGTTATAAACCAACTCTTTATACACGTGCCCAGATAGCTTGTGCTCCTACAACATTTGCACGTTACTACGGCTTTGAACAGGCGGACATTATAGGCAAACCAATTGGCGGCGACGACAAACACCTGATTCAGGCAATTCAGAAAGACACCAATGGTTTAACTTACAATGTTCTTGGCCTTATATATGACTTAAAAACAAGAGCTGTCAAACCAGGACTTACAGTACTGCCTGTCGATCTGAACAACAATGGAAAGTTAGATGAGAATGAAAAAATCTACGCTTCACTTGACAATCTGACCCAATACCTTGAGACTCAGAATAACCCTAAAATACCGATAGAATATGTAAACATTTCTATCCCTACAAATAAGACAGACGCCTCAGACAATATAGACCGTTTTATTAAATGGGTACTTTCTGAAGGACAAAAATATAATCATGAATATGGTTTCCTTGATTTTGAAAGAGAAACACTTGCCAAACAAGTTGAACTGCTGAATAAAGTAAATCATTAAGAGCTTGGTGGAATCAATAGCCATGTAAATGGTTACTTCTCCGAAGAAGAAGGGGATCCGAAGAGAAGGGGTTCCACCAAAAACTTCAAAAGGAACAATAAGTTCCAAAACATCCGGTGACGAGTAAAGATGCCAGTCAGAAATTAAATCCATAGTTCCGTCTGGCATACTCTCACCATTGTTTATCCCAAGAGAATTTCTGTTTCTCTTCATCTTTTTATACAATCTTATTTTTATGGCGACCACAACCTATTTCATTAATACAATTCCGTCTATGCCACACGGATTTGTTAACTCTAGTTCTATGAACGGCAGTGTTTTTCATGGAAGCGGTTATAAAAATGGCATTAAACTTTTACCCTACTTTATTTGTAGCGGCTCATTTGGCAGCAAAAAAGTTAGTCCATAATCTCAAACGTAAAGAGTTACCAAAGTATCCTTTACCTAAAACACAATTGATAATTCACAGGTAAAATTGTTGTAAATGAAAAGAAGAACGAAAATTATTAGTATTGCATTGATGATAATAACACTTACCCTTCTTGGAGTTTACTTATCTCAGCCGATACAACCCGGCGACAATCCTGTTGAAAATGACACTGCACTACAGAAAGGGAAAGAAGCATACCTTAAAAATCCGGGAAACAGTCAAACAAAAAAACCAAACATAATTATTTTGTTTGCAGACGACCTGGGCAGGTTTGACATTTCTCTTTACGATAATAAATCAGTTCCGACTCCAAACATTGATTCTCTGGCAAACCAGGGGACAACTTTTACAAGTGGCTATACCAGTGCTCCTATTTGCAGTCCCTCACGTGCAGGACTCATTACAGGTCGTTATCAGGAACGTTTTGGCTACGAGGCACAACCGTCGCTACGTTACCCTAAAAACAAACTTGAGCTGTTTGTCTTTGATAATTTCATAAAAACAGGAGCTTGGAAAGTCAATAAATTACCTTCCTATCCGAATGCGTCGGAAATAAAGCAACAGGGTATTCCAACATCGGAAATTACTTTTGGAGAATTGTTCAAAGCAAACGGCTACAAAACTGCTGTAATAGGAAAATGGCATCTTGGTTTTGAGGAACCATTCCACCCGAACAAAAGAGGTTTCGACTACTATTACGGCTTCTATCAGTCACACTCAATGTTTGCTGCGGAAAGCGATACAGTTAATATCATAAACCATCATCACAGCGATTTCACAGACAAATTTATCTGGGGCGACGGTACAAGAAAAGGTCCGACTGCATTGTACAGGAACGAAAACATTATAGAGGAGAAAGAGTATATCACCGACAAATTCGGCAGCGAAGCAGTACAATTTATTGAGCAGAACAAAGACAATCCATTCTTTCTGTATGTACCGTTTAATGCGCCACATACACCTTTCCAGGCAAAAAAAGCCGACTACAACTTATTCAAAGACGAACAGGACATTAACAAACGTACTTACTATGCGATGATCAAGTCGCTGGATGATGCGATCGGGCAAATAACTGCTAAAGTGAGTGAACTCGGAATCGAAGAGAATACTATTATTTACTTCCTTAGCGATAATGGTGGTGCTGCTTATACACTTGCGACTGATAATGCTCCTTTGAAAGGAGGAAAATTTTCTCACTTTGAAGGCGGTATCAACATTCCTTTTGCAGTCAAATGGAAAGGTCATATCCCTGCCGGACAAATTTATGACCAGCCTGTTATTTCTCTGGACATTTTTGCCACATCGGCAGCTGCAGCCGGTATTGCTTTACCTGCCGACAGAACTTACGATGGTGTAAACCTGATCCCATTCCTTAACAAACAAACACAGGAAGTACCACATAAAGCTTTATTCTGGCGTGCTGGAAGAAATAAAGCCATAAGAAAAGGCGACTGGAAACTGATTGTGAGTGAAATAGACAAAAAGACATATCTGTATAACCTTAAGCAAGATCCATCTGAAAAAAATAATCTTACCGGTACGGAAAAAGCAAAACTAAACGAATTAAGCCACGATCTCTCTAACTGGGAAAAAACATTGACCAAACCCAAATGGCCAAGCTTCACTCATTACGAGTTTGAGTTCGAAGACGGCAAGTACAACGTCGACTTATAAGAAATAAACATGAGATACTTTACTTCCTCTTTAATCATAAGTTTAGCTTTAACGGTAATAACAAATTATGCTAAAGCCCCAAAAGATCAGGCAAACCTCAGCCTGCAAAAGGTCTGGGAAACAGAGGCTGTTTTACAAACACCAGAGTCTGTCATTTATGATGCGAAGAACAAAATCTTATATGTAAGCAACATCAACGGAGATGCTAAGACCAAAGACGGTAATGGTTTTATCTCCAAGTTGACTACAGACGGAAAAGTAGAAATACTGGAGTGGATCACCGGTCTGGATGCACCAAAAGGATTAGGAATTTTCAATCAGAAACTATACATCGCAGACCTTACCAATATCATCGTTGCTGATATAGTCTCCGGCAAAATTGAAAACCGCATTGCTGTTGAAGGTGCAGTATTTCTGAATGACATTACTGTAAACAATTACGGTGAAGTTTATATCACAGATTCCGGCAATAAAAAAGTTTACCTTCTAAAAAACAATCAGGTAAGCGTTTGGCTGGACAAGCCTGAATTAGAAAAACCGAATGGTATTCTGGCAAAGAATAAAGACATATTTCTGTTGGATATGACAAAGGGAAATCTTTATGAAATAAAAGATAAACAACAAATATTAAACCCAAAAGCACAAACATTAGCCTTTGGCGACGGAATTGTCGAAATTGGTAAGGATGAATTTATCGTCTCTAACTGGAACGGACAAATTTATCACCTGAACAAAGGAGTTGTGACCACTGTTCTTGATACCAAAGAACAAAAGAAAAATGCAGCTGATATCTGGTATATAGCCGACCAGAAACTACTGCTTGTACCTACTTTCTTTGGCAATACTGTAAGTGCTTATAAGCTTCAGTAAAAAGCCGGAGGTATAAAAATACTTTTTAACACATTAAACTTTAAAACATATGGAAAGCATCGCCTTAGCTTTACCTGTCTTACTGCTTTTTATTTGGTTAGAATACTATGTTTCAAAGAAAAAGCAAAAGAACTATTATAAGTTCAACGACTCTATTACCAATTTCAGTATCGCAATTCTCGACAGAATTACCGGCATGCTGTTCGTTAGTTTTTTCTTTCTGATTTACGATTTCACCCAAAAAAAATTCGGAATCTTCGAAATTACAGGCACGTGGTATAACTGGCTTATACTCTTCTTCCTTGTCGATTTCCTATGGTACTGGTATCACCGAAGCAGCCACGAAATCAATGTATTCTGGGCTGTCCATGTAGTACACCACTCCAGCGACGAGTTTAACCTTGTTGTAGGAACGCGGATCACACTATTACAGTCATTGGTAAGATTAATTTTCTGGATCCTTCTCCCACTATTAGGATTTCCGGCTCCTATGATTATGCTCATACTGCTTATTCAGGGTGTATATCCATTCTTTGTACATACCCGCTTTATCGGCAAACTTGGTATTCTTGAATCATTCCTTGTAACACCATCACATCACCGCGTTCACCATGGCAGCAACGAGAGCTACATTGATAAGAACTATGGAGGTGTACTCATTATCTGGGATCGCCTGTTTGGTACTTTTGCAGAAGAAACCGAAGAAGTAAAATATGGAATTACCAAGCCGTTAACCACAACAAGCCTGCTCTGGCATATTTTCCATTTCATCCTTGAACTTTACTATTCAGTAAAAATTACCAAAGGCTTCATTAATAAAATCAAAATTCTTTTTGGAGGCCCGGAATTAATTGACCCCACCCTAAGACCTAAACTTGAGCAGAGATTTCTGAGTAAGAAATATAATTTTCCTATATCAAAAGCTTTTAAACGATATGTGATCTGGCAAATTGGTGTAAGTGTTGTTGCCCTGTTAGCCCTGCTCTACTTCTTCAATGATATCCCAAACCCATATCTCCTTGTCTTCTCACTGGTTGTAGTATTAACCCTTGTTAACTGCGGAGCCATACTGGAACAAAAAAGATGGATCTTTCACCTGGAATACGCCAGAGGGATTTCTCTTTTAGCGCTTTCAATGTATACCTGGCAGGATACCATCGTTTGGGGCTCGTTAACCATGATCTTCATCCTGAGTATTCTTGGTTTTGAGGACATGCGCAAGTATTACTTCAGACAGTTGGTTGCTTAAAATGTGTTTAGGTGTTATAGGTACTTTAAAACTATAACACATAAACACTTAAATACCTAAAAATTAACACTTACGCACTTTTACGAACCACTTTATAATGCTCAAAGGCCAACAGTCCTGCAACTATCAATACTACAAATAAAAGAGAAATCTGAGATGGGTTTTTCTCTTTACCTAATACCTCTCCTGCCAGATGTGATGCATGAGCCAGAAAGTAAAGTACACTGATTACCAAAAGCGTAATATTCATCCAACGCTTCTCTACATACAAAATCAGCAATATCCATACAATTGGTAAATGATAGAAAAGTGTCCTTATAACGATCAGGCTCACCGGCTCTACGCCATTTGATCCGGGTTTGACGATATCTATACCATAAAATATCCCGCTTATGTGGTAATTAAAATGCAGGATCATTCCTATAACTGTAAGTCCCCAGAGAGCAACAAGTTTATTGTTATTATTCATTTTAAGTTAATGTTTGAATTGCTGAAAATTAAAACACTAAAACTAACAAGTATTTTCTGATAAAACAGGTAAAAAAGCTCTCCCGGAAACCGAAAGAGCTTTTTTTAATAAAGTACCAAAATGTTTAATAAATGCCTTTGTAAGGATTGTAAACATAGTTCAGGTCAATAGCACCGAAATTCTTGAAGTAGATATTTGCTAAACGAGCCGGATCAGTAGCCAGTTCACCCACCCCAGGCAAGTCGTCTTTATCATCCCAGCCCCATGGGGTATGAGCACCGCCGGAACCGACAGTCCTCAGGAATGCCCTGCCATTATCTTTAAATGATTCAGCATTAAAGCGTCTTGCCCAGAAACCATTTGTTTCGAAGATGTCTACCAATTTGTATTTTACATCTCTGTCATCGTTACCGGACGGACTTTCTGCCGTATTCATTGTAGGGAAATATTTTAACCCATCACCTATCAGTTTGTAATAAGGCCATGCTTTCAATCCATGACCTTTTGACTCCTGTGCTGTAACAGGGTGTAACCGGCCATTATAGTTTTCCATCTGTAAGGTACCATCAATTGTTTCCTGATTGCTTTTCAACGGGCTTCCCGAAGGAACAAATGAAAAGAAATCTGAATGGGCTACCGTTACAATCCCCTGTAACTCACCGTAACCGCTATTTGCTGTGCTTTTTTTTACGATAGCCAGTAATCCTTCAAGGTCATTTTCATGATAGTCAATGTTAGCAAAACATACATTAGCCCAGTCTCTCGGATGGAAAAAAGCATAAATAATATAAAAATGCGTACCTGTTTCTACTACTGAATAATAACTGTGAGCTTTAGGGCTATACCCTTTTGAAGGCTCAATATTGTTCCAGTTATTGGATGTCACCCAGTCATTGTCAAAATTGATGCTTGTAATATAATCCCCTCTTCCATTCATTGAGCCGCAACCGGCATTGTCAACATCCTGGTAGTGTACCGGAGCCCAGCGTAAGGCCAGTTCCTGATAATAGGCATTACTCATGTGTACATCACTTATAACAGTAGAATTAGCTATTGGTTTTACCGCTTCAACAGAGTTATCGGACTTACAGCCGTTGAGTATAATGAGCACTGATAAAATAGCGCCTGTGAAACATAATTTAATTTTCTTATTCATGGAATAAATAGCAGATATTGGTTTCTCAAACCTACATCACAACTATTACCCGCTGATGATCAGAACAATATCATAAATTTACCAAATTGAGTATTTACTGGTCTTTCATTATTATATTATAAAGTAAGGTTGCCGATGTTTAATTTCTATTTACAGATACCTTCTTGGCTTATTGTTATAAGTATTATATATTCGGGATTGTAAAAACAGAATTGTTTCATAGTCCTTGCAAAAACGGATGAACGGAAGATTTTTTAAAATAGTACTGGCTTTAATATTATCGTCATTTTTATGTAAAGCCCAACAAGATAGCCTGTCTCCCAAAACAGACTCGACCAGATTCCAAAAACTGGAAAAAACTTATCGGCATATGTATTATAAATTTTACGGACGTTATTTTGGCGGACCTCCTAAAAAATTTGCTGATACCAATTATATCAGAAAATATCCTGAATACATTGTTTTGTCAACGGCCTTGGGTGTTCCGGTTATCTCATACTCTGTCTCCTCTCCGAGTGGCACTAATACCACAGAATACCGCGCCAGCCTCTCTCCTGTTGTAGGTTTAAGAGTCGGTTACAAGTATTTATCTTTGGGTTTTAATGTAAAACTCCCGGGGCAGCAACCGGGCTATACCAACACAAGCTATGCTTCACTCAGCTTTAGAATCCAAAGTAACCGGTTCAATCAGTCCTTTCTGGTGTCTGTATTAAAAGGAGTTACTGATGTTAACTCCAGTGATGGATCAACTGCTACTTATATAAAACGTGATGACATCCAGGCAGTCAACCTATCTTATGGCTTTGTATGGAATTTAGCATGGAAAAAATATACATACGTAGGCCCACGTACTTATTCTCAGCGACAAATGAAATCTAAAGGCGGTTTTTTAGTTAAAACCGGCATCTGGTTACAAGCTATCCACGGTGATTCTGCAATTCTTAACCCTTCTGAACAGCCATACTATACTACTTTCAGAAATGTTACCGGAATTTCAGCTTTATCAATGCCCGTGGCTCCCGGCATGGGCGGTAATCTTGTCTTTCTTAAAAAATTCTATCTGTCATCGGTGTTTTTCCTCGGACCCAACTTTAGTTACTACGCCTATCAGAGATCAAAAGACGAAGACTACATTCGCGATTTTAGTGTCCAGTTCCTTGGCTCTCTGGATATTGGCTTTGGTTATCAGACAGAACGTTTTTTTGCAGGTTTGCATTACGATTATCAATACCTGAGTGCCAGAATAACCGATGCTGTCATACAATTCAACAGTGGTTACTTAGGTTTGACGGTTGGTTGCCGTATAGGTACACCCAAGGTTATGAGAGATATTTATAACAGGATATTTCCTTATTGATTAGAAACTATTGTCACTAATAAAAAAAGCCGTCCCGCAATACTGCAGAACGACTTTTCTTATTGAAAAACTTATCACAACAGTTCTCTGTCTCATTCACCTATTAACCTGCTGTTCGATATTTATAATTCCCGAAAGCAGTTGTCTATTGGTTTACAGGTACAGCTTATTTACTTTTCTAAAGTGACTATATCTTCCTCAGAATATTTAACTCCGTTATGTTTAAAACTAAAATTCCTATAATTAACAACTGTTGCATAATCGTTCCCAAATGACAAACAAGAATTGCATTTGGGATGATCAACCACTTTGTCGTAGGTAATATCAGTAATAGTGTCAGAAGTTGCTGCAGAGTTATTTATAATGTAGTCGTAGAGAGAAGGCTCGATATCATTATAGCGTTTTAAGTCTAAAAGTAGTGTATCTGAAGACCTGGCATCTGTACTATAGCTTTTTACCGGTTTCTTAGTTTTTTTATCGATTACTGTAAATTCCACTCTGATCCATTCCTTTGAGCCTTTAGTGTTAAATCTGAACCGAACATCCGGAGCCTTTTCGGAATCACAATCCATTTTTGTGCACATACAGGCATTAAAGAAAAAAATAAAGCTGAGTAAAAAGCCGGGTAAAAGTATTTTCCTAAAACTCATTAGTTGCACTGTTTTAAAGTGTTATCGGGAGAAATTGACTCTAATTAATACATCAAAAAATACAATAAAAAAGCCGCCCCACATAAGCAGGACGGCTTTTTATTAGTGAGAAATTTATCAATTACTTGATAAACAACAATTCTCTGTATTTAACCAATGGCCAATCTTCATCGTCCACGATTAACTCTAATTTATCTACTGCGTAACGGATAGTTTCGAAGTAAGGCTTCACTTTATCACAATAAGCGATTGCCATGTCCTTAGTGTTCGTGATTTTATTAGCTTTTTTACGAGCTTCAACCATGTCGTTAGCACCTTTGATGATCGTAGCAATGTGACCATTGATAGTTTCGATCATACCTTTAGTTTCGCTTGCATCAATACCAAGGTCTTTCAATCCTTTCACGTTAGTGATCAATTGATTTTGGTATTTGATTGCTGTAGGAACGATGTGGTTCAATGCGATATCACCGATGATACGAGACTCGATCTGGATTTTCTTCATGTAATCTTCCAACATGATGTCATAACGAGCATGAAGTTCTTTCGCAGTCATGATGCCGTTCTTAACGAACAACTCTTCAGATTTCTTAGTTACGTAGAAAGCAAGTGCTGTAGGAGTAGTTTTTTCGTTAGAAAGACCTCTCTTAGCTGCTTCTTTAACCCACTCATCAGAGTAACCGTTACCTTCGAAACGGATCTTACGAGAGTCTTTAGAAGCTTTTCTTAACACATTAAGGATAGCAACTTCTTTCTTAGTTCCTTTTTTCAATTCAGCATCAACTTCTTTCTTGAATTTGATCAACTGATCAGCAACGATCAATGCCAACACAGACATTGCGTTTGCAGAGTTAGCAGAAGAACCTACTGCACGGAACTCGAACTTGTTACCTGTGAAGGCAAACGGAGAAGTACGGTTACGGTCAGTTGTATCAAGGATGATTTCAGGGATCTTGCTGATACCTAATTTCATGTAAAGGTTGTCACCTTTTTCGATTTTAACGTTACCGTTGTTTTCCAACTCATCCAATACTGCAGTCAGTTCAGAACCAACGAATACAGACATGATAGCAGGAGGAGCTTCGTTAGCACCCAAACGGTGATCGTTTGATGCAGAAGCGATAGAAGCTCTCAACAAATCAGCATGTTCGTAAACCGCACGGATTACGTTGATGAAGAAAGTCAAGAAGATAAGGTTCTCTTTTGGTTTAGAGCTTGGTCCCAACAAGTTACGACCAGTGTTAGTACCCATAGAGAAGTTATTGTGCTTACCAGAACCGTTCACACCTGCGAATGGCTTCTCGTGGAACAATACTTTCAAGCCATGACGCTGACCAACTTTGTCCATTACGTCCATCATCAACTGGTTGTGATCTACAGCCAAGTTAGTTTCTTCGAAAGTCGGAGCAACTTCAAATTGACCTGGAGCAACCTCGTTGTGACGAGTTCTTACAGGAATACCTAATTTAACACACTCAGTTTCAAATTCAACCATGAAAGCGTGAACTCTTGGAGGAATAGAACCGAAGTAGTGATCTTCCAATTGCTGACCTCTTGCAGGAGCATGACCGAATACTGTTCTGCCACACATTACCAAGTCAGGACGTGCATTGTAAAGTGCTTCGTCAACAAGGAAATACTCTTGTTCTGCACCCAATGTAGCCCATACTTTAGTTACGTTAGTATCAAAGTATTGCATTACATCAACAGCTGCTTTATCAAGCAAAGTCAATGCTTTCAACAATGGAGTTTTGTTATCCAGCGCTTCGCCAGTGTATGAAACGAAGATTGTAGGAATACAAAGTGTTTTAGTGAAGCCGTTGTCCATGATGAACGCAGGAGAAGAAGGATCCCATGCAGTGTAACCACGAGCTTCGAAAGTAGAACGGATACCACCATTAGGGAATGATGAAGCATCTGGTTCTTGTTGGATAAGCGCAGATCCTCTGAATTTTTCGATTACCTTACCGTTGTCAGAAGGTTCGAAGAAACTGTCATGCTTTTCAGCAGTTGCACCAGTCAATGGCTGGAACCAGTGAGTGTAATGAGTAACACCTTTTGCTAAAGCCCAGGCTTTCATTCCTGAAGCTACTGCTTCTGCAACTGAAGGTTCAATTTTCTCACCTTTCTGAATAGCAGAAACAACTTTCTTGAAGCTGTCAGCAGGAAGCGTATTTCTCATCGCATCCAGGTCATAAACGTTTTCTCCGTAGAAATCGGAAACCAAATCAGATGGCTTAGATATAGCAACCGGCGTACGGGCAGTTACAATATCAAGGGCCTTAAATCTCAAGTGCGCCATGTTTTTTATTAATTTTTGAAGAAGTTTATTATTTAATACACCAAAGATAGCAACAAAATGTATTTTAAAACATAAACACCCCTTAATTTTAAGAGATTTTCTAAAAAAACATACTTTTTAAAAAATAACCGCCTTTTAATTGGTGATTGTAAGCAGAAAAACACCATTATTTCCTCAATATTAGTTTTTTGTTACATCTTAGAACACCCGACAACGCTACCCGGCCAGAATAACACCCGTAAAAAACCGAAGGGTTAGAACACTTTTGTATTCTAACCCTTCAATTTTAACCCTACCCTTGGATAAAAGAGCAGTAATTACATCAAACGATGCTTTCTACTCATCATCTTCAATTACTTCATACCTGATAATATTATCAAGTACATCTTTAGACGTTTTCTTGCCCGCATCAATATCTGACAGCAATAGATAAAGTGTTTTTCTATTATACTTCTTCGCCGTTTTAAGACCGTCAAGAGAAACAGGTATACCAATCAAAGAACCGACAATACCGAAAATACCTCCATAGAAAGTAGTTGACTGTACATAAGTATTTTTTGTAGTAACTGATGTGCCTATCATAACACCTGCAAAGACAAATGCAATCGGAAACGCAGTAGACTTGCGGATTGCCTGCTTTCTGCGGTAAAAGTAATGATCAATCAGCTGTTCTTTTTCTTTATCGCCCTTTGCATACTTAGCATAAAACTCTTTTTTACTAAGCTTATATAGTGACTTCTCTATAACAGTATCCTTTTTCAGACCCTCTGCCATAGTAACACTTGTACCTGCACATACAAACAGCATGCACAAGCTTAACAGATAAATTAGTTTTCTCATATATAATAAATCAGACTATCTCCTGATAAGTAACCACCTTTGCTATAAAGATGGTTCATATTATGATTTCATATTAATGAACTGTACCGGAAAATCAAGATTAGCACGTCTTAGCAGAGCGATCACCTCCTGAAGATCATCGATTTTTTTGCCGGTTACACGTACCAAATCATCCATAATAGCTGCCTGTACTTTTGAGTTCCCGTCTTTTATCAGCTTCACGACTTTTTTTGCTTCCTCTTTATCAAGGCCATTTTTGATTTTGATCTCTTTTTTCATATTCGGACCTGAAGCATAATGTTCCTTAGAGAAATCGAAGCATTTCGGATCAAGGTTCTGTTTCACACTGCGTGCAATCAGAATATCCTCAATGGCTTTAACGCGCATTTCATTTTCCGTAGTGATTTTCAACTGATTGGCTTTCTTATCAAATTCAATTTCCGTTTTGCTGTCCCGGAAATCATAACGGTTTACCAATTCTTTTTTTACTACATTAATTACATTATCAACAACTTGCTGATCAACTTTATTCACTACGTCAAATGATGCCATACTTTACTGCTTAATTACTGTTTAAAACAAACTTAATAAATTATGTCACAAAAAAGAAGGTCGGTTTGCTTTGGCAAACCGACCTTCTTTTTCTTTATCTAAATAAACGTTACGATTTACATTCTTTCATCAACCTCCTGAACCTGTGTTTCCAGAAAGGGCCGTTTTTAAAGGCTATCTGAAAATAAGCACCCTGATTATGTACCCAATTGTAAAATTTAGAAGATGATGACTTTGTGCCATCAGCATAATGCAGAATATACTGAAAACCCATTCTATGAGCAGCTCTCCCCGCACAGGCATTACCGGAATAAGCCTGCCTGGTTCCGGTACAGTAAATCTGAATAATCTGCTCGCCCGGTGAATGCCCTTTTTTTTTCTGAATATTGGTAATTGAGCTACTGTTTTCCCTTGACGACTTCTTTTTCTTCTTTTGAGCATTTACAGACAGGCTCCCGCAAAGAATAATCAGAATAAAAAAAACACAGTGAACCTTAAAATATAACCTCATAAAAAAACGTCTGTCAACCTTAATACTCAAAAAGTGCATTTTGGTTACCCGATTTCAATATTTTTCGCAAAATACCTAAACCTTGGATAGTTTTTAAACCATTTGTAAATATTTTTGTCATAAATATTCACGTACTATGTTTTATTCTTTTGTAATACCTGTATTTAACCGACCTGATGAAATTGACGCCTTACTGTCATGCCTTGTAAAACAGGAACTTAAGAACTTTGAAGTACTGATTATCGAAAGCGGTTCGTCTATTAAATCTGACGAAGTTGTTGAACGCTATAAAGACAGGCTTGATGTACAATACCACTACAAAGGGAACGATGGCCAGGGGTTTTCCCGCAACTATGGTTTTGCCCGTGCCACAGGCGATTACTTTGTAGTGCTGGACTCTGATGTTGTTCTTGATGCTGACTTTCTTAAAAACCTCAACCACAGACTGGAAACAGATTGGCTTGACGCTTACGGCGGACCCGACAGGCTTCACCCCGACTCAACCAATATCCAGAAAGCTGTCAATTATTCAATGACGTCTCTTTTCACAACAGGCGGCATCAGAGGGCGCAAAAACCATGTAGGCAAATTTTATCCAAGAAGCTTCAACATGGGCTTTTCAAGAAAGGTATACGAAGCAACTCAGGGCTTTAAATTACCTTACTTTGGCGAAGACATCGAGTTCAGTGCCCGTGTTATGAGCCTTGGTTTTAAAACCGGATTGGTTGAAAATGCCTACGTGTATCACAAACGTAAAACCAATTTCGGTGATTTTTATAAACAGATGAACTTCTTTGGCCGCGCAAGGATCAACACTTATATTATGTTCCCTGACACACTGAAACTGGTGCACTTCTTCCCTGCCGCTTTCTTTATTTATTATGTACTCACCCTACTGCTACTCATTATAGGAACGCCATTAGCTAGCTTAATGCTGCTTGGACTGCTATTTTATATCATGGCGATATTTATTGACTCAACTATCCAGAACAAAAACCCTTTGGTTGGCTGGTTATCCGTTCCTGCAGTATTTGTTCAAATGACAGGTTATGGACTTGGCTTTATCAAAGATTACTGGACAAGGGTGGTTAATAAGAAAAAGTAGTGAGTAGTGAGTAGTGAGTATAAAAAACAATTTCACTATTGATCAAAATACTCAACAACAACGAAAAAGAAGTAAGATTATGTTTTGCCAGTCCCCCGGAAAGGCCATGTTATAATTGAAACGCTAGTGTTGGGGGCTGGGGATTGGTCTCTCAACAGACTACTCCTCATTTCAAGTATTATGAAAAAAATTGAGCAAAAAACATTATTGATATTAATTGGTAGTCTCTTCATTTTATTTGGACTGTTTTTAACTTTCGGAGTATTCATATCGACACTTAAGGAAGGTGGAGATGGAGACTATACCGGATATCTAATAAGTTGGGGAATAATCTTATCTGGTATTCTACTCTTGATAAAGGGGTTACGAAAGAACGTTTAAGTGATATACGAAGGCAGGATTAAATAAACACTTCATGGAGACACTAAGAACAATATCAGACTTCTTAATTAATGGGTTTTAGCTACAATTTCCCTTTTTCTGACGTATTATATTTTTCCTTTAATCCAACAGTCTTTCAAAGAGTTAATAAACATATCATATACCTACCTGATCATAGGTTCTGCCATTTTCTTCACATTATCAATCTTACAAATTGTAAACTACAATGATATCGGATCAGACAAGTCTATGCTGACTACAAGCTTCTTTGGTTCCTACTGGTTTGCTTATTCGGGCTCAATAATTTTCAAAGGCCTAATCCCACAAATTCTTTGGAAAAAACAGGTCCGGCAAAATATATGGACCTCAGTCTTGCTTATTCCCTTCTTACTCATCGATTTTTATAAACCTGTACTTTATTCGAAGTTCAACAAAGATTATTTACCAACATCACCATCAATACAATTGGATTTTGAAGAGTTATTTATAAGTTTAATTGTTTTCGGATTATTGTTAGCTGTTGGTTTAACATTGACGAGAAAATTTACTGAATGGAAAAGAATAAAGCCATATCACTCTTAGCACATTCATTTAGCAGCAACAAAAGTGTTAACTGGATTGTAAAAGGCAAAACTGATAAAACAAAGGCTATTAAACACTTAATGGCCTATTGTTACCACAATTCTATACATTCAGGCAAAGTATTTTCCAATGGTCATGCCGTAGCTCTTTGCGAACTACATCATACTCAAAAAACTGCTTTAAGTCAGCTAAGAAATCAGTTCCGTTTTCTTTTTAATGTAGCCGGTACCAGAGTCGGCAAAATTTTAAAGCGCAGCCAATACATTAAATCTTATTATCCCAAAGACAAGCCTTATCTTTACATTGCTTTTATTGGTGTTGACACTACCCAACAAAGCAAAGGCCAGGGTACTGCACTGCTAAAAGACATAGAAGCTTATGCACGGGAGCATAACTATCCGGTTTACCTGGAGACTTCCAATGAAAAGAACCTGGAGTTTTATAACAAAAACGGATACGAATGTTACCATACCTGGCAAAGTGAACTAACTGGCTTTACTTTGTGGTTTTTCAGGAAAATAGTAGTGAATAGTGCTGCCTGATATTTTCATCTTCTATGTCTTCGACTCCGCTCAGACAACGAAGATTGGCAAGTATATTTAAAATTAAGCAGTAAACCCGTTCGGTGAGCGAAGTCGAACCGAACATTTAGAGGAGGAATCTAATGAAACACGATATAACAACAGAGGAAGACGTTCAGAAACTGGTTAATACTTTTTATGACAAGGTTAACGATGATGAGTTGTTGAGTCCGGTTTTTAATGGCTTTGCCAATGTAAACTGGGCGGCGCATTTGCCAAAAATGTACGATTTCTGGTCAAACATCCTTTTGGGCACTAATCGTTACAATGGCCGTCCTTTTCCACACCATGTTCCTTTGCCTGTAAGTCATGACCATTTTGACCGCTGGGTAAAGCTTTTCATGAAAAATGTGGATGAACATTTTGAAGGCGAAAATGCGGACGAAGCCAAGAAACGTGCCATTACAATAGCAGGTATCTTTTATCACAAGCTGAAAGCTATTAAAGATATATAGTAGTGAGTAGTGAGTAGTGAGTAGTGAGTAGTGAGTAGTGAGTTATTAAAAAATGGGATATATAGTTCTTCTTTTTGTTTTTGTGCTCCTTTTTATCACTTCTGACAAATGGTTTAAGAAGTATTTCAATAAGGAGGATCCGTATAAAAAATGGGAGCTCCTTATTCCGGTTATCTATATCATTACTACAATACTTTTCATTTACTGTTCCCTCTATGTTATCGGATTTTTGCATAGAACGAATATTCAGCATAATACCGAAAACCAGCCTGCTTCATTAGGAACTTTGCTTAATGGTTTCTTCCATTGCTTCTCACAACTCTTGCTGACAATAAAATACTATGTAATTTTTTCGGGCATAATGATTGCTTTACTGTTTTTTTGCATCAAAAATACGAGTGTGCGGATCGGCTTGTTTTATACTGTATTCATAATTGCCTTATCCCTTATCACGCTTATACTGCATTGATAACTCTTGTAATTGTTTTAATCCAATACTTAGATTTTATATTCACGAACATCGATTCTTTTTCTTATTTTTAGCCCTTTGATTGAAGACATGTCCATTCTTTAATCTGCAAATACAAATCTATAACACATGAAGGTTCTAATTCTGGCGGGCGGCTACGGTACAAGGCTGAGTGAAGCAACTGATGTCAAACCAAAACCAATGGTTGAAATCGGTGGCAAGCCAATTCTGTGGCACATTTTAAAACAATATTCTCATTACGGTTTTAATGATTTTGTAATCCTGCTGGGTTATAAAGGCTACGTGATCAAGGAGTATTTTGCCAATTACTTCCTTCACCAGAGTGATTTGACAATTGACTTGTCAAACAACAAAATGGAGATCCATAACAACTCCTCTGAGCCTTGGAAAGTAACACTAATTGATACCGGTTTAGATACTTTAACAGGTGGCCGTATTAAACGTGCTGCTAAATATATCGGTAATGAACCGTTCCTGCTTACCTATGGCGATGGTGTTTCTAATGTAGATATCAGAAAATCTGTAGAGTTCCATAAAAATCATGGCAAACTGATTACCATGACGGCTATTCAGCCTGAAGGGCGTTTCGGCGCACTCGACATCAATGCAGAAGACAAAATCCGCAGCTTTGTTGAGAAACCCAAAGGTGACGGTTCATGGATCAACGGAGGCTTCTTTGTTTGTCAGCCGGAAGTTGTAAATTACATAGACGGTGACAGTACTATCTTCGAACGTGAACCTCTTGAAAGATTAGCAAACGACAGCCAGCTAATGGCTTACAAACACGATGGTTTCTGGCAGTGCATGGATACTATGCGTGATAAAAACAAACTGGAAGATCTCTGGGCTTCAGGCAAACCGGACTGGAAGGTGTGGTAGGTTAGTCTTGAGTAATTAGTCTTGAGTAGTGAGATAAGTAAACATCGTACTTGGCTCTCACGACTCAATTAGCCAATTCTCACGACTCAATACTCACGACTCAATACTAAAAAGATGTTCAACAACATATACAAAAATAAAACCGTCTTACTTACCGGCCATACAGGCTTCAAGGGTTCGTGGATGGCACTTTGGTTAAAGGAATTGGGTGCTAAGGTGATTGGATTTTCTGACAAACTACCTTCTGAGCCATCTCATTTCGAAAGGCTGAACCTTGGCATTACTGATATCCGTGGTGACATCAGGGATTGGGCTGCTGTCAATAAAGTATTTGCTGACTACCAGCCTGAAATCGTTTTTCACATGGCAGCTCAGCCATTGGTAAGACTCTCCTACCGAGAACCGATTGAGACTTTCGACACCAATGTGATGGGTACTGTAAAGGTACTGGAAGCTGCATTGCACTGTGATAGTGTAAAAGCATTCGTCAACATCACCAGCGACAAAGCATACGACAATAAAGAATGGGTTTGGGGCTACCGTGAAAATGACCCGATGGGTGGATTTGATCCCTATTCAGCTTCTAAAGGCTGTGCAGAATTAGTAACAGCATCGTACAGAAGAGCTTTTTATCAAAACAAAGGTAAGTTACTGGCATCTGGTCGTGCAGGTAATGTAATTGGTGGCGGCGACTGGGCGGAAGACCGCCTTGTTCCGGATATTTTCAAAGCTGCTGCTAAGGGAGAAACAGTAAAAATACGTAATCCGCATGCTACACGCCCATGGCAACACGTATTAGAGCCATTGTCCGGTTATTTACTATTAGGCCAACATTTGCTTGAAGGAAACGCTAAAGTTGCTGACGGCTGGAATTTCGGCCCGAACGACGACGATACGAGAGAAGTGACGAATGTTATTTCCCATATTCAGAAACATTGGAATCAGGTAAAGTTTGAAATACATGACGATCCGAACAAGCCGCATGAGGCTAATTTACTGAAGCTGGATTGCTCAAAAGCCTTGATGCAGTTAAGCTGGAAACCGGTATGGCATTTTGACCAGACAATTGAAAAAACAACCCTTTGGTATAAAGACTTCTACGCATCCAATGTAGACATACAGGCTCGCAGTATTCAGGACCTGCAAGCATATATTGCCGATGCGAAGAAGAAAGATATCCATTGGACAAAATAGTCATGAGTAGTGGGTATTGAGTAGTGAGAACTGTATTGATAGTTTAGACCCCTAGAATTATTAGTAGTTTACTGTCTTTTTTCTCAATACTCATATCTCAATACCACTACTATATTTTAAAGCCTATCATAATCACATCATCCAACTGCTTTTCATCTCCTTTCCACTGATGAAAAGCATCTTCAAATAAGCCTTTGTATTCCGTCATACTCAAGTGTTTATTTGCATCAAGTATATCACCTACTTTACGATTGCTGAATTTCCGGCAATCCGGCCCGCCAACCTGATCAACATAACCATCAGAATAAATGAAAACCGCATCGTTTGGTGTTAATTGAAAAAAGTAATCAGAATACTCATTTTTACCTTTGTGGTGCATACCACCTATAGGAAATCTGTCTCCGGGAACAGAAATCACCTCATTGTTTGACAACAACAATAATGGTCTGTGAGCTCCGGCAAAAACCAACTCATTGGTTTCTATATTAATCCTGCACATAGCAGCATCCATTCCGTCGCTGGAATGGCTTCCCGGCAAGTCTTGTTTAAGTGTTCTGACAACAGCTTCATGCAAATTAAGAAGCACCTGACTCGGAGTCAGTTCATTGTCATTATTTACAATATCGTTCAAAAGCAGGTTTCCGATCATTGACATCATGGCGCCGGGCACACCATGCCCTGTACAGTCGACCGCTGCCAGGTAGATGTATTTACCACGTTTGTAGTACCATGGAAAATCGCCACTGACAGTATCTTTCGGTTTATAAAAAATAAAGCTTTCCGGCAGGTATTCCAGTAAATCTTCCTCACTGGCATTGATAGCAAACTGGATTTTACGGGCATAATTGATGCTGTCAGAAATACGCTTACTCTGAATCTGTACCAACTCCTGCGTTCTCTGTAATTCGTCCAGCGTTTCTTTCAACTGTTTTTTCATGTCACGCTCACGGAACGTAGCAGATACCAAATGATTGTTTGTTGCTTCCAGTTCATCATAAAACAACTTAAACTTATCCATCTCTTTAAAGAGCTTATCAAGTTTATCATTGAGTTCCTTCTTTTGCACACGCTCGCGCCAGGTAGCGCTTACCAGATGCTGATTAGTCTGTTCCAGTTCACTATGCTGAACCTTCAGATCCTCCAATTCCTTTTGAAGCTTTTCGTTTTCGGCTCTAAACCTCTCAATAGCATTACGTGGAGAAGATTCTGCAACAGCCTGATTTTCCATAATAATGTCATTTAATTCCATAACACTTAGCTTAAACGTTTCACTTTTTTGTAGATTCTTGTAACCGGATCGTGCAAAACAAACAATTCCTTACTCTGATCCGGCAGCATGTCGTAATAACCTATCACGAAAAAGCCATCATCATCAAGGCTCTCATGGAACAACTTCAGCACCTTCATTTTCAACACATCATCAAAATAGATCATCACATTCCGGCAAAAGATCAGATGAAATTTTTTATCGATGCGGTCGTGTACCAGGTTATGACGCTGGAAAGAGATGTACTTTTTATAGTCATCTTTAATCCTTACATAATCTTCATTCTGTCCTACAAAATATTTCCCAAGATTACCTTTAGGGTTATACTTTTGATAAGAATTCAGATACTTGGGCCACAAAATCTGAGAGTATTTACCTTCCATTGCTTTTGCAAGCGCTACAGAGCTCAAGTCTGTGGCGGTAATACTGCTTCTGGTTAAAAGACCTGCCTCGTCAAGCACAATAAGCATGGTATAAATTTCCTCACCTGTTGAGCACCCTGCATGCCAGACATTGAGCGTGGTTCTCACATTGATTGAAGGAAGAATCGATTGTTTCATCTTCTCCCAAACCTCATAGTTTCTGAACAACTCTGTCAGGTTAACCATGAGGTCATCTATACATGCGTGAAAAAACTCTCTGTCCTTAAGCACTTTGCCCCATAAGCCTAATAAAGAGCCAAAATTGTGTTTAGAAATCAGCCTGGCAATTCCTCTTTTTAAAGATTTAAGTTCATAATTGGTAAAATCTATACCATAACGCTGCTTTAATGCCACCGTTAATGAGTTCATTTCTTCATCTGAGATTTCCTGTCTGATTTCTGTAAATGTCTTCTCCTGACTCTCCATTGAGCTACGATTTTGATACCTGCGATAATTTATTCAGTGTTTTCTGATTGTCTTCAACTGAAGCAAACTGTTCAACTCCTTTGATAAAAACTTCATCCAGCGCCCATAAAAATTCAGGGCTGAAATCTCCTTTTTCCGACTTGAACTCTGTCTTAAAACCGATAAGAAACTTATCCGGATATACTCCCTGCTGTACAATATGATTGAGCTGCTCTTTGCTGACTACAGTTAGCTTAGGCACTCCCCCAAATACTTTATATTTCAAAAGGTTTGAAAACTGAGTAATGACAGACGCCGAGATAACATTATCCAGTTCTAACAGTATTGCGTCTCTCATTAACACATATTTAGGATCATCCTCTGAAAGAGAAGGCAAAGCAACTTTACACAAAGCACTCACCTCTTCTTCAGTAAAAATCAGATAGCAGACACCTTTCAGGTCACCCATCATTTCTGTTGTCAGCAGATAAAGCTCATCATCAGTCTTAATGGTAAAATTGCTCAGGCTTTTGTTCTGAGGTCTGTCTATTTTAAAACCCGACTCGTTCAAAACAATTTTCTGCTGCATAAAAAACGACATAGATTCTACAGCCTTAGACAAGCCAATATCTATGATCTGGCGTGCAACAGTCATTACATTGGGGGTAGCAATTGTTTCCATTAGCTTAGGTTGTTTTTAGGTTAACTTTTTCTTTAAACAGGCTGTTCAAAACAGAAACTACATCTATCACCAGACATACGTTGCCATTTCCAAGTATTGTTGCTCCGCTGAAAAGCTCATTGCGGTCAACCGGGTTAGGTAAATTTTTCTCAACAATTTCTTTTTGCTGTAATAATTTATCGACAACAAACCCCACTACCTTATTAGAATAGGTCACAATAACCAGATCCAGTTTGGCATCATCGTCCAGATGGTCAAACGATTCATGAAAAGCCCCCTCTTTGCTAACACCTCTTAATGATTCAAGTCCAAACAGGTCTTTCAGAAAAATAACAGAAATTGTATTACTGAGATAAGTACTGATCAACCCGTTACTGATTTTATGTATATCCTTTTTCTTTACAGAAATAACAGCCTCTGTATAGGCCAATGCAATGGCGTATTCTTTGGAAGCCAGCTCAAACAACAAAGCTCCTTTTACAGCCATGGAAGAAGGCAGAGACAATACAAATTTTGTCCCCTTACCTACTTCGGTAAAAATCGCTATTTTACCGCCGATAGATTCAGTAGCTCTACGCACTACATCCATCCCCACGCCTCTTCCGGAAACTTCTGTGATCTTTTCCGCATTAGAGAAGCCTGGTTCAAAAATGCACATCAGAATATCATGCTCTGTTACCGTATCTGCCAGTTGTTTAGGAATAATCCCTTTTTCAATTGCTTTACGTTTGATAACATTTACATCTATACCGGCACCGTCATCTTCTATTTCAATAAAAACAGTATCTTTTTCATTGCGTGCACGCAGTGTCACTTTACCTGTTGGATTTTTTCCCGCTGCCTGCCGATTTTCAGGAGATTCAATACCGTGACTTACAGAGTTACGTACCATGTGCACCAATGAATCGCTCATGGTTTTAATGATATTCCTGTCAATTTCAATTTCTGTTCCTTCTAAGACGAGGTCTACTTTTTTATGCTCTATTGTAGCCACATCACGCAAAACCCTGTGAAATTTATTGAACAGGAATCCAACCTGTACAAGGCGCACATCCATAATGCCATATTGCAAGTCAGAAGTAATACGATGCAGACGTGCAAAATCACTGGCTTTGCTGCCATTGTCAACATGCCGGGCAATCAGTGTATCTTTTTCAATCAATAATTCCCCTACAATGTTCAACAGGCTATCCAGTTTGCGGATAGGTACCTGCACCACATCTGACATCGATATCTTTGAAAGGACAAATTCTTCTTCGATCTCCTGAGCTATTGCCTGTGCATCTACTGAAGTATTCATTTTATCCAAATCCGCACTTTTCTCACTTACTTCTGAAAGCGAGGGCACATCAGCAACAGCAGCCTCTGCAACTCCTGTTTCTTTATTATCAACCGCATCTTTCCGGCTATTCTTTAAAATAACCTCCAACTTGGTTTTGATTCCCTTAAATTTTACCGGCTTCGGTGTCTGAACGGCCTCTATGAGCTCACCCAAAACATCATTTGCACGATAAAGACTACTGAAAATATCAGTATCAAGAACGATTTTTCCGGTTTTTACTTCGTTGAAAACATCTTCCATGGCATGCCCGAGCTCCGCTATTTCCACATAGCCCATTCCCATGGCATTTCCTTTAAGTGTATGCGTAATGCGAAAAATGGCGTCAATCGCTTTTTTATTGGAAATGTCTTTTTCCAACTCCGTAAAAAGCTGATTGAGCTGTTCATAGCTTTCCTGTGCCTCACCTAAAAATATTTCACGATATTCCTGTTCTTTGCTCATAGTCGGTTATTCTAAACAACTCACTAAAAATAGCCCCATGTCACTCAGGGGCACAACCTGCCTCGCTGCTCCGGACTCGATTGCTTCTTTGGGCATTCCATACACTACACTTGACTCTTTATTCTGTGCAACAGTATAGCCGCCTGCTCTTTTAATTGACATCAGCCCTTCAGCTCCATCTTTGCCCATTCCTGTTAAAATAACGCCGATTGAACGAGAACCGAATACTTCTGCCACCGACTCCATCAGCCCCGTAACTGAAGGAAAGTTATATTCCTTGTAGCGCTTGGCTGTAAAATCTATAACAACTGCTCCGTCGGGTTCTCTTCTCACAACCATATTCCTGCTACCCGGAGCTATCAAAACTTTTCCGGGCAACAGCACATCATCTTTCTTAGCCATCGTTACAGAAAGCGGGGTCAGATTATTTAACCTGTCTGCAAATGATGGTATAAAATTCGGTGGCATATGCTGGACAATAATTACCGGTACAGCCAGGTTACCGGGTAATTGTGTCAATACTTTTTCAACCGCAGTCGGGCCGCCTGTTGAAGAGCCGATTGCAATCACATCGTAATTCAGGTAACTGGAAAAAGCATGATTCCGGTGAACATGTACCTGGCTTTGTTTTATCTGCTCTATGGCTTTCACCTGTGCTAAAGCAGCCTGTCTTACTTTATCCACAAAGACGATATCTCCATCCTGTACAGAATCCAGTTTTCTGTTTGGTTTAAAATGATAATCTACTGCACCAAGGCTCAAAGCCTGCATAATCGGAGTCATATCATCACTTCCAAGACCAGTGAGGATCACTACAGGCGTTGGGCATACATTCATAATAGAGCGTGTGCCATACAGGCCGTCAAACTCTCCCATGACCATATCCATGACTACAACATCCGGCTTTATGGCCAGACATTTATCTGCAGCATCCTTGCCATTGTTTGCGAATGCGACCACTTCAATATCCCCGTTTTTATTGAGCATATCAGCTGTCATCAGACGCATCAATACCGAATCGTCTGCCAGTAAAACTTTAATTTTATGGCTCATCCAGCAGGGTTTTAGACAGTCATTACTTTCTTAACTGCGTCCACAAGGCTTTCACTTGTAAAAGGTTTAACGATGTAGTCAGAAGCGCCCAGCGTCATACCTTCTTCAATAACAGACTCCTGACCTACTGCACTGATCATGATTACTTTTGAACTCAGGTTTTCATCATGCTTCAATACTTTCAGAATATCTATTCCGATCATATCCGGCAGAATATTGTCGAGAGTGATCAGGTCAGGTTTTAATTCAAGAGCTAAATCAATCGCAGATTCTCCATTGGCAGCCTGTCCTACTACTTCATAGCCGGCATTTACCAAAGCTTCAGAAATCAGAGTTCGCATATACAGCGAATCATCTACTACAAGTACTTTGTTCATAATTGTATGAGTTGATTGTTTAAAAAGTCTCTTTTTTAGTTTTACTGGAGTGCTTTATTTACCACGCCATGAATATTATCGATCTCCATCATCTTTTGTATATCAATCAAAATGATTAATCTTGATCCAAGTTTCACCACTCCTCTAATAGTCTTTTCATCTAAAGTTGAGTACTGAATAAAATTAGAGGTATCATCGATATCGGTGCTGTTGACCGTTAGAGTATTAGGAACCTCCTTTACCAGAATAGCCACCTTAAAAACCTCGTTTTCAATAACTAAAACATAATTTGACAAATTGGCCAACTCCTCCTTTTCAGGAGAAGTCAGGCCAAATTTCTGTTCAAGATCAAGAATAGCTATGATATTACCTCTGATATTGGCCACTCCTTTAATGTACTCCGGAGAGTGAGGCATACGGGCAATTCGGGGTGTCAGTACAACTTCTTTGATCTGATCGATCGGTAATGCATACTCTTCAGAACCAAGCTTAAAGCTGATCAGTTGAATGCGTTTGCCCACTTCTTTCTTTTGTACTTCAGAAGCCACTTCTTTCTTGATATCATCGATCGTAACTTCTTGTTCAACTCTGTTTGGCTGACTCATATGGCATAAATTCAAAATATCAAAATGATTTAAACACAAAGCTGTGATTACCTCTTACGAGGCACGAAGCTTAAATTTATTTACACCTTCCTGCAATTGAGTAGCCACATCGGCAAGGTCACGGCTGGTTGATGTCACTTCTGTCATACCCTGGCTCAGCTCTTTGGTTGAAGAAGCGATCTGTTCTGTGCCGGAAGCTGTTTGCTCAGCCACCACCACAATTCGCTCAAAGTTTTTCACGGTATCATTGATTGACTCTTTTTGTCCCAGAGTTGCTTCCACAATCTCTTTAGACAATTCCAATGTTTCCACACTTGACTTGTCAATATTCTGGAATACCAATTCCGCCTCTTTAGAAGCCTGGTTACCACTCTTCACATTGGTTTCCATGTTCTCTATAGACTTGTTAGCTGAGTTGATATCTTTCTGAACCTCTCTGATTACTTTTTCAATATCAATAGCTGATTTGCGTGAATCTTCTGCCAGCTTTCTGATCTCTTCAGCAACTACCGCGAAACCTCTGCCTGCATCACCGGCACGCGCCGCTTCAATGGCTGCATTCAGGGCCAATAAATTAGTCTGAGCAGCAATGTCTGTGATGACATTCAGCGTTCTTGCAATTTCTTCTGAACGTTGTGTAAGAATGGTAATAGAATTGGATGTTACCAAAGCCGATTGCTGGATTTCACTCATGTTATCTACCACTCGTTTGATAGTGACTAAACCTTCACTGGCAGAACGCTGCCCTCTTTCTGCTGCTGTATTGATAATCTCTGCTTTCTTACCCATCTGATTAGATGACTTCAATACAAGATCAATCAGTTTCGAAGATTCATCCGTTTGCTGTGCCTGCTGTTGAGACCCTTCCGCCATTTGCTGCGTTGCAGAAGCCACTTCCTGTGTAGTGCCCTGCATCTGTTCACCTTTAGCCAGGAGTTCTTCTGAAGAGGATGCAACCAGGTTTGCAATGTGACTGATATTACCTAATAAGCGATTCAGGTTTTCCAAGGCACCGTTAACGCCATCGGCCATTGATTTAATATCTCCTTTAGCAGCATCTACCACTACCGTTTCTGTCAGGTTACCATTTGCCATCAGGTTAATGACTTTACTTACTTCCAATACCGGAACAGAGATAGAGTCCATCAGCATATTTACAGATTGTGCAAGATCTAACAATGAAGTATCAACTCCTGACAAATCCAATCTCTTACGCAGATCTCCTTCTTTTCCAGCTACCGATACAAGTTGCTGCACATCTGAAAGCACTTTTTTCTGACCGGAAATATCTGTAGCTATTTTGCTAAAGCCCGTAATACGCCCCATTTCATCTTTCACCGGCGTATACACTGCCTGTATCCAGACTTCCTTGCCCTGATTAGTGAATAACTGGAATTGTCCGCCCTGAGGAATACCTCTCTGAAGATCATCCCAGAAACGTAGGTAATCCGCAGAATTTGCATATTCTCTACCGACAAGCATCTTATGGTGTTTTCCTTCAATATCATCCAGACGATAGTCCATCAGATTCAGGAAGTTGTTGTTAGCTGCAGTAACGTTACCTTTAATATCAAATTCAACAAAAGCGAAAGAGGAGTTGATACCCTCAATGATACCTTTCATTCTCTGTGCCTCAAATGTTGTTTCTGTAATATCGAAACGGATACCAATGTATTTGACAGGTTTACCATTTTTGCCCATTACCGGGGTAAATACACCATCTACATAGTAAGGGGTACCATCTTTTTTCCTGTTTTTAACAAGTCCCCTGAAAATATTCCCTTTTCCAATGACACCCCACATCTCTTTAAATAAAGATTTAGGCATATCCGGGTGACGAACAATGTTTTGATTA
>CAZNHL010000053.1:27710-31643 GCA_964572965.1 uncultured Bifidobacteriaceae bacterium
TGATTAGCGCCTATCAGTTCTTCTCGCGAGTACTGAGACACTTCGCAATGCTTGTCATTCACATAAGTGATATAACCTTTCAAATCTACTTCAGAAACAATGCATGCTTCATCCACAGATTTCATACGTGCTTCAATTTCCCTCTGCATTTGAGCAGCGTCTTCTACAACTTTAGTAACATCAGATGCAATTTGGATGATTTTAACAATCCGGCCCATATCGTCACGGGTAGCTGAGAATACTGATTCAAAATAGGTTTCAACACCAGTTTTTGACGTAAATTTGTATTGTCCTGATTTCACAACACCATTTGCCAGTTCCGGCCAGAAGTTCGCATAATCCGAAGAGTTCGAGACATCACTATCAACCAAAGACCTGTGGTGCCTGCCGGTAACTTCTTCAATACTATATTCAAGCGATTTTAAGAAGTTAGGATTTGCAGTTAACACATTTCCTTTAGTATCGTATTCTGCAAAAGAAAAAGATTCATCAATGGCTTTTACAACACCTTCTGCTGCCAGTTTTTCATACGTTTGTTGTGTAATATCAAAACGGATACCGATGTATTTGACAGGTTTACCGTTTTTGCCCATTACCGGGGTAAATACACCATCTACATAGTAAGGTGTACCATCTTTTTTCCTGTTTTTAACAAGTCCCCTGAAGATATTTCCTCTGCCAATGGTAGCCCACATTTCTTTGAACACTTCTTTCGGCATGTCCGGGTGACGAACGATATTCTGATTTGCTCCTATCAGTTCTTCTCGTGAGTACTGAGACACTTCGCAATGCTTGTCGTTCACATAAGTGATATAACCTTTCAAATCTACTTCAGATACGATACACGCCACATCAACAGATGCCGTACGAGCGTCGATTTCCCGCTGCATTTGAGCAGCATCTTCTACAACTTTAGTAACATCAGATGCAATTTGAATGATTTTAACAATCCGGCCCATATCGTCACGAGTAGCTGAGAATACTGATTCAAAATAGGTCTCAACACCTGTTTTTGACATAAATTTGTATTGTCCTGATTTCACAACACCATTTGCCAGTTCCGGCCAGAAGCTCGCATAATCCGAAGAGTTCGAGACAGCACTATCAACCAAAGACCTGTGGTGCCTGCCGGTAACTTCTTCAGCATTATATTCCAATGCTTTTAAGAAATTAGGATTTGCCGTTAAAATATTCCCTTCAGTATCGTATTCCACAAAAGAGAAAGATTCATCAATGGCTTTTACAACGCCTTCTGCTGCCAGTTTTTCATACGTTTGTTGTGTAATATCAAAACGAATACCGATGTATTTGACAGGTTTACCGTTTTTGCCCATTACCGGGGTAAATACACCATCTACATAGTAAGGTGTACCATCTTTTTTCCTGTTTTTAACAAGTCCCCTGAAGATATTTCCTCTGCCAATGGTAGCCCACATTTCTTTGAACACTTCTTTCGGCATGTCCGGGTGACGAACGATATTCTGATTAGCTCCTATCAGTTCTTCACGAGAATATTGAGACACTTCGCAATGCTTGTCATTGACATAAGTGATATAGCCTTTCAAATCTACTTCAGATACGATACATGCTTCATCCACAGATTTCATACGTGCATCAATTTCACGCTGCATTTGAGCAACATCTTCTTTGGCCTCTGTGATATCAGTAGCAATCTTTACCACTTTGGTAACATTCCCAGATTCATCAAACACAGGAGAATAGACTGCTTGCAGCCACATCTCCTTACCGTTTTTCCCGAAACGGTTAAATTCTCCTCTGACGCTCTTTCCAGACTGCAAATCGACCCAGAAAACAGCATAATCTCTTGTATCAGCATAAGCAACATCTACAAATATTCTATGGTGCTTACCTTTGACCTCATCAAGTGTATAACCTGTAGCAGCAAGAAAATTTTCATTGGCAGTAATGATATTTCCCTGAGGGTCAAACTCTATAAATGAATACGCGATATTGATCGCATTAAAAACTGCTCTAAGATTTTGAATTTCAGCCAATTGATTTATCTTTTCTACATCTTTAGCAGTACCTAAGGTATCTTTCTCAATTTTAAGGTCTTTGGCTTTCATAAATTTGGCGGGAGTATTTTTTCCAATATTTTTAACTGTTGCAGGAGCATACTTTTGAATAATTGTAAGTAATTCCCTCGATGCTTTTTGTGGCACTTTCAATTCATTGAGTGCATCTTCCAAATGGCCTGAAATAAGACCATGATGTTCCTCCAAGGCATTTGCGAAGTCAACGGTTTTTGCCATTTTCTCATTAGAAACAACAACACCCAATTTCTCCGATAAAAAATGTTGAATATTCTGAAGGTGTTCTGCATGATGCGCCCCATTCAGAAATTCGAGAAGCTTTTTCTCTGATTTCAGTTTTTCAAAAAACAACTGCGATACACTGGTCAATGCTGTGTCACCACCGATTTGTTCAAAAGAAGAGTTTGCTTTTGTCTTTCCCATAGCTAAGAGTTTTTGTTTTATTTTGAGAAGTGTTACAGAATTGCCAGAGGCACTCTCCATGTTGCAAAAAAATAGCTAGCAACTTTTATAATTATGAGTGTAGTAAAAATACCGGCTTTCCAATAACAGGCTTCTTGTCCGGAAAATAAGGCTGATCAATTTTATTTATTTTCTCAGGACAAGCGTTCTAACGTGACAAAAATGCTTAGGTTTTGCTGTAAAATACCCCCAAAAATGCATTTCTTAATTAAGTAATAACAGTAAACAATCTTTAACAAAAAACTCACGGAACAACGGAAAATACATAATCAGTATTTTTCTGTACATAAAACGCTTTTTTAAAAATATAGTCAGAAATGGCATAAAGCGACTTTTACAAAAAAAACCTTACATGTAAGTTTTATAATTTAATCTTGAACTATAATAGTAATCCATATCGAAATCAAACACCTTTATTATAAAGATTCTTTTAAAAATCATATAAAAAAATTTCATATAAAGAGCTGAAAGAACACTTAGCAGGTAATTTAGATAAATAAGTAATTACATAGACTATGAATACGCTGAAGGCTATAATACCATTTGTTTCTACTATAACAGTAGTATTTCCGGGCAAATAGCGCCGGCAATAAGTTTGAAGCATAGCCCATGCTATTTATTCGCTCGTGTTGTCATGAACCACCTTTTGTTCTGGCACAAGTCTCCACTTCTACTTATATTTATTTCGGGTATTTCCCCCTCTAAAAACTAAAATCAAAACTGATAAAAATATGCCTAAACAAATTTTCATCAACCTGCCGGTTAAAGACCTTCAAAAATCTGTGGATTTTTACACGGCGCTCGGATTTTCTAACAATCCGCAATTTTCTGACGAAACCGGAAAATGTATGGTGTGGAGCGACAACATTTTTGTAATGCTTTTGTCACACGAGAAATTCAAAACATTTGCTACTAAGCCAATTGCTGATACTAAATCAGGCTTAGCGGGACTTTTCTCATTGTCGCTGGATAGCCTCGACGAAGTAAATAGTTTAATGGCTAATGGACTGAAAGCTGGCGGTATTGAACCACATCCAATAAGGGACTACGGTTTTATGCAACAAAGAACCATTGAAGATTTTGACGGACATACCTGGGAAGTATTCTATATGGATCTTTCAAAATTCCCTACACAATAGTAAAGTTACAGACCGAAGCCCTCATTTTAAGCGAGGGCTTCGGTTTAAAACTTATACCCTTCGATTTTTCGATATCCTGCAGATACTTAGTAGCAGTGCAGTCTTGCCCATCAAAATACCTCCTTATGCCTTCATCCAATAGTTCTTGATAAACATAATACATCATGAGTTGTTTTCAAATCATTTGAAATAGACATCCGTTTCTTTAATTTTAGATTCAGAAAAAATTTCAGCAATGACACCGGAAAGCATCAAGCATGTAGAAAAAAGATCGGCAG
>CAZNHL010000054.1:0-30606 GCA_964572965.1 uncultured Bifidobacteriaceae bacterium
CTCTGTTACCGGCGTGAACAGTTGAAAAAGAGACGCAGTAAGGTGGCCGGTCGGGAGACGCGACCACCAACAACGCCACGGGGTATCTGTACGGGAGCGTTTTTATGCTGCCACTAAGACCATAATTAATGAGTGATAACCACCTTTTTGACTTCGTTACCCTTTTCTGTTAAAATATTGACAAAATAAATGCCTGATGGCTGCTCAACCTGTATCTGAGTTGTGATTTCAGTCAATTTGGTTTCAAATACTTTTTTGCCGGTTATGTCAGTGATAGTAGCATATGAATTTACTGATGGTGTTTCAGACAAACCAATCACAAAACTTCCTTTGCTTGGATTCGGATATACATTAATCAGATTTTCAGTATCAACCAACGGGTCGTTTACGGCTACATTAACTTCATCTCCAAATGTGATATTGTCGAGATAAATGGAGTTCCCAAAACTTGGATGGAACAAAAACTTCAACAAGACATCTTTCTTGCCAGCCAAAGCACTCATGTCTACTTTATCAGTAGCCCATTCGGTACTTTTAGGAACAAAAAGTACATTCATGTAGTCTGTAGAAAATTTAGTGGTTACTAGTTTATCTCCGGTTTTCCTGTAAGCTTCAGTCCATGTTTTTCCACAGTCGACAGAGTATTTAACAGACAGATATTCATCAGATGCAAAAAATTCAAAAGGAGCAACATATGCTCTGTCAAAACTCAATGAAATTCCGTTTGTGAGATTAGTAAAATCATATGGCCCTGTCTGGGCAGTTACTTCTAAAGTATTGAAGCCATTAGTAATACCTAATTGGTTGACCATAAGTGATTGTTCACTCTGGCCATAACCTCCTGTAGATGCTGTACGCCAATCTAAACTTGTAAAAGAAGAGTTATTTCCGAAACTCATGCTGTGTCCATTTTCAAAATTTTCTGTGATTGTGGAGTTTACTACTGTATTGTTTGTATTTGCCATTTCCTGCAAATCAAATGTTTTAGTACTCCCATCACTAAAGTAAGCTTTAATTGAAAGGCTATATTGGGTATTAGCTTCAGAAGCCCTTACATAAAATTGATTTATGTTCAAATCAATTGCAGTATCGTAAACAATGCCATTTTTCTTTGAATAAATTTCGTAGTTAACAGGCAATGGAGCACCAAAAGAATTGTTTTGGAGATTTACATTCATAGTTGGGCATCCTTTATACGTACCGGCCGGTGAGAAATTAATTTTAAAAGGAGTAGCAGCCATTTCTGAGATATCCAAATCGTCCAGGACAATAAAATCACCATTTCCCGTTTCTTCTTTCAGCTGATAAGCATTTTCACATGCCGCCTGGAAGGTTAAAAGCAATGTGCTGCTATTTCCGGACGAAACAACGGTACTGTCACTATGCCACACATCTTGCCGGCGGCTTGTATACTCCTTAGTTTGTACATTATTACCTAGTGTTCTGAAAAATGAAGATCCCCAGTTATCCTGATATTTTTTGTATTTTACTTTGTAGTGCTTTCCGGGACTGGTATTGATACATACGTCAGCATAAGTATGGAAATTGTTGTTTTTTATATCAAAAGGATAAAGGGAATTAAAGTCTTCCGGCCCTTTCTTATATACACCATATACTATCTTCTTGTAAGTACCTTCAAAAAGGAGACCTGTTGTTGAATCACTTCCTAATCCCGCTTTCAAAGCCAGCATACTTTTACTGCCGTTTGATAATTGAATAGGTGAATGACTGTTATTGTTGAAATTGTTGCTCCAAGGTATAGAAGGAAGTATTCCTACAACCTTTATGTTCATTTTTAATGAATCATTTAACGGTATTTTGCTGGCAGCTCCATTAACATTATATATAAAAGCTTTTAAATTATAGTTGCCTTCATTTATTGTTAATGCCGGCAATGTTACCCATGTTGTATCAAAAGCTTTTAAATTACCCGTCCAGGTGAAGTCACTCAGCGTTTGAGTTTCACTGGTAATCTTTATTTTGCAATTAGTAATTGCACTGGAACCATAGTTTTTGATTTTAAACTTGGGTGTTATAGCTCCTTTGCATTGTGCTCTGTCCAAGCCTGCATAATTTAGTAAACCTGCATCAACGCTGTTTATTGGAGAATTACAAATAAGTGGGCTGCCTATGGGTTGTGTCTTGTAAAAATTTGCAGACTTTCTTATAATGCTGTAAGCGAAAGCCCCGTTAATTCCGTCGACCGCCATATCCTCATGGGTTAGTCCCAGTACGTGACCTATTTCATGAGGCAATACCCCCTCTAAGCCATTATACACAACTACAATCCCAAAATAACTCATGCCGTCCCATGTAAAAATGCTACTCCCGTCAGCGTTGTAACCATTCGGATAATTAGCATATCCGACGACATTGGAAGTGGAGTAAATAGTATTTACAACCCATATGTTCAGGTACCTGCCAGTGCTCATACCTGTAGCATGCTTCACGGCATAATCATTATTATAGCCTTCCGGTGTATTTTGATATGTAATACCATATTTTTTATAATGTGGTAATGTTGAACCGTCGAATCTTCTGATACCGGTCGAGTAACCACAAGTTGAATCAACATCTGCGAGGTAAAACTCAACTTTCATATCCACACCTTTTCTGTTATGCTGATTGAAATCTGTTAAACTGTAAGGATTATAGTTTTTTCTGTAAAAATCATTCAAATACTTGACTGAATTGCGAATCGCCTGATCAGATACGTTAGTGCTGTCTCCGATCTTTTCTCCCACATTTACAATATTGAAAACTACAGGAATCCGTATGACTGCGGCAGTATCCGAAGTTGTTGCCTCAATTGCTTCAGTCCGGTGATTTGCGTTAGACGAATGCTGATGTGTTCCACATTTAGAATAGTCAAATGACTGCGACCATGCAAAAAAAGAAGATAATAAAATGGTACTTAATAGTATAATTTGTCTCATTTCAGCTGTTGTGTTGATTTATAAAAAGCAAATATCACAAAATTTTATTAATCAGGCATTGTAATGATTTTTTTTATTGAAATACCCTTTTCTGTAAAGGAACTTCGATTTCGCTCAGTTAGCGGTGTGAACGAGGGTCATGACTACGGCAAACTGCGGCTCGCTCAGTTACCGATGCACCCACGGAAGGACATTGGGTTCCCTCTGTTACTAGTGTGACCATGAAGGGTGAGTCTTCCTATTTAAATAAGATAAAAAATTTACCGCAACCTTGGTTTATTCGATTTCGTTGATAACTTTGCAATACAAAGTACTTTAAATGGAAGACAAATATAGTAATCCGCTTGAAAGCCTCAGCGATATTAAGCAGCTGATGGAACGTTCATCAAGATTTATTTCCCTCAGCGGACTGTCGGGAGTGTTCGCCGGTTTGTATGCTTTAGCTGGTGCAGGAATTGGTTATTGGTATATGAATAACACAATGGGGATGACTTACCGGAATATTATAAAATCTGATGCAATAGGAAACGATTTCGTCAGGTTTTTTGCAATTGATGCCGGTACTGTATTGCTATTGGCCTTAACAACCGGTGTTTATCTGACAACGCGTAGCGCTAAACGTAATAACCAGAGTATCTGGGATAAAACAGCTCAGCGATTGCTGATCAATATGATGATCCCCCTTAGTGCGGGTGCTCTGTTTTGTATCTCATTACTTATAAATCATCTGTATGGCCTTATTCCCCCAGTCATGCTCCTTTTTTATGGTATGGCGCTGATCAATGCCAGTAAATATACGCTGGGAGACGTTCGCTATCTTGGTATCTGTCAGGTAATACTGGGCTTAATAGCCAGTTTCTTTATTGGACATGGCCTGTTATTCTGGAGCATAGGTTTCGGTATTTTGCATATTGTGTATGGTGTGGTGATGTATATAAAATACGAAAGGTGATTCCATTATCAGACAATTTTAATAAGGCTTTTGAAAGTAAAGCAAGGCTTGGTATCATGTCGGTGCTGATGGTGGAAACTGTAGTAGATTTCAATACACTGAAAGAACTGCTTCAGCTCACCGACGGTAACCTGGCAAGTCATATCCGGGCACTGGAAGAACTAGGGTATGTAACGGTGAATAAGCAGTTTATCGGCAAAAAACCTAATACTACCTATAGTGCCTCTGCTGTCGGTAAAGAAGCTTTTCACGAACATTTAAATGCGCTTGAAAACTTCCTGAAAGGAAATAAATAATTAATGAAAAGGTCGACGGCCTTTTTTTTAAACACAACAACTTTGAGATGCAAAGTACTTTATAAAATGAATTATATACGGCTAAATTTAATTTACTTATTGTTTCTCGTTTTGTTCACGCTTGACAGCTTCAATGTGCTCAATATTAAATCTCAAGAACTGAAGTACTTTGTTTATGTAGTTCTATTCGGAGGAGCACCTTTTTTGCTTATCCGGAATTGTCTGTTGAAACAACCATTAATGCAAAAGCTTTTCGGTAGTATTCTGCCACTATTGGTCATTGCCTTTATCACAATTGTAACACCTGTCAGGGTTGTTTTCCAAGCCGGCAACTGGAATACCCAAACGGTACTATATCAAAACAAACATTTCCAATTCAAAAAAATAGAATTCCAAATGCAGGATCTCGGAGCTTTCGGCTATAATAAACGAACAGTAGAGGTCACTTATATAACAAGCTTGTTTATGCTTGTGAAGCCGGTCAGCACAGAGATTAAAAACAACCATGAATGGCAAAAAGTCAATATTGATGTAAATGAATTAGAATTAACAGCACCCTAAAAAGTATACTATATGACAACAACAAACATTCTTTCAACTGTATTTAATACGCTTTACCTGACAATTCTGGCAGCCTACCTTTTATCAGGGCTTAATGTAGTAGAACTCCCCTATCAGGAATACATCCTGTGGATTGGCCTGTGCCATCTGCTGGCGACACCATTGTTACTGATATGGAATATGCTATTTATCAAAGGAATCAGGAAAAAACTCATGTTAATCAGCACACCATTAATACTATTCGTTTGCATGCTGTTTTTCGTTCACAGTTTTCTGAATGCATCAATTTAAAAATCATCATTTTACCCATTCACTTTGAAAAACAAAGTACTTTAAAATAACAAACCATGAAAATTACAACCAAACAAAAACTCATCACTGTTCTATTGCTCACCATAGTTCACAATATTCTTTTCTGGAATGAGCTGCTTGGAATCAACGTTCTTATTTATAGTTCGGTGTTAATAGGGACTCTCTTTCTCTTTAACCGGCCGAGCTTTAAAATCCTGAATGTCAGAATTACTTTGGCAGGCACATTTATCTCAGCATTGTTCGTAGTTCTTTATGGCTCTGATGTAGCTAAGTTCAGTCACTTTGCATCTCTGTTTATACTGATTGGCTTTATACATGCACCCATGCTCAGGAGTATTGTTTTCTCGATCGGGGAATTACTAGAGACACTTATCAGGCTTCCTTCGAGCCTAAAAAAACCGAAAGAGGAAGGTAGAGCAAGCCATAACTACGCTCCTCTCTACAGAAAACTGAGATTAAGTCTGGTACCTATGGTAGCCTTGTTCATTTTCTATTGGATTTACAAACTTGCCAATCCTGTGTTTGATGAATTGAGCAGTCACTTCTGGAACACGATTGGCGATAGTATTGCTGACGTATTCAAAAACTTTTCGTTTGACCGTATCTTCTTTGGTATGATCGGTTTATTGATTGCTGTCATTGCATTGTTTCAACCGGCAATACAATCTGTACTTGAAAGTGAGCTAAGGCTTTTTGACCGCTTGTTCAGAACTAAAAAACGCTATGGCAAAAAGAAAGCCTCGCTTCATTATTTCAAAACACTTTCTTTACTTGATGAATATCAGTCGGCACTGATCATGGTTGGTCTGATCAACTTATTACTTCTCATTGTGAATGGCATTGACATCAACTGGATCTGGTTCAATTTTGATGTGAAGTCTGTTTCAAACCTTTCACAGTTTGTACATGAAGGCACTTACCTGCTCATTGCAAGTATTCTGCTTTCGATGGGGATTATTGAATACTTTTTTAGAAAAAACCTGAATTTCTATAGCAAAAACACGAAGCTAAAAAATCTTTGCTATCTGTGGATTGCCCAGAACATTGTTATGGTAGTGTCTGTGGCAATGCGTAACTACCACTACATAGCGCAGCATGGTTTGGCCTACAAGCGTATTGGTGTGATTTTCTTCCTCATCTTAACTATTGCGGGGCTCATTTCACAGGCTTATAAAATCAATCAGACCCGTTCAGGCTATTTTATGCTACGTGTAAACAGCTGGGCTGTGTATGCAGTTATGCTCCTTATTTCTTCTATTGACTGGGACATTGTAATTGCCAGACACAATATCTCGCATCCGATGAGTGAAAATATTGATACGAAATTTCTGCTAAGCCTTGCTCCTAAAACACTGCCGGTGCTGCTGCAAAACCAGGAGTTATTTAACAGAGATACGCTTCAGTATACTGAATTTGTAAGGCCTGCCCAGACAGAACCAATAAGCCAGGAAGAAGAAGCCGGATTTAAAGAAGATGAACTTAGAGAACAGGCATATACAATAGAGCAAAACAGAAAAAACAGCCTTCAATATAAATGCAGAGTGTTTATGAGCAACTATGAAAAGCGCAACCGGCTTGAGTGGAATTATGCAGACGCCTCTGCTTATGAAGAGCTGAAGAAATCTATGGGTAAAACTAACAATCTCTAACTGTTGAAATCATGAAAAGTAAACTCATATACATCACACTATTTGCCATAGCAATGGCGTGTCTCGAAAGCGCCGTGGTTGTCTACATCAGACAGCTCTATTTTCCGGATGGCTTTAGCATTGTTTTCCGGCTGATTGATGAAGTGATTATCAAAACAGAACTGGTGCGTGAGCTGGCAACCCTCATTATGCTTTACACCATTGCATGTATTGCTTCTCAAACAAAGCATGAACGCTTTGCCTGGTTTTTATACAGCTTTGCCATCTGGGATATCTTTTATTATGTATGGCTAAAGGTATTTATCAACTGGCCGGCAAGCCTGTTTGAATGGGATATTTTATTCCTGCTTCCTGTAACATGGCTAGGCCCTGTGCTCGCTCCTGTACTTTGTTCACTGGCAATGATTGTTCTGGCACTGTTAATATTGAAATATAACACAGCAGTGAATGGCCGCGAATGGCTTTTACTTTTGCTTGGCTGCTGTCTGATCCTTTTCACCTTTATGTATGACTATGGCTTGCTGTTCCTTGAAAACGGATTCTGGAAAGATATTCCCGGCCTGATTGAAAACAATGACTTTATAAGCAAAGCAACAGCTCTAAGGCCAATCCCTTTTCAATGGGTTTTATTCAATACAGGCTTTGTGAATATCCTCCTGGCCATTGCAAATTTTGTAACAAGAAACCGTAAACAATATGAGAACGCTTAAAGCTATTCACTGGCCACTGGTATATCTTATCGTTGCCTGTGGCGTCCTTCTGTACACAAGGGTTCTGGTAGTGGCTAACTTCCGGTATGTTTTCCTTATCTGGAACCTGATACTGGCTTATATCCCCTATGCCGTCGCAAACCGGATACGGGCAGAAAACAGCAAAATAAAAATCCTTAAAAACGTAGTCTGTCTTGGCACATGGTTGTTGTTCTTTCCTAACGCCCCTTATCTGGTCACAGATTTTGTACATCTGCACCATAGCTCGAGCCATGTGATCTGGTACGATGTGGCACTGCTCTTTATGTTCGCATTTACAGGAATGTATCTTGCTATTAAATCGGCCTTTAAAATACATGACTGGCTGAATAGCTTTATGAACAAAACCCTTGCCTTTATTAGTATGCAGGCCTTTTTTCTATTGAGTGGCTTTGGTGTATATCTCGGACGCGTAGAAAGGTGGAACAGCTGGAATATAGTCAATGATCCTTTTAGCTTATTCGCTGAAATAAGTAATTTACTGACTAAAACACATGTATGGGAATATTCAGTTGTACACTTTATCCTTATCAGTACTATTTACATGTTGTTCAGGTTTGAACGGCAACAAAAAGTAAGCCTATGCAATTCCAGAAGATGATCCGAAGTTTCAGGTATGCTTTTAACGGTTTGAAATATACTTTTCTGCATGAAAACAATTTCAAATTTCAGTTATTGACAACTTTGCTTGCCATTGCTGCCGGTGTTTGGCTGCAAATAGCAACAAGCGACTGGATTGCAATCAGCATCTGTTGCGGATTGGTTTTGAGTATGGAAATCATGAATACTGCTATTGAGAAAACGATAGATCTTATTTCCCCTGAACTACAGACCAAAGCCGGGCTTATCAAAGACCTTTCAGCTGCTGCCGTACTTGTTGCGTCTATTGCCAGTGTTATTGTTGCCGTTTTTATTCTGTCCAAATATACCGTCCGTATTTAATTTACGGGAGGTATATTTCCGGTACTAAACTATTACTTGCGGTATTCCATATATTTGTATTCACTTGTTCCTGCTTATTATGTCTCAGGTCTTTTTCACTTTTTTGAACCAATTCAATCCTTTATCTGATGATAGCATTCAGGCTATTGCCGAAAACCTGAACACCGTTCATCTTCCCAAAGGCACAGTACTTGTACAGGAAGGTAAAATATGTGATTACCTTTTTTACCTTGAAAAAGGCTCAGTAAGGGGTTACACAAATGTAGACGAGAAGGAAATTACTTATTGGTTTGGTTTTGAAGACACCATGATTACTTCATTCCACAGTTTTATTTCCCGCCAGCCTGTTCATGAGAATATTGTGCTTATGGAAGACTCTGTTCTTACTTCCATTCACTATACAGACCTGCATAAACTCTATGACCTTTACCCTGATATAGAAAGAGCAGGAAGACGAATTATTGAGAAATACTATGTGCTTCTGGAAGAGCGTACATTCTCCTATATGTTCAAAACCGCAAAAGAAAGATATGAAAGTTTGCTAGCCTCTGCTCCACATATTCTACTACGGGTTCCTTTGGGCTACATAGCCTCTTATCTTGGTATTTCACAAGAAACCTTAAGCCGTATCAGAGGGAAAATATAACTTTAACGACTATCTGTTTCTATGAACCTGCTTAAGCTTTTCTTTCGCGGATCAGGATTTAGAATTCCGGGTTAAACGGGTACTTAATTAACTTTTTGACATATGTCAAATTGAAGTCGCTTCGATCTGCCCTATTTTTGCCGGTACCATAATAAAAGTTTTGAACCGGAACACTTCTATGATAATAATCAAATTAGCAGATTCAGAAGACGAATTTCAACAGATTCACCAGCTGAATTATGAAACATTTGTCAATGAAATTCCCCAGCATGCTGCCAATCCGCAAGCACTGTTGGTTGACAAATTTCACGGGATCAATAAGTATGTAATAGCTAAAGAAAACATGACTGTTGTAGGCATGCTTGCTTACAATGACCAGCGTCCTTTTTCCATAGACCATAAACTGGAAAATATTGCTCAATATCTTCCCCATTTTCAAAAACCTGTTGAAATCAGGCTCCTTTCAATCTCAAAAGCAAAGCGGAAGTCACCTCTTTTCTTTTCCATACTGGAGAAGCTCGTTCAACAGTTAAATGACGGAGATTTTGATATTGTCCTCATTTCCGGTACTACCAGACAATTAAAACTCTATCACAAAATCGGTTTTGTTGATTTTGCGCATCTCATTGGAACTGCCGAAGCACAATACCAACCAATGTACCTTACTAAAAACAATATCCAACCGGACTATATCAACCAATGGCTGCACAAATAAACTTCACAACCGGGCCTGTAAGAATAGCAAAGCATACTGCTGCTGCATTCAATCAAACTCCTATATCTCACAGGTCTTCAGAGTTCAGGGCAATATTTGAAGATACCCGTAAGCGACTCTGCCTTGCAACAAAGGCCAATGATGTCATTATTATGTCCGGTTCGGGCACACTTGCCAACGAAGCAATGATTGCTCAGATAGCTCAATCAAAAAAGCCCGGACTGGTATTAGTAAACGGTGAATTCGGGAACCGGCTGGCAAAACAATGCAGCCGGTATCAGATGAATTTTTCACTATTGGAAAAAGAATGGGGAATGTATTTTTCTGAAGAAGAGATCAGAGAAGTTATTTCAGAACAGCAACCTTCCTGGCTGCTATTTTGCCATCACGAAACCTCGACAGGTGTTATTAATAATTTACCATTGCTGACACAAATCTGTAAGGAACATCAGGTTGAGTTATATGCAGACTGTATCAGTTCTGTGGGGAATACCGAGGTTGATTTATCGGGCGTTGCCATGGCCAGTACGTCCAGTGGCAAAGGTCTCGCAGCGTTTCCCGGTCTTGCAATGGTTTTTGTGAACACTGCAATAAAAACCAATACCGATATCCCTGGCTACATCAATCTGGAAACCTATATAGAGAGCAATTATATGCCTTTTACAATCAACTCAAATTTATTGCTGGCTTTGAACGCTTCAATTGATGAAACATTGCGCCCGCAGCACTGGCAGAAAATTGCACAGCTTTCAGCTTTCGCAAAACGCAAACTTATTGAGTCTGGATATCAACTTGTAAATATGAATCCGGCCGGAAATGCTTTTGTATTTACAATACTTATTGAAAACGGGAATAGTTACAGAATAGGTGAAGCACTAAAAGAACAGGGTTTACTTATCTCCTACGAAAGTACTTACCTGTTAAGTAGAAATATGATTCAGGTATCGGTTATGGGAAGCCACGACGAACATGAAGTACAAAGCTGTATAGAACAACTCAACAGGTTAACTATAAAACCAGGAGAGACTGTATTATCAATCTAAATATCCAGGTTAAAGTAAGTATAATCAACCCCTCTGCCATTTCTAAACTTTGAGGTGTCAGATTGAAGGAGGAACCACGAACCAATGACCAGCCCCCGGAAGGAAAGTATGATCAGGTGCACACCCTGATGGGGTGCTGGCCATTCATAAAATAATAAACAATATGCTACCCTGACACAAACTATTATGAAACGGTAGATAATAGAATTATTTTTGCCGGGATTTTAATTTCCTTAACCTGTTATGAAAGTGCACTATATCAGGCTGATTATGTTATCGGTTTTTGCCTGCCTTGGCTTTACTGTAAATGGCCAGACTTCTACCAATTACTATTCTCTATATGACAGTTATTTCAATGCCGGTAAATATGACAGTGCATTGGTCATTTCTGATGAAGCTGCCGGCTATTACTTAAAGCAGTCCGACACACTTAATTTCTTATTCGCTAAGTATGTTTTAAAAACCTCAGTATACAATACGAAGGGCGACTTTTATAATGCCCATGTGACCATGGAAACATTCAATAAAGACATTGATGTTTATAATATGGGGGCAAACGAGGTAATTCTCTATTACTTTTTCAAAACATATGGAATGATTTATTCCAGCCAGGATAATTATAAAGATGCGCTGAAGGTGTATCTGTATGCCCGGGACTATTGCAGGAATATGTATGGGGAAACTTCTCCTGAAATGGCATCGCTGGCGCTGGATCTTTCAAATGGTTATCGCTTGTCGGGAGAATATCAGGAAGCTCTGAACCAGATAGAGTTTGCGGAAAAAATTTACCATTCTCTGCATGACACTTTGAATTATGCCGGATGTCTGTTGTACAGAGGTAATGTTTATGCATTGACGGGTGACTATGAATCTGCCATTGACAGTACATTGAAATGTAAGCAGATTATAGATGTTTTGTACTCTGGTAAAAATCCGCTTTTAGCAGCTATTTATAACAATGTGGGTGTTGCGTACCTATACTGGGACAAACACCAGGAAGCGATCAGGTACTTTAAGCTTGCCAAACAGGAAGAGTTAAAATTACAAGGTAACAATGTGACTGTAGCCAGAATATGGTTTAACATGGGTTATTCTTATGAAAAGCTGGATAGTTTAGATGAAGCCGAAGCAGCGGAAGCAAATGCACAAGAGCTTCTGGAAAAGCTAAAGCTGACCAATGACGCACTTCTCACATGGTCTTATAACATTAGTGCCAGGGTATTTATAAAGAAAAATGATTACCCGCGGGCTTTGGGATATGTGCAGTATGCGCTTTACCAGAATGCTTCCCGCCATGGCCGGATTGTGGAAGGGCGCTATGTGCCCTATTATAGTTATGAAGAAATAAAGCGTAATCCGGAAGAGCGTAACTGTTATGACCATAACAGGCTGCTCGAGTCTGTGGTGCTTAAAATTGACATTCTGCAAAAGCTGAATACAGACGAAGGCTATACTGCAACTATTAAGAAAAGTATTGCCGACGCAGATACAATTGCCATATTAACCAGAAACCTATATACTACGGACAAGGACAAGGTTGAAATGATGAAGCATAGTTTCGATTTGTCGGATCGGGCTGTGAACTTTTTTTACAATGAAAATAAGAAAAAGGGAAACCGTGAGAATATCGTATCTGCTTTCCTGTTTTCTGAAAAAGCTAAGGCTTCGGTTCTGCTGGAAGTGCTGAGAAATGTAGAAGCAAAGTCTTTTGCAGGAGTGCCGGGCATTGTTGTAAGTACGAGTGATTCGCTGCAGGCGCTTATTTCTGATAAGAAGGAACTGGCGAAATCTCAACAAGATAGTGAAAGGGAAAAACTACTGCTTGAGGTGCAGGAAACCCAAAAGTACTTTAAAAATTATCAGCAGTTTATTCAGCAGAAATACCCTGATTATTATGACCTGAAATATGCTGACAATATTGTTGAGTTGACGCAGCTTCAACAAAAGTTAAATGTTAATACTGCTATTCTGAGTTATTTTATCGGGGACAATACATTGTCTGTTTTTGTGATTACCCACGACGACTTAAAATTGTATCAGAATAAACTCAACCCTCTGTTATTGCGCTCCTGTAAAGGACTAAAGTCATCTATTATTTACAAACATGATCTCCTTTATAAAAAGCTGGCTCATGAACTATATAACACTCTTTTCTTTTTCCCTTTAGAAGCAAATATTAAAGACCTGGTCGTTGTTCCTCATGACTTTTTAAGCAGCGTTCCTTTTGAGGCTTTATTGACAACACCGGCTGGTGAAAACGATTACACGCAATTTAACTATCTGGTCAAAAAGTATAATGTCAGTTATGCTTATTCTGTAAGTCTGTTTGACAGGATGTTAAAGAAACATCACAAGGTTACGAAACAGCAGTTTCTTGGCATTGCTCCTGTGTTTAAGTCCAAGAACAAAGTATCAGAAAATTTAAAACGTTCTCTGACAACAATAGAAACAGATGATGATGATGAGGCAGCAGGCTTTCAGGCCCAGCTTACAAGAACAGTTACCCGCGACGAAATTACACCTATACCGGGGACTGAAATAGAAGTGAATACTATTAAAAACCTCTTTATTCAGAATAAGTTATCGGCTTACATGTTCCTGAATGAAAAAGCTACAGAGCGCAGTATTAAACAACATCCTCTGGGTGATTATAAATACATACATATTGCTACTCATGGTTTTGTAGACAATGACAAACCGGAAAACTCCGGTATTATTCTTCATAATGGAGAAAACCAAAAAGAAGATAATGTCCTGTATGCGAAAGAAATTTATAACCTGAAACTGAATGCAGACCTGGTAACGCTTTCGGCCTGTGAAACAGGATTAGGACAGATTAAAAAGGGTGAAGGTCTTATCGGTCTCACAAGACCATTGCTATTTGCCGGAGCTAAAAACATTATGGTGTCGCTGTGGAAAGTTTCAGATGCATCCACCACAGAACTGATGATCGGTTTCTACCAAAAGCTAATAGTTAAGACTTCTTATAACCAAAGTCTCTCTGACGCCAAACGACAGCTGATTAACAGTAAGGAGTTTTCTCAACCTTATTATTGGGCTGCATTTGTATTAATAGGAGAATAGTCCTTTGAGATAACTGCTTGTGCGATGTGTTTATGCACTAAAGTTTAATGCAGTGATTTTCAAATGAAAATCAGAGGGGGGGGGGGACTATATTGTAATCGCGTTTATGTCTTAATATTAAACCAGGACAATCTAAAAATATTTTCAGCTATGCTGTAACTTTTCCGTCCCTTATGGCACTTACTGTAAAATGGGCGGAACCAACCCTTATGAGTGAACTAGAAACGGAGGATAAACAACAGGTATTTTTGAAGCTTTATGAGCCGGTGCATGCACGACTGAGTCGCTACTGTCAGGTGCAGGTGGCCGACTATGATGAGGCGCGTGACCTTATGGGTGAAACAGTACTGGTTGCTTATGAAAAGTTTGAAGGACTACGCAATCACGATACTTTCCTTTATTTCCTGTTTGGCATTGCCCTTAACCTTGTCCGGAAGAAAAGGAGAAAAGAGCATCTTTTTAAGTTTTTCCGCCAGACAAATGACTTCTCTGCTTTAATAATACAACAGGAAGGACCCGAGGCTGTCGATCATATTTTACTCAATAAGGCGCTTGATCATTTATCTGCCGAGCAACGGGAAGCCATTGTACTGTTCGAGATCTCAGGTTTTTCGCTTGAAGAGATTTCTAAAATACAGGACTCCGGGCTTTCGGCAGTAAAACAACGTTTGTTTCGTGGCCGTGAAAAATTAAGGAAGCTTTTGGGAGACAAAGAAAGCAGTGTAATTAATGCAGGTAAAACTCAAAAAATCCTGATCTGAGAAACCATGAAAGATACTAACAAAAATATAGACAGCTTATTTGAAAAAGCCAGGCATTTGCCTCCTATGCTTTCAATAAATGAAGTAAAGGATACAATTACCAATGCACCAAAGAAACCGTCCAATAGCTTTAGAAAAGGTGCATATGTATTTATTGCCATAATATTTTTGTCTACTGCCACTTACTATCTGTTATCAGACAAAGCTGCTACAGAACAACCTGTTGCTGCAAGTGACAATACCCCTGTATTGCAGGAAGTAAAAACTGAAACAGCTGTGGTTACAGCAGATTATGTCACAAGTAAAGAAGAAATAAAGCTTTCCGGAGAATCTCAGCTTCCTGTTGAGAAAAAAATTAATGCCGGCGCTACTCAACAGCATTCAAACCAAACCGCACAGCTTACCCCGCCCATAGTAGCGGATTCAATACCTGTAACAGGAAAAAGAGATACTATTGCTATAAAAACAATTGCTGAAGATAAATCTGATTTTATCTCGGACTTTATAGTAATACACAGGTTTTTTGGCGAAGAAGAACTGGATCGGGTCTGCAAAAAATTACAGAGTGCGGGTATTGACCTGCGGATTGAGACGAAGGAGTTCAACAGCAAAAACAAGGGAGTACTTTCGTTGCTGAAAGCCGATGTGTATATCGGTGATCAGCTATACAAACATATTAACCTGAGGGATTTCAATGAAATACGCATAGGCTGGGAAAAACAGGGCAACCATGCTGTCATTATTAAATCGCTGGCTTATGTTGACAAAAACTACATGAAGAGAAAGTTATAGATTAAATTTTTATGTCATTTGTAACTTTGTTTGCGCTATCATTCGCAATTTTGCCAAAGTAATTTTATTTCTATTATGATTTCCGGTTTTATCAGGAAGATTATCGCTTTAACAGTTTTCCTTATTACATGTTTTGGCGTTGCTTATGCACAACGTATTCAGGGAACTGTGGCAGCAGACAGCGACAAATCGGCAATGGAGTTTGTAGTTGTAAGCTTACTGAGCGCCAAAGATTCCTCACATATTAATAGCACAACAACCAACGAAAAGGGTCAATACGAATTTAACCAGCTGAAAGCCGGCACTTATCTGATCACCGCTTCTCAGATTGGTTTTCTAAAATACTTTTCTCCAATCATTGAATTAACAAGTGACACCGCAAAGCTGGAACAGCATGTCTTTCTTGCAGAAGAGACAACACATACGGATGAAGTAGTGATACAGGCAAAGAAACCTCTCTTTCAACAAGACGCAGGCAAAACTACTGTTGATGTACAGAACAGTATTGCATCTACAGGTTTGATGGCTATAGACCTGCTCCGCAGAATGCCAGGGGTAATTGTAGATAATGACGGTAACATTTCTCTGAAGGGTAAATCAAATGTACTGATCATGATTGACGGGAAACCGACTTATATGTCAGCCAAACAGATTGCCTCGATCCTGAAAAGTATGCCATCGGCACAGATCTCCAATATTGAAATTATCACCTCTCCTTCTGCCAAATATGATGCCCAGGGCGATGGCGGTATTATTAACATTAACCTGAAAGAAAACCTTAAACAGGGCTTTAGCGGCAATTTGTCAGCTACTTACGGACAAGGTATTTTATCAAAACAAAACTATGGTATAAGCCTGGGCTATAATACAAAAAAGTGGAAACTGAACACTGGATACGACTACACCAACAATAAAAATGTGAGTGCAGGGTATAACAACAGAACATTTGGCAATATCAATAACAAGCAAACGCTGCATCAGGACAACTACTATACTGTACCCAGCGAAACTCATAACTACAGTCTTTCTGCTGATTACATTGTGAACAAAAAGTTTGTGATAGGCATGAGCCACCGCGGTTTGGTTCACCATTTTGCCTGGGACGGCGGCAGTACTACCAATATTAAAGATTCTCTGAGCAACATCTTTAAAAACACCTCTGTAAGCGAATTCTCTCCGGGTACATATACTTCATTTTCAAGCGGTATCAATGGGAAATACAAATTTGATTCTTTGGGTCATGAACTCAGTGCAGACCTTGACTATATCCGTTATGGAGAAGAATACAAGATCAATTCTACTACTTTGGTAAGTGGTTCAGCTCCTACCGGACAGGCCATCTTCAAAAGCAATCTCCCTTTCAGTGTAAACACATTTGCTGCCAAGTTGGATTATCAGCGGAAATATTTTGGCAATCTTGAAATGGAAAGTGGCTTGAAATGGATAGGAAGCAGTCTCTCGAATGATCTGAATTATGATGTTCTGCAAACCGACTCTATCGTACCGGCCAAACCATCCTCTTCAAAATTTCTCTTCCAGGATCAGGTAAGTGCTGCTTACTTACAATTTAAATGGGACAGTACAAGCTGGAGTATCCAGGGGGGGCTCCGTGCAGAACACTGGCTGGCCGAAGGCAAAGATCAAGCTACCAATGCTACCGTCAGCCGCAACCAATTGCAGTTGTTCCCGACATTTCAGGCCCATTACAATTTAACAACAAACCAGAAGTTAACACTGGCATATAACAGACGTATCAAACGCCCTAGTTATTACAATTTAAACCCCACCAGCTATTTCTTTGATCCTTATAGTTACTTCCATGGTAATCCAAATCTCTATCCTCAAATTACCAATCATGTAGAACTGGCACATTCCTTCAAATCGGCCATTATTACTACCATTAACTATAGCCGTACCGAAAATTATATTTATGAGTATGCTGTCAGCCAGCGTACAGACGGTTCCAATATCATGGATATGACAGTCATCAACATCCCTTATTATGAGAACATTGGTATTTCCATGTCATTCTATTTTCCGGTTACTTCCAAATGGACATGCCAGCTATACGGAAACGTATACCAGAACCACCTGCGGGGTTATCTGTCAAATACCAAAACGACAATCGACAACCGTTATATCAACGCCACTTTCAATACCACTCAAGACATAACATTACCTAAAGGGTTCAGCGCCGAGCTGACCGCTCAATATACCGCACCACAACTTGTAGGCTACACGATCAATAACCAGCTGGGTATGCTGTCACTAGGTATCAAAAAGAACTTGTTTGGCGGGCGCGGTTCTGTAAAACTTAATTTCCAGGATATCTTCTACACATTCAAATACAGTGGTAACACTGAATACGACGGTTATAAAGCTGACCACCTCTACCGCTGGGACAACCGCGTAGTAAGCTTGTCTCTTAACTGGAAACTGGGTTCTTCTTGGTTCATAGAGAAGGAAGGAGCTAAAGGGGCGCAGTTACTGGAAAATGGGAAGTAATCTAATGAATAGGAATGGGCTTAAGCCCATTCCTATTCATTAGATTACCTTTTAAACTTCTGCTTGAAATCAAAAAAAGTTAAAGCTCGCCACAGCCATTCTGCCGGACCATAATAAAAACGCTTTATCCATGCCTTGCTGAAATAAAGCTGAGCAGCAAGGAATATGAACCCAAAGATAATGCTGTAGGTTACTCCTAAATACGTATACATCCCTAATCCAAAACCATAGAAAAAAGGCACACCAATCAATGGCTGGATAATATAATTGCTCAGGCTCATTCTACCGAAAGCCGCCAGTACATTGTACAAACCTCCGGCAATCCAGTTCAAATAAAGCCAAACAAAACCGCTCAGCAACACAATGGTGAAAGCAAAAGTACTATATGAAGCACTCAGCATAGAAAGCAAAATTGCTTGTGTTTCTTTCAGGTTTAAAAGCGGGATTATAAACGACGAGCCATAAAATACAGACCAGGCCAGAATACTCACAAAAAAGACGATTACAACTTCGCGACCATATTGTGCGGCATTTTCAAAATAACGCTTGCGGCCAAGTACCAAGCCTAAAGTGAGTAAACCTGTAATTTGTAAATAACGGCCTTCATTAATCATAAACTGCCATTTAGCTAAATGCCCTTTAAATGCATTGAATTTGATAACTTCTAAAAATGACCCTTCACTAAATGTTGTTGTTACATCTGCCCAGGCTGACCAGTCTTGCTGAAAAACAAAATCGGTATCCTTGAAAGACAAGAAGGTAAGATACAGAGTTGGAAGCTGAGCAATTAAAAGAGCCGCCATAAAAAGTAATACTTTATTACCCAATCGTTGAAAAAACACTAAGGGCAAACCTAGTAAAGCAAACAGTGTCAAAATTTCACCGATATAAACTAACGACAAGATGTACCCTAATACAAACAATACACATAAACGCCAGACAAAGCGTAAAGTAAACGGCTCACCTTTTTCTGCCTGATTTTGCAACTGAATGAAAAAACTCAATCCAAAAAGAATAGAGAAAATAGAATAAGACTTTCCTGCAAAAATAAAAAAGGTCACCTTCGTTACCCAAGGGTCAAGGATTGTCAATAATCCTGTACTTTCAGGATATTGTATCAGGTCAAAATGTTCAATGGCATGCAGCAATAAAATTCCGGCAAGGGCAAAACCCCGGATGGCATCAATCAACTGAATTCGTAATTTCGGGGCTTCTGGATTCTGGATCATCTTATTCTTGAATACATTCTCTGACGTCCAAAATAAGAATAAATTATTAAAAATAAGTACTAAAGAAGGTTAGATTGAAAGGTCATCGACCAGCCCCCTCCTTTATTTTTGTTTATGAAATGTAGTTTCCGGGGACTGGCCGCCAGCGGAGCACCCCAAAAAAGAACGGGCTAAACTTCCAGTGAAGTTTAGCCCGTTCGATTCGCTTGCTAGAGACGCGATTAATCGCGTCTCTACAGCATCAATATTATTTAGCGCAATATTCTTCGAAAGCCATCAAAAGGTTTTCTGCGATCATGTCAGCAGAACGTCCTTCAATATGGTGACGCTCGATCATGTGTACCAATTCGCCATTTTTGAACAATGCCATAGATGGAGAAGATGGAGGGTATGGCAACATGAACTCACGCGCTTTGTTTACTGCATCTTTGTCAACACCTGCAAATACAGTAACAATTCTGTCTGGTTTAGCAGCAGCTGATGTTACAGCCGTTTTAGCAGCCGGACGTGCATTACGTGCCGCACAACCACATACTGAATTGATAACAACCAGTGTAGTTCCTTCTTTTTGAATATTGTCAGTAACCTGATCAGCAGTTTGCAATGAATCAAAGCCAACAGCAGTCAACTCTCCGATCATTGGGGCAACCATTTCAAGTGGATACATATTATTTGATTTTATATTATAAGATTCGAAAATTTTAAGATTATTGATTGAAAGATTCGAAGATTTTAAAATTAAGGTTTACTGATTCCCTCAATCTTTAAATTTTGTAATTTTTCAATCTGAAAGATTACATAAATCCCAGTTCCAGTTTTGCCACTTCAGACATCATTTCCTGGCTGTATGGTGGGTCGAAGGTAAGCTCAACACTTACAGTGTTCACACCTTCAATTTTTTTGATGTTTTGTTCTACTTCACCAGGAATTTGCCCTGCAGACGGGCATGCCGGAGAAGTTAATGTCATCAGCACATATACATTATTTACCGGATATACATTGATATCGTAGATCAGGCCCAGGTCAAATATATTTACAGGAATTTCAGGGTCATAGACTTGCTTGATTGCATCCAGGACTTTTTCCTTCAACTCATCTTCCGTCATTACGACATTGTTTGTCTCTGTATTTTCTTCCATTACGCTAACTTGGCTTTATATGCCATTCCGTAAAATTTCATTTGTTTTAACATAGACAGCAGCCCATTTGAACGTGTCTGCGCAAGGTGCTGTGTCATTCCAATTTTCTCGATGAAATATAAATCCGAATTGATGATATCATCGGGAGTCTGACCAGAAAGTACCCTCACCAGCAAACTTGCAAGACCCTTTACGATCACAGAATCACTGTCTGCATGGTAAACAATTTTATCGCCTTCTAAGTTTGCAATAATCCAGACATTTGACTGGCAACCTTTAATTTTATTTGCATCGACCTTATATTCAGCATCTAAAGCCGGCATTTTTTTGCCCAACTCGATAATGAATTCATATTTGTCAGCCCAATTGTCAAAATAGGCAAACTCTTCTATGATCTGGTCTTGTATTTCGTTGATTGACATTCTGTTCTGTTTATCGCAACATATCAACAGCTCTCTTCAAAGCTGTAATGAAGATGTCGATTTCTTCTATCGTATTATAAAAGGAAAAAGAAGCACGAGTAGTTCCCGTAATCCCGAAACGTTCCATTAAAGGTTGTGTACAGTGGTGTCCCGTACGTACAGCCACACCTTCTTTGTCAAGCAAAATAGCCAGATCCTGATGGTGAACGCCTTCAACCACAAAAGAAGCAATACTTACTTTTTCTTTAGCAGTACCAATTATTCTTAAGCCCGGAATCTGTAATAACTTTTCAGTGGTATACTCCAACAACTCTTGCTCATAAGCAGCTATATTTGTTTTACCCAGCTCCTGGATATAATCGACCGCAGCTTTCATTGCCACTACATCGGCAATATTAGGAGTACCAGCCTCAAATTTAAATGGGAGATCGTTATAAGTAGTTTTAGCGAAAGTCACCTCTCTGATCATTTCGCCGCCACCCATATATGGAGGCATTGCTTCCAGTAATTCTTTTTTACCATAAAGTACTCCTACACCTGTTGGTGCATAAATCTTATGGCCAGAAAGTGCAAAGAAGTCAACATCAAGCTCCTGTACATCAATTTCAATGTGAGAGCTAGATTGTGCCCCATCAACAAATACAGGGATCCCTTTCGCATGCGCAGCTTTTACAATGCGTGCAATCGGGTTGATTGTTCCCAATGCATTAGATGCATGTACAATTGAAACAATCTTAACCTTATCTGTTAAAAGCTTTTCGTATTCCTCGAAAATGATTTCGCCTGCATCGTTGATTGGAATCACGCGCAATGTAGCGCCCTTTTCCTCACAAAGCATTTGCCATGGCACGATGTTAGAATGGTGCTCCATGGTAGAGATTACCACTTCGTCACCAGCCTTTACGTTGGCTTTACCGTAAGTAGATGCCACCAGGTTGACAGCTTCTGTTACGCCACGTACAAAAATGATTTCTTCTTTGTGTTTTGCATTCAGGAAAGCCTGCATTGCTTTCCTGGTTTCTTCAAATGCTGCTGTAGCTTCTTCAGCAAGGGTATGAATTCCTCTGTGGATATTGGCATTGAGATTCACATAATAATCAGTCAATGCTTCCAATACCTGCACAGGTTTTTGAGTGGTAGCAGCATTGTCAAAATACACCAACTGCTTGTCATTTACTTCTCTGTAAAGGACAGGAAAGTCGTCGCGTATTTTATCTATATCTAATTTAGTTTCAAGTTCCATGTCTTGATCGTTAGGTGTTAGTCATTAGCGAATAGAGAATAGGGAGAGCTTTGATATTGAACAGTCACCTGCAAACTCCAATCTCAAGTCTATTATCTCTTATCTCAAGACTCAAGACTCACTACTCAAGACTACTTGTACAGACGTTCCGTAATCAGTTTGTCAAGATATTCGCTCAACACGTCAATCTTCACAAAACTTAGTACATCAGCTGCAAAAGCGTGTACCAATAAAGACTTGGCAGATTCTTCGCCAATTCCTCTTGCTCTCAGGTAGAACAATGCTTCATCGTCCAGCTGCCCGATAGTACAGCCATGTGAGCATTTTACATCATCTGCAAAAATCTCCAACTGTGGTTTTGTATTCACCGAAGCGTCTTGTGACAAAAGAATGTTCTTGTTCGACTGGAATGCATTTGTCTTCTGAGCATCTTTACGAACAAAGATCTTACCATTGAAAACGCCTGTCGAAGAACCGTTCAATACACCTTTGTACAACTCATTACTTTCGCAATTAGGGAAAGCATGGTCAGCAACAGTGTGGTTATCGATGTGCGTATTGCCATCTACCATGTACAAACCGTACATGTGAGCTTCGCAATGTTCAGCACCTAAAACCAGATTCAGGTTATTTCTGATAATACCACCGCTCAAAGTAATAGTCACAGCACTGAACACAGATTTTTCAACCTGTTTTACCTGTGTAGTTCCTACGAAATGAGCATTTTCAGTATCATTCTGAATTTTATAATAATCAACTACCGCATCCTGACGAACAACAATCTCCGTTACCGCATTGGTAAAGCTGATGTTTGTACCAAGTGTATGGTAATTTTCAAATACTTTTACCTGCGCATTTTTACCAACTACAAACAAGTTTCGTGGTAAAATCAGTGTATTTCCCTGACGTGCATCGTGGATGAACAACAACAACACCGGATTTTCTACCACTTTATTGTCAGGAACTTTAATGAAAGCACCATGCTGAGCGTAAGCAGTGCTCAATGCAGTGAAAGCCTCAGTTTTATTATCTGTAAGCTTACCAAGATATTGGTTTACCAACTCAGTTTCTGAGTCAATCGCATCAGCCAGGTCTTTAACAATCAATTCCTTCTCAGAAGAGATAATTTTAGACAAACTCTTATCCAACACTCCATTTACAAATACCAAGATATTTGCTTCAAGGCCCGGGATAAGGAATTGCTCAATATCAGCAGACGTTAATTTTTCTTCCTGCGCCAATGTATAGTCCGCTTTAACAGCAGCTGCTACATTGGTATATTTCCACTCTTCATGCTTGATCGTTGGAAAGCCCAATGTATTGAAAGCTTCCAAAGCCTGCTTGCGCACCTGATGTAAAGGTGTTGCTGCATGACCATTCAAACTTTTTTCGAATGAAGAGAATTTATTTACTAATGCTTCTTTTAAATCTACACTTGCCATCTTAGTAATGAGTCGTTAGTCTTGGGTATTGAGAAAATCTAATATTGAGGTATGAATGTTAAGTTCTCAAGACTCATACCTCAAGACTCAAGACTAAATGAGTTCTTTATTTTCTTCTTTGATCCAGTCGTAACCTTTTTCTTCAAGCTCCAAAGCCAGTTCTTTTGTTCCCGACTTCACAATACGACCATTATATAACACGTGTACAAAATCAGGCACGATGTAATCAAGCAAACGCTGGTAGTGAGTTACCACTATGAAAGCATTGTCTTTGCTCTTCAACTGATTTACACCATTGGCAACAATTCTCAATGCATCAATATCCAAACCAGAGTCAGTTTCATCAAGGATTGCCAATTTAGGTTCAAGCATTGCCATCTGGAATACTTCATTTCTTTTCTTTTCACCACCAGAGAACCCTTCATTCAATGAACGGCTCAACAAAGACTGATCGATTTCAACCAACTTCATTTTCTCTTTCATTTGGTTAAGGAAAGAAATAGAATCCAATGGCTCCTGGCCTCTGTATTTTCTTACTTCATTTACAGCTGTCTTCAGGAAATTAGTAGTACTAACACCAGGAATTTCCACAGGATACTGAAAAGCCATGAAAACACCTTCTCTTGCTCTGTCTTCAGGAGAAAGATCCAATAAATCCTGACCTCTGAATTCTACAGAACCACCTGTTACTTCGTACGCTTCACGGCCTGAAAGTACAGAAGCCAAAGTAGATTTTCCGGCACCGTTAGGTCCCATGATCGCGTGTACTTCACCTGGTTTTACTTCAAGGTTTAAGCCTTTCAATATTTCCTTTTCCCCTATTCTCGCTTGTAAATTTGAAATCTTCAGCATTTCTATCAATTATAAATGGTAAATGATGAATGGTAAGTTAAAACCGTCATCTACACTTTTTCCTAATTCAATTTTTTTGTTTTATCCGAAGTCCAGGAATCCCTTACCCTCTTTCTTTATAGATAATTACCCTACAGAACCTTCCAATGAGATAGCCAGAAGCTTTTGAGCTTCTACAGCAAATTCCATTGGCAACTGGTTCAATACTTCTTTACAGTAACCATTTACAATCAATGCCACAGCCTGTTCAGTATCGATACCACGTTGGTTACAGTAGAAAATCTGGTCTTCACCAATTTTAGAAGTAGTTGCTTCATGCTCAACCTGAGCAGTTTTGTTATCTACCTCAATGTATGGGAAAGTGTGAGCGCCACATTGATCACCCATCAACAATGAATCACATTGAGAGAAGTTTCTTGCATTGTCAGCTTTAGAACCAACTTTTACCAAACCTCTGTATGAGTTATGGCTCTTGCCAGCAGAAATACCTTTTGAAACGATACGACTCTTGGTGTTTTTACCAATGTGAATCATCTTCGTTCCGGTATCTGCCTGCTGCATGTTATTTGTAACTGCTACTGAATAAAATTCAGCAATAGAATTATCCCCTTTCAAAATACAGGAAGGATATTTCCATGTAATTGCAGAACCTGTTTCTACCTGTGTCCATGAGATTTTAGAAGATTCACCGGCACACATACCACGTTTTGTAACGAAGTTATAGATACCACCTTTACCATCTTTATCTCCAGGATACCAGTTTTGTACCGTAGAATACTTGATCTCTGCTCTGTCATGAGCAACCAGTTCAACTACCGCAGCGTGTAACTGATTTTCGTCACGCATAGGAGCTGTACAGCCCTCAAGGTAACTTACATAAGCACCTTCATCAGCAATCAGCAAAGTTCTTTCAAACTGACCTGTGTTTGCCGCGTTGATACGGAAGTAAGTAGACAATTCCATCGGGCAACGAACGCCTTTCGGAATGTAGCAGAATGAACCATCAGAGAATACTGCCGAGTTCAATGCTGCAAAGTAGTTATCAGTCATTGGCACTACTGTACCAATATATTTCTTTACCAGGTCAGGGTGATGTTCGATTGCTTCACTCATAGAGCAGAAGATGATACCCATTTCCCCTAACTTATCTTTGAAAGTAGTTGTGATCGATACTGAATCGATTACAGCATCTACCGCCACACCAGACAAACGTTTTTGTTCATCAAGTGAAATCCCTAGTTTCTCAAAGGTAGCTCTCAACTCAGGATCTATCTCATCCAGACTGTTTAAAGACACCTTTTGTTTAGGAGCAGAATAGTATATAATATCCTGATAATTGATCGGAGGGAATTGTACATTCACCCAGTGATGTGGCTCAGTTAAAGTTTTCCAGTGACGGAAAGCCTTTAAACGCCATTCCAACATCCACTCAGGTTCATTTTTCTTTGCAGAAATAAACCTCACAGTGCTCTCATCCAAGCCCTTAGGAGCTTCGTCTGCCTCAATATTGGTTACAAAACCATATTTATACTCACTTGAGGTTATTTCGTCCAGAATATCTTGCGCCATATAGCAATTTGAATTATTTAGACCAGTTCTATCCTACAAATTTACAAAGTATCTGGCAAATTTGTTCCCTTTATCTTGAAAAATAACAAACAATGTATGATTTTACTTAGCTTTGAAAATGACTTTCAGCATTATCTATGAAGACAACAACCTAATTGTTGTCAATAAGCCTTGCGGAATCATCAGCCATGATGCCGTTTCCAACCCCAAAAACATTGGATTTCTACTTCATAGCTACTTCAAAAACAGAGGTATTCCCAAACCTTATATCGCAGTGGTACATCGAATAGACCAAGCTGTAAGCGGTGCCCTTGTTATTGCAAAAACACCACAGGCAGCAGCTTCACTCAGCAAACAATTTGCCGAACGTACTACAGAAAAGGTTTATCACGCATTAGTTAAAAGTGTACTTCCAAACGCTAAAGGCTCTTTAACTCATTACCTAATCCATACTTCGAAAAACAATAAATCGAAGGCATACGACACCAAAGTTCCTGAATCAAAAAAGTGTAGTTTAGATTATGAAGTTTTAAAAAAGACTACAAGTTATTATCTATTGGAGATCAGGCCGCGGGAAGGACGGACACATCAGATCAGATGCCAGCTTTCAGCTACAGGAAGCCCAATCAAAGGTGATTTAAAATACGGCTTCGACCGTTCCAATAAAGAAGGCGGAATTAGCCTTCACTCCTACTCTATTAGTTTCGTACATCCTATCACTGAAGAAAAAGTACAATTTACAGCTCCTTACTCACCAAACAGTAGCTGGACCATTGTTGCAGGCAACTTAAAAACATAAAAAAACCTCGCTGTTAAACGAGGTTTTCTATATTTACTAAAATCTAATATTGCGTATTCTGGGGATCAAAATTTAACCAGCCACTATTCCAATTCCATGCTGCATCTGGTGTAGTTCCAAATGCACCTCTGTATGTCGTAGGAGTCCAGAATGAATCTGTCAATCCATTACCACTAAAAACTGCGCCAGTCAAAGCTGGTGATGCTGGGGCCAAAAATCCGGCATCTTTCACAACTGAAATACTAGCCAAAACATCAGTGACTTTCTTAGTACTTGTCCATGTGTTTGATGCTACAAAACCTGTTGTATCGTTACCCATCCCGGATGTGAAAGATGCTCTGGTTTGAAAAACCCCTATTACATTATTTTTAACCTTTAATATACCACTTGTCTTCTCAAAGTTAATACCTGTTTTAAAGCCTAAAAGCACCGAATTATAAATTCCCTGTGCAGAATTTCTTCTTAAATGAGCAATATTTTGATAATTAGCATTGATATTCCCGGCAACCAATGAGCTATCGACAACATTGCGTGCAGCAAAAACATAAGGTCCTAAAATCGAAATATTTGAAAACTGAGCTGTTGTTTGTGGAGTCAGAGAAGTTCCTGCTGGATCATTATCAGATTCAAACCCGTTAGATCCCGTCTGATCTGCCATAACAGGATCTCTGAAAACAACGCCGAACTGCACTTTGCCATGATATCCCAAATCGGTATCGAAGTCGTCATCCCAAGCTGTATATGATACCAGATACTTAGCATTTACAGTTCCTCCAAACCATTCAAAAGCATCATCACCGCAAAAAGAAACCTGAATATGATCAATAGTTGTACCAGACCCTACAGAGCATAATGACAAGGCATTGATCTCTTTATTCGGAGCATAAGCAACACCAGCATATTCAATACGAATGTATTTCAAAGACCCGGAGTTATCTGCTTCATCACTACCACCATAAAGACCATTATCAGTACCGCTACTTACAGAAAAATCTGTTGGGCCTTCCATTGCAATTGTTGTCCCCTGATTATTAGGAGCTTTCCCACAAATAACAATTCCTCCCCAATCACCTGGTTTTTTATATCCGGCAGGAGCACTTGATGTAAAAACAATTGGTTTGGCTGCAGTACCATTTGCAATTAGCTTGCCTCCTCTGTTTATCACCAAAGCACCTTTGGAAGCTTTATCGCCCATTATCACAGTACCGGCAGGAATTGTAAGCGTATTACCACTTTGTACATACACAAGACCATTCAATAAATATTGTTTGTTAGCATCAAGCGTTTGTGTTACTAAATTACCAGATAATGGAGTTGGCCCTCCCGGATTTACCACCAATTTTGGCTTGATAAAAGTCATACTGTCAATCTTTGCTACTGATTGTTTGTATGTCACATTTCCTCCCTCGTAGATGTATAGCGTATCCTGCGCCTGTATTAAACTTGCAGCTAGGATACTTACAATAAATATTAATACCTTCTTCATTATATTCTACTAATTAATTCTTGATAATTTTTACAGTTTTAACCTGACCATCTGCCGTAATTCTGCACACATACAAACCTGCTGTTAACTGACTCAGATCAATTCTGGTAAAGAGCCCCTCACTTCCATACAAACCACTAACAACAGCATTTCCCAGTAAATCAAAGAATTCTGCTTTTACAGATTTTAACTGTATATCAGAGCGTAAGATCAGCACATCTGTAACCGGATTAGGATAAACTACAATACTATTACTTCCTTCTATAATTGATGGCTCAATGCCCGTAGCCAAATCACTAAAAGAAAAATAACGCAGACTACTATATCCAAAAATACTGGTGTTCCCATCCTGCTTATTGACATTAATATGGCCATTGCTAAATGTAAGATTCTTAACAGAACTCACAGGAATGGTTGTTAACTCCCCGGAACTCCCTCTGAAATATAAATTACTTTGGGCCTGAACACTATCGAATCCAAGCAGGAGCATCATGAAGACACTTAATTGTAAAATTTTATACATAACGATTAAAATTCAATTTGAGTAATAAAGAAATCTAGTACTGCGTATTCTGCGGATCAAAATTCAACCAACCACTGTTCCAATTCCACGCAGCATCCGGTGTAGTCCCAAATGCTCCTCTATATGTTGTTGGTGTCCAGAAAGAATCTGTTAACCCATTTCCACTGAAAACTGCTCCCGTTAAAGCTGGCGATGTTGCAGACAAAAAGCCTGCATCTTTTTCTACAGAAATGCTCGCTAAAACATCTGTCACTTTCTTAGTACTTGTCCAGGTATTATATGCTACGAAACTGGTTGTATCATTGCCATTACCAGCTGTAAATAAAGCAGGCCCTGTTTTGAAAGCACCGATTAAGTCATTTTTCACCTTTAATGAGCCACTAGTCTTTTCAAAATTGATTCCTGTGGGAAAGCCCATTAGTAACGAATTATAAATACCCTGAGCAGAATTTCTTCTCAAATGCGCAGCATACTGAAAATTAGCACTGATATTCCCTGAATTCAGTGTACTATCAGCATTTCTGGCCGCAAACACATAAGGCCCTAAAAGTGACATATTGGAAAACAGCGCTGAAGTCTGAGGTGTAAAAGTAGAGCCGGTTTGATCATTGTCAGATTCAAATCCTTTCGATCCTGACTGATCTGCCATTGTAGGGTCTCTGAAAGCAACGCCGAACTGCACTTTGCCATGATACCCCAAATCGGTATCAAAATCATCATCCCAACTTTTATAGGCAACAAGATATTTGGCATTTACACTACCGCCAAACCATTCAAAAGAATCATCTAAAGAAAATGAAACCTGAACATGGTCTATCGTTGTACCTGATCCCACAGAACAAAGTGTCAAGCCATTCAACTCTAAATTAGGAGCATAAGCTATACCCGCATATTCTATACGAACATATTTTAAAGATCCGGAATTATCATCCTCATCCGTTCCTCCATAAAGACCATTATCCGTCCCATTTGAGACTGAAAAATCTGCCGGTCCCTCCATAGCTATTGTAGCCCCCTGATTATTGGGAGCTTTTCCACAAATAACAATTCCTCCCCAATCTCCTGCATTTCTGTATCCTGCAGGTTGTTGAGATGTAAAAACGATAGGGTTGGTAGCCGTCCCATTAGCAATCAACTTCCCTCCTCTGTTTATTATTAGTTTTCCCTTCGTAGAGTAATCTCCGAATATGACTGTTCCTGCTGGAATTGTCAATGTATTACCACTTTGTACATATACAAAGCCTGTCAGTACATACCTCTTACCAGCATCAAGCGTTTGAGTTGTCAGATTGCCTGACAAACTGACCATTTGCCCTGTTCCTGTTTGAGAATTTGGTTTTATAAAAGTAATGCTATCAATCTTATTGACAGATTGCTTATATGTCACAGACCCACCTTCATAAATATATAATGTATCCTGGGCCCTTACAAAAGTGGTAACTGTTAAAATAGCGGCTATTAGTGTTAATCCCCTCATATCCGTTGTGCTGGTAAAATATTACTTAACAATAGCTCAAAGGTAACACATCATAAAGGCACTAAACCCAACCATAGTGTTATCTTATTGTTAACAATACATCTGTTTTTCCGAAGTTTCCCTTCCAGGTTTAAGGATAGCAGTATAAAAAGTGTGTAAAGGCGGGGCGGGTTTGGCGGTCTGTTGGTTATATGGCATTTTGATCCGCTTTATTCCGGATCAAGTCGATCAGGCTTTTATAACTATCGTTCATGTGAAAAATTATTCCTCACAAAAATCAACATTTATTAAATACTCCACAACTTTTGGTTTTGATCCGCTTTCTCCCTAACAACAACCACCTGACACTTAGCAACAAGATTTGGGGCATAAAAAAAGTCCTGTCCCGCAATAATTGCGGGACAGGACTTCTATTTCTTGTATCATTTTCCGAACATTCCCCTATGTACTTTGTAAATAAGGTTGGCAACGACCTACTCTCC